>NZ_CP186540.1:837500-1437500 GCF_049389645.1 Alkalibacterium sp. f15
AGGTCTCGCAGTCAAGCTCCCTTTGCCTTTACACTCTACGAATGATTTCCAACCATTCTGAGGGAACCTTTGGGCGCCTCCGTTACATTTTAGGAGGCGACCGCCCCAGTCAAACTGTCCATCTGACACTGTCTCCCGACCGGTTAACGGTCGTGGGTTAGAGTGGCCATACAGCGAGGGTAGTATCCCACCAACGCCTCCACCAAGACTGGCGTCCTGGCTTCATAGGCTCCTACCTATCCTGTACAAGCTGTACAGACACTCAATATCAAACTACAGTAAAGCTCCATGGGGTCTTTCCGTCCTGTCGCGGGTAACCTGCATTTTCACAGGTACTATAATTTCACCGAGTCTCTCGTTGAGACAGTGCCCAAATCGTTACACCTTTCGTGCGGGTCGGAACTTACCCGACAAGGAATTTCGCTACCTTAGGACCGTTATAGTTACGGCCGCCGTTTACTGGGGCTTCAATTCAGAGCTTCGCCGAAGCTAACCCTTCCTCTTAACCTTCCAGCACCGGGCAGGTGTCAGCCCCTATACATCTTCTTTCGAATTAGCAGAGACCTGTGTTTTTGGTAAACAGTCGCTTGGGCCTATTCACTGCGGCTGACCATTGGTCAGCACCCCTTCTCCCGAAGTTACGGGGTCATTTTGCCGAGTTCCTTAACGAGAGTTCTCTCGATCACCTTAGGATTCTCTCCTCGACTACCTGTGTCGGTTTGCGGTACGGGCAGCCTACTTCTAACTAGAAGCTTTTCTTGGCAGTGTGACATCAGATGCTTCGGTACTCTAATTCCCTCCCCATCACAACTTGTCCGTGCGAGAAAAAGCATTTGACTCTTTCTCAGACTTATTGCTTGGACACGCTATTCCATCAGCGTGCTCATCTTAGCCTTCTGCGTCCCTCCATTGTTCAAACAAAGCAGACTGGTACGGGAATCTCTACCTGTTGTCCATCGCTTACGCCTTTCGGCCTCAGCTTAGGTCCCGACTAACCCTGGGAGGACGAGCCTTCCCCAGGAAACCTTAGTCATTCGGTGGACGGGATTCTCACCCGTCTTTCGCTACTCATACCGGCATTCTCACTTCTAAGCGCTCCACAAGTCCTCACGATCTTGCTTCAACGCCCTTAGAACGCTCTCCTACCATAGAACCATTGGTTCTATCCGTGGCTTCGGCACCTTGTTTAGCCCCGATACATTTTCGGCGCAGGGCCACTCGACTAGTGAGCTATTACGCACTCTTTAAATGATGGCTGCTTCTGAGCCAACATCCTAGTTGTCTAAGCAGCCCCACATCCTTTTCCACTTAACAAGAATTTGGGGGCCTTAGCCGACGGTCTGGGCTGTTTCCCTTTCCACTACGGATCTTATCACTCGCAGTGTGACTCCCGGATCTACATCTGTGGCATTCGGAGTTTATCAGGATTCGGTAACCCGATAAGGGCCCCTAGTCCAAACAGTCGCTCTACCTCCACGATGCATATTATCCGAGGCTAGCCCTAAAGCTATTTCGGAGAGAACCAGCTATCTCCAAGTTCGATTGGAATTTCTCCGCTACCCACACCTCATCCCAGCACTTTTCAACGTACACGGGTTCGGGCCTCCAGTGCATTTCACTGCACCTTCACCCTGGACATGGGTAGGTCACTTGGTTTCGGGTCGACGACGGCATACTCAACGCCCTATTCAGACTCGCTTTCGCTGCGGCTCCACCTCTTCGGCTTAACCTTGCATGTCATCGTCACTCGCCGGTCCATTCTACAAAAGGTACGCCATCACCCATTAACGGGCTCTGACTACTTGTAAGCACACGGTTTCAGGTGCTGTTTCACTCCCCTTCCGGGGTTCTTTTCACCTTTCCCTCACGGTACTGGTTCACTATCGGTCACTAGGTAGTATTTAGGCTTGGGAGATGGTCCTCCCGGATTCCGACGGAATTTCTCGTGTTCCGCCGTACTCAGGATACCGGCTAGGCAAGTTTGAATGTCGCATACGGGGCTTTCACCCTGTCTCGCATGACTTTCCAGTCATTTCTGCTATTCGCTCTCGTCCATGTCGCCAGTCCTACAACCCCAAAAGGCAAGCCTTTTGGTTTGGCCTCTTCCCGTTTCGCTCGCCGCTACTCAGGGAATCGCATTTGCTTTCTCTTCCTGCAGGTACTTAGATGTTTCAGTTCCCTGCGTTACCTTATCCATAGCTATGTATTCACTACAGATATATCACTTGATGAAAAGTGATGGGTTCCCCCATTCGGAAATCTTCGGATCAAAGCTTACTTACAGCTCCCCGAAGCATATCGGCGTTAGTCCCGTCCTTCATCGGCTCCTAGTGCCAAGGCATTCACCGTGCGCCCTTATTCACTTAACCTGACGGTTAAGGGTATTTATAGCGCTGAGTGTCTTGTCTAAACAAGACGGTCTCAGTTTTATTTTGTTTCGGTGTTGTGTCTTAACTTTTGTGTTTGTTATATAATCAACTATCTAGTTTTCAAAGAACAATGGCGATTCTTTTTCAGAATCGCTAATGGAGCCTAGCGGGATCGAACCGCTGACCTCCTGCGTGCAAGGCAGGCGCTCTCCCAGCTGAGCTAAGGCCCCATAATATTTTTTTAATGAGAAAAACAAATCTCTCAAAACTAAACAAAGTAATCATCAAATGTGTAGGTTCCGTTTGCCCTAATGGCAATATCCTTAGAAAGGAGGTGATCCAGCCGCACCTTCCGATACGGCTACCTTGTTACGACTTCACCCCAATCATCCATCCCACCTTCGGCGGCTGGCTCCCCTAAGGGTTACCCTACCGACTTCGGGTGTTACAAACTCTCGTGGTGTGACGGGCGGTGTGTACAAGACCCGGGAACGTATTCACCGCGACGTTCTGATTCGCGATTACTAGCGATTCCAGCTTCATGCAGGCGAGTTGCAGCCTGCAATCCGAACTGAGAATGGCTTTAAGAGATTGGCTAGACCTTGCGGTTTTGCGACTCGTTGTACCATCCATTGTAGCACGTGTGTAGCCCAGATCATAAGGGGCATGATGATTTGACGTCATCCCCGCCTTCCTCCGGTTTATCACCGGCAGTCTCGCTAGAGTGCCCAACTGAATGCTGGCAACTAACAATAAGGGTTGCGCTCGTTACGGGACTTAACCCAACATCTCACGACACGAGCTGACGACAACCATGCACCACCTGTCACTCTGTCCCCGAAGGGAAAGCCCAATTTCTTGGGTTGTCAGAGGATGTCAAGATCTGGTAAGGTTCTTCGCGTTGCTTCGAATTAAACCACATGCTCCACCGCTTGTGCGGGTCCCCGTCAATTCCTTTGAGTTTCAGCCTTGCGGCCGTACTCCCCAGGCGGAGTGCTTAATGCGTTAGCTCCAGCACTGAAGGGCGGAAACCCTCCAACACTTAGCACTCATCGTTTACGGCGTGGACTACCAGGGTATCTAATCCTGTTTGCTCCCCACGCTTTCGAGCCTCAGCGTCAATTACAGACCAGAAAGTCGCCTTCGCCACTGGTGTTCCTCCATATATCTACGCATTTCACCGCTACACATGGAATTCCACTTTCCTCTTCTGCATTCAAGTCTACCAGTTTCCAATGACCCTCACGGTTGAGCCGTGGGCTTTCACATCAGACTTAATAGACCGCCTGCGCTCGCTTTACGCCCAATAAATCCGGACAACGCTTGTCACCTACGTATTACCGCGGCTGCTGGCACGTAGTTAGCCGTGACTTTCTGGTTAGATACCGTCAAGGAGGTGCCAGTTACTACACCTCTTGTTCTTCTCTAACAACAGAGCTTTACGATCCGAAAACCTTCATCACTCACGCGGCATTGCTCCATCAGGCTTTCGCCCATTGTGGAAGATTCCCTACTGCTGCCTCCCGTAGGAGTCTGGGCCGTGTCTCAGTCCCAGTGTGGCCGATCACCCTCTCAGGTCGGCTACGTATCAATGCCTTGGTAAGCCATTACCTTACCAACTAGCTAATACGCCGCGGGGCCATCCATAAGCGATAGCCGAAGCCATCTTTAATGATTAAAGCATGCGCTAAAATCACCTATGCGGTATTAGCACCCGTTTCCGGATGTTATCCCCCTCTTATGGGCAGGTTCCCCACGTGTTACTCACCCGTTCGCCACTCTTCCGCACTCTGCAAGCAGAGTGCTTCATCGTTCGACTTGCATGTATTAGGCATGCCGCCAGCGTTCGTCCTGAGCCAGGATCAAACTCTCAATTTTAAGTTTGAAATAGCTCGTGTTACATAATTCCGAGTTAAACATGTTAACTCGTTTGTGTTGCCTTGGCCCAATAAATTGGACACAAGACACCTGCACATTTGATTGTTTACTTTGTTCAGTTTTCAAAGATCTATTTCGTTCAATCGCTGACGACGTGATGTGTCAACTAGTACAATATTACAGGCTTTCAATTCGATTGTCAAGAACTTTTTAAAAGTTCTTTTGTCGCTCGTTTGACCGAGACCTGACAAGAAAAAGAAAAGCATTTGTTGCCTTAAATCAGCAACAGGAATAAATATACCAGATTCCTCCCTTCTCGTCAACCCTTTTATTGTCTTATCTTTTTTTGAACCTGCTTTATAATTACAATCTTGGTAATTTACTGTCCACAGTCTGTTGGAAGCATATAACTAAAATCCACTTTTTCTCTTTTGGTAATCAATAATAACCCATCTCCTAAAGGTACAATCGACGAATCAAACGCTGGATGGTCTAAGACGATATCCAAAAAAGCATTTAATTTACGATGAATTTTCAAACGTCTTTTAGGAACCTCTGAATCTTCGTCGAGAATCGTTCCGCCTTGCAGTACGTCGTCTATCGCTAATACTCCACCTTGTTTTAGGATACGATAACAATGGGGAAAGAAATCATAGTATTTAGCTTTAGCGCTATCCATAAATATGAAATCGACTGATCCGTCTTCCAACTTCTCCAACCATTCACTTGCCTGTCCCTCTAATAAGGTGACATTATTTTCAATGTTCATTTTTTTAAAATTGATTTTTGCTTTTTCAATCATATCCGGATTTCGTTCAATTGTTGTCACATGACAATCCGAAGAAAGCGACTGAACCATCAACCCTGCAGAAAAACCAATGGCTGTTCCAACTTCCAAGATTTCTTTTGGTTCTAGTATAGGTAACAACCACCTGAAAAAAGTGACCGTTTCATGTGGGATAATTGGCACTCTTCTTTCATTAGCCCACGCTTCTATCTCTCCTAACGCCCCAGACAACTGCTTTTGTGATGTCCTTAAATAGTCTCTCACCTCTTTATCGATCACCGGTCTATCCATCATTTCATTTCTTTTATTCATGCTAACTCCCCTAATATCATATTTCCTTTATTTTACACTGATTTGTCTATGTTACCAAGTACTAATCTGTTATAATAAATATGTGAAAATACGAAAAATCGGATGAGAAGGAGCAAATTTTTATATGTTGATTAAACAATTAACCGTCCCTAAAAACGTTGTGGCTACTATGTCAGAAGAAGCAACTCTAGAAGAAGCAATTACTCTATTAGAAGATACAGGATACCGATGTGTCCCTGTATTAGATAAAAGCGGAAAAATATTTAGAGGTAACATTTATAAAATGCACATATACAGACACAAGGCGAATGGCGGGGACATGGCTTTACCGGTCACTCACTTACTTAAAAACGCTACAAAATATGTTCATCTTAATTCTTCGTTCTTTAAGATCTTTTTCATGATCAAGGATCTGCCCTACATTACCGTCCTTGATGACAACAATCATTTTTACGGAATACTAACTCATAGCACGTTGATTGACTTGCTTCAGCAATCTTGGAGTCTCGATTCTGGGAGCTACGTTTTAACTATTGCTTCTCCAGGCGAGAGAGGTGATTTGGCTAACATCGCAAAAATTATTAACCGTCATTGTTCCATCATGAGTTGTATCACTTTAGATGTTCAGCGCGAGAACATGGTTAGACGTATGATAATGACTTTAGAACCTAATGTTTCTAAAAAAACATTAGAAGATCTGTCAAAACATCTAGACCGCAAAGGATTCAAAGTGGTAGAAGTTGAAGATCTGCATAACGATTGATTTTCAATATTTTTTACAAATAAAAGACGCTCTAAAGTCTCCGGTTAAATCTCTCCGAGGATTATAGAGCGTCTTTTATATCGTGCTTTACTTTTTAACTTTGCATTTTTTTATTGAAATTGATTTTTTTATCGAGGGTTAACATAATAGGTATGCCTAGACCCATTGTAACTAGCTGCCCCAAAAAGACTGTAAGATAAGTAAACCAGAAAATTTCTTCAGCACCTATCAATAATAGCATTATAGCAATCATAAAACTAAATACAGAAAACACAGCAGTATTTATGATCATTTTTTTAACCGGTGACTGAACTTTCTTACTTAGAACAAAATAAACAGCGAATGATATTACCGTGTGACCCACGCCGAGAGTCCAATCGTATACACCAAACGGTGATAATATAAGGTTGGTCAGAAAAACTCCTGCAGTCACGCCGTAAGCATACTTCTTGTCGAACACCACCAGATGATTAAGTATTTCGGATAACCTTAGCTGGATTGCCCCAAAAGCAAAAGGTGCTATCAGTATAGTAATTCCTGTATACAAAGCTCCAATAATCGCATTTAT
The DNA here is from genome assembly GCF_049389645.1 of Alkalibacterium sp. f15. GTDB lineage: Bacteria > Bacillota > Bacilli > Lactobacillales > Carnobacteriaceae_A > Alkalibacterium. Next base: position 844,178 of record NZ_CP186540.1, read on the forward strand.
TATCAATTGTTTTGTTTTCATTTCTTTTCCTCCTAGTTTTTATCTCGTGGGTTGGCACTTTCGAACCACGGTCGTCAAAAAAGACAACGAGAGTAGTGTAGCATTTATTGTGACAATTTTCAATTCTTTTCAGAAAATCAACTTATCATTATCAAAAAACTAATCATTCCCTAGAAAATGGTTACAGCTTCTACTAGCCTTCTACAACTTGCTTTTACCGGACGAAAGTCATAAGAAGAGTTGAGCTAGAAAAATAGAAACTCAACTCTCTATTATAAAAGTTCAAATACCTTTTACAATTATTCTATCCTCTTTCGCAAATCATTCGTTAGTAGATTTAAGCACTTTTAATACTCTCGTCGTCATAAACAACTTAATCTTTAATCAAACAACCTTTTATTCTATTAAAAAACACCTTAAGAGCATTCGGTTTTTTAAGATATCGAAAGTTATATGTAAAACAAAAAGCAGTATCAGCTGTTAGGCCAAAACTGCTTTTTCTAAGTATTAAAATAGATTTATATGTGTTTGTATTGATTCGACAAGCCAATACTTATTGCCAAAGCATCATCAACCATAGTCATGGTTTTATTATCTAAATGAGTGACTTGATCTCTTAGACGTTGTTTATCTATTGTTCTTACTTGTTCAAGTAAGACCACTGAGTTTTTTTCTAATCCTTTATCCGCCCCAACTTCGACATGTGTTGGCATTTTACCTTTTTCTATCTTCGTTGTTATAGCCGCAACAATGACTGTCGGACTATATTTATTTCCAACGTTATTTTGAATAATCAAGACCGGTCGCATGCCACCTTGCTCAGATCCTATTACTGGTGATAAATCCGCATAATAAATATCTCCGCGTTTAACCACAGGCTTTCCTCCTAAAAGGCGCCTTTTGGATCAGGTGTTACACTCTTTTACTTAATGAGTTAACTTTTCCTATAGATATGTGTGTGTATTTCATTTTCACAGTTATCGAATTCTGAGCAAATTTCTAGATTGATATTGCCCATTTCCGCATACCCTTTCCTCATGGCGTCCATTTTATTCATGTTATCTTTGATGAAACATTGAAGCATCTTATTCATTAATTCAGATTCTTCTATATTTGCGTCTTTACAATATTCTTCTATCTCTTCATACACAGATTGCTCTAATTCAATAGTCATTTTTTTGTTATGCTCTTCCATGAATAATGCCCCCCACACGATTATTGCCTAATACTCTTGTCTCAGCTCATAAAAGCAAAGACAGAAGAATAAAATAGCTCTCACAAGAAAAGATGTGCATCTATTCCTTCCCTGTAAGTCTATCATGAAAGACAATGATTTTAAATACGTGTTTGTGACAATTCCACGAAAGAACGCATGTTAATTATTTTCTAAAATAACTTGAGCAACTGCTATTGAACCCGTGTGCGAAATAGAAACCCAAACATTCCCGTTAAATGGGCTTTGCGTTACCATTGGTTTGCCTAAACTGTCTGGCAGTATTTCAACATCTAAAAAACCAATTTTTCCTATTCCTGTTCCTAATGCTTTTGAGAATGCTTCTTTTGCAGAAAAACGTCCAGCTAAAAATTCGATTTTTCTTTTCCCTTTAAGTTTAGAAAAGATTTCCCGTTCTTTACTCGTCAAGACTCTCTCCGCAAAAGATTCTCGTCTTATGTATGCTTTTTCAATCCTGTTTATTTCCACAACGTCTAAACCTATGCCCGCAATCATTACATTCCTCTATCCTTAATACCGCAAATGCTACTATTACTTAATTATGTTAACAGATTCACATCAAAATGTCATTGAAAAACGATTTATTTCAATAATAAAAGCCAGCAAGCGGCCTAGGCCACTTACTGACTTCGTTCATTGATTATTTTTAGTTTTAACTATTTCTTTTAGGACGACGAGTGGTGCTTCGTTTTCCTTGGTTGTCACTACTTGAACGGCCTTTACCTTTATAACTACTTTTACCGCCACCGCCACGGTTACTGCTGCCCTTACCTTTTCCTCTGCCACGGCCTTTTTCCTTGTTTGGAAGCGGACGTTGTGGAGAGATATTAACAGGAACATCAGTCGGATCTTTGACCATTGCTTTAACTAAAGCAGCAGCTAAGTCTTCAGCTGAATATGAAACAAGCAGTTTTTCGGCTGCATTTGTATATTTATCTAAGCCATTCTCATCTATGGTTTTTTGAATATCTTTCATAGCTGATTGCAATTGACTTTCTAATGCTTCATCACTGGTTGGTGGACGAAGAGCAGTCAATGGCTGATTGGTTAGTTTTTCAATCGTATGCAGATAACTCATTTCCTGAGGAGTAACAAACGTTACAGCTACGCCTTCTTCACCGGCACGGCCTGTACGACCAATACGGTGGACATAACTTTCAGGATCTTGAGGGATATCATAATTGAAAACGTGTGTCAATCCGGTAACATCTAATCCACGAGCAGCCACATCTGTTGCTACTAAGATATCCATTTTACCTTTTTTGAAGTCTTTCAAGACACTCATACGTTTACTTTGAGATAAATCGCCATGAATTCCTTCAGCTTGATAGCCACGCATCTCTAAACCTTTAGATAATTCATCGACACGTTTTTTAGTACGTCCGAATATCAAAGCTGATTTAGGATTTTGTACATCAAGGAGACGTGTTAAGACGTCAAACTTCTCATTGTCTCTAGCTTTTGTATAATATTGATCGATCGTAGATGCAGCCAATGTCTTCGTTTGGATACGTACAGTTTCAGGATTTTTCATGAAACGTACACCAATGCGTTTGATTGGTTCTGGCATTGTTGCAGAGAATAGTAATGTCTGACGTTCTTTTGGAGTCTCTTTGATGATCGATTCGATATCATCAATGAAGCCCATGTTTAGCATTTCATCCGCTTCATCTAAAACAAGTGTTTCTACTTGATTCAGTTTCAACGATTTACGACGAATCAAATCAAGCATACGTCCGGGAGTCCCAACGACGATCTGAGCGCCACCTTTGATTTGTTGAATCTGTCTTTTGATGTCTGCTCCACCGTAGACACACGTTACTTTAACTTTTTTATCTCTGCTCAAACGGAAGATTTCTTCCTGAGTCTGGATAGCTAATTCACGAGTAGGTGCAATAACTAGCCCTTGAACATTATGGTTTTTAACGTCGATTTTCTGTAACATCGGCAAACCAAAAGCAGCCGTTTTACCGGTTCCTGTTTGTGCTTGTCCAATAACGTCTTTACCTTCTAAAGCTAGAGGGATGGTCTGTTCCTGGATTGGTGTGGTTTCTTCAAATCCCATTTCTTCTATGGATTTCAGTAGTTCATCTATTAAATCTAGTTCATTAAATTTCAAAAAATGTTTCCTCCTATTATTTTCCTTAGCAAATATTCGTTTAAGAGCCAAGGATGATTTTACTCATAAATAGAGAAAGATCACTTCTTGAAAACAGAACGTTCCATGATTCTGTTCAAACAAAGACCCTAGTGTACGTATCTCATCATTCGATGCGGTACACCAGGGGCATGACATTTATCTTGACTCAGTATTATTATTTAATTTTCATACGGTAGATATTTCTATCTACTAAACGAACAGTTGTCTGGCTTACAAGTGTTATCTTATCATGTGTCCATTACATTTTCAACTTGTTTTTATTAATCAAAAAAATGAATACGTTTTATTTATTTTTAATTTGACTTAACTTAGACACAACTTCAAGCATGCCTGTGCTGAAACTGGACTTAAACAACACGGTATCTGCAGGTTGTAACGTTTCTTTTAGATGGTCTATCAATGGTGCTTTCTCTCCCGTAAAATAGTTGAGCTTGGATTTATCCATTGTTTTCAGCATTTCTTTATATAAAGCATTCATTTGCTCTCCATATAAAACAAGTTCATCGATAGCTTCCGGATCAATCACTTTGTATAAATCTCGGTGCATAGCTTCTGATTGTTCGCCTAACTCCAAGATATCTCCTAAAACGACAACTTTGCGATTGGGTACCTCTATTGCTTGAAAGTAACTCAAAACGGCCTTCACAGATGACGGACTCGCATTATACGCATCATTTAACAAGACAGACTGGTTCACACCTGTTATCCATTCCAATCGATTTTTAGTTAATTGAAAGTGAGATAACTGCTGGTAGATATCGGCTAGATCAATGCCTAACGTTTCACCTACGAGTATTGCTGACAAAGCATTTTGTACATTGTATTCTCCAGGTATGGGCAACGTGCAGGAGGTATCTGTTTGCTGGTTGGTTTTGAATAGTGTCTGTTTCATTTCAGTATGAATCTCTGTTGAATACAGATCAACTCCGGATGTTTTGCCAAAGGTTTTAACTGTTTCGACCTTTTCATCGACCCACCCGTTGTCTATTTTGGTTTTTAGTAATGGTTCTTCCCCAGGATAAATAAGCGTTCCCCGATGCATGCCTTCAACGATTTCCAGTTTCGCTTCAGCAATGGCTTCCCGTGAACCCAAAAACTCGATATGTGATTCGCCGATCATGGTAATGACCGCAATATCGGGTTCAGCTATCTCAGACAGCAAATGAATTTCACCTTTTTCGCTCATACCCATTTCCAGTATGATCACTTCTGTATCAGGATCCATTTCTAAAATAGTCAAAGGCAAACCTAAGTGATTATTGAAGTTTCCCATGGTTTTATGGGTCTTAAGCTTTGCCGAAGCAACTGCCTCTACCATATCTTTTGTCGTTGTTTTACCATTGCTACCGGTAATGCCAATAACTGTTGGCGATACTTTTTTCAAATAATACTGAGCAAAAGCCTGAAAAGCTTTCAATGTATCTTCGACTTGAATAACCGCAATGTTTTTTGGGGCATCTTCGATGGGATCACTCCAGAACGTTGCTGATGCTCCTTTGTCGATCGCCGATTGAATAAAATCATGTCCATTTCGATCAGCCGTTAATGGTACAAACAAATTATTTTTGACTAACGTTCGGGTGTCAAAGGAGACCCCTTCTATATGCTCTGTCGTGTCGCCATTATATAGCTTGCCATCCACCGCTTGAACGATTTCATAAAGTGTCCATTTCGACATTAGTACTCTCCATTTCTACTTTTCCGTCATCTCTTGTAATTTTGGTGCTTAGTTTATATTTGTCATTAAATCTGCGTATCCCTAATTGAATAACTTCTTCAATCAAATCATCATATGGGAGACCTGTTTTTGCCCAAACTCTTGGATACATACTGTTAGATGTGAAGCCCGGAAACGTATTGACTTCATTGATATAAACTTCGCCATCTTGAGTTAAAAAGAAATCGGCTCGAGAAATGCCTGAGCCATTAATTGCTTCAAAAGCTTCGACAGCCATTTTCCTCACTTTTTTTGTCAATTCAGGGGATAAGTTGGCTGGAACTTCTCGAACAACTTTTTGATTTAAATATTTATCTTCATACGCGTAGAAATCTTTTTGCTTAACCAACTCACCTGGAACCGATGTATGTACATCTTCATTCCCGAGTATAGCTACTTCTATTTCACGTACTTGTACTCCTTTTTCAACAACCACACGATAATCATAATTGAAGGCTAATTCAATTGCTTGAATCAATTCTTCTTTATTAAGTGTTCGCGTGATGCCTACGCTTGAACCCAGATTAACCGGTTTAACGTACATGGGGTAGTCTATTTCCGTCTCGATAGCTTCACACACTGCTTCTTGATCGACTCTCCAGTCCCTTACCTTGACTTCTTTGTAAGGAAGAACAGGTAGTCCCGCTTCTTTAAAGATTACTTTGCTTAATACTTTATCCATACCTACGGCGCTTGAAAGAACGCCTGCACCTACGTACGGAATATTTAATGTTTCAAACAAGCCTTGAATCGTACCATCTTCTCCGTTTGGTCCATGAAGAACCGGAAAAGCTACAGACTCTCCCTCGGTCAGTTCATTAAATAAGAAAGGTATTTTGTCATCAGTATTCACTAGCTCATCTTTGGAAATTAAACTTTCTCTGCTTTCAACTTCAGCGCCTTTAAACCAATTTCCTTCGTGCGTAATGTATACAGGTATCACAGTATAATACTCATAGTAAATGTTTTGAAAGATAGAAAAAGCAGATTTTACAGAAACATCGTGTTCAGCACTTTTTCCACCATATATCACATAAAGCTTCATAGTCTTCCTCCTATTCGCAGGCGAGTCGCAGTTACGCTCAGCTCTTACGGAATTATATCTTTATTTTAGCATATTTTTAGTCTACAACATTTTTTAAAAGTTGCAACTTTTTATCATGAGCCGGATACATTTAAAGCGGATAAAGACTGTCCCTATCATCAGATATAATTAAATGGAATAGCAATTTTCATGTTATACCTTTGTCTGATTTATCTTATTATTTTTATACTACATGAAGCACACTGACACTGCTGAGATTTCGGTTTTTTAATGAACCGAGGGAGTACCTCATCATCTTAACACTTAACGAGACTACTTTGAATTATAAGTAACTTGACACATTTAAATCTCATGCGTTTCTTTTTTTGAATATCAATAATACCTAATTTAAGTTAAAAAAAAGCTCTGGATAGCCAGAGCTTTTAATCTTATTAGTCTTCCAATTTGTATTTCTTGTTGAAACGGTCGATACGTCCATCTGCTTGAGCAAATTTTTGACGTCCTGTATAGAATGGATGAGAATCTGAAGAAATCTCAACACGGATTAATGGATACTCGTTTCCATCTTCCCATTCTACTGTTTCTTTTGCTGATTTAGTAGATCCTGAAACGAATTTGAAGCCTGTCGTTGTGTCCATAAATACGACATCACGATATTCTGGATGAATGCCTTTTTTCATTTTTTTCACTCCTTAACGGCCATGAAATCTTTGCGATTCCATAGTTATCTTTATTAGTTAGTCAAGATAGATAACAAATGCATTGTTTTGTGCAATGATTTGCTTTTCTAACTTATTTCTTTGATATGCAACACTTCATATATTAGCATGTTTTTTTTTTTGATGCAATCTTTTGCTTGATTTTTTTCACTAACACGCAATCTTTTTACTGTTTCAGTACTTTTTCTACAAAGCCATTATTCTTTTTGTGCCGTTTCAATGTCTTGATGAATTGATCCGTATACTCCAATGAATCATTTCGCATGCCTCGACGCAACTTGTAAACAGCTTCGTATTCTTCTGTAGACAAGAGCAAATCTTCTTTTCTTGTGCTCGATTTTCTAATGTCGATAGCTGGATAAATACGACGTTCTGCTAGTTCACGAGATAAATGGATTTCCATATTACCCGTTCCTTTGAACTCTTCATATATGACATCATCCATGCGGCTCCCCGTATCTACCAAGGCCGTCGCAACTATTGTCATGCTTCCACCTTCTTCAACATTACGGGCTGAACCAAAGAAACGTTTAGGACGGTAAAGCGCAGCAGGATCGATCCCGCCACTAAGCGTACGCCCACTCGGTTGTTCTACCAAGTTATACGCACGAGCAAGACGTGTAATACTATCCATCAAAATGACCACATCTTGTTTGTCTTCTACTAAGCGACGCGCGCGCTCCAGTACCAGTTCGCTTACTTTAACATGATTCTGTGGCTGTTGATCAAACGTTGAATGCACGACTTCGCCGTCAATACTCCGTTCTAAATCTGTCACTTCTTCAGGTCTCTCATCAATAAGTAAGACAATCAATTCAACATCAGGATGATTTTTTTTGATTCCATTGGCGATTTCTTTAAGTAATGTTGTTTTCCCTACTTTAGGTGGGGCTACAATCAGTCCACGTTGTCCGAATCCAATCGGAGCGATCAAATCAATAATACGAGCAGATAAGTCATCAGGAGATGACTCCAAATTGATCCGTCTTTCTGGATATAAAGGCGTTAATGCCGGGAAATGCGGACGCTCTCTTGCTTCTTCCGGATTTTTCCCGTTCACTAACTGGACATTCATTAATCCGTAATAACGTTCGCCCTCTTTAGGCGGACGGGCTGTCCCTGTCACCTTGTCGCCGTTTCTTAGTCCAAAACGTGTCATCTGAGAAGCTGAAATATAGACATCTTCATTACTGTGAGAGTAATTGATCGGACGTAAAAATCCAAAATCTTGATGACTGACTTTATCTAAAACACCACTCACTCGGAAATAGCCCTGTTTTTCTTCTTGTGCCCGAATAACAGCCATTGATAATTCTTTTTTATTCATTTGGCTATAATAAGGTACTTTTAAGTCTTTGGCTAATTCATAAATTTCTTTTAACGTTTTTTCTTGCAGCTCGCTATACGTGATAAACTTGGCCACTCTATGCTCTCCTGTCTGTTAATCTTCTCGGTCTTCCATACGCAAGTCTGCTCCGAGAGCGGCTAATTTCTCAACAATATTATCATAACCTCTGAGTATATTGTCTACACCGCCGATAACGGTTTCTCCTTCTGCTAGTAAACCAGCTACGACTAAACATGCGCCGGCACGTAAATCGGTTGCCATGACTTCTGCGCCTTCAAGGTGACGACCACCTTCTATTAAGATAACATCACTTTCTACGCGAGAGTTGGCTCCCATTCTGTTTAATTCAGGAATATGTTTGATCCGTTTAGGATAAATGGTATCAACAATCATTGATTCGCCCTGAGCTGACATAAGAAGGGGGGTGAATGGTTGTTGTAAATCTGTTGCAAAACCTGGATATGGCAATGTTTTAATCGATACACCTTTAAGTGGACGATCTGATTCTGTCACGCGAACGTAATCTTCACCGATTTCTAAAGCAACGCCCATCTCTTCCATTTTGGCAATAACGCCTTCTAAATGTTCCACGATAATATTATTGATTTTCACATCTTTACCTTTGGCAGCAGCCATGATCAGATAGGTCCCTGCTTCAATGCGGTCAGGTATAACAGTATGACGACAACCGTGCATCTCTTCAACGCCATCTATACGAATAACATCTGTTCCTGCTCCACGTACTTTAGCGCCCATATTATTCAATAACGTCGCTACGTCAATGATTTCCGGCTCACGCGCGGCATTTTCGATAATCGTACGTCCTTTAGCTTTAACGGCTGCCAGCATCACATTGATCGTTGCACCAATTGACACTACGTCAAGATAAATACGTGCAGCTTTTAATCCGTCTTCATCGGTTTTAAGATACATCGCACCTAATTCGTTTTCCACTGTTGCTCCCAATGCTCGGAAACCTTTTAAATGTTGGTCAATAGGTCGCGGACCTAAGAAACAACCGCCGGGAAGGCCGACAACGCCTTGACCAAATTTGGTCAGTAAAGCTCCCATAAAATAATACGAGGCTCTCAAACTTTTTATTTTACCACTTGGCATTGGTACAGATACCATTTCTGTGGGATCGATTATTAATGTTGTTCCTTCAAATGATGTTTTCACGTTCATATCGTTTAAGATCGAGATAAGTGAATGAACATCCGAAATGTTTGGAACGCCTTCTAATGTAACGGGTGAGTCTGCTAAAATTGCTGCAGGAATAAGTGCAACCGTACTGTTTTTAGCCCCAGAAATGGTTACTTCTCCCGTTAATGATTTTCCACCTTTTATAATTAACTTCTGTGTCATGTGTAATCCTCTCTTTTTCAAAAATCTTTAGTATTTATTGATACGTTTATAAAATGACATTTTTTTCAATCTGTAATATAAAATCACTGCGATAAGTACTTTCAAACTATCGATTGGAAAAAAGATAGTCAGATTTGTTTTTATCAGCGTTGACAGTGCAACTGGTGTACTGAGAACAAAGTTTAATAGCCCATACTGATAAGCAATTCCTATAACGTAAAGAATAATCAGACTTATCAACATGACCGAGCCTGTTTGCACCTTGTTTTCCGTCCGTTCGATCGTTTTTCCGATGAACCATCCCATTGGAATCGCTCCTAGTATATAGCCAAACGAAGGGGACAATAGTTGCCCGATTCCACCCAACCCGCCTGCAAAAACTGGAAATCCCAGCAACCCGGCAATAGTATAGAGCCCAATGACTAGGATACTCTTCACTGGTCCAAGGATGGCAGGAATCAACAAAAAAAGAACGACTTGTAGGGTAATTGGAACCATTCCGATAGGTATTATAACTAGTGATGCGACAGCGAGGAATGCGGTTGATAAAGCTATTTGAGTTAAATCATTTGTAGTAATCCTATTTAACACTATGAGACCTCTATCTTTAAAAGCTATTTATTTTGAAGCTATCAATAGTATAAACAATTCATTAACCAAATACAACGTGTTATACGAATTGAAAGCTGCCTGTCATCTACTTTACATTATAAAGTGACTAACGTTATATATAATGCCTTATTCTGAAGCATTTAATTTGAATTTTCAAAAACCATAACCTTCAGACACACATCGTCACTCTCTTATATTTATACGAGATACATTCTCAATCTCACGGTTCACTTCAGAAGCGAGAAATATTATCTCGATTAGTAAGCATACATGAAAAGCTAACTTTAAGTAAGTGATTAGTTTGAATATTCATTTTTAGAGAGAGGTAGCGGTCGAATACTCGACCGCTTTCCTTTTTTAATTACCTCAATACTGGAAATATCCCCCCTCTCCCAGAAAACCATCTTTGTTGGTTGATATAGGGCCTGCTCAACGCTTTCTCTTTTCGGAGTTACTATTATGACGCTCTATAGCATCCACTCAATTCGTTTTCCCTTGTCGAGTTACTATTATGATGCTCTATAGCATCCACTCAATTCGTTTTCCCTTGTCGAGTTACTATTATGAAGCTCTATAGCAGCTACTCAATTCGTTCTTCCTTATCGAGTTACTATTATGACGCTCTATAGCAGCTACTCAATTCGTTCTTCCTTGTCGAGTTACTATTATGAAGCTCTATAGCAGCTACTCAATTCGTTCTTCCTTATCGAGTTACTATTAGTATGGCTGAATAGGTCTTATTGGGATAATGACTCGTCTAGTGACGAGTCATTTCATTCTTCAGGATCTTTATAAAACTTCACTCATAAAAAGTCCCTAATGTTTGACCCGTTTTATTATAATGTTTCAATAATATCCGACTGATCCTTTCTTTAGAAACTCCTTCACCACACCAATCATGAATTATATTTCGTGTAATTTTCAAACTCGGGAAAAGCAATCTAAACTCTTCCACATTTGATACTATCGTCTCTTCTTTTGAATTTCTGTTATTACAGTCTTCACAATAACAGGTTCGTTGGGTAAATTGGATATCAAACGACCCACAGTTGCTGCATGTTATCCCCTTTTTAAGGATTCGATAATCATAGTCAGGAAGCTGTTTCTGATAAGGGACTATAAGTTTATGTTCGGATAATAATCTTTCAGCTAGATAACGATGTTTTTTGTTTAAGGGCAAGCGCTGACGGTTTATTTTAGTGAAATGAGCAGGGATCTGATTCGGTAAAATAATACGATCTTCTGGACTTGCATGATAGAGAGTGAAGGTGGAATTAACGTATACCACTGCAGCTTCAACAATTACATTTATGCTCCACTGCTGAAATAACTGTCTCAGTAAGGAAGTCGTTCGCTTCAACTGTGTTAACGGATCACCTATTTCTTGTCCTATTAATGTCAGTAGCTGACCTGACTTCATTTGGTAATCACCCTTATAATTTTTAATTTCATATAAAAAAACTGTGTCCGCTGTTAATATAAGCGAATCGATCTGGACTGTCTGTTCACTAATTGTCAACAACAAATCATTTAGAACAAGCACATCCGCTCGAACGTATTCTTTGACAAGCGCGTCGAACAGCGCTTCACCTTTGTAGCCCTTTTCCATGTTGATGATGTGCTGTTTCTCTTTAACAGGTAATGCCATCCGTTTATCTAAAACATTTAATGCCGTTAGTAATTCTGGCTGAATGCGGGATTTCACTATTTCCATATCAGGTCTCCTACTCTTTGTATAAGTTATTTTAATACCTATCTCTTATACTGTTCAATTAGGTGGGTTTATCACTATAATTATTTTGATTTTTTTTATTTGCTTTATGAAAATGATTATCTTAATGAACATTCCTCTCTTCTTTCATCGTTTCGAGCACAAAAAAAGCACTTCCTGAAACGATTTATCATCGTCCCAAAGAAGTGCTTTGTGGATAGTCAATCAACTTAACTTAAGCTGTACATTGACTTTCTCTTATTAAATTTTGGTATTAACCTTTGTTTGAAGAACCGAACTCTTTCATTTTACCTTTAGTTGTAGCTGTGATGTCTGCTTTACCAGGTCCGATGATTTTACGAGGATCGTAAACTTTATCGTCGTTGGCAATAACTTCACGTGTGCGTCTTGTCCATACTTGTTGTAATTCAGTGTTTACGTTGATTTTAGTATGACCAAATTTGATTGCTTTTTCGATTTGGTGTGTTGGAATTCCTGATCCACCGTGTAATACAAGTGGAGCACCTGTTAATTCAGAAATTTCTTTCATTTCGTCAAATCCAAGTACAGGTTCGCCTTCGTAGTCACCATGGACAGAACCTAAAGCTGCTGCTAATGCATCAACGCCAGCTTCGTCTACCATACGTTTACATTCGTCTTTGTCTGCGTACATTACGCCGCCAGTAACGCCGTCTTCTGTTCCGCCGACAGTACCGATTTCTGCTTCTACAGAAACGCCATTAGCGTGCGCGTATTCTACTACTTTTTTAGTGAATGAAATATTGTCTTCGATTGGATCATGAGAATGGTCGATCATTACTGAAGAAAAGCCAGCATCGATCGCTTCTTTACATTTTTCCAAAGATGAACCATGGTCCAAGTGTAATGCTACAGGAACAGTAATATTCATTTCGTCCATTAATGCATTAACCATAGCAGAAACAACTTTAAATCCACCCATGTATTTAGCTGCTCCTTCAGAAACACCTAAAATAACTGGAGATTTTTCTTCTTGTGCTGCTTGTAAAACGGCTTGTGTCCATTCCAAGTTGTTGATGTTGAATTGCCCTACAGCATATTTTCCTGCTAAAGCTTTGTTCAACATATCTGTCATACTTACTAAACGAGTCATATATATATTCCTCCTAATATTTTTGCGCACTTTTTGAACCGAGATACGCGCTCGGCTTCATCCTTAGTATAAACAATATTTCACAATAAAACTAGTGAAAATGTCTATAACTCTTCTATATCTTCTAAATTTTTTCTCATTGTTATTTTATTTTTTTAATATTCCCTGCTTTTTCAACGAAAGAAACAAATAAAGCGTGTGGACGATTCGGTCTTGATTTGAATTCCGGGTGAAATTGACAACCGATAAAATAAGGATGCTGTTCAAGTTCGATGATTTCCACAAGTCGGTTGTCCGGAGATACACCTGAGAAAGTAAGCCCGGCTTCTTCCAGGTTTTGTTTATAGTGATTGTTGAATTCATAACGATGTCGGTGACGTTCGTTGATGATTTCTTCATTTTCGTAAGCTTGAGCTGTGTGAGTGCCTTCTTTAATTTTACATGGATAAGAACCCAGACGAAGTGTCCCACCCATATCGACCACATTCTTTTGGTCAGGCATCAAGTCTATGATATTATGTTTCACTTCTGGGTCGACTTCTGCAGAACCCGCACCTTCAAGCCCCGCTACATTACGCGCAAATTCTATGGCAGCCAGCTGCATACCCAGACATATGCCTAAAAAAGGCACCTTGTTTTCTCGTGCATATTGAATAGCCAGCATCTTCCCTTCCAGTCCGCGTTCTCCGAACCCTCCGGGAACTAGAATGCCATCAATGTCTTGAAGTTCCTGGACCACTTCTGCCGGAGACAAGAGCTCGGCATTGACCCACTTGATATCAATGTCTGAATTTAATGCGTATCCCGCATGCTTAAGTGCTTCGACGACTGATAAATAAGCATCCGGCAATTCAACGTATTTCCCTACGATAGCTATGCGGGTCATGTTTTCTAAATTCCGTACTCTTTCTTCCAAGGCGATCCATTCTGTCATATCGGCTTCTTTTGCATCCAAGTTTAAATGGTCCACGACAATCTGATCCAAGCCCTGTTTCTGTAAATTCAACGGAATCGTATAGAGTGTTTCGACATCCAGCGATTCAATGACAGCCTTTGAATCCACGTCTGTAAATAACGCCAGTTTATCTTTTAAATGTTGGCTCACAGGATATTCCGATCGAACAATCAGTACATTGGGTTGAATACCCAAGCCGCGAAGTTCTTTCACACTGTGCTGGGTCGGTTTGGTTTTCATCTCTCCTGCTGCTTTGAGATAAGGAATAAGTGTTGTATGAATGTACATCACATTTTCTGAACCCACGTCTCTTTTCATCTGACGCAAGGCTTCTAAAAATGGGAGCGATTCAATATCGCCAACTGTTCCTCCAACTTCAGTAATGACCACATCTGCGTGTGTCGTTTCTGCCGCTCGCATGATTTTAAGCTTAATTTCATCTGTAATATGCGGAATGACTTGAACGGTCGCACCCAAATAATCCCCGCGGCGTTCTTTGTTGATCACTTCCGAATATACTTTACCGGTCGTGACATTCGAGTACTTATTCAAGTTGATGTCAATGAAACGCTCATAATGTCCCAAGTCCAAATCTGTTTCTGCACCGTCTTCTGTTACAAACACTTCCCCGTGCTGATAAGGGCTCATGGTGCCGGGATCGACATTGATATATGGATCGAATTTTTGGATCGTTACGTTCAAACCTCTATTTTTCAATAAACGTCCTAACGAAGCAGCCGCAATTCCTTTCCCGATCGACGAGACCACGCCACCTGTTACAAAGATATATTTTGTCATAATTATTTCCTCCTAAATTGATCTAGGGATAGGAAAATAGGCTCTAAAAATATGAAAAGCTCCCTATTCAAATAAACGAATAGGGAGCTTTATTTATGCCTTGTTTACTGCACCTGAAATAGACGTTATTTACGCTATCTATTTAAATCGTGCCCAATAAATATAATAAAGGGTCGATATAAGATAGTCAAGCATGAATTGTTTCACTTTTTATCGTTTTTCAGTATATACTTTTAATAGTCCGCATTTACATGAAACAGCGCGGTCACATTTACCAAAAAAATGTATCCTTACTTTCCTATCGTAAAAAGTGTAAAGATACCTTTTAAATGATAAAATAGGTTGAGTATAATCATCACGTTTATACACTTATTAAGCGGGTGAAATATAATATGACAGGAGGTAAAAGATGGACAAACAGCCACACATCCACCTAACTGAAAAAGAAGGAGCCGGTTACGCCTTGCTGCCGGGCGATCCGGAGCGCGTCTCCAGGGTAAAAGCATTCTTGGAAGAACCAGTGGAACTAGCCTATAACCGGGAATATCGAAGTGTGAGAGGCCTGTATAAAGGTGTTCCGCTCTTAGTCGTATCCACCGGTATTGGCGGACCCTCAATGGCCATCGCGCTGGAAGAACTGAAGCAGATCGGTGTCCACACACTCATTCGCATCGGCAGTAGTGGGGCGCTGCAGCCAAATATTAGAATTGGAGAATTAATTCTCAGCGAAGGTGCTGTAAGAGATGAGGGAACATCAAAGGCCTACATTTCTTCAAATTATCCGGCAATAAGCAATCATACTATTCTTACTCATCTCAAAATGCATGCTGAGTACTTAAATATCCCCCATCATGTGGGGCTGGTGCGCAGTCATGATTCGTTTTACACGGATCATGAAGAATCAATCGATGCCCACTGGTCTAAACAAGGCATCCTCGGTTCAGACATGGAAACAGCGGCTTTACTTACCTTGGCCCGCTTAAGGGGATTACGTGCAGCCTCCGTCTTAAACGTTGTCGTTCCATATGCAGGCGATTTGCAGTCAGGCATCAATCAGTTGCAATCGGGTGAATCACTGACAAGAAAAGGCGAAGAAGACGAAATAAAACTAGCTTTGGAAACAATTGTATCTTTAAATGCTGAATCAACTACTAAATCATAGGGAGTGTTTGTTATGACTAAAAAAAGTATGTGGTCATTGAAATTATCAACAGCTGCAATCGTATTGATTCCTGCAGCCATCGGCATCAATTATATAGGGAAACTATTTGCCAGTTTACTCCGTTTACCGCTATGGTTGGATTCGATCGGAACCGTCCTGGCGAGCATGCTGGCCGGCCCCGTCATTGGCGCGGCAGCCGGTATTATCAACAATATTGTATTCGGTATCACAGCAGACCCTATCTCCACTGTTTACGCCATTACCAGTGCGGCTATCGGTATCACAGTCGGGGTCATGGCTTACAAAGGCTGGATCGCCTCCGTTCAAAAAGCTGTCGTCGTCGGTCTAGTTACCGGTGTCGTTGCGGCGATCGTCTCCACACCGCTCAACATGATCTTCTGGGGTGGCCAAACGGGGAATATCTGGGGCGATGCCTTCTATACATTCCTGATCTCAAACGACATCCCACAATGGCTTGCTTCATTCGGTGACAGCATCGTCGTCGATGTCCCGGATAAAGTCGTGACCGTTCTGATCAGTTACTTTATTTTTAAAGGCCTGCCAAATTCCCTGACCAATATATACCGCCAAGATTCTGAAATCGAAGAAATATAAAGGATGATTCTATGAATACCATGACCTTATATGTCAAAAGAAACAGCCCTATCCATCGACTCGATCCGCTTGTAAAACTTCTTTATGTCGCGGCAAGCATCACCTTGACTTATATCTTGCCGGAACCTGTATACATCGGTGGGATTCTCTTCGTCACGTTTCTGCTGTTGATTATTGGAAAAGTTTTCCGCAACAGCTTACCGATCGTGACATTGAGTATGTTTCTGATTTTTTCACTCGTTATCGTGCAGGGCTTTTTCCATCCTGACAATGTGACCGAACTGTTCACAATCGGTCCGCTCGTTTTTTATGAAGAAGGACTGTATGTCGCACTCGTTTTAGTGATGCGCGTACTGGTCATGGTGGGTGCCTTCAGTGTCCTCATTCTAACCACCGCAACAGATGAAATGGTGGAAAGGCTGATCAAAAAAGGCATGTCCCCAAAAATCGGTCATGTCATTCTCTCAGTTCTCCAGCTCATTCCACAGATGCGCGCGACCATGGGAAAAATAACCGATGCCCAACGTTCACGTGGGGTGGAAACAGAAGGCAATCTGCTCACGCGAGTGAAAGCTTTCTTTCCTCTGATCGGGCCTGTGGTTTTGAATTCATTGAACGAAACCAAAGAGCGTTCAATCGCTCTGGAAATGCGCGGCTTTGAATCGTCGATGAAAAAAACATTTTTAAATGAAGCGAAGCAGTATCCCCATAACAAACTGATTGCCGGTCTGATTGCCGGCATCGTCGTCATGGGTATCGTCTGGAGGTTTTTTGGATGAGTGTCATAGAAGTGAAAAACTTGAAATATCGGTATCCAGATACCACCACCCTCATTCTCGATGATCTATCATTTTCCGTAGAAAAAGGAGAATGTCTAGGTATCGTGGGAGAAAACACCGCCGGAAAGTCGACGCTCTGCTACGCTTTAGCCGGACTCATCCCGCATTTTTATAAAGGAGCTTATGGCGGCAAAGTGACGGTGAACGGCTTGGTCGTTCGCGAACATGAAATAGCTACAATCGTTGAAAATATCGGACTGGTTTTTGAAAATCCCTTCTCTCAGATGACAGGAGCGAAACAAACGGTCTATGGAGAAGTCGCGTTTGGTCTTGAGAATATGGGCTTACCTCGAAAAGAGATGCATCTTAGAATTGAGAAATATCTGAAGCTGCTGGATGTCTACAATATGAAAGACAAAAATCCCTTTGACTTATCAGGCGGTCAGATGCAGCGTGTCGCCATCGCCAGTGTCTTAGCGATGGAGCCGGCAGTGCTGATCCTAGATGAACCGACCTCCCAGCTCGATCCTCAAGGGTCCAAAGATGTCTTTAAAGTCATCGAACAGTTGACCGGAAAGGGCATGACGATTATTTTAGTTGAACATAAAATGGAGCAGATCGCCCAGTATGCGGACCGCGTCTTGCTGCTGCATGCAGGCAAGCAAATCGATCTGGATACGCCTGAAAAAATCTTCTCCCGATCAGATTTGAAAGAGTTCGGTGTCCGCCCACCAGTGGTGACATCGATAGCGCAAGCTTTAAACGTTCGTTATCCTGATACCGACTTGTATCCCGTGACCATTCAGGAATTCAAACGATTGGAGGAGAAAAAATGAACACATTTGAACTCAAAAACGTCACCTTTTCCTATTCTCCAGACGTTCCTATCTTTAAAGGTCTGGACTTGACCTTTGACTCACGGACAACAGCAATCGTGGGGCAAAACGGTGCTGGGAAAACGACACTGGTTAAATTAATGAAAGGATTGCTTAAGCCTTCCAAAGGCACACTGCTGATCGACGGCGAATCCATCGCCGACCAGACAGCCGCTCAGTTAGCTAAGCGTGTCGGCCTTGTTTTTCAAAATCCAAACGACCAGATTTTCAAGACAAATGTCTTGGAAGAAGTCATGTTCGGACCGCTGAATATTGGTTTTACTCATGCTGAAGCTGAAAAAGGAGCGCGAGAAGCTTTACAGAAAGTCGATCTGGAGTCGAAAGTGAAAGATAATCCGTACGATTTAAGTTTGTCCGAGCGAAAACTGATTGCCCTGGCATCCATTTTAGCGATGGACACAGAGATGCTCATTTTTGATGAACCGACGATGGGCCAAGACTTTGCGGGCAAAGAAAAAATCAAAATGATTATTGAAGAATTAAAGGCAGACGGAAAGCTTGTCTTATGTATCCTGCATGACATGGATTTTGCGGCAGAAGTTTTTGAACGGACTATAGTCTTGAACCAAGGCGAAGTCATTTTAGACGGACAGACCCGAGATGTTTTTTCCGAAAAAATGATCCTTGAAGAAGCGTATCTGGAACAACCGTACGTCACTCAAATTGCTCAGGCATTAGGGTACGACGATAGTTTCATTCAGGAATCGGAGCTGGTTACTTTCTTGAACAAGAAAAAATAACCCAATACTGATGGATAAAGGAGGACCATAGAATGGAAACCAAAAAAAGACGGTTCAAAGGCGGAGAATATATCAAGAGTATGGTATATGGTGGACTAGATGGTATTATCACCACTTTCGCTGTTGTTTCCGGAGTTGCTGGAGCTTCTCTGGCCATAAGAATTGTCATCATCTTAGGATTCTCAAATTTATTGGCGGACGGCTTTTCTATGGCCGTCGGAGATTATCTTTCCAGTAAATCAGAAAAAGAATACCGTGATGGAGTGGAAAACCAGACCGAACAGGAAGTGATAGAGAACTATTCGGAGGCAGTGGATCGAATGTCACGGTCTTATCAGAACAAGGGACTTTCAGAAGAAGATGCCAATTGCATATCTACGAGACTCGCCAAGTATGACACGCCCTTTATAGACCAGATCGTGAACCAGAAATACGGTAACGATAGCGGCGTCGAAAGTCCCCTGAAAAATGCGACGGTCACCTTCTTTTCTTTCTTCGTTTTCGGACTCATTCCTCTTCTGGCTTACGTGTTTTCCACGTTCAGTCCATTCATGCTGGAGAATGCCTTTCTACTGGCTTCCATTCTGACCGGAATCACCCTCTTCATTCTAGGAGCTCTTAAATCCCGCGTCACCCAGTCAAACTGGTTCAGGTCTGGTTTGGAAATGCTGGTTGTTGGTGGACTCGCAGCGATCGTAGCTTATTTAGTCGGCTATTTACTGGGAAGATAATATCATACGTTAAAACCCACCCATATCAGCTGAGTCTGATATGGGTGGGTTTTAATTTGAACCTTTCAAATATATGTATTTTCAGAAACTATTGAACGTTTTAAATCAAAAGCTAAATGATGGTCTTTCCTGTCGTGACTTACGCTGTTCCCATCTCCAAAAAGGGACCTTCACTCGCCGGTACAAGGATGATCGTTCCGTCTTGGGTGTAGACAACTATATATTCCTGATTGATATTCAGCTTTATCCCATTATTTGAGGGTAGCTCCACCACAATCGAATTCCCTTGTACTTTTGTTACCACTGTAATCATATGTCCATCCTCTTTCTATATTTATTCAATTAAGATTCTGAGTTGTTGATCACTATTTTGAATGCGACTAGCTCCACAGCATGAGTCAGAAAGACACCCATTAAATCCATAAGTTCCTCATCAGAATAGGATTCACCGATCACGTTATCTTATTGTCAATCAACTGCAGACTGCCTGCTGATTTTTATTGCTTCTATCTTCTCAGTTTAATCAAACGTCGGCAACCATCAATCAAAACTTGTTAAATGCTCCCACAAATTAAATGTTTGTTCTTCGAGATCTTTTTTTGTGATTCCTCTCGCATAAAGGTATTCTTTCAAAAATAAATCGCTATTAGTATCGGCTAGACCTAAATAGGGATCTAGCACTACATATATCACTTTTCTGTTTCCAAAAAACAGCATATATGAATCCTCGAAATCACTTAAATAATATTTCCGGCTCTTTTCATTAATGAGAACCTCGTAAATATTCAAATCTATATCTTCTATATCTGCTTTTTTTCGAATTCCAATGATGGATTTAAAAGAAAGTCTTCTCGTTTAATATTTTCAGGTATATTTCTGATAGAGTAGTACATTTGTTCTGTTTTTGGTTTCAGATAGAACTCTGGCATGATCTCTTTAGAACATTTTTTAATGTCCACCAACTTGAGAACAACATCGATCGGATCTGCTATACTTCCCTTGATGTTAAGCTTCGATCCGTTTTTTTCTAACATCCTTTTTACTTGTTTATTGTTTTCCATTCTTCCCCCTGTGAATTAATTATTTAGTTAACAGAAGCATTTCTTATTCCAAAAACACTTAACCAATCACCAGCCATATCATATAGCTGAAGTCCTGAAAAATCTAACTTTATCTTTGATACTGATACTGGAACAGAAAAAGTTCCGGCGTGGACCGTTCCTGCTAATGCAGCTGGTTGGACTGACATAAATCTATAACCCAGAGTATCATAAACAGTAGGAAATAGAAGGCTTGTTGATTTTATTTCCAAACTATTATATCTGTAGTTACTTACCCTAATATTACCACTCCAACGCAAACTTATCTGACATACTGTTCCGGTACCTATTCTATATACATAAGCTTGAGTTTCAGTTGTAGTAATAGATTTAGCATTAAATGGAAAAGCACAAAAAAGGAGAGCCATCCTAGAGGTTTTAACCTCCGGGAATGACTCTCCTTTTACTTTATTTCTTTTATTTAGTAGAACAAAAGATTACTCTTCGTCGTCTTCCTCATCATCGCCGAGGACTTCTTCGTCATCCACGATGGTTAGACCTTTAAGATCTTCGTCATCTTCTTCTTCATCACCGAGATCATCGAGGTCATCTTTGTATTCGCCTAAATCTTCACTGTCATCGTCATCTACCATGACACCATGTTCATCCACTTCGACAGCCGCACCATATTTGATTGGCTCTTCGTCATCATCGTCATCATCTTCGTCTTCGTCATCATCTTCTTCGTCTAGATCTTCGTCATCGTAATCATAATCTTCATCATCAAAGCCACGACGTTTTTTTCTACGACGAGGTTTTTCGTCCTCTTCATCATTGTCATGAGTGATTTCTTCATCGATTGCATCAATAGGATACCAGCTACGCAGGCCCCAACGACTGTCTCCAAGCGAAATGAAACGGCCCTCTACATTAAGATCTGTATAAAATTGAACCATTTCTTCATCCAAGACTGAATTGGATAGTCCTAGGTAATCCGCAACTTCAGATAATAAATCGTTAAATTCCTTAACTTGTCCAGTTGTTTGTAGTATCGCGTGCGCAACGTCTACCATTGCTAATTCTTGTTTGGATTGACCTTTAAATTGATTTAATTCCACGACTTACACGTCCTCTCATTCGTTTCATTCATTTTTAAATTTATGTTATTCGTTTCAACCCACTAATATTACACGATTATGTTGTAAAACGCAATCGAATCTGGTAGTCTCCTAATTTTTGCTGATTCGCTGACAAAGTATAATCTACCCATATGCGTCCGGCAAACGGCCGATCATAATAGCTCACACGTAAATCAGTCGTTGTCACGAGTAAAGGCATGATTCCAGCCGCTGTGTGATAATTTGTTTCAGTGTCCTGGTCACTATTAAAGACGAATCGTGTGGTTTGTTCCCCACGTCGGATTAATTGGACCACACCATCCGGATTGATTTTTATCGTGACCGGAATAGCTTTCAGATCATGAGCTTCTTCAAATCGAATATAATAGCTACTATTCATATACACCACACGTCCATTTTCTTCAAATGAATGATGATGCGTTTCACCGTTTTGTACATACGAGGTTTCCATTTTAATTTCAGCTGGCAAACCATTTTTCAACTCTTCTGAAGGCATAATCGTTGCCCCTTCCTTTCTCATCTCTGTTAGTACACACGATTAGTTGCGTAACTACACATTACTATCTTTCTCTCTTCATTTATTATATCAAAACCTTCTCTATTAGTTTAGCATAAATGTATCATAACGTCTCATCTATAATTCATCAGCAATCGCCCCAATCCCCTCTTCTTTTTGGTATACTTGAATCTGAAACGAACGATCACAACTGAAAAGGGCGGAATACGAATGACTGATTCTCTCGATTTTTTAAACGCGCTACCGAAATTTTCGGTTTTCGATAATATTCCTATTGAATACACCGATCACCGATTTTCTCATTTTGCCTTAACGGATGCTTTAATTAAAGAAGCCGGAGAGAAAAAACAACCCATCTTACATTTCTGGACGACGTCTCCTTATGTTATATTGGGGATGATGGATACGAAACTTCCTTTTTTAAATGATGCACTTCAGATCTTTTCATCCTATAACTTTCCCTACTTGGTGCGTAATTCCGGCGGACTGGCTGTGGTCAGCGATGAAGACATCCTCAATTTTTCGCTCATTTTCCCTGAAGAAAAAAACCGTCTCTCCATCAATGATGGTTATACACGTATGCACAAAATTATTCAGGCTGCTTTTTCGTCATTTGACGAACAGGTCGATGCGTATGAGATTTCTGATTCATATTGTCCCGGAGAATTTGATTTGAGTATCAATGGTAAGAAAATTGCCGGGATCGCTCAAAGACGTTTAAAAGGCGGTATTGCTATCATGATTTACTTAAGTGTTTCCGGGGACCAACAAAAGCGTGCCGAGATGATCCGAACGTTTTATGATGTCGGACTTAAACAGCAAAAGACTAACTGGAACTTTCCAACGGTCCGTCCCGAGTCCATGACCACTTTGGAACAGGCTTTGAATCATCCCTTTACCGTAGAAGACGTTAAAAAGCTTATAAAATCGGTGTTTACAGACGCCGCGGTTACGTTACGCGAAGGGTCCTTTTCTCCTTCTATCCATGCGTCTTATGTGGAAGGGTTAGAAAAAATGGTCAAACGCAATCAGAAAATGTTGCCGCAATAAACCTGCAGTGCTGAAGGTTAAAGAAAGGAGTTCTTTTCACTTCACCAAGCACCTTCTAAAAGTCACGATTTTAGAAGCTGAAGTAAAAAGATAGACGCATGTGTGTCCAATCATTTGAAAAATCAGACCGCCTCCCATTCGAGAAAGTTTTTAAGGATCCGGTCCATGACTATATTCACGTTCATCACCGATTGATCTTAGACCTGATCGATACGCGAGAATTTCAGCGATTACGCCGCATCAAGCAACTAGGTACGGCTCAATTCACCTTTCACGGTGCGGAACACTCCCGTTTTTCTCATTCCCTTGGCGTTTATGAACTGACACGTCGTATCGTCGATATGTTTGAACGTAACTATCCTAACGATTGGGATTCCAGTATGCGCCTAGTCACACTTTGTGCTGCCTTACTTCATGATGTGGGGCACGGTCCTTTTTCTCACACGTTTGAGAAAATATTCGAAACAGATCACGAAGCCATCACGACGGACATCATTTTATCTGAGAACACTGAAGTGAACGCTGTCCTGAAACGGGTGTCGTTGGATTTCCCTAATCAAGTGGCCAGTGTCATCACAAAACAGCACAGCAATCCGCAAGTCATCCAGCTTATTTCAAGTCAGATCGATGCGGACCGGATGGATTATCTGCAACGCGATGCCTTCTTCACTGGCGCAACATACGGTGCCTTTGACCTGTCGCGTATCTTACGTGTGATCCGTCCTTATAAAGATGGCATCGCTTTTCAATACCAGGGACTGCATGCTGTTGAAGATTATATCGTCAGCCGTTTCCAAATGTACATGCAGGTATATTTCCACCCCGCTTCTCGTGGCATGGAAGTCACTTTAGACCGTTTACTCTACCGAGCCAAACAACTCTTTGAAGACGGCACACTTTACCCGGTTTTCCCTCTTTTGGATCCTTTTTTTGAAGAAACGGCAACGCTAGAGGATTATTTGAAATTAGATGATGGTGTTTTACAGACCGCCATTATCCTGTGGACCGAAAGCGATGATGCTTACTTGACTGAGTTATCAAAGATGTTCCTGAACCGAAAACCACTTAAGTCAGTTACTTTTAAAAAAGGTAAAGACGAAGAAATCGTTGAAATATTGAGGGATATTGTTGGTAACCTTCACTACGATAAAAATCTATTCACTCTAACCAATAGCAGTTCAGATTTACCATATGATTATAAATTGAAGAATAAAACGCCTATTCATCTCATCCAATCAGACGGCACGTTAGTAGAAATAAGCACAGTCAGCTCCATCGTCAAATCACTGAGCGGCATTTTACACGGAGATCATCGTTTGTTTGTACCCAAAGAATTCCTGGAAAGAGATACGGCGAATATCAACATATTTCAAGAAGAGTACGATGCTTTTCAGCACTACATTATCAACGGTGCCATTACGCATCCAGAGCATCATAAAAACGGAGGAAAAAAATGACTGTAAAACTGATTGCTATCGATTTAGACGGCACATTGTTAAATAAAGAAAGAAAAGTTACGAAAGAAGTAAATGCAGCCGTACGTGCGGCAAAAGAGGCTGGCATATATGTGGTTCTCTGTACTGGAAGACCTTTTCCCGGTGTTATTCCCTTAATTGAAGAACTTGGCCTGGAGGAATCCGACGATTACGTTATCACTTACAATGGTGCGCTTGTTCAAAATACCCACACCCGAGAAAGCATCATTGACTATACGATGACTCACCAAGATTACCTTGTTTTAGAAAAAGCAGCGGCTGAAGCTGGTTCTCACTTCCATGCCATTCATAATGAAGGTATTTTCACTCCTAACAGGGATATCAGTAAGTATTCCGTGCATGAATCGTTTATTATAAATATCCCCTTATTCTACCGTACGCCTGAAGAAATGGATCCAACGGTCAATTATAATAAAATGATGATGATCGACGAGGCTCCTATTTTAGAAGCTGCTATTGCTCGCCTCCCTGAAAACGTATGGGAGAACTATACTATTTTACGCAGCGAACCTTTCTATCTTGAAATCTTGAATAAAGAAGCCAGTAAAGGGAAAGCAGTGGCAGCACTAGCAACTCGTCTCGGTATTGCCAGAGAAGAAGTCATGGCAATTGGAGATAGCGGAAACGATATCGATCTGGTCGACTTTGCGGGCATCGGTATTGCGATGGAGAATGCCACAAAAGAAGTCAAAGCTGTCGCTAATTTTGAAACAACTTCTAACAATGAAAACGGTGTGGCTCAAGCGATCAATACTCATGCTTTAATCCTATAAAGCCTCTGACTTCACTATTCTCTTTTCTTTTGTTACACTCGATACAGACCAAATAAAAGGAGAGAGTTAAATATGTCAGAAGTAATTGTATACACTACCTCCGCAATTAATACCGGAGCACGTGCAGGTGAAAGTCATTCACCCGACCGTTCATATGAAGTCAACATCGATGTACCAAAAAAAATGGGTGGCGAGGGTAACGGCACGAACCCCGAACAGCTCTTCGCTATGGGTTACAGTGCGTGTTATCATGCCGCCTTAGACCATTATAAAAGAGAAGAGAAAATCGATAACCGTTCCCAAGTCACACTTACCGTCCACTTACACAAGGACCCAACAGACGGCGGATTTAAACTAAGTGTCGAGGTTGAAGTTGGCGTGGAAGATATGCCGGAAGAAAAAGCGCAGAAACTTGCAGAAAAAGCACATACCTATTGCCCTTATTCAAAAGCAACGCGTGGCAATATCGACGTGTCGATCAAAGGTGTTCCATACGTTGAAGGAAAATAAGTATTACTTTCTTAAAATAAAATAATCAACGCAGTCACTTGCTATCACTATGATAGTGAGTGACTTTTTTTTGTTTCCAGTTGTTTTTCCAAATTGTTCCCCTTGACGATTCGAATATATGTTCTTATACTTAAAACAAACATACATTCCCTTTAAGGAGAACAAGTCATGATACAAGTAATGGATTACTCTAACGAACCGGATAGAGACATTTTATGTATCGATGTGAAATCTTTTTTTGCTTCAGTTGAAGCGGTCGAAAGAAAACAGCACCCTCTCAAAGCCAAGATAGCCGTCGTCAGCAAACCGGACAATAACGGCGGTCTGGTCCTCGCTGCCTCACCTTTAGTGAAGCAGTTGTACGGGGTGAAAACAGGTACACGCGTGTATGAAATCCCTAAAAATGCCGCGATAGAGATCGTCGAACCGCGTATGGCGTTATATGTGGAAAAAAATCTGGAAATCGTGAATCTATTCAAGCGATTCGTCACGGATTCCGATTTACATGTCTATAGTATTGATGAATCATTCCTAGACGTCACCCACTCGCACGGATTATTCGGAACAACAGAAGAGATCGCCAAAAAAATTCAATATCTCATCTGGAAAAAAATGAATCTGGTCGTCACTATCGGTATCGGTGACAACCCACTGCTGGCAAAATTAGCGTTGGATCATGATGCCAAGCACAATCCCAAAAACAACTATATTGCTGCCTGGCATTACGAGGACGTCGCTCATACCATTTGGGAAATCGCACCGATGAACGAGTTCTGGGGCATCGGCTCACGAACCGAAAAGCATCTGCAGCGACTGGGCATTCATTCTATTTACGATCTGTCACAAGCTGATTTAAAGAGTTTGAAAAAGCGGTTTGGCGTCATCGGCGAACAACTCTTTTTTCATTCTCACGGGATAGACCGCACCCTTTTATCGGAAAACTTTACACCAAAACAAACATCGTTTAGTAAAAACCAAATATTGAACAGGGATTATGTTGAAAAACACGAAGTGGAAATCGTCATCCGGGAAATGGCTGAAGAGAACGCCCTGCGTTTGCGTAAGCACCACCTTACGACTGGTCTGGTCAAACTCAGCATCGGTTATTCGAAAGATGTCGCCGAACGCGGTTTTAGCCATCAACTATTGATCGAACAGACAGATTCATCCAGAAAAATCGTTGAAGGCTTACTGATCATTTTTAACCGCCACTATGAACCCGTGCCCATTCGTGTCGTGAACGTCACTTTCGGCAAGATCGATGCAAAGTCTGCTTTGCAGCTTTCCTTATTTGATGCAGCCGAAACCTTGATCAGTCAAGAAGATTTAGACCAGACCATTGACTCTATTCGGAAAAAATTTGGGTATACGTCGCTGCTACATGCCAGCAGTTTGTCTCGCGGAGGGATGGCCATACAACGGGCTAAATTACTAGGTGGACACCGGTCCGGAAAAGATGATAAATAATCATTCGAGCACTTCATCAAACTAAAGGAGGAACAACAAATGATACAAGAAGTAGTTACACTTTCTCCTGATGCATTAGGTTACAAAGACAGAGGGAAAATGAAGTGGCTCGGGTTGATGCTGTCCGACCATTCAGAGGCATTGAAAAAGCAAAAACAAACCACGTACTCCCTACTCATCTCTCCCAAACCGCAACAGTCGATGGAAGAAATCAGCGCGTGTTTGTATCGCAGTTACGCACGAGAGAAACCACTTGCCATTCAACTGGATGTCATAAAAGAAGGGTACTATCTTCCGGATATTGAAGGCTTTATCATCGGGTTCAAAGAGAATTCGATTTACCTCAAACAACGTGACCAGACGCTGAAACGAATAGCTTTAGAAGATATTCGTCACATTGACTGGATCGACACCACGGACTGGTTTGCAAAATATACACGTCAAGACGTCACTATTTAAGCTGAATAAAAAGTACTGCATTCGTCGTGCCCACAAGTATTTCTTCTTGAGCGATACCAATTCGCTGCCAATAATCTTTGTCCATGATGTCGATTGAGATTAGGCGTGCGCGCTTAATCATTCCACTTAAATCCTTTAAATAAATAAGCCGCTCAAAAGTTTAGATAAACTTTTGAGCGGCTTATTCTGATTTAATTCACTAAGACTTCGCAGTCGAGTATTTCATATACACTTTTCGCAATTGTTTGTTGTTTGCAATAAACCAGATGCTTAGGAAATGAATAACTGACGTGACCGCATTTTGAATCAAACGAGGTGGTAAAAGAACAGCTATCGGATTTTGCGTCAATATATGAAGCCAGAGCGTATTTAACATCAGGTTAACAAATAGTGTGTTAAATGCCACAGCCATAAACACCCGCTTCTTCGTGACTTTCTTTTTGTGTAAAAACACACCGTAGGACAGCCCACTCAGAAAGGCAGACAATGTAAATCCGGGGAAGAAGCCACCGACGCCGCCACCGATAATGAAGCCTAAAATATCGCTGAGCGCTGCGGCAACCCCGCCGACCCACGGCCCAAATAGTAGGCCAATCAGTGCAGTAGGTAGAAAAGAAAAGGTAATGCGTACAATCGGTGTCATTATACCAATTTTCCCAAGGGCAATCGTCATGGCCATTAATATGCCGACGATGGCTATGCCTTTAGTATCCAGTTCCCATTTAGACAAGCTCAGCATGCGAAACAGCAGCATCCAGCCGTAGAATAAAAAGACGATGCCATATATCACGCCGTTGCCTGCAAAAATACCCTGTATTTCGAGAACCTCATTCTGTAAAAACAAAAAATAGGCAGCACCAGTTAGCAAGAAACCGATCAAAAGACTAATTAACGTACTCTCGCGTTTTAAGCGTCCATATACATATATCCCTAGGGAAAATAATATTCCCGTGAAAACAAAGAGATAGACAGCATCTATTAAAACCATTTTCCAGTTTTCATACTGGCCAACAAAATAGTGTGCCCCGTTTGTCCCGTTTTGTGACCTTAAAAACGGAATCACCAACGATAACAATAGAGGAGCAATCACACCAATTATGGCATAATCCCATGGCAATTTACGTTCAACAGATTTGTTCAATGTTTCATTCATATTCGAAGATCTCCTTTAATTTACATACTCCTTCAGTAGACAAATTTACTGAAAAAGGCAATCGAACTGCGGTATAAAGGCAGTCAAATTAAAGAGTCCTCGCCAAAAAACTATTCAGTTTTAAAGCGGATGCAGAGAAAAATCGCAAAACATTTGTTTTTTCGTCTAGTGGCAACATCCCATCCACCTAGCACTTAACGTTTTTCCCTTACTCTTTTATTAGTATATATTTGTTGAGCTAAACTTACAAGAAAAACCAGTTCAACTTTTTTCTTGTGTCCGCATCAAGCCTTCTTCCGTAACGAGATACCGGACCGGAATATCATGATTTTCAACAGGGAATGAGTCGATCAACTGATTCGAATGTAAAAGAGACACCGTTGTGTTCTCAAAATGCTTTAAAAAGCGGTCATAATAGCCCCCACCAAAGCCAATACGGTGACCCGAACGAGTAAAAATCAGTCCCGGCACGATCATGAGATCGATCGTCGCCTCATCGACATGTTCCGTCTCACTGACGACCGGTTCGAGCAGATCGAAATACCCTCTTTCAACTTGAAGGAATGACGTTATTTCATAAAAATCCAAGGCGCGCGTTTGATGAATAGCTTTCGGTATGCACACCCTTTTCCCTTCTATCCAGGCTCGTTCGATGATTGTTTTCGTATCCCACTCTTTTTTAGTAGACAATGTCACGCCAATCGATTGGGCTTGTTTCCATAAAGAGGATGCAAATAAATGCTCATGCATCGCTTTTTCAGCTTTTTTTCTTTCTATCAAGCCAAGCTTTTCTAACGAAATCAACATTCCTTTACGCAGTTCTTCTTTCCCCATAAAAATCACCTCACTATCCGTTTACTCTACGCACTGATTCCAGGCTGCCTGAGCGACTTGTTCAGCTAAAACCGCTGTCGTAATTGCTCCCACACCACCAGGTACAGGCGTGATTGCTGAAGCCTTCGCCGCCACCTCTTCGTATTTAACGTCCCCAACGGGCTTGCCGTCTTTATAACCGAAACCGATGTCTATAACCACCGCACCGTCTTTAATATGGTCCGCCGTTACCAACTCGACCACACCTGTGGCAGAAATAACAATATCTGCCTGTTTAGTATAGCGTTTCGTGTCTTTTGTTTTAACATGCAGGTTGCTTACCGTTGCTTCGGCGTTTAAAAGCATTAAAGTCAATGGTTTTCCAACCACCGGACTGCTCCCGATCACACAAATATCCTTTCCTTCTAAAGGAATGTTGTAATGTTTTAGCAGTGACATAACGGCTCTGGGTGTACTGGGTACAAGCGTAGTTCTGTCATTTTCCACCACCCGACCTAAGTTTTCAGGGCTCAGGCCGTCAATATCTTTTTTGGGATTAATACAGCGTGCAATATCATTTCTGGACAGCGAATCCGGTAAAGGCTGCATGACAAGGATGCCGTGAATCTTTTTGTCTCGATTGAGTCCGATAATGGCGTCTATTACTTTTTTCGATGTCACGGTTTCTTCAAAAACAACTGATTCAACCTCAATGCCGACACGCTTCATCGCTTTAATTGCAGCATTTTCATATGAAATTGAGGATTTATCTGTCCCCACTCTTACAATGGCCAAAGTAGGTAAATAGTCGATTTTTTTCAAATCATCCACTGTCTGCTTAGCCTGATTCAATAATTTACGTGCCACAGGTTTTCCGCTTAACTCAACCGTCATGTCACTCCTCCTCTGTCTGGTATTCTGGCCACTTGTTGTGTTCAAGGAAAAAGCTGATCGAATCGGATAATTTTTTGAGTCGTTGTTTCCCTTGGACCAGATTTTTTTTCGCTTCTTTTTCTAATTGGTTCTTCAAGTTATTGTCTTTCATTAATTTTGTGTTGATTGTAACGTTTAACACCGCGGTTTCTAAAACACTTTCCATAAACAGTGTCGCTACCATCAGATCATTGACGATCGTCCCTTTCATGCGCATGGAGGTCAGTTCCTCTAACACACGAATAAGACTCAACCCTTCATCCAGCATCGTGCGTGGTGGTTCTACTGCCGTTTTCAACGCCTGTTCGATCGCTGCGTCTCGCAAACCCTGTTCTTCCAATGTTTCTTTGGGCAACTTGTACGCGTCCAAAACAGGTTTAAAGGCTAAAGCATCGGCCTTGGCTAAATCCTCAAACGATTCTCTGATCCGCTGTGATTCTTTCAAGAGATAGACGAGTTTATCCTTTTGATCAGCGTATTTTTTCTTGTCTTTTTGAATATCTGCCACCATTCGGGCTAAAGAAGCACTCATCGCTCCAATGTATGCTGCCGAACTGCCGCCTCCGGAAGAGCCGTCTTTGGATCCTAATTCCGTTAAATAAGCTGAGAATATTACTTCATTCATTCGAATCGCTCCTTAAAATAATCCGGTAATTTTACCTGCATCATCCACATCCACTTGTTCAGCAGAAGGTACTTTGGGTAATCCAGGCATCCGCATAATATCACCTGTCAAGACCACGATAAAACCGGCCCCGGCAGAGACGGATAAATCACGGACATTCACTTCGAAATCTGTGGGTCTGCCTAGCGCTTTCGGATCATCGGATAACGAGTACTGCGTTTTAGCCATACAGACGGGCAAATTACCGTAACCGAGTTTCGTTAAGCGTCTAGCTGTACGTTTTGCGGCTACGCTCCACTCTGTCCCTTTTCCGCCGTAAACGGACTGCACAATTTTATCCACTTTTGTTGCAATGGAATCTTCCAGCTCATAAGCGAATGTCATTTGAGATTCCTGTTCACATAATTTTACGACTTCTTCCGCCAGTTCAATACCACCTGCGCCACCTTCAGCCCAGACATTTGATTGAACCACGTTGCTTCCAGTTTCTTTGATTGCTTCTTTTAAGACGTCTAATTCTTTCTGCGTATCGCCAGGGAAAGCGTTGATCGCCACCACAGCCGGCAAGTTGAATGTTTTTTGGATGTTTTCAATATGCTTCAGTAAGTTGGGCAATCCGTTTTTTAGTGCTTCTGTATTTTCTTCAGCTAAGTCTGCCTTTTTAACGCCGCCATGCATCTTAAGTGCCCGAATCGTGGCCACGATAACCACAGCATCCGGCTTGATATTTCCGATACGGCATTTGATGTCAATAAACTTCTCGGCACCTAAATCAGCTCCGAAACCGGCTTCAGTCACGACGTAATCGGCATGAGCGAGAGCCATTTTCGTTGCTAGCAAACTGTTACACCCGTGGGCTATATTCGCAAACGGTCCCCCATGAATAAACACCGGTGTATGTTCAAGCGTCTGTACCAAGTTAGGTTTCAATGCATCTTTAAGCAGGGTCGCTACAGCCCCCTGTGCCTTCAACTGCCCTAATTTAACGGGTTCGTTATCAAAGGTGTAGCCGATCAAACACTGACTTAATTTTTCTTTCATTTCAGCCAGCGAATGTGATAAACAAAGCACTGCCATAATTTCAGAAGCAACCGTGATATCAAAGCCGTCTTCTCTTGGCATGCCGTTTGTTCTGGCGCCAATACCACTCACAATTGAACGAAGTTGACGATCGTTCATATCCATTGCGCGGCGCCAAGTCACACGTCTAGGATCGATTCTCAAATCATTACCGTGATAAATATGATTATCTATCATGGCGGCGACTAAATTATTGGCTGCGCCAATAGCGTGTATGTCACCAGTGAAATGTAAATTGATATCCTCCATCGGAATAACTTGCGCATACCCTCCGCCAGCTGCACCACCTTTCATGCCAAATACCGGACCTAAAGAAGGCTCACGTAAAGCGATAGCTGCCTTTTTTCCGATTTTCTGCAAAGCGTCGCCCAGACCAACAGACGTCGTGGTTTTCCCTTCGCCAGCTGGTGTGGGATTAATGGCCGTCACCAAAATCAATTTCCCATTTTTATTTTCTTTATTATGTAATGCACTGAAGTCTACCTTGGCCTTATACTTTCCGTAATGATCCAGATCCTCTTCGCTGACAGCTATTTTTTTTGCAATGTCTCCTATTGGGAACATTTCCGTAGATTGGGCAATTTCGATATCACTTTTCACCATGTTTACTCCTCCTTAGTGTCATAAAAACAATAAAAAACCATCAATGTATCCTTGCCTCGTGTAAGGGCATACAGCGTTTGCCTTAAACTTATTTTCAGTATAACATAGGAATGACATGAGCCAATTAAAAATTCTTAAGATTTTTTTATTCTTTTCGACTCTGGTATTTATATTTTTTTCGATAAGAAACAATCGACATTTTTCTTTAAATTTCGTATGATAAGACTAGCAGTGAATAAAGGAGGACCTATAGTGAAAATAATAGATCGCGCAGCGTTAACTTTACTGATTTTTGGTGGAATACATCTTTTACTTATTGGATTATTTGGATTTGATATCGTTGAAACATTACTAGGCGAAGTCGACCAATGGGGTGTACGCATCATTTACATTTTAATTGGTTTGAGTGCGCTATGGTGTTTTAAATATTATTCCTTTACCCCAAGAGGTGGCAGTCGATTAAAAGACAGATAATGTCACTTTGAATAAAGCCTAAAAAAGACAGGATGTAGGAAATTTCCTACATCCTGTCTTTTTATTTTTTAATAGAGTGAAGATAATTCAGTGTAATCGTACTTTAAATCAGTTGCTACTGCTTCATTCGTTACTTTTCCTTTATAGACATTTAAACCTGCTGCTAATCCGTCATCTTTTTTCAGCGCTTCAACAACGCCTAAGTTAGCTAACTGCAAAGCATAGATAATTGTATCATTGGTCAAAGCAAGTGTGGAAGTTCTTGGTACTGCCCCTGGAACGTTTCCAACGCCATAATGAACGACACCATGTTTGACAAAAGTCGGCTCATCATGTGTGGTTGCTTCGTTTAACGTCTCGAAGTTACCGCCCTGGTCAATGGCAATATCAACGATTACTGATCCTTTTTCCATGGATTTAATCATTTCTTCGGTCACTAATTTAGGTGCTTTGCGTCCTGGGATCAAAACAGAACCGATAACTAAGTCTGATGCTTTAACTGCTTTAGCGATATTAGATGGTGTCGAAGCCAATGTCTGAACGTCGCTGCCGAACATACGAATAAGATCGCGCATACGTTCAGGGCTTAACTCTAAAATATTTACATTGGCGCGCATGCCGATTGCCATACGTGCAGCATTTTCACCGACAACACCGCCGCCGATAATGGTAACTGTTCCTCTTTCAACACCCGGTACGCCACCAAGTAAAAGACCTTTTCCACCTTGTCTTTTCTCTAAATGATGAGCGCCTAATTGAACTGCCATACGTCCGGCAACTTCACTCATAGGAGTAAGGAGAGGTAATGTTCCATCTTTCGTTACTGTTTCATACCCGATTGCAGTCACTTCGTTATCCACTAACGCTTTCGTCAACTCTGGTGCGGCAGACAAGTGCAAGTAGGTGAACAGAACAAGATCTTTTCGGAAATACTTGTATTCTGCTTTAAGCGGTTCTTTAACTTTAATAACCATGTCCGCACTGTCCCAGACTTCTTTGGCAGTATCGATCATTTTAGCGCCATTTTCAAGGTACTCCTGATCCGAATAGCCACTGCCTTCTCCAGCACTTTTTTCAACTAGGACATCATGTCCGCCTGCAACCAGACGCTGAACGTTGAATGGTGTTAAACCAACTCGAAATTCGTTGTTTTTTATTTCTTTTGGTAATCCAATAAGCATAATTGTAACTTCCTTTTATATAATTTTTTTTAATACATTACTTACATCAATAAATACGACACAATCAAAAGTATTCCCGTCACGAGAAAAAGTATGCCACCCACTTTGATAAACAAAGGAAACCATTTCGGAAATTTAGTGTGTGGTGCACGTTTCTGACTCTTAGTGGCCCATTTGTCAGAATATTTATATGAAAAATACCCGTATATAATTAAAGCTAACCCGATAACAACTAACATATTGGTCTCCTTCTAGACTTTCACCCGTGTCATTCTAAAATCAAAAGTGTAAGGTCTCCCGATCAGTGCCTCTAGCTATGTCGCGCCAACCATAAAATCCGGCATCCAATCCGCGCAGCAACACTTCAGCCGTTCCTATATTCGTGGCCAAAGGAATCTCATAGACATCGCACAAGCGAAGTAAAGCTGAGATATCTGGTTCATGAGCCTGAGCTGTTAATGGATCACGTATGAAGATAACCAAATCTATTTTATTATTGGAGACGTGCGCGCCAATTTGCTGGTCGCCACCGAGTGGACCCGATTTAAAACGATGAACATCCAATCCCGTTTCATCGATTATTCGTTTGCCTGTCGTCCCGGTCGCAAACAAATTGTGTTTACTTAGAATCACTTTATACGCTTCAGCTATTTTTATGATATCGTCTTTCTTTTTATCATGCGCAATCAATGCAATATTCACGATTTTCCTCCCTCAAACGTAAAATATATTATTCTCTCCTTTTTAATCATAACATATTTTAATTGAAAACCTGTAATGATAAAGTCCATTTTGTTACTGTTTGAGCAATCATATTACTTGTACAGGAAAGCAACGACAGTTAGACTAAAGAAAGATTAATACGAGGAGGAATTCTAATAATGAGTAAGAAAGTTGCAGCAGTACTAACACATTTATTTGAAGACGTGGAGTTTACTTCACCTAAAGAAGAATTAGAAAAAGCGGGTCATACCGTCGAAACAATAGGATTCGAAGCAGGTGAAACGGTAGAGGGGAAAAAAGGAACGGCCTCTGTCACGATCGATAAAAGTATCGCTGACGTTTCCCCGGAAGATTATGATGCGTTACTCATACCTGGTGGTTATTCACCTGACAAATTACGTAAAGATGAGCGATTCCTGGACTTCGTACGTGCTTTTGCAGACAAGAAACCTATATTCTCGATTTGTCACGCACCCCAATTATTGATCAATGCAGAAGTCGTGAAAGGCAAAGATATCACCTCTGTCAGTCAAGTGGCCATCGATTTGAAAAATGCCGGTGCCAATTTTATTGATAAAGAAGTGGTTATAGATAAATCTGGTCTCATCTCAAGTCGTACTCCAGATGACATGCCTGCTTTCAACAAAGCCATCCTCGAATCACTAAGTGAGTAAATTGTAATTTTTCTTCGGGAAATCCTTAGACGATTCTAAGGATTACGAGTGTTGTTTTTGATACACTAATGGTGTGGAAAATAAGTACACGTTTCTTTTCTCCCCAAAATGATAAAACAAAGGAATCCCCCGAAACGTTTGTTTTATCACTGAAAAGAAAAGTATATTTGGGACCATTATTCATTCTCCCCGGATTGAATGGTTTTTCTCAAATGACATATAATAGACGTTAAGTCTTATCCCCAAACCACCTTTTCTAGAGGAAAAGGTGGTTTTTTTATATTTTATTGCTCCTTTTCCAATCTTATCTAAGAATAACTACACATATTCATATTCCACTCACAAATAATTCGAATTTATCTTATATACTTTAATCATACCCACAAAAACCAACTTATTTTTGGTAATCAACGCTCCTCCAAGCGTTGGTTGACCACTCCTTTTTTACCACTAACTGTCAAGCAGTTAGTGGTTTTTTTGCTTTCCGCTGTCATCACACGAGTTAAAAAAACAATATTGTGTTTAATTTCCAACAAAAAACCTCCCTCCCCTTACATAAAACCCTTTAGTATCAATGTTAAAACAAGAAAATAAAGGATTGTCCTTTTTGGTATAAAATCAGTAGCAATTACGTAACCGCTTTCTCTTTGCGCTTTCCTGTAAAGCTTTCTATAATAAATTATGTTACTTTTACGTCTCACACTTTACCGGTAAAATCTGTGAGAAAGGAGAACAACCATGATTGAATTTAATCAAGTTGACAAAACATTCGATGAAAAAGACAAACCACTTAGTGCACTGTCAGATATCACGCTTTCCATTCATAAAGGCGAAACGTTTGGAGTCGTTGGTGAAAGCGGCGCTGGAAAGTCAACGTTACTAAGATTGATCAATGCTTTGGAAAAACCAACCAGCGGTTCAGTCAGCGTGAATGGCATAAACGTTTCCAACCTTTCTAAAAAAGAGTTGAGACAGGCACAAAAACAAATCGGCATGGTTTTCCAGCAGTTTAATTTGCTTAACAATAAAACCGTTGCGGAGAATGTTCACCTGCCTTTAGAGTTACATGACTACCCTGCTGCGTTAACCACTGATGACGTCTTACGTTTTGTCGGACTGGAAGATAAGAAAGACAGTTACCCTTCACAGTTGAGTGGTGGGCAAAAACAACGCGTAGGTATTGCTCGAGCGCTGATAACGCGACCAGACATCTTACTGTGCGACGAACCAACGTCTGCTCTTGATCAGAACACGACTGAAGAAATCGTTGAGGTATTAAAAAAGGTGCATAGAGAATTTAAGATGACGATCGTGGTTGTCACGCATGAATTGCCTGTCATCAAAGAATTATGTGAACGGGCCGCCATTATGGAACAGGGAAAAATAATAAAGGTTATCACCGTTAAGCGTTCAACTGAACAAGCAAACATCAAACCGTACCATGAACGGGCAATCGAGGTGTTGACTGATGGCTGAAGGCATAGGTTTGTATATTGATCGCGTCATAGAATTCATGCCTCGCATGCTTGAAAGTTTAGGCGAAACAGGTATCATGCTCTTTTTTGCGATGTTGGCAGCTATTCTTGCGGGTATTCCTGTAGGCACCTTGCTGTATTTAACAAGCGAGGGTCAGCCGACGGAAAATCGTCCGCTTAACCGAATCATCAATGCTTTTGTTAATATTATTCGCTCATTTCCATTCTTGCTCTTGGTCGTTGCCATGCAGCCATTTATCAGGCAAGTTTACGGCCGCGCGACCGGCGACCCCATTGCAGCTTCGTTTCCGATGGTCGTTATAGCCATTGCCTTATATGCCCGATTCGTGGAACAATCCCTCAACGAAATTCCCAGAGGGATCATCGAAACGGCGCAGTCCATGGGTGCAACCACCTGGCAATTAGTTTGGAAGTTCCTGTTCGTTGAAGCAAGGAGCAGTCTGGTCATTGGCTTCGCAACGGCTACGATCAGTTTTGTTTCCTATTCAACGATCATGGGCGTCGTCGGCGGTGGGGGCATCGGCGATTTCGCCATCCGCTATGGTTATCAGCGCTACGAAACAGATATCATGTACACCGCAATCGTCTTGATCATTATATTAGTCGAGATTTTCCAATGGCTGGGACTCAAACTAGCTAAAAAGTTAGATAAACGATAATAAAAATTATATTTAAAATAAAAGGAGATCATCATTATGTTTAAAAAAGGATTATTACTAGGCAGTACAGCATTACTCTTAGCAGCATGTGGCGCAGCTGATGAATCAACCGAAGAGGCTTCAAATGAAGTGACTGAAGAAACGACGGAAGAAACGGTAACGATCAAAGTCGCGTCCCACCTTCCGCCAATGACAGATGTCCTTGAAATTGCCGGAGACGTGATCGAAGACGGTTATGAAATTCAACTTGTCGAAGTGTCTGATAACATCCAGTATAATGAAGCATTGCTTAATGAAGAAGTGGACGCCAACTTTGCTCAACACGAACCGTTCATGGAAATGTTCAACCAGGAACGCGACGGTAATTTAGTTGCCCTTCAACCGATTTATAATGCAATCGTCGGTTTCTATTCGCCTGTTTACGATTCAGTCGAAGACATTGAGGATGGCGCTGAAGTCGCTGTGCCCAGCGATCCGACCAATGAAGCACGCGCGCTTGTCACACTTGAAGAACACGAACTGATCACACTGGATCCGGAAGTCAACAAATCTGAAGCTTCCGTAGACGATGTGAGTGAAAACCCATATAATTTCACCTTTACAAACATCGACTTATTGAACCTGACAGCGGCATATGAAGACGGCGTAGAACTGGTCTTCAATTATCCAACATATATCGCTGCAGTCGATCTAACCCCTGCAGATGCGGTCATTTTACAGGCTGACGAAGAAAACATGTTTGCCCAAACGCTTGTCGCACGCGAAGACAATCAAGATTCTGATGCCATTCAAGCTTTAGTGGATGCTATGACCAGTCAAGAAGTGTACGATTTCTTGGATGGCTTGGCTGAAAATGGCCACTTGAGACCTGCATTCGAAGTCAGCGAATAATTTTTATAGATATACGAAGAAGCAGACCGATTAGTCATTAGTGACTAATCGGTCTGCTTTTTTTAATGTGGTGATTCAAATAAGTTTATTTATTAAACTTAACTCCTTCATCGATAGAAGGAGTCCCCACCCTAATGATCTAACTTTCTGAGCACCAGAAAACATTACCGCTGTTCCCATGAATGCAAAAATCCAAATTTTTTTTTGCTAAATTAAATAGTTCATTGATAAAATATTCGTTTGATTCTACCTAATTTTTTATCTGAAATTACCAACTTTTTGTCTTATAAGTATGTAGCCTTTGAAAACAGCACGGATGATCAACATTCCGATAAATATAACAATACCTGTAAAGATAATGGCCCCAGTCATTCCAACAGGATTGAACCAGGAAGAATTCGGCGGAGTAATAAAGAGTTGTGCTAACACTGCTGATATAAGTGTAGAAATGAGAGTTGCTCTAAGAATATGTTTAATCTTGATTTTTGCTGACAATAGACCTGCGAAAAACATGAATAAGATCAATGGTGCAAACAAGTAAATAGCTTTACTCGGCATATAATAAATTTCGTAGTAGTGAAACAAAAATGGCATGGGAATTAAGAACGACACCCCGTAAGTCAATTTGATAAAAATCCGCTCCTTTAAAGTTGGATGTAAAATTTTTAGCTATCGCTTTTCATTACTCAAACGATAAAAGATATTCAACACCCTAAGTATACATATATGTATTTGAGATCTCCAGTTCTTATATAGTCCGTCAAGTCCCGCATATAAAAAAGGCCCGAAATGATGTGAAAATATCATTTCGGGCCTTTTTCTTTAATTTATACGTTTAATCACCGCAGAAAATTGAATCACTCATAATACGTGCCGCTAGTTGTACCTGAAACCATAAAATCATTCTGAAGAATTTTTCGTATTTTTCTATAATTGACTGAGCTCCCACACCATTCATCCACAAAAGATGTTGTCAACTTCTGATTAGGGAACAAAAACTTTAATTCTTTTACACTTTCTGTGACCAGGTCTTCAATTGACATCTGCTTGTAGCAGGACTTGCAGTAGCAGGAACGTTGCGTCACAATCAAATCAAATGAGCCACAATGAAAACAGGAGACACCTTTAGTAAAGTCTTCCAGATTATAAAAAGGCAACTGTTTCTGATAAGGCAAATCATCTTTATGAAAACTGACTAGTTTTCTTGCAAGATAATGATGATCTTTTTTAAGCCCCCTACTCCTGCTACTTAATTCTTTGAAATGCTCTTTCAATTGAGTCGGGAAAATAAAAGGATCTTCTATTTTCGCGTTATAAAGTGTAAAAGAGTCATTAATGAAAACAACATTGGCTTCTATTTTAAGTCGACTCTCCAACTCTTTCAGCAATTGACGAAGCAACTCTCTTGTTCGGTTAAGTTGAATCAAGGGGTTAGTTATTTCCTGTCCACTTGTATAATAGAGTTGTCCAGAGTTCATTTGGAAATTCCCTTTATAATTCTTGATTTCATATAGATAAATCGTGTCAGAAGTCACTACTAGCGAATCAATCTGAAACGTTGTTCCCTTACTTTCTATTAAAAGATCATTTAATACAAGAGCTTCTCCATTCAGATACTGTTTGACGGCAGAGTCAAACAGTTCCTCCCCAATAAACCCCTTCTCTAAGTTAAGTAGATGTCGTTTATCAGGATCACCCAGTTTTATTCGCTTATCCAAATAGTTTAAACCCAAAAGTAATTTCGACTTTTCTCTTTCTTTTATCACTTTCATCTGATCACCTCACTAATTATATTAACTAATTAGCAAAATAATGACTTTTTTTTCCAAAGTATTTTTAAAAGATTTTAAAATGAACGATTAGGCTTATAAGCCTAATCGGGTCCTTATCAGCACTTTTATGGGGTTTGATGTTGAGTATGCCGAACTTCGCCCTACTTAGCATCACTCACTGGGGTTTTCGCCTGAGCTTGCCGAACTTCGCCCTACTTGGCATCACTCGCTGAGGTTTTCGCCTGAGCTTGCCGAACTTCGCCCTACTTAGCATCACTCGCTGAGGTTTTCGCCTGAGTATGCCGAACTTCGCCCTACTTAGCATCACTCGCTGGGGTTTTCGCCTGAGTATGCCGAACTTCGCCCTACTTAGCATCACTCG
Source organism: Alkalibacterium sp. f15 (assembly GCF_049389645.1). Classification (GTDB taxonomy): domain Bacteria; phylum Bacillota; class Bacilli; order Lactobacillales; family Carnobacteriaceae_A; genus Alkalibacterium. The sequence continues at coordinate 885,808 of NZ_CP186540.1, forward strand.
CTGGGGTTTTCGCCTGAGCTTGCCGAACTTCGTCCTACTTAGCATCACTCGCTGAGGTTTTCGCCTGAGCTTGCCGAACTTCGCCCTACTTAGCATCACTCGCTGAGGTTTTCGCCTGAGCTTGCCGAACTTCGCCCTACTTAGCATCACTCGCTGGGGTTTTCGCCTGAGCTTGCCGAACTTCGCCCTACTTAGCATCACTCACTGGGGTTTTCGCCTGAGCTTGCCGAACTTCGCCCTACTTGGCATCACTCGCTGGGGTTTTCGCCTGAGCTTGCCGAACTTTCAGAAAAGTTTCTTCACTCCTATCACTGTTTCAGTTTTCTACTCAAACTGCCGCTGACATGTCTCTTTTTTCAAACAGGACGAATAAATCTTCCAATGTCAGCTTGGCTTTTTCTTCCTGATTCAGATCCAATTTGATCTTTCCGTTTTCCATCAGAATCAATCGGTTCCCATAAGTCAAAGCATCTTCCATGCGATGAGTGATCATCATGCAGGTCAGTTGTTTTTCTTCTATCATCTGATTCGTTAACGTCATCAACCGTTTAGAGGTTTTCGGATCCAGGGCAGCTGTATGTTCATCTAAAAGCAACAATTCAGGCTGCGTCAGCGTCGTCATGAGCAGGCTCAGTGATTGTCTCTGTCCACCAGATAAATGTCCCGTAGGTGTGTCCAGGTGGTTCTCCAGACCGTTGCCTACTGAACCACATAACTTTTCGAAGTATTCCTTATTCTCCTTCAGTTTTCTCGGGAGAAAATGACGCTTTTGACCCCGTTTCAAAGCCAGCAAAAGATTCTCCGCTACTGTCATCCGAGGTGCCGTGCCCATTTTCGGGTCCTGAAACACACGTCCGATAAATCCGGCCCTTTTTTCTTCCTGCCAATTCGTTATGTTTTTCCCGTTGAGTTTTATCTGCCCACTGGTGACTGAAGCAGAACCGGTGATGCTATTGAACAAAGTTGATTTCCCAGCCCCATTACCTCCGAGTACCGTGATGAAGTCTCCTTTATGAATCGTTAAATCCACCTGATCCAAGATGGTGTTATTGGTATCCGATTCATTTTGAATGATTTTCGTTACCTTTTCTAACTGGAGTAATTCTTTCATAAGCGTTCCTCTTTTCCACTAAACATATCTAATTTCAGACTTTTTCGGAGCTGCGGTGTCATTAAGAATACGGCCAGGATCGTCGAACTGAAGATTCGGATGTATGTCGTATCAAAGCCTAATCGAATAACGCCTAAAATCAGGAGTTGATATAAGACACTTCCGATAACGATCGTCAGCAACCGCTCTCCAAGAGTTACTTCCTTGAACATGACTTCAGCAATAATAAGTGAAGCCAGACCAATAACGATAACACCTGTCCCGCCATTTACATCAGCATAGCCGTTACTTTGTGCAACCAACGCTCCAGACAAAGCAAAGATGCCATTTGAAAGAACCAGTCCAAGCATTTTCATGTTGTCTGTCTGAATACCGAGAGAGCGAGCCATCGATTCATTATCTCCAGTCGCAATATACGCTTGACCTACACTCGTGTAAAAGAAGAAAAGGATGCTGCTTATCACAAGAACTAAAACGCTGATACCGACAATGACCACATCAAAATAATTGGGAAGAGCATTGAACGCATCGTAAATTCTGGGTTGATTCAGCAGACTCAAATTAGGCCGCTGCATCACAAATAACATAACTGAATGAAGGCCTGACATCACCAGTATCCCGGACAGGATAACCGGGACCTTTCCTTTTGTATAAAGCAAACCGGTCACGAGACCGGCTCCCATCCCGGCTATAATGGCCAGTATCGTTGCTAGTATCGGATCGATTCCCGAAACGATAGCGGTGACCGCCACCGCTGATCCGAGTGGGAACGAGCCTTCTACAGTTAAATCCGGAAATTTCAAAATACGATAGGTGGTGAAAATACCGATGCCTAAAATGGCCCATAAAAATCCTTGTGCGATTGCGGATATAAGCATGTTCTGATTTCCCTTCTTATTCGTTTGTTTCTATCATGATCGCTTCGTCTAAAACGGTTTGCGGTATCTCTATACCTAATAAATCTGCCTGCTGCTGATTGACCAATTTATCTCCTTCACTTAAAACAAAGACAGGAAACCCACTGGGATTTTTTCCTTGCAACACTTCTGCAGCCATTCGACCTGTTTCAAATCCCGTATCGGTTTGATTGATGCCCACTGTTGCCAATCCGCCCTGTGCGATCATGGAGTCCACTGTCGGAATAAGCGGGATGTCATAACGGTTTGCTTCGCTTACAACGGTATCGAAAGCACTGGCAATCGTGTTATCTGTCGGCAAGTAAATCACATCTACTTCCTGAGCCATTGTTGCGACAGTTTGTTGAATTTCATTGGTGCTTGATACAGTATACGTCACCGGGTTTAATCCCAATTCTTCTATCGCTTTTTCGGCACGTTCGCCTTCTGCTCGAGAATTGTCTTCCCCTGAACTGTAAAGCACGCCTATTTCCATTGCTTCAGGTAGCATTTCAAGCATCATGGCCAGCTGTGCTTCAACAGGGGCCTGATCTTTTACACCAGTGATGTTTTTACCTGGTGCTTCTTCGGATGCGACAAGCCCAGCTCCAACTGGATCGCTGACTGCTCCCATGATGATGGGAATGTCATCTGTTGCATTGGCAAACGCTTGGCTGGCCGGCGTTCCGATCCCGATAAGGAGGTCTGCCCCATCTTCAACCAATGACTGGGCCATGGTATTCATCAAGTTCTGATCGCCTTGACCATTTTGAAAAACGATCTCTGTGTTTTCTCCATCAACATAACCGTTTTCTGCCAGTCCTTCAATGGCGCCTTCGGTAATAGCATCCAATGCCGGGTGACTCGCCGTTTGTAAAATACCTACAACAAAAGTCTCTTGTTCTTCTGACGTTTCAGTACCTTCCTGTGACTCATCATTCCCTGAATCAGCCATAGAAAATGCAAATACCCCCACAAGTAACAACACAATAACTCCTAATGTTAAAAACAATCCTTTTCTTTTCATCTGTAAACATTCCTCTCAAATTTTAGTTTTATTTTTATCGTTTTTTATTTAACCATTCCCAGTCGGATTTCATAAGCATCCACTCCTTTTATGTAAAATCAATCGTCTAATTCGTCCCTTACTTCGAGCTTCCGAGGTAAGGGATTTAAAAAAAGATAAAACAAAAAGGCAATCTCCACGAGTATAGAAAAACTCTAGTCGTGGAAATTGCCCTTAAAAATAGCAAAAAGCCACACAGATGGTGTTGTCATCTATGTGGCGTAAGATCAAATAAAGCATCAAAAATAAGCCGGCATAGATACAAAATTCAGATTGAACTAAACGTTGTATCCATGAAAGAAAAAAATCCTAACATTTATACAACGATCTGCGCCAGCTGTGCCAAGCATTATTCAATTGTAATGAATTAACAGATTGTGTATACATGCGAACCTCTCCTTCGTCTATCTCTAATGTATTTCTCATAATACACGTTCCAAAATCATTCGTCAACAATTATTTTCAAATTCAGGTGAATCTGTCATTATTTTTTTCAAATAGCGATCTAACAACATATTATTTGAATAAAAGACGATGATGTAGTAAAAAATACTCAAGTCGGATGACTGAATATACATCAAGTAAGCAGCTAAGGCGATTATATCAATACTACTGCTTATAACAATGGCCCATTTCGCTCTATCATCTTTAATTTTATATTTTTTTAATAATTCGGTAACTTTCAAACCTCGGTGCATGGTGATCAAAACATGTGCATACTCTTGCTGGTAGGCTTTATAGATAGCCAAGAGTTTTAAGCTTATATATATAACACTGACGACTATAATTGTGTTTTCCAACATATATCATTCCTTTTTTATGATTTCGTAAATTGACCCTGCCGTTATATTCTTATTGATTCACTTTATGTATCTCCCAGCACTTATTCCTTAATCGTCTGTTTAACAATATAGCGATCCATAAATAGTCTGTTAGCTATGACCCAATCAAGCAGACCGATAGCCAGATACAAAAACTCATTAAAGTGACTGTTTAAAGAAGTAGACCAATTAAATCAGCTTATATAATAGCTCTTTTTACTTTTCCAATACGAATATCTTCATTACTGAGAATACTCCTTAAGTTGATGTTTGATAAATCTGGCAGCTATAAATTTGTTTAACGCCATGAAAATATATAGCACCAACATATAAACCAGTGTAATCTCAGATAAGAACATAAAATATGACAAGGCAAATAATATATCCAAACTGCCCGAAAACAGAAGAATTCTATCGATTTTCTCTTTATTCGGCATTTTTTCGCCCACATAGTCAGCTACTTTAGAACTGGTCAATAATGTTACCGACAAAGAACCGTACTCAGCTTTCATGACATTGTATAGGCCGAACGCTCTGGCGATGATAATTAAACTCAGAAAACTTCCTATCACTATTCCCACTATAATCACTCCCTCCATATCATCTTTACATTAACCTTAGATAAAAGGTGTAGTCCTGTCAATAATTAACTTAACATCACACTGTAAATCCATGTTAAAATAAGGAGTAACAGACTAAAAGAGGTGCAAAGAAATGAAACAAAAGAAAGTAGCTATTATAGGAGCTGGAGTGGTTGGGGCATCCGCCGCTTACTTGCTCAGTAAAGAAGCAGATATCGACCTTACTATTTATGATGAAGGTATCGGACAGGGAACATCTGCTGCTGCGGGCATCATCAGTCCTTGGCTATCTAAACGACGTAATAAAAAGTGGTACAATATGGTGAAAGAAGGCGCAGCTTTCTACCCTGATTTTCTGTCTGAGGTAATGAACGGCGAGCCCATTCCCCCTCACGTCTATAAACGAGTAGGCACATTACTGTTTAAACAGAAGGATGCACAACTGGAAGAACTATTGGCTATTGGAAAAAAAAGACGGGAACAGGCTCCTGAGATCGGTAAGCTGGCTATTTTACCGCCGAATAAAATCAAAGCAATGATCCCGATATACACAAAAAACAAATCTGCACTTTATGCCTCTGGTGGCGCACGAGTTGATGGTGAGAAGTTAGTGGAAACTCTACTCGAAAAAGCAATCAAAAATGGAGCAACACTCAAACGTGAACGCGTGAAAATCGAACGCCAAAACGCTGCTTATTCTATCATTTCTAACGATAAAGCTGAATCAGTGGATGCGGTTGTTTTAGCGGTGGCTGCCTGGTTACCGGACTTACTTGAACCCTTAGGCTACAGCGTAGATATCCGTCCTCAAAAAGGCCAGCTGGTTGAAGTGACGTTTGATGGGTATGACACTGAAAACTGGCCGGTCGTGATGCCGGAAGGTGAGAAAGATATCACACCGTTTGAAGATGGAAAAGTCATCATTGGTGCAACCCATGAAAACGATATGGGCTTTGATCTGACGATTGAAGAATCCGCATTAACATCTATGATAAAAGAAGCGGCAGAGAACTTTTCTCATTATTTCAGTACATCTTCCATCGCCTCTTACCGTTCGGGGACGCGTGCCTATACCTCTGATTTCTCACCATTCATGGGTGAGGTACCTGAATCGCCGAACTTGTTCGCAGCGAGTGGTCTGGGTTCTACAGGTCTTACGGCTGGCCCGATCGTCGGTAAATGCCTGGCGCAACTTGTTTTAAATAAAACAACACCTTTACCCCTTGAAGACTACCCTATCCATCATTATGTGACTAAAAAAAACGAATAATTGTCTGACGTCACTATGTAAGGTATAATTTAAAAAATAGCAAAAAGAGGAGAACGATATGTTAGAATCAAGCAAAGTTGGTAAACTGATTGGCTGGACTGCGATGGCATTAGCACTCATCGGATTTTTCCTATGGCAACTCCCACTGGGCATCATCGCTATCGTGTTAGGTCTAGTTGGCTTGGCTACGCCCGAAAAAGGATTGAACTGGACTGCCATTGCTTTCGGCGCCATTGCCATGATTATAGGCATCATATAATTTTAATAAACTAAAAAAAGAGAGAGCCCCTAGAGTTAGGTTTGTAAAACTAACTTTAGGGGCTCTGTTCAACTTAGTTTGAATGTTCGTCGTTCTTTATCTCTTTTTCAGTCAAGAACAAACTGTAAATACCTAAACTGAGTGACAAGATGGCTAGACCAAGTGAATAGCCACCAATGACATCAGATGGATAATGCACACCTAAATAGATGCGACTGATCCCCATCAATGCAATCAAGGGAACAATCACCAAGGTAGCAGGCAAAATGATTTTCCAGCTCGAATAGGTCCGGATAATCAAAAATAGTAATGCCCCGTAAACAATAATGGCTCCCATCGCGTGTCCACTCGGAAAAGAGTAACCGCCTTGAGTGATCAGGTGCTCTACACTTGTTGGTCTTTCACGTTGGAAAATAAATTTGACTATTTGATTCATCACCCCTGCTCCAAAGACAACTGTGATAACATACCAGAGTGCAATTTTTTTATTCTTTCTGTGGATTCCTGCAAACCAGGCAACGGCTACCGTTAGACTCCCTATCGCTATGGGATTACCTAACCGGGTAATGGAAATGAAAAAGATATTCAGTAACGTTTCGCGTTCTTCATGAATCTCTGCACCAATCATTTCGTCAAGCACACCAATAAATCCCCAGTCATAAAAGCTCATCCAGACCAAAAACAAAAAAGGGAGTGTCAGTATTGATCCCAGTAAAAAAAGTCGTTTCGGTGTTCCTAATTTCTCGATTACAATTTTTTTGAACGGGTTCATCAATCCATTTCTCCTTTTCAATCAATTAGAATTATTTTCCATCTTTTCTGGTTTTTGTGCAACTATTATGTATCATCTCCACTCTTTTTGACTTTGACATTTACGAACTATTTAGGTAAAGTAGAACAGGGAAACAAATATGTTAGAGTAACACTTTTCTCCCAAAATATGTCATTAAAGACAGTAAAATAGAGGAGTATGAAATGAAAGTATTTGATTACGAAGACATCCAATTAATCCCAGCTAAATCGATCGTTAGAAGTCGTTCAGAATGTAATACACAGGTTCAACTTGGCAAACACACTTTTGCGCTGCCCGTTGTCCCTGCAAACATGCAGACAGTGATCGATGATGACTTAGCCATCTGGTTAGCCCAAAATAATTATTTTTATATCATGCATCGTTTTGAAGAAGATCTCAGAAAAGATTTTATTAAAAAAATGAAAAAAAATCAATTGATTTCATCTATTAGTCTAGGTGTAAAAGACGAAGAATATGATTTTATAGAAGAATTGGATCGAGAAAATCTAGTTCCTGACTATATGACCATCGACGTGGCCCATGGTCATTCTGAATTAGTCATTGACATGATCAAACACGTCAAACAATTCTTGCCAGATACATTCTTGATTGCCGGAAATGTTGGCACACCAGAGGCTGTACGGGAACTGGAAAATGCCGGTGCGGACGCGACCAAAGTTGGTATTGGTCCCGGAAAAGTATGCACAACAAAACTTAAAACCGGCTTCGGTACGGGCGGATGGCAATTAGCTGCCCTTTCATCCTGTTCAAAAGCAGCCAGAAAACCATTGATTGCCGACGGAGGTATTCGTACACACGGTGATATTGCGAAGTCTATTCGTTTTGGTGCGACGATGGTCATGATCGGTTCTCTTCTAGCAGGTCACGAACAATCGCCCGGAAAAACGATCGAAGTGGATGGGACCTTATACAAAGAATACTTTGGCAGCGCCTCGGCTCATCAAAAAGGCGAACGTAAAAATGTCGAAGGCAAGAAAATGTTAACGGAGTATAAAGGGGATATTTCCGATACCTTGCTTGAAATGCAACAAGACTTACAATCCTCCATCTCATATGCTGGGGGCAATGACATCGAATCTTTGAGAAAAGTGGACTATGTGATTGTTAAAAACTCGATCATGAATGGCGAAAATTATAATTCAAGTGGGATCGACGTCCCTGATAGCTTTGCTTCAAGTAATTTTACCGACTGACAAATCAAAAAACCACTATCTCCCATCAGGGCGAGATAGTGGTTTTTCATTTATACAGTTCAATAATGATGATGACGATGAAATACAAAAAGACGATAAATAGCGCAATAAATACTGTCCATAAAGGCAAGTCAAAGACTAGGCTTAAGAGCAAGTATATGACAAAAGTAAAGAGCGGGTACGTGACGATTGTTTTTGGATCAATATCCATACCATTACCTTCTCACTTAAAGGATCGTTTCGTTTCTTTTAAGGTGTTGAGAATAGTTTCGACACTCTTCTTAACGGATTTATTTTCAATCACTAAATCTGATTCTTCTATCGGTTCTGATTCGTTGATTGCTTGACTAAACTCGATACGTTCAGCAATCTTATCTTCCTGATCTCCTCTAGCCTTCATTCTTTTTTTCATTTCTTCTTCGGAAACGTAGACAAAAACAACAAACGTTTCTTCAGGATAAACAGATTTCAAAGCCTTTGCGCCATTTTTATCCAAAGAAACATGAACGAGAGGGAACTTGATCAACGCTTCGCGTACCTCTGCTTTGGTCAAGCCATACAGGTTTCCATTATAGACGGTCTGCTCGATGAAGTCGTCAGGGTCCAATTCTTCTTCTTTTTTGAAGTAATAATCTATCCCGTCGGTTTCTCCGGGTCGTGGTTTACGTGTGGTTGTGGTGACCAGCTTCGGATAACCTTTTTTTGATAATTCATCACCCAACGTTGTTTTCCCACTTCCACTTGGACCTACGAGTACTATCAATCGTTTCCCGCTCATACGCGACCTCCTTCCTGTATTCCCTATTTTTAAGCTAAGCCTATTTAATTCAAATCAAGTGTGCAAACATGATTACTGTGACCATATATTCATTAGCCACCTAAAGTTATATCTGTTTCCTGGTACCAAGATAAAGCTTCGTGTAAATGCTCTTCTTTATAGTCTGGCCATAGATCATCAAAAACGAAAATGTCGGAATAAATCGACTGAACAGGTAAAAAGCCGCTTAGTCTTCGGCGCCCACCCCATCTTAAAATCAAATCGATGCGGGAAACATCTTTGGATGCCATCATCTCTGTAATATCCTTTGACGGTGTGCCGGCACTCTCTTCCAATGCGCAATTCAGATCCCAGTTCCATCCGTAGTTAACTAAGAAATTCACTTTCATTTTTCCTTCGCCAAATTTCGTTCGTTTGTTTGCGTAAGGTAATAATTCTTTAGGAAAAACATCCGAATCGGTGTTTCCTAACACGAGTAAATCAGCATCTTTTTTCTTTAATTCATTGACAGAATCAACACAGGCTTTTTGAAACGCTTTTGTTTGGAGCGACGGACGTTTAACATTATCCATGGTAAAGCCATAATAGGTCATTTCTTCAACACCAAGCTCCAGGCAGGCTTCATAGAGTTTCATTCCAGGACCTATGCCATGATTATATCCGTCATGTTTTTTTAATCCTTTAGTTAAGGCCCATCTTCGGTTCCCATCTGGAATAACTCCAATATGTTTTGGTAAACGTTTGTAGTTTTTCATATTTTAATAATCTCCTTCTAAAGTGAACTCAAAAATTTCAAAACCTTGTTGCTATTATCATACCGTTTTTTACCTCTATTCATCAACTAAACAATATATTAATTATTGGAATAGTCTGCAATATACATGTATACATAAGAATAAAATCAATTCATGTTTGTTACGCATTATACTATTTATTTATGTAAAAACCTGACGCTTCTATAAGCACCAGGTTTTTTTGTTATAATTCGTGAGTTTGACACTCTTTTAAAAACTCTTGACGGTTTTTTTCTGGAACCATCGATCCACCTGTTGCCCAGGCAATATGTGTCGCTTGACCCATTTTATCGGATAATCCTTTTTCCTTGATATACTCTTGACCGTCATTAGACTGTATCAGACGGTACGGTCCAATCAAACCAGCAACGGCTGCGGGTTCCAGGAAGATGCTTTCTTTTTCATAGAGTTTACACAGTAAAGCCTTGAAGACGTCATCATCGATCGAGTAGCCGCCACTGAAGAACGTGCGCATCAACTTAGCGACCAGTCCCGAGGTTCGCGGAACTGCTAAACCATCTGCCACAGTTAATCCACCTAAGTCAAAGTCAAAAACAGATATTTCATCATATTTTTGACTAAGCAAGCCAATCATCATGCTCGGCATTTTCGTCGGTTCTGCAAAGAAACAATGGACATGGTCCCCAAAGGCTTGTTTCAATCCAAACGTGATCCCACCTGGCGAGCCACCAATGCCACAAGGCAAGTACACAAATAACGGATGCTCGGCATCAACTTTGATTCCAGCTAATTCAACCTGTACCTTCATACGTAAACCACCCGCTGTGTAGCCTAAGAACAGTTTTTCCGAATGCTCATCATCCACGAAATAACTTTTAGGATCAGCTTCCGACTCAGCACGCCCGTTTTCAACGGCTTTGGAGAAGTCCGTATCATGTTCGATCACTTCTACGCCTATATTTCTCAGATATTCTTTTTTCCATTGTTTAGCTTCAACTGACATATGCACCGTCACTTCAAAGCCTAACTTACGACCCATTGTTCCAACACTGATCCCTAGGTTACCCGTCGTCCCGACAGTGATATTAAACTGTGAGAAGAAGGTCTTGAATTCGTCGCTGGCAAAAACAGCATAGTCTTCATTCGTGTTATCAATTAAGCCGTGTTCAAGCGCCAATTCTTCCGCATGCTCCAACACTTCATAAATAGCTCCTCTAGCTTTGATGGTCCCGGAAATCGGAAGTAAATCATCGCGTTTTAACAACAGACGTCCTTCTAATTTTTCGTTTAAAGCCTCATCTAGATAGTTTTTCATCTTAGTAATTTCTGAAAGAGGTGATTCAATGATTCCAGCTATAACTTCAGTTTCAGGAAAAGCCACACGGATAAAAGCTGCGAAACGTTGCAAACGTTCTTCTGCATCTAGAATGTCCGCTTTAGAAAACTTTGTCTGTGCCGTTGCTTCCTCAGTTGGTAACGTCATCGGGTTTTTCCAAAATACTTCTTCTCCCTGTTTTATATTATTTAATAAGGGCGTTTGTTCAATCAGTTTAGCTACATTCTTATCTGTCATTACAGTCTTCCTTTCAATATCTCATCAACCTATTGGTCTATTCAGCTTAATCATTATAGCACATTAGACCAAGCAGAAAAATAAATGAAAGGCGCTTCTAATCAGATGATAATCTTTCTATAATTTGAAGCATACAACCAGACTCAGTCATTCTTTTATGATGTTTTTTTCACCATACGTATCCGTTAGAAAAACAATAGACTGATGGATGAGTTCTTTTAAAACATCAGTATTTATATCGTCTAGTTTATTTACATACACACAGGCTTTGCCCGCTTTATGCTTACCAAATTCTTTTAACAATTCTTCCCGTTTTTCATCACCGGTCGCAAAATACAGACTGAACCTTGTCTTTCGGGGAGAAAAGCCTACTAACATGCTGTCACCTTCATGCCCTGAATCATATTTATAATGATAGACTCCATATCCAATGATACTCGGTCCCCACATTTTCGGTTCCATACCTGTTGTTTCAGAAAATATATCGAGTAACCTGAACGTATCCTCACGTTTCTTCGGATGCTCGACCGATTCAACAAACGCTACCACACTCGCATCGGTGGGCTGTGTTTTCAATTCATACAAATTATATTCCTCCTCATTGACCTCGCTAGTAGATAATTAATATTAGTCTACCACATAGCATTTCAGGATAGAAATAAGACACCATTCATCGCGTTAAAATCTATTCGCATTTATTATGAAAAATCGTTATACTAGGCGTATTGAAAGTTTCTTTTAGGAGGGTTAGGAATGCAACAGTACCCCGTATCTGCTATTTTAGATGTCTGCGTAGAAGCGGGCAGAGTCATGCTTGAAAATGGCGCGGAAACTTACCGCGTTGAAGATACGCTTTACCGTATCGCAAAAAGTTATCATCTCAAGAACATAAACGTGTTTGTCGTTCCTACTGCCTTGATCATTACTGTCCAGGGAGAAGATGGACAAGACCACACCGAACTCTTACGAATGAACGATAGAATTACCAATTTGGAAAAAGTTTCCATGGTGAACGATCTCTCGAGGCAGCTTTCGAAAAAAGCACTACCTCCCAAAAGAGTGACAGAAAAACTAAATAATATAAAAGACACTCCCACTAACTTTACTCGTTGGCAGCGAAACAGTGCAATGGCAGTCGCTTGTGGTGGGTTCACCTTATTATTCGGCGGCTCCTATTTAGAAATCCTTCCCGCTTTTATTGCCGGAGGCTTAGGTCATTATCTTTTTGAAGTTGTCAATAACTGGACCAACGTCAGTTTCTTTGCTGAAATGGTTGCTTCATTTTTCATTGGACTCTTAGCCGTCTTGTTTACCACTTTGGGATTTGGCCAAGACGTCAACGTCATTATCATCGGCAGTGTGATGTCACTAGTTCCCGGTATGGCCATAACCAACAGCTTCAGAGATTTGATGGCTGGCCATTTACTTGCCGGCGTGGCCGTATTGGCCAAAGCCTTTTTAACCGCCGGAGCTATCGGTATAGGTGTGGCAATAGTCCTCGCATTCTTATAAAGAGAAAGGAGAAATAAAGTGACTTTAAATTATTTAACCTATTTACTTGCAGCCTTTGTTGCTTCTTTTGCCTTTGGTGTCATGTACAACGTGCCTACGCGTACGCTTTTTGCTTCAAGTATCTCTGGTGCTCTCGGATGGTTAGTCTACTACGTCATTGCATTTCAATTTGGTTTTGTTGTATTCATTGGTGCAGGTGCAGCGTCTTTCTTAGTGGCATTTTTTAGTCAGTGGTTCGCCAGATACTATAGAATGCCCGTTATCGTCTTCGCCGTTCCAGCAATTATTCCTCTTGTTCCAGGTGGTTCAGCTTATAATATGATGCGCGCTTTTATTGAAGGCCATACAGAATTAGCATTAATGTACGGGACGGAAACCTTCTTAGTTTCCGGAGCAATTGCCCTGGGTCTTTCTATTAACAGTGGTTTGTTTCAAATTTTCTCTAATCGTACATTCGGCAAGCGTGATAAACGGTATCTGCCATAAGTTATATTTGAATTATAGAGTTTCGTTATCATATCAACTTCTGTAATGATTAATCAAAAAAGAGAGAAAGCAAATTTTATTTGCTTTCTCTCTTTTTTTGCATTATTTAATTTTATCTGATGTAAATCATTGGATCAACGTGTGATCCGTTTTTGTATATTTTGAAATCTAAATGAACACCTGTTGAATGTCCTGTCGTTCCCATGATTCCTAATTGTTGTCCCTGTGATACGCGTTGTCCACGAGAAACACTTAAATTAGGTTGCATATGTGAATAAACTGATGTGAATCCATCACCATGATCAATTCTGACGTAATAACCAAGTGCGCTACTATAACCCGCAGTCGTTACTATACCAGCACGAGATGCTATGATTGGTCCACTTCCTGCAATATCAACGCCTGTATGCAGTCGACGATCTCCAAAGATTGGATGAGTTCTCCATCCGTAAGGCGAAGTAATTCTGCCACTTGCCGGACGTATCCAACCACTACTTGTTGGAGCAGCAACGCTAGACGATGTATTATTTGAAGACGTTGCAGCCTCTGCTGCTGACGCTTTACGTTCTTCTTCTCTTCGTTCAGCTGCAGCCTGTGCTGCCGCTCTACGTTCTTCTTCTCTTTGATTTGCTGCAGCTGTAGCCTGTGCTCTAGATTCTGCTTCAGCGTTTGCAACACGTTCCGCTTCTACTCTAGCTAAACGTTCTTGTTCCTGACGATTTTCGGCTGCTGCACGTTGCTCGGCTGCTTTTTCTCTTTCAGCACGACGTTGTTCAGCTGAATTTCTTTCAGCAGTTAAACTTGCTTGTGCTTCTTGAGCTTGTTCTTCTTGAGCTTGTTCTTTTTGAGCTTCTTCTCGACGTTGTTCAGCAGCTAAAGCCACTTGTTCTTTACGTTCTGCTTCAGCCTGACGCTGTTTTGCTTCTTCGGCTTCTTTAGCAATAGCTTCTTCTTCAAGACGTTTCTCTTCAGCCAAAAGTTTTTCTTCAAGACGTTTCTCTTCTGCCAAACGTTTTTCTTCTGCTATACGTTCCTCTTCAAGGCGCTTCTCTTCTGCAATGCGTTTTTCTTCCAAACGTTTTTCTTCTGCTCTAATCTCTGTAGATAAAGCCATTGTTTCTTGAGCTAGCTCAAACTGTTCGCTGACAAACTGATCTTTTTCAGCGGAATTCATTTGATAACGTTCAGCAACAAACATGATTTCATCATCTAGTTCAACTTGTTGAACCGTTAATTCTTCACGGTTAGTTTCGATCTGTGTTACCAATGTTTCAACTTCAGCTTTTTCAACTTGAACTTTTGACTCAGCTTTAATGACTGCTTCCTGATCGCGTCTCTGATCTTCAATAACTTGTTGGTTAGCAGATACTAATTTGCTGACCACACCAACGCGACTTATCAAATCTGAAATATCTTCTGCCGAAATTATCATATGTATGATGTTCGTTGGATTCCATTTAGTTTGTGTTGCCCGTGCTTGAGTCATCAATTTGTCGTTACGCACTTCAATAGCTTTTGTTAAATCTTCAATTTTTTTATTTAATTTTTCTATCTCTTTGTTTGTTTCTACCAGACGCTGGCTTTGTTCATCCAAGTCCTCTGTCAATTCTTGAATAGTGATTTGAAGTGACTGTATGTTTCCTTCCAGTTCTTGTCTTTCTTGCTCTAAACTATTCATTTCAGCTTCAGTTTCTTCAATAACTGATCCAAGTTTCTTTGAGCGACCTTTATTATTTTCTACTTGTTCTTTTAAGTCTTCTAGGGGCTCCTCAGCTTGAACAACGCTACCCAAAAATGGTGCAAAAGTTGTCAACAGCATCGAGGATACAAGTCCAATGATTATCTTATTCTTCAAGTAATTTTCCTCCATATAGTAGTAGTCATTTATCATTCAATAGTTGTTTTTTAAGGTGATTTTTATATTTCTGATGTAAAACAATAGTACCACTCTTGCCTGGACTATAAAATCTATTAACCATTACAGTTATGTTACAGTTCGTTTCAGACAAATTTTGGACAAGATTAACAGAAATACATGGTTTTTGTGAAACCGATAATAACGACTTATTATACCATTGATGCCTATGAGAACATTATAGGTAAAGCTTCTTACTCAATTTTTTTTTTTGAAAAACAAGTCAGCGTTCTTTTTTGAGCTGTTCACATTAATTCTCTTTAATAAACTCCAGCTTACTTTTAGTAACTTTTTTTATGGGTTCAATATGTAAAAGAACCTCCAGCAGCAGCGCGTGCTGACACTTGAGGCTCTGATTTTTATCTGAATTTCAGATACGTTTTATGCTATGTTCAGAAAGCGATAGGGGCTTTTTATACTCTCCTTGACATAGGGTCCAGATTAAAGAAAAACAGTGTATATTACTGGTTATCTTTTTTATAGAGTCTAACGATTTTCCGTTTTCATTGGTCCGTCATATTTGCGAGCGCCTTAAACATTTCTACTCCACGCAGAATATTTTCATCCCGATAATCATAGGCACTCGTGTGTATTTGGGGGTACTCTTCGCCGTTTCCGATATAGAAAAACGCACCTTTTATACGCTTTGTATAGTGTCCAAAATCTTCGGATCCGCGGTAGGCTTTTTCTAACTCAGTGTACTCATATCCTAATGATTCAGCTGCTTGGTGTACCTTTTCCACGTTTTCTTTATGATTGAATGTTTCAGGAAATTCATCTTGATAAGTAAATGCTACCTGTAATTGTTCTTGTGAGGCTAACTCTTTTGCGAAAGTTTCAACGTTCGCTTGTAACCGGTCTAAATCTTTTTCTGCATACGCACGAATAGTTAATTTCAAATCCCCTTCTCCTGGAGAAACACCAAAAGCTTCGGACCCCAAAGCGATTTGAATGACCGTAGCCAAAACCTCCCCAGTGTACTCTTTTAACTCCGTAAATCCTGGAAGGGCTTGAACCACTTTTGCAATCGCTAAAGCAGGATTTTGTCCATCTTCCGGTTGACTTGCATGGGCTGGTGTCCCTTCAAAATGAATCGTCATTCCTTTAGAAGCAAAATGAGTCGTTCCTTCCCGGGCAGCTATCGCTTGATGAGGAAGACCGCTAAAGTTATGGTATCCATAAATTTCATCGATCTGTTCATCTTCGATCAAATCCACACATTGAATCGCTCCATCACCTGTTTCTTCAGCTGGTTGAAACAAAAAGAAAATGTTGTTTGCTGCTCCTTCTTGATCAACTTCCAAAGCGAATCCAATCATCGTTGCTGCATGCCCATCGTGCCCGCATTTGTGTGCTTTTCCTGGGATTTTAGAAGCCCAAGGTAATTCAATTGCCTCATCCATTGGAAGGGCATCGAAATCTGTACGAAAAGCAATATTCAATCGATCATTTCCAGCTCGATAAACCGCATAAAACCAATTTCCTTTATCTACAACTTCTAGATCCGTTTGTTCTTTTAAAAAATCCATTAACCGTTGCTTGGTCCATGTTTCTTCATTTGAAAGTTCGGGATGTTGGTGTAATTCGTGCCTTAAAGCTACTGCTTTTCTATAATTTTCTTGTTTCATCTGTATGCCCTTCTCTCATTTTACTCGTTGAGTCCGAAATTTCAGATATGTAACAGTGCAAAAGAAACTGTTTGACGAAAATGAAATCTGTTAAGACGTCCTCCTGTTTCAATCAAAAAACAAAGCGTATTTGCGCATTATACTAACGCTAAAGAGGTGAAATAGCAATTCATATTCTTTATAGACACCGCTCCTCACTTTCTCGCTATTTTCAAAAGACAGGAAACCCTAAAGGATTTGTATGATTCTTCAAAAGAATATATTTCATTTTATAATCATAGTCGTTATCAAAAAAATTAAAGAAGATGACCCCGATAAGCTAATGGGGTCATCTTCTTTGGACTGCATAGTGTCGTTTTTTAAAAGTGTATAGTTTAAAGGTAGTCATTCACTGGGATACTTTCAAATTTTCATTGAAAGTATTACTCTCCTCTATATTTCAAGGTCAGTCCCTTGAGGAAATTCCTTGCGTATCTATCCCCGCATTCCTGATAATTGCGGTGATCTTCTTTTCTCAAAACGGCACTCAACTCACCTTTTGAAATACTGACTCCGGCATCATCAAGAATATCCAAAACATCTTCATTTGTAAGCGATAAGGCAACTTTCACTTTTTTCAGCAAAATATTATTGACGTCTTTACTGTGTTTCAAAGAGAACGTCATTTTTACTGGTTCTCCCGTTTTTGATACTTGTCTCCCTCTTTTATAGACGATCAATCCATTGAGAAAAGATTCCAGCATCAGATCTGTACAATCTTCCTTGTACAGATTTTCTGAGAATTCATCTTCTTCATCCACCTGAATATCTTTTTCATCCTGTTTTGAAAGGAGTTGTCTCACTTCTTGCATGGGTATCTCCATTTCACCCAATTTAAAAATCTCTACCATTTCTGAATCCTTTAACTCCAGCGCATAGCGCAGTCGTAGCAATCGGTCATTATTATTCATTGTTTCAGCACCTTCCTGATCATAATCATCATGTGTTTTCTACTATAGTATACCGGGAACGGGCATTAATTTAAAATGAATTTCAGTGGGGATCACCAAAACTCATCGTTCCTAAACAAACAGCTTAATATCTAGTCCTGTATTTTCGAATTCCATGGTCTATATGAGTACATGTTCCCTTGATTTGACATAATAACTGTACCGAATAAATGGATAACATCTGTGTTGTGAATTTAGTGTTCCAAACCAATATTAAAAAGAAAGCCACCCACGTATTTAAACGGAATCAAATCCAGTCGGTATTAACGAAATTTTTTTTTGGATAATGACCATGAAAGGTGCTGTATCATCAGCATGATTTATGTGAGCATATTTCTGGCTATAATTTATGTGTTGATTATTTCTCCAGCCAATATCGTCTTAGCTTTCCTGATCGATGCAGGTATTGCTGAATTGTCTGGGACCTTTACATTATCTTGGACAGTTCTGGCTCTAGTCTCCAACTTAGTACTAGTGATTTGGACCGAACCATATCCGAATGAAAAAAATATATCTAAAAACAAACAACCTACTGATAGTCACTGTCAAAGTGTAACCATCTGCAGGTTGTTTTTATTCGCATATTAAGGAACGTGCTTTGATTCTGTAATGAATATACATCACTTTTAGTTGACTTTTTCAGCTTCTTTTCTGACTCGGACGGGTTCTGAATTTTTGTCACCCGAAAGCAATTTTTCAGCAATGATCAATAAGATGGGCAGAATGACATCATCCGCATAGCCGACCATTGGAATGAAGTCAGGAATCAGATCGATCGGACTGATGATGTAAAGGACGATTCCCAACACCATCACTTTTCTTCTCGTATTGACTTTGGCGTCAAAAAGAGACTCGATCAACATTTTGATTTGCGTCATGGGCGTTCTTCTCTGTTTTTTATAAAGTTTCATCTGTCAGCACCCTTTCATGATTACTTGTTGTTTATTTCGATGTTTTTCAGTCACGTAATTCACATTGGCCTTTATTTTTTTGTACAACAATAGTATAACTTTACCTTTTTAAAAAATAAATCAGTCTTAAGGACTATTTATAAATTATTCACTATTTAGTTCATAATTTCACCTCGCATATTGAATTCTGCTCAACATCATGAGCTAAAGCGTTTCCCTTTTATACACTCTGTTATTTTATTTTTAAATACTTCAAAATGGAAAACGTATTATCTTGCTATATGTTAGACATTCCGGTAGTAAAGTACTAGTATGTATAAGACTTATGAAGAACAAGGGCCAGATCATAACCGCAAAAGTGGTGGGTTCTATAACCATTCTCGAATGGATTAAATCTAAGTAAAAACTAATAAATAACTGAGTAATTTATATAAACAAAAATTTAGGAGTGGTCAAATGACAGTGACATGGGATGTATTGGATATTTTGGGTGCCATAGCTTTTGGGATAAGTGGAACACTGGTTGCTTCAGAAGAGAACTACGATTTATTGGGAGCGTATATTCTGGGGTTCACCACCGCTTTTGGTGGGGGTACGATCCGGAACTTACTGCTAGGAGTATCCGTTGAGGGAATATGGATGCAAAAAAACTTATTCATCATTGCGTTTGTTTCCATCACCTTTGCCTTTTTCTTCCCGCACAAATGGAAGCCCCGTTTTAAGCATAGTGCCGTCTTTTTTGATGCCGTCGGATTGGCTGCGTTCGCAATTCAAGGATCAAATTATGCGGTCTCGATTGAGGCGCCGGTCATTGCCGTTGTGGTTGCTGCTGTCATGACCGGTGTCGGTGGAGGATTGGTACGGGATCTACTTGCCGGACGCAAACCGATGATATTCTATTCAGAAATTTATGCCTTATGGGCTGCCTTAGCCGGGTTATTTATTGGACTTGACTGGATAAGCGGACCTTACGTCGTGACCATTTTATTCATTGCGCTTATCATCTTGAGGGTAGCATCGGTCTATTATAAATGGACCCTTCCCCACTATTTTTCCGCACAAAAGAGGTTTGGTTTTGATTAAACTGAAATTAAGCACACAAAAAAGCACTCTCGTTTCGGACTATACCCTAGCCCGATCGAGAGTGTTTTTTTCTGTGATGCTATCGTCTCTTTGTAGTTGCAATAGTTCACCGGTACTTCGTTCAGTCGCCTAAGCCGACACGTTCAAAGATCTCATCAACATTTTTCAGATGATAAGTGTAATCAAAGGCATCATCCAATTCTTCCTGGTTCAGTAACGACATGATTCTTTCATTTTTTTCCAGTAAGGGCTTGAATGCGGTCTGTTTGTCCCATGCTTCCGCTGTCCGCGGCTGTACCAGATCATAGGCATCTTCTCTGCTCAAGCCTTTATCGATCAGTTTCAACAGCACCCGCTGGCTGTATATCAGTCCAAACGTCGCATTCATGTTCCGTTTCATATTTTCAGGGAACACGGTCAGATCACGTACAATATTGGTAAACCGATTCAACATGTAATTTAAAAGCGTCGTACTGTCCGGCAGTATAATGCGTTCGGCCGAAGAATGGGAAATATCGCGTTCGTGCCATAACGTGACATTTTCATAAGCCGTCATCATATGTCCACGTATAACACGAGCAAGTCCGACCATGTTTTCTGATCCGATCGGGTTGCGTTTATGCGGCATGGCTGATGAGCCTTTTTGGCCTTTAGCAAAGCCCTCTTCTACTTCTCTTGTTTCTGACTTTTGTAGTCCGCGAATTTCAGTCGCAAACTTCTCTACACTGGTTGCAATGAGTGCTATCGAGCTTAAATATTCAGCATGCAGATCACGTGGCAGGACTTGAGTCGAAATTTCTTGTGGACGTGTCCCTAATTTTTCACAGACAAATTTTTCTACGAATGTCGGAATGTTGGCAAAGGTCCCGACTGCTCCGCTTATTTTGCCCGCTTCCACTCCTTTTGCTGCATGTTCAAAGCGTTCGATATGGCGTTTCATTTCAGAATACCAAAGAGCGAGTTTCAATCCAAAGGTGGTCGGTTCGGCATGTACCCCGTGTGTTCGACCCATCGTCACCGTATATTTATGTTCTTTGGCTTTTTCACCGATCACTTCAAGCAATTGCTGCAGGTCATGTCTCAACACATCATTCACTTGTTTCAGCTGGTAACCATAGGCTGTATCCACGACATCAGTGCTGGTCAAGCCATAATGGACCCATTTCTTTTCGTCGCCGAGTGATTCAGAAACCGAACGGGTAAACGCAACAACGTCGTGTTTGGTCTGCTGTTCGATTTCTAGAATGCGCTTGATATCAAACGAGGCATTCTCACGAATTTTCTGAACATCTTCTTTAGGGATCACTCCCAATTCTGCCCAGGCCTCGTCTGCTAAAATTTCAACTTCCAGCCAGGACTGATAGCGGTTTTGTTCTGACCAGAGTTCTTTCATTTCAGGTCTTGAATAGCGTTCGATCATATCGTCAGTCTCCTAATTCCAAATTTTCGTTTCATCAATAGCGTGTAAAGTTTCTTCTATATTATCAGTCAAGATAGTGACGTGTCCCATTTTACGTCCGACTTTGACGCCTATTTTCCCGTAGTCGTGGACATGCCATGATGGCTGAGTGTTGTTCAGCTCCAACGCCTGGTCAAAATGCTCGCCCAGGATATTGATCATCACAGCTGGTTTCAATAATTCGACCTCAGGTAAGGGATACCCGCAGATGGCCCGGATGTGTAGGTCGAATTGAGACTCTGTACAGGCTTCGATCGAATAATGTCCCGAATTATGCGGACGTGGCGCTAATTCGTTGGCGTAGATTTTTCCGGATTCCGTTAAGAACAGCTCCACACCAAGAATCCCCACCAGCTGCATTTTCTCAGCAATGGTTTTTGCCATTCTTTCTGCTTCTTTCGATGTATCTTCTGAAACACGTGCCGGCACTATGCTTTCAAGCAAAATATTATCCTGATGAATATTCTCTGAAACAGGTAGGGTCACGACATCACCCGTTTCATTACGGGCCACCATGATCGATATTTCTTTGTCGAAGGATACCCACTCTTCCAGGACACATGTGCCCTTTCCGAGTAGATCCAACGCTTCTTCAATGTCTGACTGCGACCTCAAAACGACCTGACCTTTTCCGTCGTATCCCCCGCGAATGGTTTTCAATACTGCAGGGTAGCCGAGGGTTTTTAGCCCTTCTGTTAAGTCAGCTTCTGTTTCGATTTTAGCATAGGAGGCAATTGAAATGCCTGCTTTTTTCAAGAATTCTTTTTCATTTAAACGGTTTTGAGTGATCAAAAGCAACTCTGTCCCTTGTGGAATCGCGATAGCGACTTTTTCGAGGACCCGCTCGATCGTTTGGGCATCGACGTTTTCAAATTCGTACGTCAGCACGTCACTGCGCTCGGCCAGTTCTTTCAATGCTTCTAAATCATCGTAGGCGGCTTCGATATGCCAGTCGGCTACCTGAGCAGTTGGACAGTCGGGTGTGGGATCCAAAACAGCTATCCGGTACCCTCTTTCTTTGGCGGAAAAAGCCATCATCCGGCCGAGTTGTCCGCCACCAATGATGCCGATCGTGCTTCCAGGCTTGATTTGTTTAGACAAGAGCGTCACTACTTTCCAATACTTTCTGTTTCATTGCTTCTCTTCTTGAGTCGATTCGTTCAGCGATCTCTAAATCAGTAGCACCCAGTATCTGCGCTGCCAGAAGTCCGGCATTCGTTGCCCCGGCTTTGCCGATCGCGACGGTCGCAACGGGTACGCCGCCAGGCATCTGAACAATGGACAACAATGAATCCAGTCCATTCAAAGCCTTGGATTGCACCGGGACACCGATGACCGGCAGCGTCGTTTTTGCCGCCAGCATGCCCGGTAAATGAGCGGCGCCTCCTGCTCCGGCGATGATCACTTTGATGCCGCGCACTCTTGCCTGTGTTGCATACTCAAACATCAAATCGGGTGTGCGGTGTGCAGAAACGACCTTTTTCTCATAGCCTATCTTCAGTTCGTCCAGCACCTCACACGTGTGTTTCATCGTTTCCCAGTCTGATGTGCTTCCCATAACGACTCCTACTTCGATTGCCAAATCAAACGCCTCCCAGTTTAGTGATCAACTACTCTTTCCTCTAGTTTACTCTTATAGTGCCTTGTTTCCAATATCAGTCCGGTATACACAACCGGTTGTATCCACTGACGCAAGCGCCCGGTAGATGTTATCTTGTGCATCTTTCATCGTTTCCCCTGATGCTTCGACCAAATAAATACGTCCACCATTTGAAACTAATTCGCCCGCTTCTTCTTTGACTCCTGCGAAGTATAAATGAACGCTCTCTGTTGATTCAGGAAGAGTCAACGGGATACTTTTCTGATAGTTTTCCGGGTATCCTTCTGCGGCAACGACAACGCCTAAACTCACCCCGTCTTTTTTCCAGATCAGTTCAGGTTCGTTATCTTCTAATAAATCAGTGATCACCTGAGCCAGGTCAGATTCCAATCGGTTCATCAGTACTTGGGTTTCAGGGTCACCAAAACGCGCATTGAACTCGATCGTTTTAGGTCCTTCGTCTGTCGCCATCACGCCCGCATACAATATACCCACAAAAGGCGTCCCGTTTTCCACCATTCCAACAGCGGCAGGTACCAGAATTCGTTCAACGGCTTCTTTCACGATAGATTCTGCTATGTGCGGCACGGGTGCGTAAGCTCCCATCCCTCCCGTATTGGGTCCTTTATCCCCTTCAAGCAGACGTTTATGGTCTTGAGAAATGACCATCGGGTAAACTTTATCGCCCTTGACGAATGCCATCAGGGAAAATTCTTCGCCTGTTAAGTATTCTTCGATGACCACTCTAGCATTGAGTGCGCCATATTTCTGGTCCAGCATCATATCTTTTAGAGCGTTTAGTGCTTCTTCCTTTGTTTCAGCAACGACGACACCCTTACCTGCAGCCAGGCCATCTGCCTTTATCACGACCGGAACAATCCCTTGCTCGATATACTTGCTTGCTGAAGTGTAATCCCCGAATGACTGATAGTCTGATGTCGGGATCTTATTTTTCACCATCAGTTCTTTTGCAAATTCTTTTGAAGCTTCGATCAATGTCGCAGCTTTTGAGGGACCGAATATTTTCAATCCTTCTGCCTGGAAATCATCTACTATGCCGTTAAACAACGGTATTTCTGGTCCGACGATCGTCCAGGAAATGTTCTCTTTTTTTGCGAAGTTGATCAAAGCCGCGTGATCAGACTGGTCTATCTCCAAAACTTCAATGCCGTCTTTTTTCATACCTGCATTTCCCGGCGCACAAAAAACGGTCTCGACTTGTTCACTTGATAAAAGCTTATTAGCAATCGCGTGCTCGCGACCGCCTCCCCCGACAACTAAAAGTTTCACTGTCTTCTCCCCTTCATAATACCTAATTGTGCTTTTTTGTGCTTTTTTCTGTCTATGTAAAAAGGAAAGAGAGGTTTCCCTCTCTTCGATCAAATTTAATGTCTGAAATGACGCATCGCTGTGAACACCATTGCTATCCCGTGTTCGTTCGCTTTATCGATCGATGCCTGGTCTTTAACACTTCCGCCTGGTTGAATGATGGCTTGAATGCCATGTTCAGCGGCATACTCCACGCTGTCATCCATCGGGAAAAAGGCATCACTCGCAAGAACGGCTTCTTTTGCCTGTTCCCCCGCCTGTTCGATTGCTATTTTCACAGCGCCTATCCGGTTCATCTGACCGGCACCAATGCCTAACGTCTGTTTGTCATTCCCAACGACGATCGCATTGCTTTTAACATGTTTAACGGCTTTCCAGTTTAATTTCATTGCCGCCAACTGTGCCTCAGTCGGTGCTTTTTCTGTCACAACTTTCCATTCAGGCGCTTCTTTTTCGTCGACCATATCTTGATCCTGAACCAGCAGGCCGCCTAAAACAGAGACCGTTTCTTTTCCGCCTTTTCTCGCTTCTGAAAAATCCAGTTCCAATAGCCTGACGTTTTTCTTTTTAGTTAATAGCTTCAAGGCATCTTCAGAATAACTCGGCGCGATGACGATTTCTAAAAAGATTTTGTGCAATTTTT
This sequence comes from Alkalibacterium sp. f15, assembly GCF_049389645.1. Lineage (GTDB taxonomy): Bacteria > Bacillota > Bacilli > Lactobacillales > Carnobacteriaceae_A > Alkalibacterium. The sequence continues at coordinate 910,480 of NZ_CP186540.1, forward strand.
CAGCTAAAGCTAAGGATACTTCTGCATTCACGACGACGATGCCGCCAAAGATCGACATCGGATCCGCTTCATATGCCCGGTCAAACGCTTCTTCGACCGTCTGGCCGATGCCAATACCACAAGGATTCATATGTTTGAGTGCGACGGCGACAGGCTCATCAAAATCACGGGCGATTCGAATCGCTGCATCTGCGTCTTTGATGTTGTTGAAGGACAATGCTTTCCCGTGCAGTTGCTTGGCTTTCGCTATAGAATAGCTTGAGGCCAGCGGTTCTTCATAAAAGACTGCTGTCTGATGACTGTTTTCTCCGTATCGCAGCGTTTGTTTATGGTCATACGTGTGTGTCACTGTTTCCGGTTCAGTTTCTCCAGTTAAAGCCGTTAAGTATTCAGCAATCAGCGCATCATAACTCGCTGTGTGTCGGAAGACTTTTGCGGCTAGTCGTTGTCTAGTTGCTATCGACGTTTCCCCGTTTGTTTCGAGTTCTGCGATCACCTCGTTGTAGTCGTTGGAATCGACTACAACTGTCACTGAAGCAAAGTTTTTCGCCGCACTGCGCAGCATGCTCGGTCCGCCGATATCGATCTGTTCGATGGCTTCTTCAGGAGTCGTCTCTGTTTTTTTGATGGTTTCTTTGAATGGATAAAGATTCACACAGACAAAATCGATTGGTTGAATGTTGTGCTCGTCCATCGCCTTCATGTGGCTGTCCAGGTCACGGCGTCCAAGCAAGCCGCCGTGAATAAGCGGATGCAGTGTCTTCACGCGTCCGTCCATCATCTCAGGAAAACCGGTCACTTCTTCAATGGAAAGCGTGGAAATACCCGCTTCATCTAAAACCCGCTTCGTCCCGCCGGTCGATATGATTTCTATGTTCTGTTTTACTAATGCTTTTGCAAAAGCTACTATGTCTGTTTTGTCTGATACACTAATGAGTGCGCGTTTCATAATGGCATGCTCCTTTTGCAGCTTTTTAATATACGTTTGAATGACTTCCGGAAACAACTCATGCTCGATTGCATGTATTTTCCCTTCTAATAATTCTATCGCATCGCCTTGATGAATGGCAACTTTTCTTTGAGCCAGTACCGGACCTGTATCGATTCCCTCATCCACTAAATGGACCGTTACGCCGGTTTCAGTCGCCCCGTCATTAAACGCATCTTCAATGCCCTGTCTTCCGGGGTATAGTGGCAAGAGTGATGGGTGGATGTTCACGATTCTTTTCGGGTATGCTTTCAAGAGCGTGGCTCCAACGATCCGCATGTAGCCGGCCAGTACAATCAGTTCAACTGACGCGGCTTGCAGATGATCCAGTACTTCCGTTTCATAGGCTGTTTTTGACTCAAACGCTTTCGGCCGAAAGGTGATAGCTGAAATGCCTAACCGTTCTGCTCTCTTTAAAACATAAGCTTCTGGTCGGTCACACACCAGCAAAGCGATTTCCGCTTCTACTTTGCCGTCCTTTACCGCCCTAACGATCGCCTCAAAATTCGACCCATTGCCGGAAGCAAAAATTGCTATCTTCATAGGCTTATTTTTATTCAAAGGTGATCGCCTCATCTTTATTTTCATGAATTTCGCCGATCGTAACGGCAGATTCACCCGCTTGAGCTAAGCTTTGGAGTACGGCTGCTTCATTTTCTGAAGAGACAGCCAGGACCATCCCGATGCCCATATTAAATATACCGTACATTTCTTCACGTTTCAGTTTGCCATGCTTTTCTAACAATGTGAATATACCAGGAATAGGCCAGGACCCTGTTTTAATCGTCGCAGAAAGGCCTTCCGGCAGCATGCGTGGAAGATTCTCGACAAAGCCTCCCCCAGTCACATGAGAAATGCCGTGCACCCAGTCCTTTTTCAGTAAAGGAAGAACAGATGATACATAGATTTTTGTCGGTTCCAATAACGCTTCCCCAAGCGTCTTGTCTCCCAATTCTTCAAATGTCGATTCATACGTGAATTTATTTTGAACAAAACAGATCTTTCTGACCAGGGAATAGCCGTTTGAATGGATACCGCTTGAAGCAATGCCGATCAGTTTGTCACCATTCTTGACGTGTTCAGGTGTCAAGAGACGACTCTTTTCGACAACGCCTACACAGAAGCCGGCGACATCATACTCATTTTCCCCGTACATATCCGGCATCTCAGCCGTTTCTCCCCCGATCAACCCCGCACCTGCCTGGACGCACCCATCAGAAATGCCCGAAACGATCTGTTCCATTTTTTCTGGAACGTTTTTCCCCGTCGCGATGTAATCCAGGAAGTAAAGCGGTTCGGCTCCCTGAGCTAAAATATCATTGACACACATGGCCACACAATCAATGCCGATCGTATCGTGTTTGTCCTGCTGGATCGCTATTAAAAGTTTAGTCCCTACCCCATCCGTTCCAGAAACTAAAACCGGCTCCTTGACCTTTATTTTTGACAAATCAAACGTACCGCCAAAGCCGCCCAAAGCGCCCATCATTCCCAGTCGCTCGGTACGTTTCGCGTGTTTTTTGATGCGTTCAACTGTTTCGTAGCCCGCTTCTACATCTACTCCTGCATTGGTGTAGGCATTTCCCATTTAATAGCTCCTCCTTATATTCATCACTAACCCTATTATCTATAACCTGTTTCTATTAGCGTCAGACATGATCAAAACATTTGCGGATTGCTTTCTTTGATTTTATTTAATGTCGTCCTATAGTCGACTTCATAATCATACAACGGTGTCGGGTAGTCTCCCGTAAAGTAGGACATGCACAGTCCATTGTGAGGTGCGTCAAATTTCAATCCGATCGACTCGACGGTCCCTTCGATACTTAAGAAGGATAAACTGTCTGCACCGATTTTTTGGCGAATCTCTTCCACCGAATAATCAGCCGCGATCAGTTCTTTCTGGTTTTGGATATCGATGCCGTAAAAACACGGGTATTTCAATGGCGGAGAAGAAATACGGACATGAACTTCCGCCGCTCCTGCCTCTTTCAGTAACTGAACGATGCGTTTACTCGTCGTTCCGCGCACGATCGAATCATCGACCATGATCACCTTTTTCCCGGCCACGACGCCTCTAACGGCAGACAACTTCATGCGGACGCCCTGTTCTCTCAACTCCTGCGTCGGCTGAATGAACGTGCGGCCGACATACTGATTCTTGACCAGACCCATTTCATACGGGATGCCGCTCTCTTCAGCGTACCCACTTGCCGCAGACAACGAAGAATTGGGAACTCCGATAACCATGTCTGCATCCACTGGCGATTCTTTTGCCAGTCGTTTGCCCATGTTTTTACGTGCCGTGTGGACATTGACTCCACCGATGTTTGAATCCGGTCGGGCAAAGTAAATGAATTCCATTGAACAGATCTGCGTCACTGTCTGATCAGTATAGGTATCGATGGTATAGCCGGAATCATCTATAGTCACTATTTCTCCTGGCTGAACGGAACGGATAAACTCTGCACCGACCACTTCTAGCGCACAGGTTTCACTCGCCAGCACATAAGCACCATTTTCCATTTGTCCGATCGACAAGGGGCGAAATCCGTTTGGATCAAGCGCACCAATCAGCGCATCAGGAGTCAGCATCACATACGCAAAAGCCCCTTTTACTGTATTCAGACTTTCTTTGATGCGTCCCATCAACGTAGCCTGCTGGCTGCGCCTTATTAGATGCATCAGCACTTCCGTATCGGAATTTGAATGAAAAATAGCTCCCTTATCTTCTAATTCCTTGCGCAGGCTCAGCGCATTGATCAAATTGCCGTTATGCGCCAGCGCGATTTCTTCATCATGAAATTTGAATAAGAACGGTTGGATATTCAAAATACTGTTGTTGCCGGCTGTACTGTAGCGGACATGTCCGATTCCTGCGTCGCCAGCCAGTCCTTGTAAGTCTCTTTCATCTTTGAACACTTCAGACAGTAATCCGAGATCTCTATGCCCTTTCAAGCGACCCTTATGCTTCGTGACGATCCCGGCACCTTCTTGACCGCGATGCTGCAGACTGTGGAGTCCGAAGAAATTTAACTGCGCTGCATCCGAGTGTCCCCAAACTCCAAACACGCCACATTCTTCATTTAAACTTTTGACTTCAGCAACCATGGAATCGCTCCTTCCCAAATCTGTTTCAGTTCGTGCACGTTCAGTTCCAATTTTTCATCCTGCGTTTGAATCACTGCGATCCCTGTATCAGTCACTTCTCCGATTTCTGCTGCATCTGCTCCGAATAAAGCTTGGACGTTTTCAGCCGATTCCGGTTTAACTGACAAGACAAACCGCGAAGGCGATTCGGAAAACAGCCATTCTTTTGGCAGGTCTACTTTTACATCTAGACCATATTCATTTGAGAATGCTGATTCTAGAATAGCCACGGCCAGTCCACCTTCAGAACAGTCGTGGGCACTTTCGACCCAGCCGTTACGGATCGCTTTCAGCACTTTGTCTTGGATCATTTTTTCTTTCATTATATCAAAAGCGAACAATTCACCTTCGATTCTTCCCAATTGCATTTTCTGTAGTTCCGACCCATTAAAATCAGCTTTTGTTTCGCCGATCGTAAAGATTTTATCGCCAGCTTTTTTGAAATCAGCCGTCGTAACATGATTCAAGTCTTTGACCAGTCCGACCATTCCGATCATAGGTGTCGGATAAATCGCTTCCCCGTTGGTCTCGTTGTATAAAGAAACATTTCCTGAGATAACAGGCGTTCCTAATGTCTCACAGGCTTTGGCAATACCGTCTGCTGATGTCCAGAGTTCCCAGAACACTTCCGGCTTGTCCGGATTACCGTAATTCAGGCAGTCTGTAATAGCCAACGGTTCGCCGCCACTCGCCACAATGTTTCTGGCTGCTTCTGCCACTGCCATCTGTCCACCCATTTCCGGATTCAAGAACAGGTAACGGGCATTGCAATCCGTCGTCATGGCCAGTGCTTTTCGTGTGCCGCGGATACGTAAAACTGCCGCATCACTCCCGGGTCCAACCACTGTATTGGTTCGAACCATCGAATCAAAGGTCTCATAAATCGATTTTTTAGACGCGATCGTCGGCTGCTGCAGGAGCTGTCTTAAAGTCACCCCGGCATTTTCAACAACAGGTTCGAAAGCTTTCATTTCTTTGAATCGCTGGATACGCGCAGGTTCGACATATTCTTTATGATAGACAGGCGCATCTTCCGCCAGGGCGTCAACGGGTAGGTCCGCGACCTGTACCCCTCTATGATACAAACGGTATTGCCCATCATCTGTAACGTGTCCGATATTGACGGCATCGAGTTCATACCGTGAAAACAATTCTTTGACACGTTCTTCAGACCCTTTCGTCACACAAATCAGCATGCGTTCCTGTGACTCGGACAACATCATTTCATAAGGGGTCATGTGCGTTTCACGCTGTGGCACGTCATCTAAATTCAGGACCAGTCCGCTGCCCGCTTTCGAGGCCATCTCAGCACTGGACGAAACCAGTCCGGCGGCTCCCATATCCTGAATGCCGACCAAAATATCACTGTGATCCTGGATCAGTTCCAGACACGCTTCCAACAACAATTTCTCCATAAACGGATCGCCGACCTGAATAGCTGAACGTTCGGATTCTTCGCCATCACTGAACTCTTCAGAAGCGAACGTCGCACCATGGATCCCGTCTCGACCGGTTTTAGCGCCGACATACATGATCGTATTGCCGACTCCTTTAGCCTGTCCTTTTTGAATATCTTTATGATCGATCAGTCCGACACACATTGCATTTACGAGCGGGTTGCCTTTATAAACGGGATCAAAGCCGATTTCTCCACCGACCGTTGGAATACCGATACAATTACCGTATCCACCGATACCGGCCACAACTTCTTCCAGCAAGTATTTAGTTCGTTCATTATCCAGTTCACCAAAACGCAGGGAATCAAGCAACGCGATCGGACGCGCACCCATACTGAAAATATCACGGATGATGCCGCCTACACCGGTCGCTGCGCCTTCATATGGTTCGATCGCCGAGGGATGGTTATGGCTTTCCGCTTTAAAAACGACTGCCTGGTTATCACCGATATCTACGATCCCGGCGCCTTCTCCCGGCCCCTGAAGGACATGAGGCCCGTTTGTTGGGAATTTACGCAGAACCGGTTTTGAATTTTTATAAGAACAGTGTTCGCTCCACATAACTGAAAAAAGTCCGGTCTCCGTGTAATTCGGCAGACGACCCAGGATGTCTTCAGCTATCATGTGATACTCTTCATCAGTGAGTCCCCACTGTGCATAGATACGTTCGTTTTTAATCATTTCTGCTGAGGGTTCATGAATGGTTTTCATACTTCTGTAGTCTCCTTTGCAAAGTTCTTGACCATCGACTCAAAAAAGCGCAGACCGTCACTTGATCCAAGCAAGTCTTCAACAGCTCTTTCAGGATGGGGCATCATACCAAGGACATTGCCTTTTTTATTGATAATGCCGGCAATATTTTCGACCGACCCATTGGGATTTTCAGACGCATAGGTAAAAACGATCTGGTTATTGGCTTTTAAATCAGCCAGCGTGTCGTCGTCACAATAATAATTACCTTCGCCGTGAGCGATCGGGATGGTGAGAACTTCGTCTTGCTCATATTCTGAAGTAAATTTAGTATTTGTGTTTACCACTTTCAGCTCGGTCGTCTTGCAGATGAAATGCAAGTTTTTATTGCGCTGCAGGGCACCCGGGAGGAGACCGGCTTCGACTAGGATTTGAAAACCATTGCATGTTCCAAACACAAGTTTTCCTTCATCAGCGAATCGCTTCACTTCACTCATGACATTGGAAAAACGGGATATTGCGCCACACCTCAGATAATCTCCATATGAAAAACCACCAGGAAGGAGCACCCCGTCAAAGCCAGCTAGACTTGTTGCGGTATGCGGAACATATTCTGCTTCTTCGCCCACACCGTCTCTAATTGCATGAAGCAGATCGACATCACAATTGGAACCGGGAAATTGAATCACTGCAAATCGCATGCTTAAACCGTCTCCTTTACTTCTTCGATTTCATAACGGTACGTTTCCATGACCACATTAGCCAGCAGCTTGTCACACACTGTTTCGATGACCTCTTCGACTGAACGTTCTTCATGTTTGGACACCTTTATTTCAAAATATTTGCCGATGCGGATATCGTCGATTTCATCAAACCCCATTCGATGAACGGCACCTTTGACCGCTTCACCTTGAGGGTCCAAAATAGATTCTTTATAGGTTACATAAACTTTTACGTTATACATGCGTCACTACTCCTTTTAAAGTTGGTTTAAGCGATTCAATACTTCCTGGTACAAGGGAATGATGTCTCCACGGTCTTGTCTGAAAACATCCTTATCCAGGCTATCGTTCGTCTTTAGGTCCCATAAACGACACGTGTCTGGTGAAATTTCATCAGCCAGTATGATAGTGCCCTCTTTTGTTTTTCCGAATTCCAGTTTGAAGTCAACCAGTCTGATTCCTGCTTGTTTGAATAAAGATATCAATGCCTGATTTATGTGTCGTGCCTGTTTCTTCAATTCTGCCACTTCTTCTTCCGCCGCAAGTTCAAGTGCCAGAACATGATCATCGTTGATCAATGGATCGTTCAGAGCGTCTTCTTTCAAATAAAATTCCAAGACTGGAAACGGCAGGTCTTTTCCTTCTTCTACGTCTAAACGCCTGGAAAAGCTTCCCGCTGCAACGTTTCGTATCACTACTTCCAGTGGAAACATTTCTACCTTTTCAATGGCCTGATCCGTGTCGGACAGTCGCTCGATGAAGTGACTGGGAATACCTTTTTCCTTCAACTTTTCAAAGATCAGACTCGTGATTTGATTGTTCAGTTCACCTTTACCTGCTATGGTTTCTTTTTTCGCTCCATTGCCTGCGGTGGCCTGGTTTTTATAGGTGACCCATAATACATCGGGTTCAGTGGTTTCAAATAGTTGTTTTGCCTTTCCTTCGTAAAGAATCCCTCTTTTTTCCAACAGAATACTCCTCCTCGACTTATCTCTTAAACACGAACATTAGGCGCAATTAATTTAAGCATCGTTCTTATCTATCAATGTGTCTTCATCATAATTAATATAATTCTATGAGTCAACCTTTCTGTGGATATTTTCTTTTAATTTTTGTCTATCGTTCGTCTTTTATCCTTAATCATTCTTTTAAATTAACAAAATTCAACAAAGCGGCGTTAAAAGCGAATATCATTCTCATATACAGTAAAAATCTGCAATAAAATGAGCTTGATGATTTAGTGCATAGATTAAAGCACAAGCTTTCGGTTTTTCACCGGAAACTTGTGCTCATTATGCTTATAATACTTTTGCTAAAAAATCCTGTGTGCGTTCATGTGTCGGATGACTAAAGATATCTTCCGGTTTACCTTGTTCGACGATATATCCACCGTCCATAAAGAGCACACGGTCGGCCACTTCTCGGGCAAAACCCATCTCATGTGTGACCACGACCATCGTCATTCCCGATCGGGCTAGATCTTTCATGACTTTCAACACTTCTCCAACCATCTCAGGATCGAGCGCCGATGTGGGTTCGTCAAACAGCATCACATCAGGATCCATCGCCAAGGCACGGGCAATCGCTACACGCTGCTGCTGGCCACCGGATAAACTGGCAGGATACGCTTCGACTTTGTCTCCCAGACCCACTTGTTCAAGGAGCTCTACCGCTCTCTTGTCAGCAGCGTCCTGCGAGATCCCTTTCGACTTGACCGGCGTAATCGCCAAATTCTGTTTAGCCGTCATGTGGGGGAACAAGTTAAACTGTTGGAACACCATGCCCATTTTTTGACGCAGCTGATTGAGTTCCGTTTCTTTTAACCCGGTCAGAGTCGTGTTCTCAAACACGATCTCCCCATCAGTTGGTTCTTCAAGCAAGTTCAAACAACGAAGAAAAGTTGATTTGCCGGAACCCGAAGGTCCGATCACTACAACCACTTCTCCTTTTTTAATTTCTTCATTGATATCCTTTAACACAACATTTTTTCCAAATGATTTTTTTAAATGATTTACTTTAATCATGATTCATTCTCCCTTCGTAGTAGTTCAAGAGTTTTGTTAAGCTAAAGGTCAACGTGAAGTAGATAAGCATCGTGATGAAGAGAGGTAAAATACCCTGGAAGGAGATCGAACGAACCACACGGGTTTGAAAGATCAGTTCCCCTACACCGATGACGGATACGATTGATGATTCTTTAATGATCGTAATGAATTCATTCCCGAGCGCCGGCCAAATGTTCTTCAATGCCTGCGGGAAAATGATGTGACGCAACGCGTCGTTTTTGCTCATTCCTAAACTTCGAGCCGCTTCTTCCTGTCCTTTATTCACCGAGTTCAAACCACTTCTTATGATCTCAGCAATATACGCTCCGGAGTTCAGCGATACAGCTATGATCCCGGCAGTCAATGCAGGTAAGTTGAAAAACATCCCGGAAGCAAAGTAGATAAACATGACTTGGATCAGCATCGGTGTGCCACGAACGAATTCGATATAAGCCGTCGCTAATGCTCTGAATAAAAATCTTTTTGACAGACGCATCAAAGCGAGAATGGCGCCTAGAATAAGTCCGAAAAATACTGCGACAGCGGAGATGAGCAGGGTGATTTTAGTCCCATCCCAGAAATATCTCCAGTAATCTGAAACAAAACCGGATTCTTCATCACCCTGGGCCATATATTCGCCGGCTACAACGAGATAGTCTTCCGTTAAATTCTGCTCTTCAATTTCCGCTAAACTCTGATTGACTGCTTCTACTAACGAATCTTCCCCTTGTCTGAAAGCAACGGCTGAGCCCGCATCATCGTCTTCCATTTCAAATTCACCGACAAAAGTGAATAAATCTTCATCACTACCCGCATGCGCTTCTGCATTAGGTCCTTGCATGACGATCGCTTCGATACGGTTGGTTTTCAAAGCCAGCAGCAGATCACTCAAGTTAGTTAAACTCATAATTTCCGCATCATCTATCTGATCCGCCAAGCCTTCTTGTAAAGAGCTGGATTGAGCACCGATACGCAACCCCTTCAGTGACTCCAGTGACGTATATACTTCTTGATCTTCGGTTCTTACCATAATATTTTGAAACGTTTTAAAGTAAATTTCAGAAAAGTCGACACTTTTTCGACGCTCTTCTGTGGGCGTCATCCCTGCAATGACTAGATCAACATTTCGCGCCTCTAATGCCGGCAGCAGACTGTCAAAACCAATGTCTTTAATTTCCAGTTCCACACCCAAGTCATCCGCTATTTTTTGGGCAATCATCATGTCCATACCAACGACCTGACGTTTGCCGTCTACCTCAGCATAAAACTCAAACGGTGGAAAGTCAGCACTTGTCCCAACAACCAGGACCCCTTCGTCCTGTACGCGCTCGAGAGCGGATCCGTCTTCTGCCGACACATGATCTGACGGTATGAACAGACCGGTCAACACAAGTAGAAATATCAGTACCCCTTTTACACTCTTTTTCATCTCATTCTCCCCTTTGTTGTCTTTCATTAATCAACTTAAAAAGTATCATACCACCGTAAAAGTAATTATGCAATATAATTATAAAATAAGAATAAATAATAACGTTTACATACCTTTAATGCATATTTAATGCATAAAAAGAGTAATCATGCATTCGATTATTCAAAAAAAGAGTTGCCAGCGCGTCTGATTTTTGGAGCACGTTTATGAGCGATCAAGCAAAAAAAGCGAAAGAAGCTGGGACATAAGTCCCAGCCTCTTTCGCCACATCATAGTTTAATTCAGCATCTTGCCATCTTTAAATTCTTCGTCATATTCGATCTGATCGTCTTTAGAGTAACGGATCCAGCGGCCGTTTTTCTGGTTCTCTTTGAAATTACCCACTTGCCATAACTCACCCGTCTGCCTGTAGAAAACCCATTCCCCTTCCATTTCCCCATCAATATAAGGACCTTTGGATTTTACTGTGCCATCTTTGAAATAATAAGTTAGGAAGTCGCCTTTTAGCTCATAAACTTTCTGTCCATTTGCATACGTCTTTTTTTCCAGCATTTTAGTCGAAGGAATCATTCCTTCTTCTCTCCTTTCGGCTCATTTATATGTTTTCTGAAAAGCAGTGAGACTGTCATATTCTTCTTCAAACAGGTGACTTAACCGATGATAAATTGGCATGAGCTTTTTGTAGATGGCCACGACATCCGGATTCGGTTCAGTGGTTTCTTTCATTTCCACCATGTTTTTCACTTCAGATAGATCATCGATATCTCCCAGCGCATACCGTCCCAAGACAACGGCACCCAAGCAGGCACTTTCTCCTGTTTGTGGAATATGTATTTCCTGATCAAAAACATCGGCCAACATCTGGACCCATACTTCTGATCTCACAAAGCCGCCGGTCGCATGTACTTTCTTTGGTCGTCCGATCAGTTCTTCCAAAGCTAAGAAGACTGTATACAAATTCATATTTATACCTTCCAACACGGCCCGCATCATGTGTGCTTTTTTGTGATGCATCGCTAAGCCGTAAAAAGAACCCCGGGCATTAGCATTCCAGGAAGGCGCACGTTCGCCTGATAAATATGGATGGAATATAAGCCCGTTCGATCCCGCTTGAACAGTCGCCATTTTTTCCGTTATGACATTATATGGATCTATGCCGCGGGTTTTTGCTTCTCCTATTTCTTCCTGGCATAACTCATCTCTCAACCAGCGCAATATCATGCCGCCACTGTTGACAGGTCCGCCGATGACCCAGTGATTTTCAGTTAACGCATAACAGAAGATTCTGCCTTTTGCATCCGTCACCGGTTTATCCGTCACTGTTCGAATCGCACCGCTGGTTCCGATGGTTAAGGCGACGACACCCTCATCGATCGCGTTTACGCCTAAATTGGCCAGACACCCATCGTTAGCTCCAATGACGACAGGCGTGTCTATAGCGACTCCCATTACTTGAGCATGCGCTTCATTCATTCCGGTAAACACTGACGTCGTTGGGACCAGTTCAGATAATTTCTCACTGGTTATTTGAGCTGTTTCCAGTGCTTCTTCATCCCAATCCAAGGTATGCATGTTAAAAAGACCCGTCGCAGACGCAACAGAATAATCCACGACATACTTATCGAAAAGATGATAAAAGACATATTCTTTGATCCCGATAAACCGGTGAGTCTGTTCAAAAATAGCAGCTTTCTCTGCTTTTAACCACATGAGTTTCGTGAGCGGTGACATAGGATGAATGGGTGTGCCAGTTTTTTCATAGATCGACTGGCCGTTCGTTTCCTTTAACTTAACAGCGTAAGGCTCGCTTCGCTGGTCCGCCCATATGATAGAAGCCGTTAAGGGTTTTCCGCTGGCATCCACCGCTATAAAACTGTGCATGGCTGCACTGAAAGAAATCAGCTGGATGTCGTCTTTTGATACTTCTGATTTTTCCATCAATGTTTTGACCGAAATCATGACCGCTTTTACTATTTCATCAGGGTCTTGTTCCGAGGCCTGCGGTTCTGGATGGTACATCGGATAGTCGACTGATGCCTGACTTATATTTTTACCTTTTTTAGAAAAAAGGACAGCTTTTGTACTCGTGGTTCCAATATCTACACCAATGGCATAGTGACTCATTATGACCCTTCTTCCTTCAACACTTTCGTATAGCCAGTATAGCATCCCAAACTTGCTCGGACCACTTCCTTGTTGCAAAAGAAAAGCATACAAGACGAAAGCGATCCGTCTTGTATGCTTTATGATTTTTTTGATTATCCAGAACGCCAATTACGCTTCATTCAGTGTTGCTTCAACTCCGAAATGGTCACTGACCACCGGACCATTTTGACCGTCGAAGACTATGCGGTAAGCAGCAATCTCTTTTTCGCTGTCAGCAAAGATATAATCTATGCGCTTTTCTTCCGCATGATCATCCCAGCCGTCGATGGCACTCGATACCGTGGCTTCTCCAATTCTTTCTTTAGCTTCCGTGAAAGCATCAGTCAGATACGGCGCTGTTTCTTTGATGTAGTCATAACCTTCCCGAGACACAGACGCTTCATTGTTGAAGTCTCCCATAATCAGGAGCGGTGAACTTTTCGCATCCTCAACTGATTCAAGCGTCTGATCCCATTCGTGTTTAAACAGTCCATCACCTGATGCATCTTGCCACCAGGAGTAATGGCAGGAAACAACGGTCCAGCTCTCTTGTTCACTCAAAGTTGTAGCTTTCAAAAGACGCCTCGTATAATGATGGGCATAGTCTTTACATTTTGACACGCGTATACTCTGCGCTTCAATTGGATATCTAGAAAGAATCGCTACCCCTTCATCATAGGTATCATACCCAATATGGTTGGCTGTCCAGCTCCAGAAATAAGGCAGTCCTTTAGCCCGTAACCCTTCAACGATAAGCAAGGCAAAGTTATCTGCTTTTATCTCCACGTCAGGATGGTCTCCGGTCGGTCTGACAAAGGTCGAATCGGTTACTGCTTCAGCGTCCATCGATTGATTGATCTCCTGCAGCGCTATAAAGCTATATCCATTTACGGCGATCCAGTCAATGAGTTGACCTATTTTTTTTAATGGATCTTCTTCCATCCACGCATGCGTGTTAAGTGTTAAGACTTTCATCTGTTAGTCTCCTTACAATCTGTTATTTAACGGTACCAATACTGTCTGTTGCAATTACGTCATCCTCAGCTGTTAATTCAAAGGCTTGATTCTCTTTCAAATTAGTAAAAACTACCATGATCGAAGTATCTTTATGGGCTTGTTCCACCTTGCTTCGGTACATATTGGCAATAGGCTGTCCCGCTTTGATGATTTGGTCTTCTTCGACAAGTACGTCAAAGGCACTGCCTTTCAAGTCTACCGTATCAATACCCATATGAACCAGCACTTCTAAGCCTTCAGCCGTTTCCAGACCGATCGCATGCTTCGTAGGGAAGATACTTCTGACCTTGCCAGAAACAGGTGAAACGACTTCATTATCTGAAGGAACGACCGCAAAACCATCGCCCATCATTTTTTGAGAAAAGACCTTGTCATTGACTTCCGTGATAGGTAACACCTGACCATTAGCTACAGAATAAATGGTTTGACCAGTCGATTCAACTGCTACCGTCGTTTTATTTGTTTCAGTTAAGTTGTTCTCAGTCGTATTTTTTTTTGAAGGTCCTTCATCAGTGAGTGACGATGCGGGAATAGGTGCACCGGATTCCAATACATCTATAATATCCGATTTCAAGACATCAGCTTTTGGTCCGTAAATTGCTTGAACACCTGTATCTTTATGAACGAGTCCCATAGCTCCCGCTTTTTTCCAGTTCGCTTCACTGCCCACTTTATTCGTATCTTTTACCGTCACACGTAATCGTGTCATGCACGCATCAACGTCCGAGATGTTGTCTTTTCCACCAAGTAAATGAATGACATCATACACTTGTTGAGAGGCATCTATTTTTTCGCCTGAAGCTTCGTCTTGACCGTTGCCTTCATAATTCCCTTTACGTCCAGGTGTCGCATATTTGAAGCGTTTGATCAAGAAGTCGGCGATAAAATACATCACTACAGCGAACAAGATGGTGACCCAAATGTAGTTAAACAAGTCCCAACCTAATCCGGCGCTTAATGCTAAAGGTGTCCGTGATAAGAGTTCGATATTACCAAAGGCATGGACACGTAGCGGCAAAACATCTGCCATCGCAAAAGCTAACCCTTGAACGATTGCATACACACCATAAAGCGGCATCGCTGCAAACATAAACATGAATTCCAGAGGTTCCGTTACCCCGGTCAAGAAGACTGCTAATCCAGCGGAAAGATACATGGACTTGTAGGATTTACGTTTATCTTCGTCTACATTTTTATACATCGCATAAGCCAGACCCATCAACGTTCCGGATGAACCGATCATTTGACCGACTTTAAATCGTGCAGGGACAAAGTTTTCCATAGCGAATTGATATGTGCTCGTGTCACCGGCATGATCCAGATTCACTAAGTCTCTTGCCCACGCCAGCCATAAAGGATCCTGACCAAAGACAAATGATCCTTGTTGAGCCCCACTTAGGATCTCATAGGTCCCACCAAGCGGTGTGTAATTAATTGGAATAGTTAACATGTGATGCAGACCAAACGGCAGGAGCAAACGCTCGAGTGTTCCGAATAAAAACGGAGCTAATATGGGTGCTGTATCTTGTGATTCAGCAATCCAGACACCGAAACTGTTGATTCCACCTTGAATGACCGGCCAGACGAAAGCTAAAACAATTGCAGCGATCAGTGACCATAAAATGACCACAAAGGGCACAAATCGTTTCCCATTAAAGAAAGACAGGGCGTCCGGTAACTTTCTATATTTATAGTATTTATTGAAAGCCATGGCTCCCATAAATCCGGCAATAATACCGACGAAGACACCCATATTTAAAGCAGGCGCTTCCAAGACACTGATAAAGTAACCATTTACAGGGATCTCTGTTCCAAGCAACGTCTGCGTAACAGCCGCTTCATCACCCAGCATATCTTGGGTGACTCCAAAAATAGCCCCGGTGATACGGTTGATTAAAATGAAACTGATTCCGGCTGCAAAGGCACCGCCGGCTCTATCTTTCGCCCAACTTCCACCGATGGCAAGAGCGAACAGGATGTGAAGATTCCCAATGATTGCCCAACCAATGCTTTCAATAACGCTTCCAACAGCTATTAAAGCCTGCAAATCAGGATTGATCAGCGGAATAGACCCACCGATACTGATCATCAAACCTGCCGCGGGCATAACTGCGATAACCCCCATCAAGGATTTACCAAATTTCTGCCAGAATTCAAAATTCATTATTTTTTTCATCATTATTCTCCTCTATTAAATACTAATTTTATTCATTCAATGTATAATAATTTGGATCGCGCCATACTTTTTGTTTCGCCACTTTATAGACACGCGCTTCATATGGACGCAACGTCATGGTCGCATTCGATTCGTCTCTGACACTGTAATTGCTCAGTTTCATTTCTCCTAGTTCCAAATCTTCTGACAAATCAAACTCTGTGGACTGATTGAAGAGATTGACCATGATCGCATATTTAACGTTATCATAGGATCGCATATAGGCATATACGTGATCATGCTCTTTGGCAATGAGTTCATAACGACCATACATCAGCGTTGGTGTCGTCTGACGCATTTGAATCATTTTTTTATAATGATAATAAATAGAATCCGGGTCATTTAATGATTGTTCTACGTTGATATCCGGATAATTCGGATTGACGCCAAGCCAGGGGGTTCCCGTTGTGAAACCAGCTTCTGGTTCATTGGACCACTGCATCGGAGTGCGTGAATTGTCACGACCGTTTTTCCAGATGTAAGCCATGATCTCCTCATGTGATTTTCCATTCTCGGTTTCGATCGCATACATATTCTTCATACCCACATCATCATAGTCTTCAATAGAATCGAACTGAACATTGGTCATACCGATTTCCTGACCCTGATAGATAAACGGTGTACCCTGCATGAAGAAGTAAAATGTTGCCAGAGCCTTAGCTGACGTCTTTCTTAAATCACCGTCATTCCCCCAGGTCGAAACAGACCGGGACTGATCATGATTTTCAATAAACAGCGCGTTCCAGCCACGACCATCCAGGCCTTTTTGCCAACGCGTCATCACCTCTTTGAGTTCATGGATTTCCAAGCCATCACCATTCGCTCCCCAAAGACTCAAATGTTCGAATTGGAAAATCATATTGAAGTAACCGCTGTCTTCGCCTACCCATCTATCCGCATCTCGAATCGTCACACCATTGGCTTCGCCTACGGTCATCACATCGTACTTATTTAGTGTGCGCTCAGCGAATTCTGAGAGGAACAGATCGATCCCAGCCTGATTCATATGACCATCAAAAGATGGGACGTATTTTTTATTCAAAGGGTTCGGCATATTAGGAAAGCCGTTTTTCTTTTTGATGTGCGAAATCGCATCTACTCGGAAGCCATCGATCCCTTTGTCCAGCCACCAGTTCACCATTTCATATAACTTCTCGCGGACGTTTGGATTATCCCAGTTCAAATCCGGTTGTTTTTTAGAGAAAACGTGCATAAAGTACTCTTTCGATTGTTCATCATATTCCCAAATGGAGCCTCCAAAAATGGATTCCCAATTATTGATTTCTGAACCATCCGGCATCCCAGGATGCCAGATATAATAATCTCTATACGGATTATCTTTAGAAGAACGCGCTTCGATGAACCATTCATGTTCATCCGACGTATGGTTGATAACGAGATCCATAATAATCCGCATCCCACGTTTATGGGTTTCTTCCAGTAACTCGTCAAAATCATTCATCGTACCGAATTCCTGCATGATCACGTGATAATCACTGATATCGTATCCGTTATCATCATTCGGCGACTGATAAATGGGGCTGACCCAAATGACATCAATGCCCAGCTCTTTGAGATAATCGAGTTTTTGAATGATCCCTCGTAGATCACCGATCCCGTCTCCGTTGGAATCATTAAAACTGCGCGGATAAATTTGATACGCGACCGCTTGTTTCCACCATTGTTTTTTCATTTTGTCTTTTAACACTCCTATGTAACCGTTAATATTTCACTCGAACTGAATTCAACTTGTCTATACAATCTTTATTTCTTAAGCAACATCCTTTATCTTATAGTCTCGCTCCCATTGTTTCAATACTTATCGAATTGTTATCGGTATCATTATTTTGAAAGTGGAGAAAACATGGAAAAAGCTCTTGCTGTATCAGCAAGAGCTCTCCTTATTGTTATTCACATCTCCTAGACGAGTCGACTAATCTTCTTCGGACAGATCTCTATCTGTAAACAATAGGACAGAAGCCGTCAACGCATCCAATGTTACAGTGTTTCCTGAAACAGCTACACCTTTAGGGTCGTCGATTGGACGTGTTCCAGCTTGTTTAGCATCAACTAGAACGTAGCCATTTGTTAAAACTGAATCCAATGTCAAGGTGCGTTCTTTGTTGTCGGCATTGACTACCACAAGATAGCTGTCGCCATTGCCATCTTCAGCACGGTAAACAATCACCAAGTCTTCAGATTCGACTTCCGGCACGTCTACCAGTGAAACCATTTCTGCAATTTCTTCCATCTTTCCCTTACGAAAAGCATCGGTACTTTTTCTCAACTGGATCAAGCCCGTTGTGTATGACTGGGTCAAGGTATTGATAGGATAGTCTTTTTTATTCGTGGCTTTATTCCAGTCGAACTGATTGACAGCATCTGTTGAATACACTGAATCATGAATAAAGTAAGGATACACGAACGGTTCCCCTTCTTTATCCGTCATAAAAATTGAACGGTCAGGCGTTTTTGTATCCGGCACACGTTCAGTGAAACGAGCATCTCTGAATTGCTTCGTGCGTCCAAACTCCTGCCCAGCATGAATGAACGGGATACCTTGAGCGGTCAGCAACATCAGATTGCCCAAGCGAATCCGCCTGTGTATTTCTTCCTGATGGTATTCAGGATCTTTCTGGATAGACTGTGCAATAACATCATGCAGGGTGAGGTTGTCATGAGCCCCAATATAAGGGACCACATCACCTGGATCCGTTGCAGTGAAGTTATGCGGATGGGCTATCAGATTATCATAAATACGCTGAATCGAACGTGGCCCTCCGGTGATGAAGCACGGTTCTCCTTCATTTTGGAATCCAGATTTAAGCTCATTACGGAAATCATCAGAAAACGAACTCACCCCGTCAGTATGCTGTATCCAGTCCTGATCAGCAGGCATAACATCTTCAGAGTCTTCATCCCCTACAAAGGTTCGCCATCCTTCACCAATTATCAAAATATCAGGATTCAATTTTTCAGCTTCGTCTAAAGCGATTTGAATACTTTCAGCGTCATGGTCTCCCATCATATCGAATCGGAAGCCATCCACTTTATATTCTTTCGTCCAGTTGACGATCGAGTCTACAAGTATACGCCGGGACATCGCATGAGTCGTACCCAATCGTCCGCCGCCAAAACTTTCTTTTGGTTTTCCGTCTTTATCCATAAAGTGGTAATAATTCGGTTCCAGATCCTCGAATATGTGCACACTGGCAGTATGATTGTAGACAACATCTAAGATGACGCCCATTCCACTTTGATGGATGGCATCGATTAGATTTTTAAATTCTTCAATACGTTTTTCAGGATTTTCTGGCTCTTCAGAGTACCTCCCGGTCAATGCAAAGTAGCTCTGCGGATCGTAACCCCAATTATAATTCGTACCATTAGAAGCATAGTGAAGCATGCGCTCATCGTTTTTAAATTCATTGATAAAGTAAAAACTCATGACCGGCAACAGCTGAACGTGCGTTACGCCTAAACTTTTGATATAGTCCAATTTTTCGACAAAGGCACTAAATGTCCCGAACCGGCTTTCTAGTTGCTCGTCGATTGACGGATCAGAGGTGAAATCTCTGATATGAATTTCATAAATAACCGCATCTTCACGTTTTTCGTATCCCTCGATCTCGGCATAATTTAGCTCTGGTCCGATTGTTTCCGGACTCACGATAGCAGCTTTGGCTATCTGATTATCCGGATCAGTACTGTCCCAAGCAGCCAGTGAACGCGCGTACGGGTCGAGTGCCAACACCGATTTGCCTTCCCGTTCGATTTCATAATGATAGAAGTACCCTCTCATGTTAGCTAGTCCAGTGTTATTTTTGTTCAAGAAAACTTCCCATACACCGGAACCAATCGCTTTCATTCTTAAGTCATCTTTAACTACACGCGTTTGATCCTCTTTATCGTATAAGATGACACGAACAACCTCTGCGCTGGGAGACCAGACTCTCAGCGTGGCGGTTCCGTCTTCATGGAGTCGTGCTCCTAATTCTCCATCATAAGCATAATGGCTGTCCTTAAACCTCCAACCCCTGTAGGCTGAAACTTCATTGTCTTCTGAACGAACGGTAAATGGCGCATTGTGCATATTGAACGTGCTCTCCAAAATCATATTTTTTCTATCATTATTTATCGATATGGATTCAATAGCTAATACTTCTCCATGACCATTTATCACTTCCAAACTCGTTCTTATATCTTCTTTTTTAAAAAGTTTAGCAGAGTCGAAAAAGACTTTCATCTGATTTTCCGAAATAATTTCTGCACCTATTATAGTAATGTTGCTCGTGTGATGTGGGTAAGTATAAATAATATCGTCTCCTTTTCGCATAATTTATGAGTATCATTGGTTAAAACGACAGCCTGAAGAACTATCCAGTTTACTGATCAGTTTTTCCAGCTATAACAATGCACTCTCCTTACGTGCAAAATGCACAGACAAGGAGAGTGCCAGTTACTTATTATCCTTTCATTGCAGCTGAGCTCAAGTCTGAGATGAGGTGCAATGACGTATCGGGTAAACCGTTGCAACAGGAATCGCTATCAGAACAACCCCTGCTGCAAATCGAGTGAATATTTTGAAGAACTGTGCATTTACAACGTTTTATAATCCCAATGCAAAAGTGACGTTCTCATTACTTATCAATACGATCCTTACTTATTCTATTTTTTATTTTTAAATATTTTTACTCCGATACCCGTTAGTGCACTAACTAATCCGATTGCTCCGACAGTCCATAAAGCAGTTGCTGTGGATGGTAGTCTTTCTCCCAGTGGAGTGTCTGACTCATCATCCGTTTCTGCTGTATCTTCATCCGGATCAACGACGGGGTCTTCGTCGTCTTCGTCCGTTTCAACGACTGGGTCTTCGTCATCTTCATCCGGATCAACGACTGGGTCTTCGTCATCTTCATCCGGATCAACGATTGGGTCTTCGTCATCTTCATCCGGATCAACGATTGGATCTTCGTCATCTTCATCCGGATCAACGATTGGGTCTTCGTCATCTTCATCCGGATCAACGACTGGGTCTTCGTCATCTTCATCCGGATCAACAACTGGGTCCTCGTCATCTTCATCCGGATCAACGACTGGGTCCTCGTCATCTTCATCCGGATCAACGACTGGGTCTTCATCATCCACTTCTAGCTCTCTATCAGTCAATACGACCACAGAAGCAGTAAGAGGAGCTAATGTAATACTATTTTCAGTTATTGAAACGCCTGCTGGACTTGTGATTGCTTGTGTTCCGGCAGACTCTCCGTCTACTAAAACATAGCCTTCCGTTAAGTCAGTGCCAAGCGTCAATGTACGTTCAGCATTGTCAGCGTTGACAAAGACGTAATAAATGTCTCCATTTGAATCTTCTGCACGATAACCAATAATTAAATCCTGTTCATTGATTTCCGGTGCGTCAACTAGTGAAACCATCTCTGAAATTTCTTCCATTGTCCCTTTACGGAAGGCATCTGTACTTCTTCTCAATTCAATTAATCCAGTTGTGTACGCCTGAGTTGCTGTGTTGATCGGATAAGCTTCTGCATTAGTTGCTTTGTCCCATTCGAACATATTGATAGCGTCAGTTGAATCATATGAATCGTGAATAAAGTACGGATACTTGAATGGTGTACCGTCTTCATCAGTCATGAAGGTTGATTTGTAAGGAACCAGATCATTAGCAACTGGTTCTATAAAGTCCGGATCTCGGAACTGTTTGGTACGTCCGAATTCCTGACCTGCATGAATGAATGGTGTGCCTTGAGCAGTCAGCACCATCAAGTTTCCTAAACGAATACGCTGATGAATCTCTTGCTGATGATACTCAGGGTCTTTTTGAATAGACTGAGCAATAACATCATGCAAGGTTAAATTGTCATGTGCCGCAATATAAGGCACAACGTCGCCAGGGTTTGTTGCAGTAAAGTTATGCGGATTAGCTGTTAGGTTATCAAAAATTTGTTGGATAGAGCGTGCGCCGCCTGTGATAAAGCGAGGTTCTCCTTCGCTGCCGAATCCAGATTTCAACTCGTTTCTGAACTCATCAGAGAATGAACCGACTGCTTCAGTGTGCTGCATCCAGTCTTGATCTGCAGGCATAACGTTTTCGTAACCTTCGTCTCCTGCAAAAGTACGCCAACCTTCACCGATCATTAGAATATTCGGATTCAGTTTTTTTGCTTCATCGAAAGCTATTTGAATACTTTCTGCATCATGGTCACCCATCATGTCGAAACGGAAACCATCAACCTTATATTCTTCCACCCAGTGGGTAATAGAATCAACAAGAATGCGTCGTGACATTGCGTGCGTCGTGCCTAAACGTCCGCCACCGAAACTTGTACGTGACGTGCCATCTGCATCCATGAAGTGGTAATAGTTCGGTTCCAAGTCTTCGAAGATATGTTCTCTAGCTGTATGGTTATAGACAACATCTAGAATGACGCCCATTCCACGGTTATGAATCTCATCGATCAATTTCTTGAATTCTTCGATACGTTTTGCTGGATCTTCGGGGTTTTCTGAATACATTCCAGTTAACGAGAAGTAACTGTGCGGATCGTAGCCCCAGTTAAAGTTTGTATCCGTTGAAGAATAATCTAGCATTCTCTCGCTATTCTCAAACTCGTTTGCAAAGAAGTAGCTCATGACTGGCAGCATTTGAACATGCGTTACACCTAAACTTTCAATGTAATCCAGTTTTTCAACAAATGCGCTGAACGTCCCAAATTGACTATCCAACTCTGCATCAATTGATGGGTCTGAAGTGAAGTCTCTCACGTGAATTTCATAGATGATCGCATCTTCACGTTTTTCATAACCTTCAATGTCTGCGTAATCAAGTTCCGGTCCAATATGACTCGGATTGACGATTGCTGCTTTCCCGACGTAATTATCCGGATCGCTGCTGTTCCAAGCTGCCATTGAACGGGCATATGGATCTAAGGCCATAACTTTCTCTCCATCACGTTCGATTTCAAAGTGATAGAAGTAGCCCGTTACATCACTTAATCCGGTTGAGTCTTCGTCAAGAACGATTTCCCAAACGCCAGAGTCCTTAGCTTCCATTTCAATGTCATCTCTGACGATCTCTGTCTGGTTATCTTTATCATATAAAACAACTCGGACAGCATCAGCACTTGGCGACCATACTTTCAGGTTCGCTGTGCCATCTTCTCTTAAATCTAAACCAAGTTCGCCGTCATAAGCATACAAGGCATCTTTTAGTCTCCAGCCCATCATTGCTTCCGTTACTTTTTCATCGAAAGCAACAGTATATGGACCATTTTCAACCAAGAAATCGCCTGTTAAGGTCACAACGTTGCGGTCAGTATCAATACTAATCGTGTCAAGAATCATTGTTTCATTGTTACCATTTGTTAAGACTAGTGTTTCTCTAATTGTTTCTTCCGTCAGTCCTTCAGTGGAGTGGAAGAATAGTTCAATCTCTGTTTCAGAAATCAATTCTGCTCTATCCATTCCCGCTTCGCTGACATAATAAGGATTAGTATAAATCTTTTTGTCACCTTCTCTAATAAATACCTGTGTGTGTTCACTTGCTTCAGTAAACATGTAATTATCTGTTTGTTCTCCTGACTCTTTATTCAAGAATAAGAAGCCTACAGATTCAGCATTTTCTGCCAACGGAAGATCGAAATAGGCACCATTTTTACCCATAGCATCCAAATCGTGTGCCCCGTCTGGCCAGCCAGTCGTTGCTTCCAGAACATCTTCCCATGTCCAAAGTGCCCATCCTTCATAATCCTCTGCTGTACGATTATAGTTGACGCGCAATACGTCATCTGCTAAAGGTTCATAAGGATAAATAGCATAGTCTTCATCTAACCAGGCTTCGTTCATTTCTGGTGTAAGCAAACGCACATTGAAGTCACCGGTTAAATTGGTCCCAGTAGTATTGTTGATCAAAAAGCTGATTTTTTCTGGATTTTCAGCTAATTCAACATCCATATAGTAACCATAATCAGTTTCTACTGATTGATTAAAAGATAAGGCTCCATTAGGCCAATTTTCGGACTGTGCTTTTACATCATCCCAGATCCAAAGTCCAAGATTTTCGCGATCATCTGACGGAAGCGTCGCAAAATGGATGCGAAAGAATCCTTCTTCTATGTCAGTTTCTTCTATTGGTGTTTCTGTTTCGTCAGGTGTTTCTAATTCCTGAGATATGAACGAGCCGTTTTGAATCGAAAGCAACGCCGTTCCACCGTCAGCCATTGCCGGCAAGACGAATGTGATCACGTGACTGTCATCCACTTCAACAGCTGAGTACTCTGCATCTGAATAATGATCCATCACGACAACATTTTCATTATCGACTTCTACAGAGATAGTCTGTTCTTCTTCCGATATGTTGAATGCCATGTATACTGAATCATCATTCAATGCGCGTTCGACCAACATCCAGTCTTCATCTTCAGAAGTTAAAAATTCGTCTCTTGTTCCTCTAGATAACAGTTCACTGAAATCATTTCTGAATCCAATGACTTTTTGATAATGGGCCAAGATATCATTGCCTTCAATCAAGTCCCATCCAAAATCATAGCGGTTGTCATATTCTGGCCAGTTGTCATTACCCGATTGGCCCAATTCTTCACCGTAATAAATGACGGGCTGACCTTTAGCTGTCATTTGTAGAGAGGCAGCTAATTTAAGTTTCCCTTCATCGTTTCCTTGGGCGAATAAGAATCCTTCTTCATCGTGACTACCTAGGAACTGCCCAAGTGTTGCATCGCTGGAAAGAACCTGGTTACGGTTCACAAGATGTTCATTAGCTCTGCTCATTCTGCCATTGACAAAGTCTGATGCATAACCTTTGAAACTAAAGTCTACCAAACTGTCCATCATGCCTGAATTTAAATAGCCTTGATCGTTTTGGTAATTTGCGCCCCATGATTCACCGATCAATTTGAACGCAGAATCTTTTTCAACTAATTCGTTTTTAAAATGCTGCCAAGTTGTATCATCCACGTGCTTCACTGTGTCGACACGGTAGCTGACAATAGCATTTCCATTTGGAGTAGTCGATTTTTCAATCCACTCTGACTGCCACTGGACTAGTTTTTCTCTAACATCTTGACGTTCTGTAATAAAGTCAGGCAAGCCGGCAAGCTCCATTTCTAAATCTCCGCTACCTGATTCTTCTCTGATCATATCATTAAAATGTGCTCGGTCTTCGTCAGTCGGATAACCTTCAGGCGGATCAGCGATCCCGTTATCAGGATGCATACCATATCCCGCATGATTCAATACGACATCGACCATGATATTGATTCCTCGTGCTGCTGCTGAATCAATGAGTTCATGAAATTCAGCTAAGGTTCCCAAGTGTGGGTTCAATTCTTCAAAATCTTTAGCCCAGTAACCGTGATATGCGTAGTAAGAGCCATTCGCGCTTTTAGCTTCAACGTCATAACCGACATTTTCCACTATCGGAGTGATCCAAATGGTTGAGACACCTAATTCATCAAGGTAGTCAAGATTCTGAGTGACACCTTTAAAGTCTCCCCCCTGGTAAGTCCCGCGTGGGTTATCGGCATTTTGATAATCAAGTCCATATGGGTTGTTATTTGTTTCGTCCCCATCAGCAAAACGGTCTGTCAGCATGAAATATATAATCTCTTCATCCCAGTCACGTTCGCCTTCGACTTTACTTCTAGCGTCAATCGTCACTTCAGTTTGAGTCGTGTAACGTCCGTTGGATTCATCCCAAACCGTGACAGGGATAGTGTACGTCCCCGGTTGAACGTTATGATCGACTGATAAGGTTACTCTGTTTAATTCTGGTGAAATAGCTAAGTTGGACGATCCGCCAATAGCTGAGACATCAGCAGAAATACGCTCGATAGCCAATTCAGAATTGTTTTCGATCGTCACATCTAAAATTCCGTGTTCATTGTAATTGAATGAACGGTCGACTGCAGCTGAGATAGTGATATCCCCTTGACCGTCTGTTTCATCCGGTCCTTCTTCTTGTGTTTCTGCTATATAAAATGGATTTGTAAATGCTTGAGTGGGATCTTCAGCCGTCACAAACACTTGATTCATTTCATCAAATGATGAGAATTCTAAGTCGTCAGTTTTTTTGTCTTCTCCATCTGTGGTGTTAACGATAAGGAAGCCAAATGATGCGGCATTTTCATTTACCGGAATGTCTACATAAGAGCCATGTTTGCCTACTTGATCATTTGAAAAAGAGGCGGCTGCTGTCGGCCAGTCTTGCGGGTGATTTGGAGCGTCTCCCCAGAACCAGACGCCATAGTCATCATAGTTTACTGTGTCATTTAAATAATGTACGCGAAGGGTCGGTGTGTCAAAATCAACGGGTTCATAATAATAGACGGAACCGTCTGCTCTCACCCATATTTCATCAACCTCTGCATGAATATCCACAGTAATATCTTCATCAATAAATTTTGATTCATCACCATACACGGCGACAAAACCTATTGTACTCGCATCATCTTTGATTTCAAGGTCCTGATAATAGCCGAAGTCTGTTGTTTGTTCTGCGTTGAAAGGTGATCCGTTCGGCCATACTTCACCCGTAGCATCTGAAGGGGTCATAACGTCTCCCCACAGCCATAAAGATAAATCATTGTCAATTGAATCAGTCTCCAGGTGAACACGCACAGTCCGTGCTTCTTCAGCCTGGACAAGTGTTACAAATGGAAAGACGTTAGCTAATGTTTGAAAAAGTAAGACAACCGCAAAAAATGCGGAAAAAAACGTTTTTGTTTTTCTGTTCATGAGATACTCTCCTTTTCAGCAGTGTTAGCGCTGTCAATTTAGGTAAAAAATAACTCTCCCAACAACAACATGTAAGGAGAGTATTTAGTTTAAGATGATAATTATCCTTTTGTCGCACCAGATGCCAACCCTGAAATAAGGTATTTTTGCAGCATCAAGTATACTGTTGCGATCGGTACGGCAATAAGTACCGCACCCGCAGCAAAACGACTGAAGTTATTTGAGAACTGCGCATTAACGAAGTTATAAAGACCCAACGCTAAGGTGAAGTTTTCGGGACTTCTTAAAACGATACGCGGTAAGATAAAGTCCATGAATGGTCCCATGAAGTTGAACAAGGCAACCACAGATAAAATCGGTTTCGCCAGTGGCAATAGAATCTGGAAGAAAATTCTAAAGTGACCCGCACCATCCATTTTGGCTGATTCATCCAGTGATCTCGGTAAGGTATCCAAGTACCCCTTAACCAAGAATGCATTCATAGGAATTCCTCCACCGATGTAGATCAATATCAATCCCCATAGATTATCTAACAAGCCAACAGTGTTGAGCAAGATGTACAGAGCCACCATTGCCATCAATACTGGAAACATTTGTAAGAGTAAGAAAGCATACAATCCATTCGTACGTCCTTTGAAACGATAACGTGAGAATGCGTAGGCGGTAAAACTTACGACTGTCGTTGTGACGACTGTGACGACTGTTGATACAAACAATGTATTTCTGTACCAAAGTAAATAGTCACTTCGAGGACTTGTAAACAGCCATACAAAGTTATCCAATGACCAATTCTCTGGCGATAACGATGCACTATATAAATTGGTTGAGGTATTCATTGAAATCGCAAACGCCCATAAGAGCGGATAAAAGATAACGACAAACACAAGCCCAAGAATCAAATAGATGAGAGCAACTTCTAAACTGCTTTTTTGTTTGCGACTAAGTTTACTGCCGCTTTTTTTAGTGGAATTCTTTTTCATTAGTTGTTACCCTCCTCTTTGAATGAACTTGAACGTCGGAATTGGAAAAACGCAAAAGTTGCAACGATAATTCCTAAGATCAATGAAATAGCCGCAGCCATACTGAATTGCGAGTTGGTAAAGGTCAAGTTATAGACCCAGGAAATCAGTATGTCTGTTCCACCGGCATTTTGTCCACGAACGGCAGGGCCACCTTCATTAAACAGGTAAATAATATTAAAGTTATTGAAGTTAAACGTGTATTGCGTTATGAGTAACGGCCCCGTCGCAAACATCAGATGCGGGAACGTAATGTTTGTAAATTTCTGCCAGCGCGAAGCGCCATCCATATCTGCTGCTTCATACCAGTCAGATGATATCCCCTGCAGCACGCCTGAAAACAGTGCATAGACAAAAGGAAAACCGAGCCAGACCTGAATCATTATGATCGCGATTCGACTCCACATGACATTAGTCATCCATGGTATCGTGGTATTAAATAACGGTTGTAGAATATCGTTATTGATTGCACCGAAGTTATCATTGAATAAAGCTGAAAAGATAATAATGGTAACAAACCCTGGAACAGCCCATGGCAAGATCAAGATTGTACGAATAATCCTTTTCCCTTTGAGACGTTTATCATTGGTTAAGATAGCCAGGAACATTGCCAGAGAAATCGACAATGTGGTTGCGACGAATGTCCAGGTAAGTGTCCAGGAAAGAACACTGACAAACGTGTCACGCCATTCAGATAAAGTCACTAAACGGATAAAGTTTTCAAAGCCAACCCACTGAAGCAAGTTCCGCGGGGGAGCATTGTATAAGTTGTAGTTGGTAAAGGCTAAGAAGCCCATAAACAGCAGTGGTAAAATAACCACAAAAATCAAGAGTGCAAATCCGGGACCGATCATGACATACGGAAAAGCCGTATCCCACGAATTATGGAAGTTTTCCATTACACTACCGGGCTTCCACCCGTTTCTGATTTTCTGCGCCTCAACTTTTGCATCTTGGAGGTTAAACCAATAAAAAGCAGCATAGAAAACAGTGAATAACAGTGCCAAGATACCCTCGATCAAGAATACACGTGAATCATCAACACGCGCTTCATTACCAAGTGTGATAAGTCCTTGTAAGCCGGCAGCCGCAAATTCAAACATAACGAATGCGAAAGCTGCAAACAAGATGAATATTGCGATTCCTTTTATTTTTCTTCTGTTGTAAATCTGTCCCATACCAGGAATGATCGATAGGAGCATAGCTTTTTTGGGGCTATGATTCATATCTTTTATTCGTGTTTGCGACGGTTGGTTTTGATTTTCGTTAGTAGCCATAATTTCTCTCCTTCTACTCGCCCTAAAACGGTCACTTATGTCTATAGAGGTGACGTTAAACAGCTCTAAACACATAAATAACTAATATGAAGAAGGAGATTGAGTTTTTAGTTGCTCAATCTCCTTCTCAAATTAGCTTGACATTACAATCAGATTAAAATTATTGACCCATTATTGAAATTTCAGATTCAATTGTTTGAGTGGCTTCGTCTAATACTTCTTGTACGTCGTCACCTTGTTGTACGAATGTTAATGCGTCACCCATAGGTTCCCATACTTGTGACATTTCCGGAACGTTAGGCATTGGATGTGCATTTAGAGTTTGAGCAAAGATTGGTTCCATTAGCTCATCATCAATTTCGACAGCTGCATGAGCAGGTAATTCGCCAGCTACATCAAAGTAAGTTGTTGAGCTTTCTTCGTTTGTCATGAATAATGCTAGTTCGGTTGCCCAGTATTCAGCTTCCGTATAATAGTTCACTAACCAGCCTTTGTTTCCTGAGAATGAGTTCAAAGGCTCGCCGTTTTGAGTTGGTAATTCAGTAACCATCAAACTGTCTCCAATGGCAGCTTCATAATCAGGAATTGCCCATGGTCCGTTAACGATCATACCGACTTTTCCATCCATGAATAAGCTGTTAGCTACTTCTAAATCTGTTCCTGCAGGCATAAGTCCTTCGTCAAACCATGATTGAATCATTTCGACAGATTTGACTGCTTCTGGCGTGTTTAACCCAACGTCTGAAGTGTCGTATGTGCCATCTTCATTTTGCGCAAAGATGTAGCCACCGTCAGCTGTCAGGAATGGGTAGGTGAAGTATAAATTAGCTGCATCCATCATGAAGCCGTATTGATCGCCTTCTGTTAAGTCGCGTGCAATTTCCATCAATTCGTCCATTGTTTCTGGTGCTTCAGGTACTAAATCTGTATTGATGAATAATCCGTAAGTTTCTACAACTGCCGGAATACCGTATTGTGCGCCTTCATAGCTAAATGCTTTGACAGCTTCTTCATTGTATTCACCTAAACGATTTAATTGATCTTCAGTCAAGTTTAATTCTGCAGCTAAACCTTGTAAGTGAATATCGCCCATGCGGTCATGTGGCTGGAAGAATAGATCCGGACCTTGTCCAGAAGGACCATCCAAGCTCATGCCCTCTGTTTGTTCCAGCATGCTGTAAGGTGTAATGTCAACCTCAATGCCGTGTTCTTCAGTAAAGTTAGCAGTGATCTGTTCGTAAGCATCTAATTGCACTTCTTCGTCGTTGACCCAAATATGTAACGATTCAGGTTTTTCAGGAGCATCTTCGCTTGCTGTTTCTTCAGAAGTTTCGCCTTCTGTATCTTCAGCTGCTTCTTCCGTTGTGTCCTCAGATGTATCAGCTGAATCTCCGTTATCATCTGTTCCACATGCTGCAAGTAGTCCTACTGTTGAAAGCAGTAACATTCCTTTGTACCAAAATTTCTTATCAATCATTGTGTTGCCTCCTATTTTTTTATTTTTTCTTTATTTGCTTACTTTATTTTCCAAGCTCAAAGAAAAGGCTTTCTTAAAATCTTGTTTGCTTAGAAAACAATGGTGTAAGTGATTACATTTAAACTATATAAGTTTTTTACAATTGTTTCAATTGTTTTTTCTATGTTACCGGTATCAGGATGGATCGACGCTGTTATTATATTTTTTACTAATCCAGCAATTCGACAACGATTGCCTCATATGGTTGTAACACTGCCTCTTTTGGGTCAAAGGCTTTTTTACTGTAATTTGAAACTATCACATTTCCGACACTATTTGTAACATTTGAAACTAAGTGTTCCACTTTTCCACTCACATTCGCGACTATCAACCATGTTTTACCTTTATAAGATCGTTTGTAGGCATAAACAGATGGGTGATCGGGTAAGAGCAACTCGTAATCGCCCCAAACGACCAGCGGATTATCTTTTCTTAATTGAATCAATTGTCTGTAAGTATTGAAAATAGAATCTGAGGAGTCGCGTGATGCTTCCACATTGATTTCTTTGTAATTCGGCTGGACTGGTAACCAAGGTTTTCCAGTAGTAAAGCCAGCCTGACTAGAGTCATCCCATTGCATTGGCGTTCTAGCATTATCGCGTCCTTTAATGTTGATCACATCAATAAGCTCGTCGTGTGTATAGCCTTCATTCAATCGTTCATTATACATATTGATACTTTCGATATCATCCACTTCATCAATAGATTCAATCGTTCTGTTTGTCATCCCGATTTCTTCACCTTGAAAAATATAGGGTGTGCCTTTCATGAGATGAAGCAGGATCGCAAAGAGCTTGGCACTTTCTACTCGGTATTCACTGTCATTGCCATAACGAGAGACGACGCGGGGCAAATCATGATTATTCCAGAATAAACTGTTCCAACCATTATCTTTTAATTCGACCTGCCACTTGGTCAGTACCTCTTTCCACTCAACAAAGTCGATCTCTTTTATATCCCATTTAGTCTGATTCGATAGTTCATCCAGTTGTATGTGCTCGAATTGAAAAACCATGGATAATTCATGACGCTCCGGATCAGAATAAAGTTTAGCGTTTTCTGGTGTTACTCCCCACGTTTCCCCGACTGTCATGACATCTCTGCCTTTGAGAGTTGCTTCGTGCAATTCCTGCAGGTAGTCATGCAACTTGGGACCATTGGAAGTGATTTTTTCATCCGGAAGTTTTCCGATCAAGTCGATCACATCCATACGGAAACCACCGATGCCTTTATCGAGCCAATAATTCATCATGTCATACACAGACTGACGGACGAGTTCATTTTCCCAGCTTAAATCCGGCTGTTTCTTACTGAACATATGGAAGTAGTACTGCTTTGTTTCTTCATCGTACTCCCAAGCTGATCCGCCAAACGCCGCTATCAGATCATTAGGCGGACCACCGTTGACCGGGTCACGCCAAATGTAGAAATCGCGGTATTCATTGGTTTTACTTTTTCTCGATTCAACGAACCACTGATGCTCATCGCTTGTATGATTGACGACTAAATCCATCACGATGCGG
The DNA here is from genome assembly GCF_049389645.1 of Alkalibacterium sp. f15. Taxonomy (GTDB): domain Bacteria; phylum Bacillota; class Bacilli; order Lactobacillales; family Carnobacteriaceae_A; genus Alkalibacterium. The sequence goes on from NZ_CP186540.1 coordinate 942,443, forward strand.
ATATTGCGTTTATTTGCTTCAATAATAAGTCGATCCATATCTTCCATCGTGCCAAAATCAGGATGGATCGCCTGGTAATCACTGATGTCGTAGCCATTATCATCGTTGGGTGAATCGTAAACTGGACTTAGCCAGATAGCATCGATTCCTAGGTGTTCCAAATAGTCCAGACGGCTGATGATTCCCGGAATATCGCCGATACCATCGCCATTACTGTCCTGAAAACTGCGCGGATAAACTTGATAAATGACCGCATTTTGCCACCACTTCATAGAAAGCTCCTCTCGGTAATTAAGTTGTATTATTTACTTGCTCGCTCAAGAATGACATCCAATGTCAGATCTTTTGTATCTTCGACGATAAAGTCGGCTTTATGCATGGAGTCTTTTGAACCTACACCTACAGAAAACATGCCGGCACCATTGATGGCTTCCACACCCGCTTCAGCATCTTCTAGTCCCACACATTCAGACACGTCCAGTCCGAGCATTTCTGCTCCTTTGACAAATATTTCCGGATCAGGCTTACCCGCACTTAATGACGCCGGATCCACTACCCCGTCAAACAGTTCTTCGATTTCAAGTCTTTTCATAATTTCAGGCCCATTCTTACTTGCAGAAGCGAGTACCATGCCTAAACCTCTGTCTTTAGCATCTTTGAGCAATTGTTCAATACCTGGAAGTAAATCGTTTGGTGTGATTTGCTTGATAGACTCTTTGTACTCTTCATTTTTTTGTGTCGCTAATTCGTGCTTTTCTTCTTCAGAATAGTCATTTTCTTTGTTGCCGTGTTTCAAGATGAGGTCCAAAGATTCCATTCGGCTGATCCCTTTAAGTTGCTCGTTAAATTCTCGGTCCATCTCAATACCCATCTTCTTAGCTAAACTTTTCCATGCCAGGTAGTGATATTCTGCTGTATCTGTGATTACTCCATCTAAATCGAAAATTAGTCCTTTAATCATAACTGCCTCCTTGTAGTGTCTTGCTTATTTTTGATTAAAAAAGAGAGATGTTCATCTCTCTTCCTTATTTATCATTGTTTTTTTATGTTTCTGGTTGAAAGGATGTCGGACCAGCATGGATCGATACCCCGAGCTGGTCATTTATGCTGCGAAATGACCAGCTCAGAAATTTTTTCGTCCTGAGTTGGTCATTACGATCGTAAAACGGCAAACTCAGAAATCATTATCATCCCGAGCTGGCTACAGTGACTCCTAAACTGAAGAGATAATCAGATGATCTGATTATCTCTTCTTGATTTTCTGTCTTTACTTTGTGATAGCTCGGTTTACACTGTCTTTTATCGTTACAGTTTCACCGTATAGAGTGATATCCAGTGCATCACCTTCTTGTAAGGTGAATTCTACACTTTCTTTGTTTACAGTGACTTTGATAAGTCGGCCACGGTACTTCAATTTGAATTCATACCCATCCCATTTTTCGGGACAATATGGGTCAAAGGATAATTCACCGGTCAGGGTACGCATGCCCGCAAAACCTTGAACGATGGATAACCAGCCACCACTCATTGACGTAATGTGCAGACCGTCTTCGGTATCATTGTTGTAATTATCTAGATCCAAGCGAGCAGTACGCTCATACATTTCAAACGCTTTTTCCTTTTTGCCTAATTCCGAAGCTAAAATGGAATGGACCAAAGGTGATAGCGATGATTCGTGCACCGTCATCGGTTCATAGAAATCGAAGTTGCGTTCTTTTTCTTCCTGGCTGAATTCATGATTCAGGAAATACAAACCTTGCAGGACATCCGCCTGTTTAATAAACGGTGAACGTAAGATCTTGTCCCATGACCAGTTCTGGTTGATCGGACGCTCTTCTGGTTTAAGCGAATCGACCGGACGCAAGTCTTTATCCAAGAATGTATCGTGTTGAACGAAAACATCCAACGCTTCATCTTTAGGGAAATACATATTTTCAACGATATCTTTCCATTGACTTAATTCTTCAGACTCCAAGTTCAGGCTCGCTTTTTTCTCATCTGACACTTTTTCAAGTGACTCGAGCGTATAGCGTAATGTCCAAGCAGCCATCGTGTTTGTATACCAGTTGTTGTTGATGTTGTTTTCGTATTCGTTTGGACCTGTGACACCATGTATCATATATTTTTGGTTGCGTTTTGAGTAGTGCACGCGGTCCGCCCAGAAACGGGAAATCCCAGTAAGGACCTCGATGCCTTGATCGAGTAAGTAAGATTCGTCTCCGGAGTAAGTCGCGTGATTGTAAATAGCATGCGCAATCGCTCCGTTACGGTGGATTTCTTCAAACGTAATTTCCCATTCATTGTGACATTCGATCCCTGTGAAGGTAACCATTGGATATAAGGCACCATCAAGCCCTTGTTTGGAGGCATTAACGTGTGCTTCTTCCAGCTGATTATGACGGTAGACCAGGAGCTGTCTGGAAACTTCTTCATCAGTCGTTGACAGGTACATAGGTAAAATACATGATTCCGTATCCCAGTAGGTTGCGCCACCATATTTTTCGCCAGTAAAGCCTTTAGGCCCAACGTTCAGACGAGGATCTTCTCCATAGTAAGTTGAGAAGAGCTGGAATATGTTGAAGCGGACACCTTGCTGGCTCGCGGCGTCACCTTGAATGACCACATCAGCATTGTTCCAGCGCTTGGCCCATTCACTGACATGTGCTTCTTTTAATTTAGCAAAAGCAGCTTGGCTGGCATCACTTAAGATTGCTTCGGCAGCCTTCACTTGCTCAGCTTCTTCAACGTCACGGCTAGTGATCACAGATACTAATTTAGTCAGCTTCACTGTTTCGCCTGCTGAAACCGTTCCTTTATAGCTTTCTGAGACAGTCATGTCCGACTCATTGCTGTCTTCTTGCTTCAATCCTTCTACTGTGTTGCTCATCATCGTTGTGACAGTGAAACGGTCGGTACCATAATTGTTTTCAATTGTTTTTGTTGTTAGATAAGGCTGCGGTGTCAACCCGCGGTCTCGTTCGATCCAGAACTGTTCATCATAGTTGCTATCTTCATTGACCACATCGCCATCTAAATGAGGCATCATTTCAATGATAGGATTGCCTTTCAGTACGTTTGCCTCGACATGCATCACCGCTAATTCTTTTGTTGCGACACTCACAAAACGAGTAAATGTGAACGCGATTTCCGTCTCATCATTTGTCCAGACGTAAGAACGGTTGAGTACACCCGCTTTCATATCCAACTCTAAATGGAAGTCTCTGACCTTGTCTTTTGCCAGGTCCACTTGATGTCCGTTGATACGAATCGTTATGGGAAGAAAATTCGTTGCATTGATCACTTTTCCGAAATATTCAGGGTAACCGATTTTCCACCAACCGACACGCGTTTTATCCGGGTACCACACGCCAGCTATATACGTCCCGATATGGGTATCGCCTGAATATCCTTCTTCAAAGTTCCCACGCAAACCCATGTAGCCATTGCCTATGGACGTTAAACTTTCCTGCACACGCTTGTCTTTTTTGACATCGGTCGTGATAACCTTCCACGGGTCTATCTTTGCTATTCTTTTCATCCGTCACACATCCTAATTTATGAATTCTGTTATTTACTCTTTTTTAATTGCTTCCATCAACACTTTACGTTTTTTTGCACGATTACGTTTATTCACTAAGCGCTGTTTCTTCTCTTCTTCATTATCTACATAATAAAAGACTGAAAAACCGTTCTGATGCAGTATCTCATCTTCTTCATAGGAGTCATCATTGAAACCAAAGACTTTTATTGCGTCATGTGGCAGAAGCGGTAAGAAGGCTTCGTCTTCGTCTTGATTAAAGAAGAAATACAGTTCCTGGTTGCCTAATTTACGTTTGAAACCGAGGAATTGTTCGTCATCTCTTATATCATGCCACTCTGTTTCACCGTAGCTTAAAATCGACTGATATTTTTTGCGGAAACGGATCAGTTCTTTTGAAAAACGCAACATATCATGGTCTTGTTTATCCTCATCCCAAATCATACACTTACGGCAATCAGGATCGCCTTCTCCGTCCAACCCTATTTCAGTTCCATAATACATACACGGTGTGCCGGGTTGAGAGTAGAGGAATGCCATCGCAGATTTCACGAGATTTCTATCGCCGCCTGCTTTATTTAAGATACGCGGCGTATCATGAGAATCCAGTAAATTAAACATAACTTCTGTCGTTTGTCTGCGGTAGAGCATTAGCTGACTATTCAAACTCGATACCAAACGCGTTGGAGACAAGATTTTCTTGAAAAAATAATTCTCAATATTATCTGTAAACGCATAGTTCATGACAGCATGGAACTCGTCACCATTCAACCAATTCTGTGATGAATGCCAGATTTCTCCCAAGATATACAAGTCTTCTTTGATCGCCGTGGTTTCTTTGAAAAATCTCTTCCAGAAGTAGTGATCCACTTCATTGGCTACATCAAGACGCCAGGCATCGATGTCAAATTCTTTGATCCAATACGTCGAAATATCAAGCAGATATTCTTGTACTTCTAGGTTAGCCGTGTTGAGTTTAGGCATGTGACCGGTAAACGCAAAGGTATCGTAATTCACACGGCCCACGTTTTCCAGTTCATTCATGCTCAAGCCACTGACATCTTCGACAGGGAAGGAATGAATATAGAACCAGTCTTTGTACTTAGATTCTTCCTGATTCTCTATAACGTCCTGCCACTGAGCTGAACGAATGCCCACATGATTAAAGACCGCATCGATCATGACACGCATGCCACGCTTATGTGCTTCTTCAACAACTTTTTTAAATAGTGCCTTGTCACCGAAATCCGGATCGATTTCTTTGTAGTCAATAGTGTCATATTTGTGATTGGAATGGGCTTCAAAAACAGGTGTAAAGTAGATCCCATTAATACCCAAGTCCTCTAGATAATCCAGACCATCTAGCACCCCTTGCAAGTCACCACCATAAAAGTCGTCACGGGTCGGATGTTCTTTGCTGCCCCATGGGAGTGTTCCTTTAGGATTATTGCTGTCATCGCCATTTTTAAACCGTTCTGGAAAAATCTGATACCAGATGGTTTCATTGACCCACTTCGGTGCACGGAACGCATCGATTTCATGAATATACGGCACACGGAAATAAAAGTTCATCTGCTCTAAAAAGGTTTCTTCAAATGGATAAACTCCCTGGTCCGAGTAGAATATTTCAATTCCGTCTTTTCCAATGATACGAAAACCGTAAGCCATTCGTTTTGTCGGTTCATGTGTATCGATCATCCAATAATCATGCATATTGGTAGTTGCTACCTTTTTCATTTCTTTTCCACGTGTGTACCATTTCTCTTGATCGAGCGAATAAGGGTCGCCACTTATTAGTTCAACGCTGTCAATATCTTTCGCTTTTGTCCGAATCCGAATATGATAATGTCCGCGCTCATATAAATACGCGTATTCACTTTCGGAACGGTGATAAATTGCTGCTGTATCCATAAAAATACCCCTTCTTGTGATACTAATTTTTAATTGTTTTATTATTAATTATTATTTTTCGGCGCACTTATCTTAAAGCGGTTCCATTCTGATTCTAGCATTTGAAGAAAATTATACAAGAACATTTCAAGTGTTATCGGTAACAGAAAATATAATAGGAGGAAACGCGTTCACACTCGTTCCCATCAAAATCCGGGCAATTCCAATTAAAGAAACTGGTATTCGGTAGCTAGCTGACTTTTTAAGCTAGCTAGTTACCGAAGTGGACCAAGTTCGGCACTTAGTCTACACTTACCCCGTGCAACTTACCGAACCCGGCAGCTCTTCGGTAAGTTGGCACATTTTTGACCATCCTAATTACCGAATGAAGGCTCATTCGGTAATTAGCCAGACCACTTTTTACCGTAGTTACCGAATAGTCACGCTCTTCGGTAACTACGGTGGTTCCTACTCGCCCAAACGACCGAACGGCAAGCGCTTCGGTCGTTTGGGCAGACGTTCGCATGTCTAATCACCGAATAGGTTTGTATTGAAATAAAAACGTCCGCGCCTGACTATTTAAGTCGTCAGGCGTGGACGTTTTCGTGTTTTCTCAGCGCGTCGTGCCGCCTAATTTAAGTTCAGTTTCAAATAACTGGTTTCCTTGAGGCTTGCCTTCTTCTTTAACTTTCTTCAAGACCATTCTAGCACAAGCCGCGCCCATTTCCGTAATAGACTGTTTAAGGGTCGTCAAGTTGGGATAGGCAATCTGGTCCAGAAAGACACCGTCGTGACCGATAATACCGTAGTCATTTGGAATATCGCCACCATGTTCTTTGATTTCACGAATGACACCTAGACCTAAACGATCTGAAGCACATAAGAATAATGTGTTTTTAGGGAATGCATCCCAATTCTCTCTGATAAAGGCAGCCGAGTAGCGTGAACGATTTTCCAAGTTATAAATATGAGTCTCTTTCCCGTGATTTTCCATCACCGATGTATAGCCTTTTTCTCTTGAATGCGAGAAAGGTTCATCCACGTCAATACCGATATACACAACCGTTTCATACCCTTTTTCAATCGCATATTCAGTGGCTCTGGCCATGCTTTCTTCATTATTACTATCAATGTAGTCAACACCCATATCGTTTTGACCGAATAATACCGTGGGTTTATCTAAGCCATGAATGAATTCTTCATCTTCTTTACGTGTGCCGCATACAATGAAGCCGTCTGAATCCCCGATTTGAATGTTATTATGGGTCAAAAGCTGTAAACTATAGGCATATTTATCCAATTCATTCGCAATCCCGGTCAGTAAAAACATGTAGTATGGTTCCGTTGTATCCATCTCTTCTAAGATCAATAATTTAATAATTTGTGTGCGATTATTCGCTAAAGCTATTGCTGCTGCATTAGGTCGATAATTTAATTCTCTCATCGCTTCATAAACGAGTTCTTTCAACTCATCTGTCACTTGTTCAGGATGGTTGATCACTCGTGAAACAGTCATCTTAGAGACGTTCGCTCTTTTTGCAACATCGTTTAATGTAGCCAAACGTTTTCTCCTTTCATCTATCTTTCTTGCGGTTTCTTTTTTTTAACTATCTTGTTTAATTATATCATGAATCCGATTCGTTTTTGTTCTAATTACAGAGATAACTGGTCATTCGAATCAACGAACCAGCCTTTTTTCTCTAGGATCCTTACTTCATAAGGATCCAAAGCCAGTTGTCCGCTCAACGTTTCGTCTGTTTGAATATCTCTCACTTCTTCATTGATTTCAATCACTTGCAAGTCTTCCGTGAAATTCATAATGAAGACAGTTTTTAGTCCATTCGCTTCTCTGGCTTGAACGGATATGCCGCGTTCGTGTGTGATATCCAGTGGGGGCGTCAGCCCTAAGTCGGCGATCAGCTCTCCATAAAACTCAGTGAGGAACGACTCTTCCAGACGCGCGCCCATGTAATAAGCTGTCCCCTGCCGGTAATGATTTACTGTTATCGCCGGCGTTCTTTGGTAAAAGTCGTATCGATAGGTTGCCACTTCTTCCGCTGAATCACATTCAATGATTGTGGCATAGTCCTTGATGTCATAGATTTTCCCGTTGAATTCCAGACTGTTTTTATCAGTTGGATAATAGGTATCTGTTTCCAAAGGTGCCATGCCGAAGGTTTCTTTGAGGGGAGTCAACCAGCCGCCCAGATAGGCCAGATCCGCTTCGTCCACCAAGCCGGTCATATAGGACGACACGAGTGTTCCGCCTTTTTCAACATACGCCTGCAGTTGCTTGGCAGTTTTTTCGGACATCATGTATAACATCGGTGCCAGCACTAAGTCATATTGCTCAAAATCAACGTCTTTTGAAATGATATCAACGGCGATGTTTTTGTCCCAGAATGCCTGATAATGTTTTTGTAAAGTTTCTCCGTATTTTTTCGTTTTCAGTCCAAAGCCCTGAGCGTCATTTAAGGCCCATTCGTTTTCGACATCATATATGATAGCCACTTTTGCTTTGCGCTGATAGCCGACCACTTTTTCAGAAATAGCTTCCATTGTTTGACCTAAACGAGCCACCTCTTTAAAGACGCGGTTTTCTGGTGACTGGTCATGGTCGACGACCGCCCCGTGAAACTTCTCTGAAGAACCACGCGACTTACGCCACTGAAAATACAGAATACTATCTGAGCCATGAGCAAGCATCTGCATCGAAGATAAATAATGCATGCCTGGTCGTTTCGCCTTGTTGACGTGGTGCCAGTTCACGCCACTTGGGGTCGATTCCATCAGCAAGAACGGCTGATCTTTCATCGCATAAAAATGGTCGTTCAAAAAGCCGACTTTCGCTGCCAGTGTCGCCGTGTCTTCTTTATCATTGTGCCAGGCTGGATAAGCGTCCCAGCTCACGACATCCACTTCTTTTGCGAATGCCTGGTAATCCAAACCTGTAAAGGGTGTGAATGCAGGATTATCCGACATGAAGTTTGTGGTTATCGGGATATCAGGGGTTTTTTCTCTCAGCGGCTTGATTTCATTTTTATAAAAATCGATCGTCTGATGTGAAACAAATCGGCGCCAATCCAAATTCATCCCGTGAACAGCTGTTTCACCGATCGGAGACGGTGACTCGATCTGTTCCCAGTCGGTAATCGTATGACTCCAGAACGGTCCCCACCACGAGTCGTTTAATCGCTCCAAATCGTTCGTGTATTTTTCTTTCAGCCACTTTCTGAAGTTCGCCTGGCATAAGTCACAGTGACATTCGCCACCGAATTCATTTGAAATGTGCCACATCAGGAGCGCCGGATGGTTTCCGTAACGTTCGGCCAATTTGGCATTCACCGCTTGCGTTTTTTTACGGTAATAAGGAGACGAAAAACAATGGTTGTGACGCGCCCCATGCAGAAGTTTTCTGCGGCTTGCATCAACGCGCAGCACTTCCGGATGCTGCTTTGACATCCAGGCCGGTCGTGCGCCACTGGGTGTTGCCAGAATAAAGCGTCCACCGATCGCCTGAATGCGTTCGATCACGTTGTCCAGCCATTCAAAATCATAGGTTCCCTCTTCCGGTTCTAAAGCCGCCCACGCAAAAATACCGATCGAAAATGTGTTGGTGTGCGCTTTCTGCATCAATACAACGTCTTCTTTCAGTATTTCCGGATACGCTAACCACTGATCAGGATTATAATCTCCTCCATGGAGTAAACGTTGCTCATCTGTTACCCGTTTTTTATCCAAGTTGATCGTCCTTCCGTTATCTTATTTACGGTAGTAATGATTCAATTGTTTTATCAGTTCATCGACCACAGTGATGAGGTATCCAGGATGCCCCTGATCTCTCACTTCATCCTTTAAACAGGCTAAATAATCGACATGATGTTTATCGAGTAACGCATAGTCTTCTTCCGTTAAATCGGTGGTGTCATCTTTGGCTTTTAAATATGTCTCGACATCCATTTGCCAGGTGCGGGTTCTATCAGGATAGCGAAGCAGTAATTCCTCCGCCCGGACGATCCCTTTTGGCGTTAAATCTCCAACGAAACGTAACTCCGCCCCATTGGCTATCAGTCGGTCAAAGATTTCTCCTGCTGAACAAGACCACTCTTCCTGCGTACATATCATCGGCAACGCCGGAACACGGTCGACAATGCGACTGAAAACTTCTGCATTATCCACGACCCAAACGATCGGTTGCTCGTGAGCGGGATATACGGCGCTTAATTTCACGCACTCTCTCAGTGGAACGGTCATAACACTTTGACTGTGTACCGCCGCTTCCCACATAGGATGATACCCAGAAGAAATCTCCGCGAATAAATTCACGACTGTGACCGAATCCGTAATATCTTCCCTATGCAAATGATGATCCTTGAGTAATGTATTGATTTCTTTTCTCGTTTTCGGAAGTTCGATTGGTTGATTGTTGTGTACACGTTTCGTTTCGGCTAAAACATGCAGCCATAATTTACCTAAAGAAGTAGTCGGAAGAAAAGCATTCGCATCCAAGGTTATGATTTGACTGAATACTGAAAGTCTGACTGGTCGCGTGGGGAGTAAGCGTATTCCTTCTGACAAATAAAGCACACACTGTTCAAACGTCTTAGGTGAGTCTTCTATTAATTGCTGGACCCACTGTGTGTCCTCACTGTTATCTCTTATATAAAGCAGCCAGTCTTTCACTAACGGAAACTCTTCTTGTAATTCATTTAATAGGTGTTCTCGGCTAAACATTGCTCTTTGCACTTCCTTCTATAAAACTAACTCTCTTATTCTACCATTTTTTATTAAATAACTCTTATTTTTTAACGAAATGTGACATTCTCGTCAATTATTTATATTTTATGATGCTTCTGACACCAATAGTCCATCCATCATGTGATAATATGTTGTTAATGTAGCTAAATATATATACAAAATTAATGAATTAAAATCAAATTAAAGTGCAAAACACGTCACCAGAAGAAAGACAAAGGAGAAGGATTGTTTGAATAAGAAGCAAATAAAAAGAGGGGTAGTAGGAATCGTTCTTGTCTTCCTTTTATCTATCGTCTTACCTGTTGGTCAAGTCATTGCTCAAGACAGCGAATACGGCGACGAATATATCGATATCATCATTCGCTACAAAGAAAGCGTTCCTGAAGAAGAGTCCTTGGACCCACGCTTTAAAAATGTACAAACAATGGATATTTTGCCCATTCAAACCATGTCTGTTCCCGCTTCGGCCATAAGAGAATTAAGTTTAGAAAAAAACATCCGACGCATAACCTATGATCAAGAAGTCACAACGTCGCAGTCACCTTACGAAGTATCCAGTGATGACTGGAATCAAACGATGATCGGCACTTTTGATGCCTGGGAGGAAGGTTATACGGGTAAAGATGTTGATATCGCTATTTTGGATACAGGTTTTTACCAGCATCCTGACATTACATACGCAGGTGGACATAGCATATTTGGCGAAGATGATGAATTAGGTCCAGATGTATGGACCAATGATCATTCTGGACACGGAACCCATGTTGCAGGTATCTTAGGTGCCAAACAAGGTACGCGCGCACAAGGAATAGCGCCTGATGCAGATATCTACGGAGTTAAAATTTATCACGAATCAAAAGGCGATAAAACACGAGTAGGAAATTTGCTTACCGGTCTCAATTGGGCCATTCAAAATGATAGTGATATTATCGTTATCAGTTCTGGCTATCCAGATCATAACCAAGAGGTATACGATACGATTCAAGAGGCATACGCTCAAGGTATTCTTATTTTCGCTGCAAGTGGTAACATAACCGACAATAACGGTACAATTGATTATCCAGCTGTACACGATGAAGTGATTGCAGTATCCGGAGTGAATCAAAGACAAGCACGTGTCAGTGATTCCATGGTTGGCCCCGAAAATGAATTGGCCGCACCCGGACAAAACATACTCAGCTTAAGTCCCGACGGCGCTTATTCGACAATGTCAGGGACATCTCAAGCAGCTCCTCATGTCGCAGGTATTGCGGCACTTCTGATGGAGAAACACCCTTCAGAAAGCCCTGATGCTATTCGTCAGCGTCTGATCGAACAAGCGCTAGATTTGGGCGACCCTGGCCATGACGTCTTATATGGCCACGGACTGGTTCAATTTGGAGAAAAGCAACCAGAAGAACCGGAACCTGAAGACGATACTGTTGAAGACCCAGAAGAGACTGAAGAAGAAACGGATAGCGTCAGCGATGATGATGAAACCTCAGAAGATACCGATTCAGAGTCCGAGAACACCGAAACTGATTCTGAAGAAACGACAGACAGCGAAACGGATCCTGAACAATCAAATGAAACGCAGAACGAAACTGAAGATGACGATAGTTCTTCCGAAAACAGCAACGAAACCGTTGATAACAATGACGAGGAAACAACTTCTGAAGAAGAAGACTTTTATTCTAATAATGAAAACGAGATAGAAGAAAATGACGATCCCGCACAACACAGTACGATATGGATTCGCCCTTCCGAAACAAATGGTGTGGCCACAGTAGCTCAAGAAGATATTGAAGCTGTTCCTAACAATGGGGTGCTGGCAATATCTTTCGATTCATCACTCGGTCACATTGAACGTATCAGTTTATCTCGCGAACAAGTCAAAATTTTGAAAGATAAAAACGTCAAGCTCTTAATTGCTCGAGTCGATTTGGAATGGGTTATCCCCATCGACAATTTATCTGAAGGTAATGCTTTGATTACCTTTGAGTCGACTGCTCAAGAGCTGAAAGCTAAAGCGATAACTAAAGGAAAAATTCTATCCTTTGGTATTGAACAAGAAGGCGAACGTCTAACCACCTTCCCTTCTGAAATGACATACCGCTTCTTCACGCCTGAAGTCGAATATAACCAGGACGCACTATACCGGTGGAATGAAAGCACCGAATCTTGGGAACTTTTAGGAGATGCCTATACAAAAGGTGGCGTCGTTGGCGTAACTTCTGAAGTAGGGACACTAGCTGTGTTTAATCCAGAGGAATTGGAAACGGCCATTGCGACTGCCAAAGAAGAAAAAGTTGCAGAAGAAGAAGTTCAAGAAACTGAAGAGAAAGAAGTAGAAGAATCTGAACCAGATGTCGTAGAAGAAACTGAAATTGAATTTTCTGAAGAAGAATCATCTGGATTACCCGTTGTATTGAGCAGCGTCGTCGTTGTCTTGATGTCTGTTACTGGCGGTTTATATTTCTTCGGTGGCAAGTCTAAAGATTAGTCTTAGTTTCTCACTAACGATAACAACTAAAACAGATTTAAATGAAGCCTTAGACGCAAATGTCTAAGGCTTTTCTTTATGCCATTAAGATCTTGAGAGATAAGTCCCCACCGACCGGCTATTCTGGTCCGAGTGGGCACCTGACAAATATTAAGTGACCCTTCAACCGATCAATGCGACGGAGTGGGCACTTTGGACGACTTGTAGTACCCACTGGCAAGTCACCGGACGACGGGTGGGTACTAGAAGCACCCCTTAGTATCCGCTCAAGGTAAGGTGCTCAGCGGGTGGACACTACACGGGGGCGATACTTCCCACCCAAACGTTTTGGCTTCTTGACTGGTCACTAACAGGTCGATTAGTGCCCGCTTGATAATCGCCCTGTTAGTGAGCTGGCACTAGTTGCTCGCATTACTGCTCACTCGTGAAACATCAATGGTTCGGTGGGCACTTAAAAATCATTAAACGCTAACTCGGCATATAAAATCACTGAGTTAGCACTGAAAAGCTTAATTATGCATTATAACGCCCTACCTTTTTCAGTTGACAAACGCAACCTTATATATACATTTAATAGTTATCAAAGCCTACACAAAAAAGGAGCTTGACTCATGTGAAAAAACACATGAGTCAAGCTCCTTTCAAGCTGATACTGCTTGCTATCTAAATGAGTAAGATCCTCTTCGTTTTGGTTTGTTTCTCATTTTATATACAATCGGATTAATCACTGCCAGAGCCAAAATAGCCACAAACATGAAAAAGGTGATGGAATCACCTTCCATAGAAAAATCATCCAGGAACATATTTTCAGTAACAATTAAGGCTACCGCAATAAGTGCGTGTGTGACGGATACGGCTATGACTGAGAAGAAAGTCACCATGGCATCGTGTCCTTTTGGTAGAACAGATAAAATGAAAAACAAACTTAGAAAAGCAAGAATAAGTCCAAAGACTAAGCGGAATTGTGTAAATACTTCTATATTCATAATAATCTCCTTTAAAATAAGCTATCCTCCTATTTTACAAGGCTTCCAATTAAAACACAATGTTAAATCACATTAATTACTTCTGATAACTGTTTAATAAAACTGTCTCCCAAAATTCCATCCACTGATCATTTCAGTAATCGGAACGGCATCGTAAATATCTAAATCCGACAACTCTCTTTGTTCAGACTCCGGCAGTGACAGTGAATCAAAGATAGTGTCTGGTTCATTATAAAAACCGAGTTCTTCAAACCGTTTGTCGGTTAAACGAAACTCAAAGCCGACTAATTCTCGTTCATCTTCTGTCCAGTTTATTTCGCCCTGCATTTTGAACACGAACTGATCCTCGTCACCGTATGTGAAGTAGTGATTCGCTTCTTGTGAACCGGCGTAAGTATATGAAAATGGGATGCTTACTTTTTCAGCCTCATACATATCCAGTTCCAATAAATTAACCTTCAGCGAATTGGAGCGTCTATACGCTCTGACGATTGCTGGGTCCTCAGAAGTCTTAATCCCCAGAATCGACGAATGCGACCGGATCCCCGGCGTGATATATTCATTTTGTTCTACCCAGTGATTGTAAGTAGATTGCCCCCAAACAAAATAGAGGATGCTGATCAGAATGAGTCCCAGGTATCCCCTCGTCACATATTTGCGGAGAGGCTTGTTTGGATCTGCATATGAATAAACAAAAACGTAAGCAATAATGAGAAAGAGCAAAATAATTATGATTAAAGGCATTGTAAAGGTGTAAAACCGTTCTGCTTTCATCCAAAATGAGTACATCTTTTTTCTCCTTAGTGTTTTTCTGAATCGAGACGTTCAACCATAGGCAAATAGCGTTTATCATCTGCTTTGAGTTCCATAACGGCCGATCCGGTCTGTTGTTAAATAATCACAGGTTCTGTTCGTATTCTTTTCTAATGCTCCAAACGTTCGCCCACGTCATAGGGACCGGCTATTAACGACACACGCTTCGTGTCTTGAAGTTGAAGCGGCGTTACTACCACTTATTCCGTATAATGATTCTCATTTCTCGAATCATCACTGATCGTTTGTTTCTTATGATTCGACATATATACTTGAAGGTTTCACTTACTACTCACCTTATCATTTTTTCGTCTTTCTATGTATATATTTTTTTGTCCGTTTTATTATTTTATCATAGAAAAGCAATAAAAAAAGCCGTTTTATCATTTTAATTCAATTTATACTCCTATTCAGCGTCACTTTAATATTTACTTAGATATAATAAATTAGGCGCATCAAAATAAACAGTTCTATACGACTGAGTATCTGATACGCCTATTTGATTGAGTGTATTTTTAGATAAACTCTTTTCTACTATCATTTTTATCAAGACTCTTACTAATTCAATATAGTCGTCAGTGCTTTGCCTTTTAATTCCTCTGAACGCCATTCCACTACAGCAAAATGATTGTTGGATACTTCTGCCACTTTATCGATCCAACCTTTTTCACTTTGGGCACGGGCAAGCAGGATTTCATTTGTTGTCCCGCTGGAGAGCATGCTCTGGTTGACGACCCACCATGTATGAGCGATGCCGGCACGGTCCAGATCGTCCTGCAACCTTAGAGATTCATAAACAGGTGTATTTTCCGGTAATGTCACCATGATCACTTCTGTCTGTTCTCTGTCTTGGAGCATCGGCAATAATCTACGTATCGATTCAGGCACTTCGCCCGATGAACGCTCTACCTCTTTCGCATAACTCTGAGAGGATTCGAGTAACAAGAGCGTATGTCCTGTTGGTGCCGTATCGATCACGACCACATCACAGTCATCATCCATCACGATTTCTGCGAATCTCCTGAACACGGCTATTTCCTGGGTACAAGGAGAGCGCAAATCTTCTTCAACATAGGCCAGGTCGTCACCTGACATCGTTTTGCGCGCGTTTGTAAGAACCTCTTCTTGATAGTCTGCCAGTTCTTTCTTTTCATCGATTCGACTCATTTTGATCTGACTGGATTCCTCAAAAATGTGTTCCAGATGTGCAGCAGGATCCGTCGTAGCCAAATGTACTTTTTTCCCTTTGGAAGCTAAGCCCAGCGCTAACGTTGCTGCAATCGTAGTTTTACCAACGCCACCTTTTCCCATCGTGAATACGACACGTTTGTTGGAGCTGACCAGCTCGTCGACCACTTTATTTAAACGCGGAAACTCTGTTTTTTCCACTGTCGAAAGATTAGGAGCTTCTTGGTCTTCGTCCAAAAGCTTACGCAATTTCTCAATTCCAGTAACATCGTATGGACGTAAAGGAAGGCTCCAAGTTGGAAATTTTTTCAAGTTTTCCGGCATTTGATGCAAGGCTTTCTGCTGCTCGTCAACTAACTTTTGAGAAACCGAATCTGTGGGATAGTTTAATATCCCATTTACGATAAGCTTCTGATTTTTTACACCTAGTATGTTCAGTTCTTCCGATGCACGACCGGCTTCAAGCAGTGGACCTTCTTGAGGACGCGTGACTAACATGAGCGTTGTTTTTGTGCTGTCTCCCAACGTTTCAATCGCCTGTTCGTAGCTTTGTTTTTTTTCGCCAAGTCCGGACAGCTGGCCCATACAGGAAACACCTGTGGTATTTTCGTCTAAAAAGTCGTTCCAGGCAGAAGGCAATTGCAGCATGCGTAAGGTATGGCCAGTAGGTGCAGTATCAAAAAGGATAAAGTCATAATTTTCAGAAACCTCTTTATCGGTCAAGAAACCTGCGAACTCATTGAAAGAAGCAATTTCAACGGTACACGACCCCATCAATTGTTCTTCCATATTCGCTATCGCCGATTCGGGAAGCACTCCTCTATATGGTCCCACAACCGATTCTTTGTACTCATTTGCTGCGGTGACCGGATCAAAATTGGCTACATATAGTCCAGGAACCTCTTCGATCGGTGTTGATTTATTGGTCAATTCTATATCAAAGACATCTTGAAGATTGCTTGCTGGATCAGTACTCACCAGCATGACTTTTTTTCCGCTATCTGCCAAAGAGACTGCCGTAGCACAAGCGATAGACGTTTTACCGACGCCGCCTTTTCCTGTAAAGAATAAATACTTGGTTAATTTATCTGCGTTTGGTAAATATGTTTCCATTTACTATACGTCCTTTCTAATTAGCAGCACCCTGAATCCGAACCGCCACAGCAACCTTCGTTGGATCCGCCGCAACAGTCTTCATTTGTTCCTCCACAGCATTCTTTGTCTGAAGCTCCCGCCATGACAAATTTCACTTCCATATAGTCCGAAATTTCTTCTAAGGTAGGATATTCGCCTGTCTTCTTCACTTCTCCATTGACCAGTGTGATAGGCAATGCTTCAGCCTGCTTTTCTTGAAGGATGGCCGTTACGTTCTTATTATTTACGAACGCTTGTGGATCGCCGGACAAGTTGTATCTCACTGCTTCATAGCCGTCTATTGTGTTCACTGTAGTCACTAATGAAGTGATCATCATCAAGTCGTCATTCGCGGATGGACCGCAAACCCCCGTACTGCAGCATAATGCCGGTTCAAATATTTCTAATTTGATCATCTGATTTTCTCCTTTTGTCATTGTGTTTTTATATATAGAAAGTTGTCTATGTATATTATAAAAGTTTGGTCTAGGTTAATCAAGTGATTTCAAGAGAATCTTGTCTGGTTTCTCTTTTTTAGGTACGTCGCTTATTTATCCGAGTCAGCTATTCTTTTTAAGCTCATCTCTATTTCTTTTAAGGAGGCAGCCTGTGACTGGCTTGATTTCACTAAAGATATCAAAGCATACACTAATAGAACAATAATCGAAATCGCAAAAATGAAACTAAGTAACGGTAATATATAAAATAGGGGTCTCATATTTCCCCTCCTCTCACATTAAGTGATATTTAAAGTGGTCATACTCGTCTTTAGACGAGTATGTTCTGCACTTTTAAGAGCTCTCTGGTTAACTCAGCAAGTCTTGTGTTTGAGTGATGCCAAATACCTACTGAAATTCTTTATAAAACCAAGTGTCGCAGGCGTTATGTTCGGAGCCCTTGATCGGGGCATCCAGCTTTTCAAAACCATACTTTTCGTAAAGTTTGTTCGCTTCTTTCAAAGAGGCAAAGGTGTCGATGTAACAGGATCCATAATGCTCCTCCGCAAAACTGAGGGCTTTTTTCATCAATAAATGAGCGTAGCCGCTTCCTTGTTCTTCATCGCTAATGTAGAGTTTCTGCAGCTCCCCAACTGTTTCACTTTCTCCAAAAGGACCGATCCCACACCCACCGATCACTCGTCCGTCTTTTTCCAATACCCAGTATGCATGCTTAGGTTTTTGATAGTAGTCATACAAAGAAAATAAATACGGATCAAAATAAGCTGTCCCCGGTAAATTCAATCCTCGACTTTTTAAAGAAGCTTGTACTATTTCTCCCACGGCTTGATTATCTTTTTCTTCAATCGATCGCACTTCAACCATAGATTGTTTCCCCCTTTGCTTACAAGCGAGTATACCCTTTCTAAATTAACTCTGCAATAATTCCTGAGTGTATTATTATAGAAATATACATATAGTTTGTTATACTTAACGAATAAAAAAATGAGGAGGGTCTGCAATGATACGCTTTGAGAATGTAACCAAACGTTATGATGATACAGCAGTAGTTTCTGATTTCAACTTAGAAATCAAAAAAGGCGAATTTTTTGTGTTGATTGGACCTAGTGGATGTGGAAAAACAACCACGTTGAAGATGATCAACAAGTTGATTACTTTATCAGATGGCACTTTGTTTATAGAAGGTAAAAAAATCAGCGAGTACAATATTCAAGAATTACGCTGGAATATTGGCTATGTCCTGCAACAAATTGCTCTTTTCCCGAATATGACGGTGGAAGAAAACATCACGATTGTTCCGGAGATGAAGAAGTGGTCTAAAGAAGACATGACTAATCGTGTTACAGAATTACTAACTAGCGTTAATTTAGACCCGGATACATACCGCAAACGAAAAGTAACGGAATTATCAGGGGGAGAGCAGCAGCGTATCGGTGTCGTTCGGGCGCTCGCGGCAGATCCAGATATTATTTTAATGGACGAACCTTTCAGCGCGTTGGATCCTATAACCCGCAACAGCCTTCAACAAGACGTCTTGAAATTACAACGAAAATTCAAAAAAACAGTGGTTTTCGTCACCCATGATATGCAGGAAGCCATTCAGTTAGGCGATCGTATTTGTGTGATGAACCAGGGGCAAATAGAACAAGTAGGAACGGCCAACGAGATTCTGAAAAACCCGGCCAATGACTTTGTAAAAGAATTTCTTCGCACAGGCTTGCCCTATTATAATGGCGAAAAAACGGTTCAGACGTTGGTTGACAAAGGCTTCTATTCTAAAGATGAATCGCTTTTTGAAGAATCCCTCAACATGAGCGATTCACTCGATGATTTAATCCTTGCATTATCTCGCATAAACACACTGAAAGTGATTACTGATAAAGAGCCTTTATATATATCCAGAGAGCATCTGATACATTACTTTGCAGATGATATAGACGCTAAAGAGCAGGAGGATAAATCATGAGCGGACTTATAGAAACATTCCAGCAGCGCCAGCAAGATGTATGGACAGCGCTTATTGAACATATGCAGTTATCCTTTATTTCTCTCGTTATCGCTGTACTCATAGCCGTCCCGTTAGGTATTTTCTTAATGGAACGCAAAAAAATAGCGGAACCCATTATCCAAGTAACCGCCATTTTCCAAACCATTCCATCCTTAGCCGTGCTCGGTCTCCTTATACCTATTGTTGGTATTGGATTCGTTCCTGCAATCATTGCTTTATTCATCTATGCATTACTGCCTATTTTAAGAAATACGTACACAGGCCTAACAGGCATTGACCCTTCATTAAATGAAGCTGCCGATGCGATGGGTATGGACAGGTTTAGAAAATTAACAAAAGTTCAACTTCCGCTTGCCTTGCCTGTCATCATGGCCGGTATTCGTACCGCTACTGTTTTGATTATCGGTACTGCAACCGTTGCAGCTTTGATCGGAGCCGGTGGTTTAGGTAGTTTGATTTTGCTGGGAATCAATCGCGGAAATAATTATTTGATTATTTTAGGTGCTGTTCCATCAGCATTGTTAGCCATTTTGTTCGACCGTTTGCTCAGCTACTTACAACATACATCTCTTAAAAAAACAATGATCATATTAAGCTCTGCCTTTGTGGTTATGGGAAGCATCCTTGTTGTTCCGCTCTTATTCCAGGATGATGACGATATAGTCATAGCAGGAAAATTGGGTTCAGAACCTGAAATATTAATGAATATCTATAAACTACTTATTGAGGACCAGACTGATCTGACAGCCACTGTTGAACCGAACTTTGGCGAAACGAGCTTTGTCTTCAACGCGCTTCGCTCAGGTGAAGTAGATATCTATACCGAATTTACAGGTACCGTTTTAGGAAACTTTTTCGATGAAGTCCCTGAACCCGGGACCTCCAGAGAAGTTGTCTACGAAGATGCACGAGATCGATTACAAGAAACTTACGATATGACCCTTTTAGAACCCATGGATTTCAATAATACCTATGCCTTAGCCACGACGGCTGAATTCGCAGAAGAAAACAACTTGGAAACGATTTCTGATTTAGCTCCTGTTGCCAACTCAGTCAGTGCTGGTTTTACGATTGAATTCAATGACCGGGAAGACGGCTATCCAGGCATACAGAACATGTATGGCTTCTCATTCGGCGAGGTTATTACTATGGAACCTCAATTACGTTACACAGCCATGGAACAAGGCGATGTCAATGTGATTGATGCCTACAGTACAGACAGCCAGATCGAAGTATATGATTTGGTTGTGCTTGAAGATGATCAACAACTTTTCCCTCCTTATCAAGGGGCTCCACTCATGATGACTGCATTGATCGAGGAGCATCCTGAAATAGAAGAGGTCTTGTCTATTTTAAGTGGCCGAATCACGGATGATCAGATGAGAAACATGAATTATCAGGTGGATGAAGAAGATCGTCCAGCAGAAGATGTGGCACGAGACTTTTTAATTGAAGAAGGACTGCTCGAAGATTAAAGATGATATTGGAAAAGAAACCGTTTATAAATATGTTGATTAAGTGAATAAGTTGTATCAAGCGAAAGCAGTTCAGCCTGTACTACAGGTCTTGGACTGCTTTTTATTATGGAATTTTTTTTGCATGCTGTTAATTACAGTACGGCTCCCACTGAAAGACTCAAACTGTAATTAACAGTCTCGTAGTTACAGTTCAGCTAATACAAATAAACCCCAACCACACTCATAGGGTCTCTACTTACAGTTCAGCTTTGACAGACGGACTCAAAGTCCATCAAAAGGGATTTATTTTAAAGTTCAGGCGATATAAGAATAAACCAACTACAAATAGAGAGACAAAAAAAGACTTTTAAATAGTTCTATATTAACATCCTTGTTTTCCAATTCGCACCTTCCCCTTACCGTTAACGTTCGTGTTTAGGCTGATATATCCGACTATCAGAGGTGAACATTCGTCTTCTCATTATTAAAACTGAACATTCCGTTTAAACAACTCCAGAAAAATCATTAAAATTTGATTAGATTTTGTTTTTCGTCAATATTTCAGACATTTCATTATTTCTATTTCCATATTGACTTGAATGCATTTATACGACCATAACAAATTAATCGCCCTCGCCCTATTATTATAATCGTCTCATAATAAAAAAAAAGAAAAATACCGTTTGATTCTCAGACCTAGCTTTGATACACTAATCCTTAAAATTATCAGCCCGAAACACCTACATTCTAAGGAGGATATTAAATCATGACACAATGGGAAACAAAATTTGCTAAAAAAGGATTAACTTTCGACGACGTTTTATTAATGCCACAAGAAAGTCATGTCCTACCTAATGATGTGGACTTAAGTATCCAACTGACAGATAAAGTTCGCTTGAAGATTCCAGTTTTGAGTGCCAGCATGGATACCGTTACAGATTCACGTATGGCTATCGCGATGGCTCGTCAAGGCGGATTGGGTATTATCCATAAAAATATGTCTATCGAAGATCAAGCGATGGAAGTACGTAAAGTGAAGCGTTCCGAAAATGGCGTCATCATTGATCCCTTCTATTTAACACCCGATCATTTGATCTCCGATGCCGAAGAATTGATGTCCCGTTACCGTATCAGCGGCGTCCCTTTGGTCAACACAATGGAAGACCGCGTACTCGTTGGCATACTGACCAACCGCGACCTTCGTTTTTTAACCGATTATACTCAAAAAATAAGTACAGAAATGACCAAAGACGAACTGGTGACCGCTCCAGTCGGTACTTCTTTGGAAGAAGCTGAAAAAATACTTCAAAAACATAAAATAGAAAAATTACCGCTCGTGGATAACGACGGCCGATTAAGTGGTTTGATCACCATCAAAGATATTGAAAAAGTTGTGCAGTTCCCGAATGCAGCCAAAGATAGCCATGGTCGTTTACTCGTGGGTGCCGCAATCGGTGTCACCAGTGATTCATTCGAACGTGCTCAAGCTCTGATCGATGCTGGCGTAGATGCGATCGTCATCGACACCGCTCACGGACACAGTGCAGGCGTCATTCGTAAAGTCAAAGAATTACGTGATGCTTTTCCTGACGTTGCCTTGATTGCTGGAAACGTCGCAACCGGCGAAGGAACAAGAGCTTTGTTTGAAACCGGTGTGGATGTCGTCAAAGTAGGCATTGGTCCCGGATCCATTTGTACAACACGTGTGGTCGCCGGTGTCGGTGTTCCTCAAGTCACGGCCATTTACGATGCCGCAACCGTCGCCAAAGAATTCAACAAACCCATTATCGCAGATGGTGGCATCAAATACTCCGGAGATATCGTTAAAGCATTAGCTGCAGGCGGACATGCCGTCATGCTGGGAAGCTTACTGGCCGGAACCGATGAATCACCTGGCGAATTCGAACTTTTCCAAGGACGACGCTTTAAAACGTACCGTGGTATGGGCAGCTTGGGCGCAATGAAACAGGGCTCGAGCGATCGTTACTTCCAGAACTCAGTCAATGAAGCCAATAAACTGGTTCCAGAAGGCATTGAAGGCCGCATCGAATACAAAGGTAGCCTCGAAGAAGTTATGTTCCAAATGATCGGTGGTTTGCGTTCTGGCATGGGCTATGTCGGCGCAAAAGATACTCACGCCTTACGTGAAGAAACGCAATTTATCCAAATGAGCGGAGCAGGATTACGAGAATCTCACCCGCATGATGTTCAAATCACCAAAGAAGCACCAAACTATTCCATGCGTTAATGACTATAAATCTATCGAGATAGGTGTGAACCGAGTGAGCTCAATAATTGATACAACAACATTAGAGAAATTAGTCGTTTTAGATTTCGGGAGCCAGTACAATCAGTTGATTACACGCCGTATAAGAGAGTTTGGCGTGTATTCCGAGCTGCTTCCTCACACGACGACTGCAGAAGAACTGAAAAATATGAACGTCAAAGGTATCATCTTTTCCGGTGGACCGATGAGCGTGTACGACGAGAATGCTTTCTCCGTTGATCCTAAAATCTTCGAGTTAGGTATTCCGATTTTAGGTATTTGTTACGGCATGCAGCTGATGACGTATCTGCTTGGCGGTAAAGTCCGTCCGAGTCAAAATCGTGAATACGGCAAAGCCGAGATCAGCGTGAAAGACCGTACGGCTGACCTTTTCACTTCACTGGAAGAAACTGAAAACGTCTGGATGAGTCACGGCGATTACGTGACCGCTCTCCCAGAAGGCTTCACAGTAACCGCAGCGAATGAACACTGTCCCATCAGTGCCATTCAACATGCCGGCAAGAACTTCCATGGTGTTCAGTTCCATCCTGAAGTTGGACATACTGAACACGGCAATGAACTCTTGCGTAACTTTGCTTTTAACGTCTGTGAATGTACAGGCAACTGGACCATGCAGAACTTTATTGATATGGAAGTTGAAAAAATCAGAGAACTGGTCGGCGATAGCAAAGTATTGCTCGGCCTGTCCGGCGGCGTCGATTCAAGTGTCGTAGCTGTTTTATTAAATAAAGCCATCGGTGACCAGCTGACCTGTATCTTTGTTGATCACGGTCTTCTCCGTAAAAACGAAGGCGACCAGGTCATGGACAGTTTGGAAGGTAAATTCGGCTTGAACATCATCCGAGTCGATGCCAAAGAACGTTTCTTAAGCAAACTGGACGGCGTATCCGATCCGGAACAAAAACGTAAAGTCATCGGGAATGAATTCATTTATGTCTTCAATGATGAAGCAACCAAACTGGACGGTATCGACTTCCTGGCTCAAGGAACGCTTTACACTGACGTCATTGAAAGTGGGACAGCCACGGCTGAAACCATCAAATCCCACCACAACGTGGGCGGATTGCCTGACGACATGGCCTTTAAACTGATCGAACCCTTGAACACCTTATTTAAAGATGAAGTCCGCAAACTGGGACTGGAACTGGACATGCCCGAATCACTTGTTTGGCGCCAGCCTTTCCCAGGACCCGGCTTAGGTATTCGGGTGATTGGAGAAATCACCGAAGAAAAACTGGAAATCGTCAGAGAAAGTGATGAAATCTTACGTGACGAAATCAAAAAAGCCGGCTTGGACCGCGATATCTGGCAATACTTCACGGTCTTACCTGGCTTCAAGAGTGTCGGTGTCATGGGTGACAGTCGGACATATGACTACACAGTCGGCGTTCGAGCCATCACCTCTGTTGACGGCATGACCGCAGATTTCGCCCGCATCCCTTGGGACGTTCTGCAGAAAATATCCGTACGCATCGTCAATGAAGTGAAACACGTCAACCGTATCGTGTATGACATAACGAGCAAGCCCCCTTCCACAGTCGAGTGGGAGTAGCCTACTTGATACAGCAATTTAGTCTTAACTCATTTTAAAAAGCACGTATCACTTTTTATAATTAAAGTGATACGTGCTTTTTGTATTGAACAATCCAAAGTTATAAATAAGTCGAATTAAATAGTACCAGCAAAATAATTATATACATTTTTTAAAAAATTATCCTTATGTTAACCTTATTCATATCCAGGGAGGTAATATCATGGCGATCATAATTAAAAGAGATACAGAAGCTGCTGGTTCATTACTGAAATTCAAGGTATGGATCAAGGATATCCAGGTAGCTAAGCTTGCGCAGAAAGAAGTAAAAGAACTGCCAATTCCAGAAGAAGAGGCAGTTTTACAGATCAGAAAGCTCAACGGTAAAAGCAATAAACTCGTCGTGAATTGCGACTATAGGGTCAAAGTAACCAACGGACCAGGATTTCTTCTTATGTTTCTCTTTATGGTCATGCTGATCCCCGTTTTAAAAGTATTTAACGGGACTGCCAGATGGATCAGTTCTGCCCTCTTCATCTTAGGATTCATACTGATCCTACAGTTGGTAAATGTGTATAAACTTGAAAACCTGGACGATTCTAGAAACTCTTGACATCAAAAAAATAAACACGCTCATAGCTAAGCGTGTTTATTTTATTATAGTTCCTTTTGAGTCCGGCATTTCCCTCTTTCTAGAAACAAAAGTGGGGTGTTTTTAGGCCACAGGTGTACCATTTTCAATAGATTCATCTGGTTTTAAGAGCACCACATCACCTTCCTTTGGCACACCGCCGATGACCAAAACTTCGGATTTAAAACCCGCTATACGTCTGGGCGGGAAATTTACTACTGCAATCACCTGTCTTCCCACAAGTTGCTCTGGTTCATATCTTTGGGTAATTTGAGCGGATGATTGTTTAATCCCAACTTCACCAAAATCAATTTCTAATTTTATTGCCGGTTGTCGGGCTTCTAAAAACGGCTCTGCCTTCACAACGGTCCCAATACGAATATCTAACTTCATAAAATCCTCTATTGATGCCATGATTGCATCCCCCTAAGTGTATTGCTGAATTTACTTTCATACTAACTTACAGATTATTTACCAATCATATAACAGTATACTAAAAACCTCCACCAGGAATATGCCTGAATTACTCGTGTGGCGCCAGCCTTTCCCGGGACCCGGTTTAGGTATTCGTGTGATTGGAGAAATCACAGAAGAAAAACTGGAAATCGTCAGAGAGAGTGACGCCATTTTACGTGACGAAATCAAAAAAGCCGGCTTGGACCGCGACATCTGGCAATACTTCACGGTCTTACCTGGCTTCAAGAGTGTCGGTGTCATGGGTGACAGTCGGACTTATGACTATACAGTCGGCGTTCGAGCAATCACCTCTGTTGACGGCATGACCGCAGATTTCGCCCGCATTGTGAATGAAGTGAATCATGTCAACCGTATCGTGTATGACATAACGAGCAAGCCACCTTCCACAGTTGAGTGGGAGTATATAAAATTAAAGCCTAGACGTTGATATTCCGACGATTCTAGGCTTTTTATTAGTTCGGTACCTATTATGGTAACTATCCTTTGATTTAGGTCGAAAAAAACATATAGATTAGGATTACTTAATCAATCTCATCTTCCAGATCTCTACCTTCTTTAATAGACTTATAATGATTTAATTCTCTTTTTCTGAAATCGTTATTAAGCAAATACTCCTCAAGATAACTTGCTGTATCCAATATGTTTTTGTTTTTGGCTAATTCTTCATAATCATCAGATTCTAATAAATTATTCCTCAGAAACTTCTCGGTATAATTTTTCATCTCTTGTTCGCGCAGTAATTTCTTGTGAATACTATTTAGAATAGCCTTTTTAGTACCAATATCCATATCATAGATTTTATCTTGACTGCCTTTTTCTTTTTTATATAAATATCCTTCACTATTGATTCCATAATGATATTTGTCGTCGGAAGAATTAAGTTTCTCAAGTCGCTTTACTTCTCCTTCTATTTGTTCGTATGGAATTTTAACTCTGTATTTAGGTTCTGAGAATGTCCTTAATTCATTAATTTCTGAATCGCTTAATTTGTTTACAAGTTGTACAAATCTTAAATTGGATAATATATAAAGTTCCTTGTCAGATTCCCTTTGCAACTCATTCATCAAGTAAATATTTGGGCCTACAATTAACCCATCTGCCCTATACAATAAGTCGTTTTTCTTATTGGAACGACCATCATTAGTAATAAATATCACTTTTTTTCCTTTATTTTCACTACTTTTCGAATGATTAATAATATCTTTCCAAATTAACAGGTCTCCATATTTCCTCTGATATTTCAAATCTCCATAAAGTCTGGTTGAGTCCTTTTCATCATCTTTAGTGCTATCATTATATCCTGGTGGTATTTCTTCTTTATACCGTTTTTCACCTTCTTTTTGTACTTCGTCTATCCATTCTTGTTCATATTTCACTCCTATTCTATCTTCGATAATATCAATTAATTGGCTGTATAATGATTCTTCTTCTTTAGTAATCATAGAACTTATTTTTTCATTTAATAATTTTTTCAAATCACTTGAATACTCATCTGTCATTTCGATAATTTCTTTAGTAAAAGCTTCTTGCTCTTCACTATCAACCAAGTCTACAGCTTCAATGCTTTTTTTTATTTCATCAACAGAATTATTTATATTATCCCCATATGTTTTTATTCTTCTTATCTTATTTTTCTTTATACTACTTTTCTTGAAATTAAATTCTAAAGCTACTAGATATGGTATGTAGATATTTTTTTTTACCTTTTCCAGTGCTTCAATATATTTCTTTGATACAGTTGTCGGTAATTGAATAATATCTAAGAGATAATTGGTGTCTAAAACTATTAAATTATTTGATTTATTTCCCAAATCTGTTAAATTTAGATCTGATTGGTAAAATTCTGGAAAGAGTTCTTTTATATTAGCCATATCGGTCTCCCTTTATATATAAGATGTTTTTACTTCTCTATAACTTTATGTAAAATACAGTGCTAATTTTAACATAGATAAACTGGTATTAGTAAATCTATAAAGACAGTGTTCTCATAGTTTAGAGATGTTTTTACTTTACTATTAGTCTATTCGTAATGAGTAGATGTTTTAACGTATTGATTCCCACTAAAGTTGTTTCTTGATTCAGTAGACGTATTAATTATGCTATTTATTTGATTAGCAATCTCAATATTAGCAGAAGGATATAAGTGATAGTATACTCAAATCGTTATTTGAATATCGGAATACCCTAATCTTTTTTGAACAAATAGATGATTAACATTTAACTCTTTAGGGCTTATTAAAGGGACAGTTTCGCTAATTATAAATATCGTTTAACAATATTCCATATTGTTAATTTTCCTAATGGATATCCGGTGTAATAGAAAATCAAACTTGCCCATTTTCTCTTGTCTTTTTATCCATTCCTTTAAAATTCTTACAGTATTATCGTCAATAGATATAATCCTATGACCAGATTCCGTTTTCATTTTTATTTTACTTTTCCAAATCATTATTCGTCCTAAATTACTTACGGAAAATTTTATGTGATATACATAAAAAGAGCTAGAATTCCTTTTCAATCAAACGATTTCAGCTCTTTCTAATTTATACAAAATTAAACTATAATTCTTATTTAAATATATGTATCTCAAAGTTTATTAAAGATGTTTTTGTTTTAAATTAGCTATTTTTTTAATTCCTCTTGTATGTCAACAATCTTGACTTGATTATCAAAAAAAGCTTTTTTTCCTTTGTACTCGTAGTATTTTTCAGCAGATATACATAAATACTCGCATAACTCGCCAACTTCTATTCTAACTGATCTTAACTTTTTTATCTTTCCAGATTTTCTCTGGGGCGTTTCCCACCTTGTCCCTATGCTATTACAACCATTGGTACATAATTCGAAGTGATAGGAATATAAATTCTCTTTATCTTCCTTCTCACCAAACTTTTGTATATCAACATTCCCAGAGTGAAGATAAGAACATCTTAAATCGTAGCACATTTGACCAGTGAAGTATGGATTTTTCGCTTTTGAATAGTCTTCTGTCCATCCTGTTGGATCTGCATAATAATGATTAACCCATTCATCAAACCATAATTTATATTGCATTCCAACTAATCGATTACCTTTTTTATTTACATATTCAGGATATTCTATTTGACCGCATATATCAGGAATAGTTAATGCTAAAGAAAGTGCAGTAAGATATAATTTATGTTCTAATGACCGTCTAATTTCTTCAATTTTTTTAAGCATGATTTTCTTCAACCTTTCTTATAACAAATCTTACTACAATAATCACAATGGTGAGGAATTAAATTAGCTTGTTAAATTAAGGTTTCATCCCAGGATACAAAACAATAACAGAAAAAAATTAACGGTTCATCTTTTAAATGAATCGATTCAAAATCATTGTAGATATTGTCCATTTCTGAGCATTTCAGTTAATTTATAATACTATATCAGCTGCTACCCCACTCAAATACATTTGTATACGAAACGAAATGGATATACAATTATTTTAATTATACTATGTTTTAGCAATGATGTTAAGCTATTAATTCATATTTCATTCTAAACTCCAGATACTTAAGTAGTGGTAAATAATTATTTGACATGCTATGAAAGTCTTTCTAAATAATTTTTTCAATTTAATTTAAGGAGTGACTAGTATGGATTATTCGATCGAACCAGCTACGAAAGAAGACATATCATTCTTATGGGAGATGCTGCACCAGTCTGTATATGTTCCCGAAGGACAACAAGCCGTTAGTCTGGATATATTGAAAGAACCGACTATAGCGAAATATTTAATAAATTGGGGCAATGACCATGATCATGCGTTGATTGCTAAGGGTGAAGATAATAACCCGCTAGGAGCAGTATGGATACGATTATTCAGTCGAGAGAATGCGGGTTATGGATTTATAAATGAGGACACCCCTGAACTAGGGATGGCTATTAAGCTTCCATATCGAGGACAAGGGATTGGAAAGGATTTGTTAACTGAAATGATTGATTTGGCTCTTTCTATCGGATATCCTGCTCTATCATTGAGTGTTGATCCCCATAACAAAAAAGCCTTACGCTTGTATGAGAATAGTGGCTTCATTAAAGTAAATGAAGACGATGGAGGTTCCTGGACAATGAAAAGAGATCTATAATAGTATCAGATCCAGGCAAATCGGGCCAAATTATCAGCAAGGATTTGATCCGTTTAGTTATTGGTATTAGTTTCCTTTTTGTCTATTTCCAGTCTATAAACCATTCCATACTAAAGATATATATCAATATAACGTTATACTTATTTATGTCAAAGGAGGTACAGAAATGACGATTACACTGACCCGCAGTCCAGAAGTCAATGGTTCGTTAATCAAATTCAAGGTCTGGTTAAACAATGAACACGTAACAAAAATAGCGCTAGGCGAAGAAAAAGAAGTCCCGTTACCAAAAGAAAACTCTGTGATTCAGATAAAACAGCTCAGTGGCAAAAGCAATACACTTACAGTCAACGATGGCGACCATGTGGAGATATGCAATGGGACGGGACTTCGATGGATGATTTTGCTTGCAATATTATTTGTACCAATAGTCACTATCCTTGATGGGCCCACCATACTTATCAGCCTCTTCATTGCCATCATATGTTTCTTTGTTTTACTCATAAAGACTGATACTTTTAATTTAACTAAGATAAATGAATCTGCACCATGAATAGGCATCTATACCAAGACTCTCTATTTAAGCAAAACGGATCAAATCCTACTTTAGGATTTGATCCGTTTTACTGTTGTTAGATTTTTATCTTACTCGTAAAACCCCACTGGCTCCGGTAATTCTTTGTATTCATCTTTAGAAGCAACCATCTCGTGTATGAGCCATTCTAATTCTTTTAAATCTGAAACAACTTCGGATTCTTCACATAAGACATCGAATGAAAAACTGTTTGTTTCATCGTTCATTTGAACTGTCCATTCAGTAACTATTGGAGGCTCAGACACACACTCCACACCGTCATCTACAGCGTCGCCTTCTCTGATTTGCATAATATCAATCTTGATCATTTCGCTATAAATTCGATTCATTTCATTTGTCGATAAAGAAATATTAGCTTCCGCTACCCCGTTCTCTACAAGGTCTTTAATAACAATTTCTTCAAAGGTGTCGACTTTTTGTATTCCATATGGACCATAGTTAAGACTGAAATCAAAATCATCCGGTGCCTCTAAGTCGATTTGTACGCCTTCATTAACTTCCTTGTCGTCTCGCTCATTTTCGGAATTTGCACACGCACTGCTATAAGACACTAGTAAAAATACTGAAAAAAATAACGCAATCCTTTTATTTATTGACATAGACAAACCTCCCGAATAATTTTTCAGTCTTGATATTATCCACGTTACTATTACTATGCTTCTACATCATCATTTCTATCATTTAGCACCTTGGTCACGAAGGCCTCTTTTAAGTCAGTATACTCTTTTATGCCTTCTCTTTTCCTTCTGACAAACTCCAGTTTTATTTGTTCGTATTCTTTTCTTGCAGCTTCGTTAGTATTAAGATGATTTCTAAAATAGATCAGGTCATTCCATATTCTCTCGCGGTACTTAGTTAAGTGAATGTAGTGGGTCTTAGATTCAAATGATTCATCCGTAAATTTTGCAAAGACGATTTCATTGGGCCGTTCTACTCTCAAGCGATAGAAGTCACAAGTCCTCAAGTCTTTTTCCAGAAGTGAAATATCATCATCAATGGACTCGATTCCAACTAAGATATCTATTATCGGTTTCGCCTTGACCTCTTTTATGGCCGTACTCCCGACATGCTCGATTTGATACTCCTTTAAGGAAGTGTGTTTCAACAACGATTCTTTTACTTCCTCAAACGCATTTTTCCACGCTTGATCATGAGGCAACAACCTGACTTCATTTCTTTTCAAACCTAAGTGCATCAATTAATCTCTCCTTTGCAAACGTTCTACTTTAGTATATACAAAAAACCTCTGAAATGGCAGTCTGATAATCTCTTGATAAGTATGTTATACTATAAGTATATATCAATATAACGTTATACTTATCTATGTCAAAGGAGGTACAGACATGACGATTACACTGACCCGCAGTCCAGAAGTCAATGGTTCGTTAATCAAATTCAAGGTCTGGTTAAACGATGAGCCCGTAACAAAAATAGCACTAGGCGAAGAGAAAGAAGTCTTGCTACCAAAAGAAAATTCAGTGATTCAGATAAAACAGCTCAGTGGCAAAAGCAATACACTTACAGTCAACGATGGCGACCATGTGGAGATATCCAATGGCCCTGGATTTCGATGGATGATTTTATTGACAGTTATATATGTACTTACAATCACTATCTTTGATGGACCCATCATACTTATCAGCCTCTTCATTGCCATCATATGTTTCTTTGTTTTACTCAGAAAGGCTGACTCTTTTAAATTAACGAAGATAGACGAAAACTCTGCACCTTGATAAAGAAAAAAAACAAACCATCTCTCAAAATAGAGAGATGGTTTGTTTTTTGAGTATCAAATTATTCAACTAACTGATGGTCCCCGGTTTCATAGTCCAGTTCGATGCCGTCTTGCTGATTCGGGACGAACACATTAAAGGTCAGCGTCTCGCCATTATCATCAACAGAAAAGCCTTCCATCAAAATGCCGTGCGAGAGCAGATTCTCTTCTTCAAAAAGCGGTGTGACACGATAACGAACTTGCATTTCGCTATATTCTACAACACTAGCGACGAAGTTCTCAAAAGGCAACATTCCTTCGACGTTGAACTGACGTGTACCGGTCATAAGGTTATCACGTCCGTCGTACCCGGTCATTTGATGTCCAATAAGGTGGCTGCGGTTATAGAGCCAATTCCCTGAGACGATCTCATAATTCCCCTGGTTCCAGCCCGTCGGATCGATATGACCGATAGATCCCCGTTCTTCCGCAGGCATTAATTCAACGTCTAATAATGCATCCGCGACACCCACGCGGCCTAAATCATCCTCGGTTTCATAGGATTGAAATGGCTCGCTGACTTCCAAATCTTCATTTGTAAACAATGGAATATTTTCATTCACTTCGATATACACGGTATCCAGCGGTAAATCTTCCGGATTTGGCAGCTCTAGCGCATCGATATCGAAGACCAGATCAGCGTCTTCATCAACCATTTCCGATTCCGTTTCTTCTATATCTTCTGTCTTTTCCAGGACTTCATAGCCAGCATCCTCTTCAGCCACTATGTCGGTCGACTCATCACTGGAAACCTCTTCATCCGAGTATGCCTCATCCATGACTTCTTCTTCCGGTTCGCTGTCATCCGTGACTACGGCTTCATTCGATTTTGTTTCCATCTCATCTGTTTCTAGGGCTTCATCCACTGGCTCGCATGCAGCCAGCAGCAAAGTGGTACTTATCATACCCATCACTAATTGCTTATGTATCATTTAATACACCTTCCTTATTTTCAATCTCATTTCACCTATACTAGTGTTTTATGATAAGTAACTTTCTTATTCATCATAACAGGTTTATAATATATTTCAAAAGTGTTAAGTGGCAGGTGTCTACTTAATTAAAAACTTATCTGTATTTCATCAATATTTTCAAAAAAACGACTGATCATTTAAAGGTCTAAGTATGAAACTGCTTGATTAAGATAAAAACGACCACTTCTTAAATGAGAAGTGGCCGTGTCATTGTTAAAAATTTCGACTATGAAAAATGATCTCTTAAGCTTCCAGAAGGTCTTCTCTAATGGGATTAAACACATCAAGTAATTTGCCATCTTCCAAACAAAGAACCCCATGTTCAACTCCGGATGCGAAATACAGTGTATCTCCTTTTGAGACAACTATTTTTTCTTTACCTTTAACAAACTCAAATTTGCCTTCCAAAACGTATGTGAACTGTACGGATTCATGGGAATGCATATCCCCCACTTCATCTTTTTTCAACTCGATTTCTACTAGCATTATATTGCTATCGTGATCCAATACTTTACGGTTCATATCTTTTCCCCATTCTATATACAAAAATATTTAAATCTCGATCGTATTCATTTTAGGTGTTTTTTTCACTTTAGTGCAAGACGTTAATGTTCACCTCATTATAGCTTGACCAGCTAGCCTTTGTCGAATCAAAATAGCTCCACTATCCATTTTAAAAAGTTCTTCTATAAGTGTATTTATGCGTACTTAATACTTTTACCGATTAAATTGAATCTTTTTCAATCGGTCCGGATGATCTGTAATGATACCCTCTATGTCTAGGTTGTTTATCTTTTTTAATTCTTCACTTTCATTCACAGTCCAAACGTTGATACTCATTCCGTACTCGTTTGCTAACTGGATAATTTGAGCATTCAGTCCGCTCGCTTTTAAATGAATAAACTCCGCACCCAGATCTTTTGCCCTTTGTATGGTCGGTTCATCGCACTCAAAAAGGAGCAGCCCTGTTTTCACAGTTGGCATGAACTGTTTGATACGCTCAATATTTTTTTGATGAAAAGAAGAGATAATTATAGTTTCTTCTATATTAAATTTTCGGAGAGCTTCTGCTACTTTCTGTTCTAAGTCGTTGTCTTCTACTCCTTCACTTTTCAATTCTATATTCGTTAAAATATGTTTGTTTTCAGCCCAAATCAGATAGTCTGAAAGTGTCGGAATGTATTGCTGCTTTATGTTTTCTTGCAATGGATGCGTAATGGGGTATGACTCGAGATCAATCAACGTGTAGTCGTTTAACTTTCCCGTTCCACCTGTCATCCTGTCGATTGTCTCATCATGGAAGATGACTACTTCTTTGTCTTTAGTTAACCGTACATCCAGCTCCATACCGTCAGCACCTGCCTCATACGCTCTCTCGAAAGCAACTAGTGTGTTCTCCGGGTACCGTCCACTAAACCCTCTGTGCGCTATATTCAACCGTCTCAAGACACACACGTCCTTTCCACTTTCATTAACTCGTTTGTTCAGCTCATGTTCCTCTCTTTTATTTTATCTTCTTTTCTCAATCGGTGCTATACAATCAACTTCTCACTTGCTCACATCATAAAAAACCGAGCATCTCTATTCATAATCGAAGAGAGATGCTCGGTGTAATTAATTATTTATTTCGCAGTAGCTGGGTTTTTCACTTCTAAATGCTTCGCTACAGCTTCAGCCAGTTCCGGCGTGACTCGATGGAACAATTTCAGCTGACGCTCTACGATGCGTTCGTCTTTCACGCCGCTTAAATGATCGGCAAAGTTTTTGTATAGTCGTTGACGCTCGTCGACATTCATCACTTCTTCTATCAATTGACGCGGTTGGGAGAAATGGTCGTCATTGTCATATGCGACACTATCTGCTTCCCCCGAGACGTTGAACG
This sequence comes from Alkalibacterium sp. f15, assembly GCF_049389645.1. Classification (GTDB taxonomy): domain Bacteria; phylum Bacillota; class Bacilli; order Lactobacillales; family Carnobacteriaceae_A; genus Alkalibacterium. Next base: position 977,415 of record NZ_CP186540.1, read on the forward strand.
GTTTGGTCTTATCTTCTTTCGATTCTTTCAATTCGTCATAGCTGTTCGGTTCATAGTTGACGGCACTTCCACCATTACTGTAAGACATCGTTCCACCGCGCTGATGGTTTTTCACTTCAACTTTAGGTGAATTGATCGGCAACTGGTTATGGTTGGCACCAATACGGTAACGATGCGCATCTGCGTAGGCAAACAAGCGGCCTTGAAGCATTTTATCCGGTGACGCTTCCACGCCCGGCACAAAGTTCCCAGGTGAGAAAGCTGACTGTTCGACTTCCGCAAAGTAATTTTCAGGGTTTCGATCCAAGACCATTTTTCCTACTTCGATAAGTGGGTAATCTTTGTGAGACCAGACTTTGGTAATATCAAACGGGTCATACGCATACTGCAACGCATCTTCTTCCGGCATGATTTGTACTTTCAGCGTCCAAGATGGGAAGTCGCCTTCCTCAATCGCATTAAATAAATCTTCTGCATGGTAATCAGGGTGTTCACCCGCAATTTTTTCAGCGACCTTAGGATCCATATTCTTAACCCCCTGGTCCGTTCTGAAGTGATATTTCACCCAGCATGAGTCCCCTTCTTTGTTTACCCATTTAAAGGTATGACTACCGTATCCCTGCATGTGGCGAAGCGTTGCAGGAATCCCGCGGTCAGAATGCAGAATAGTGATCTGGTGCAAGGATTCAGGTGATAAAGACCAGAAATCCCAGACCATATTGGCATCTTTCAGATTGGTTTGAGGGTCACGTTTTTGAGTGTGAATGAAATCTGGAAACTTGATTGCATCACGTATAAAGAAAACAGGTGTATTGTTTCCAACAAGATCGTAATTGCCTTCATCGGTATAAAATTTGACAGAAAAGCCTCTGGGATCTCTGACTGTATCAGCTGAGCCTAATTCGCCTGCGACAGTAGAAAGTCGGATAAACATGGGTGTTTCTTTACCTTCTGTTGATAAGAAATCGGCCTTCGTATAGTTGGCAATATCGGGATTCGTGACAGTGAAATGCCCATGAGCTCCGGCACCTTTCGCATGGACAACACGTTCGGGTACACGTTCACGGTTGAAATGAGCAAGCTTTTCAATTAAATGGACGTCCTGAAGCAGTGTCGGTCCATGTTGTCCTGCTGTAATAGAATTCTGATTATCTCCGACAGGTGCCCCTGTAGACGTCGTCAATTTACTGTTATGTTCAATCATCTATGTATCTCTCCTTACTTCTTAGTAACATTCATATTATAATAGATATAATCTAACAAATGCAACAGCAATGCGCAAAGCTCATAATATTATTACATTTAAACCCTTTTTTAGTTGATAAAGACCCGGGCATATGTTAACTTTATCTTTATAAGTTATTACATAAAAATACATAAGGAGATTAATAACAATGAAAAAATCACAATCCATCCTTGCTTCACTTGCTTTCGTCTCACTTGCAGTTGTCATGTTCATAGCGTTATCATCAGCTGTTCTACCTGCTTATTCTGATCACGGACGCTCGATGGTCGTCGGTACACTTGCTTACATATTTATGAGTGGGATCGTTATATTTGCCTCACAAAAAAGTAAACAGTTAGGTATAGCAGGCGTTTTAGCTAGTCTAACGTTTATAGGCGCACACATTCTCATTGAAGCCAGTCTGTTCTCAACTATTGGACTAGCATCCGTAACAAATCCGTTTGGCTATGCCGCTCTCACCGCATTCGTTTTGGCCGGAGTGAGTTATGTCATGAGTAAACTCCGTGTCTTGTCTCAATTGACTCTTTATATTAATGGGTTTATGACTACAGGTATCACGCTCGTTTATTATCACGTGGCTTCTTTAGCGCCTGTCAGAGGATCGTTATTGTTCTTCATTCCATTTACGCTATTCTTGGTTTGGACAGTTGCTCAATACGGTGTTCAAGTTTCCCAAGCCGTTAAAACACGTAGACAAACACAAGCAGCTTAATAACCACTGAACAAAACGCCCTCTTCCTGAAAATGGAAAAGGGCGTTTTGTTGCTTTAACTGATCGATATGCCATTTTTTATTGACTCTTAAAGTTCTTTTACACCAGTTTTTTCATAACCGGTATCCATATTTCACAAAATAGATCATCATCTTTTTGTGCGGGATACAATTCAAAATCCGTATCATCCAGCATCTGATAATTGGATCCCGGCAGGAATTCTTTTAATATTCTTTCCCATGTCTCTCCGATACAGTCAGGACTGTCCCCAATACTAGGGAAGACTGCCCAAAGCGCCGGCTTCACTTCCCAGATCTGATAGCCTGCTGGAATTTGGCTACCATCATGCAGCATGGCGATTCCGTAATCAAAATAGTCCCTGTCTTTTGAAATCGGTGCACACACGCCATAAAGATCTTCCGTCAGCGCATGTTCTTTCAGCGTATCAAACACAGCTGTTTTCCTACTTCTTTCCCAAAAACCAGGTATTTCATTCTCCACATCACTCGAATCATCAATCGATTCATTCGGAAACTGTTCGACCTTGGCTATCAATTTGATCGGGTCTTTCTCTACAATTCTATAGTCCATCCTTGTTCCTCCATTCTTTAACCGTTTTATGTATAAGCCCACAAAAGAGCTTGACAATATAATCAATCTTATCGTTTCAGTGAACGCGCTATCATTGTTATTATATATGTATACTATTTAATCGAGGAGAGTGATCATGAATCCAGTTGTGTTGCTTTTAAGTATACCTCTTCACAGATCAATGATGTCGAATACTGTTTTACGCATGCATTTTTATGAAAATACATGCGTAAAGATGATCTATACGGAAAGGACTGCTTAACTTGAAACAGAAAATATTATATATTGTCATAATTGCCTTTTATATACTATTCGGACTCTTTTTCATCTGGCAATGGATCGCTTTAGACGGACGTTTGACATTGTTTTCCATTCTTTTATTTATCGCAACATTATTCAGCTACTATACGTCTAAATACATGTTGAAGGACGATGACTGAGCGTTCATTACTCAATGAATATTTTCGTCTCAAGCCACTCTATTTTTTTACAAATTTTAATACAAAAAAATCGCTGGTTCCTCTTTTCACAGCGATTTTTTCAACGTCACACAAGGGACACCGTCTTCATAATAGATGTCAGACTCTCTCGTGTAACCCAGTTTTTCGTAAAATCCAGCGGCACTTAGTTCCCCGTGTATCACGGATGTCGTACATCCCTGCTTTTTACCCAACGCTTCCAGTTCTTTCACCACTAATTCTCCCAATCCTTTTTTTCGGTACTCTTTTAAAACAGCAACTCTTCCAGGCCGGATGGTATCTGAGTCGATTTGTTTATGACGTCCGGTTGCCACAGGTTTCTCTCCATCATAAATAACCACATAGATCATTTCGTCATGATCTTCCGAATCAAATTCTACCTTGAGTGGAATATCTCGTTCCATAACAAACACCTGCATGCGAATATATAAAGCCGCAGCTCGATTCCATTTTTCCTTTCCAGTGTGTGTCTCCATTGTCGCTCCTCTTTTCTTAAAAATATTTTTCGGAAATAATTATATGTAAAACAAAATTTTTCGGTTTTTTAAGTAGCGTCTTTAAATTTAGTATATCATAGAGATACATATAATATTGCTTTCAAAGATAACATGATCACACACACTAATAAACGACTTGTTCGTTATGTTGATTAGGTTTTTCGGCTGATTTATGAGATTATAAGAGAGCACTTTATGATCGTATTAATAGTAAACCAGATCAATAGCTAGATAAAATAAAATGATGAAGAGGGATACAATGAGAAACATAAAAATGACGATTGAATATGATGGCGGCCGCTATTTAGGCTGGCAGCGTCTTGGAGATTCAGACAAGACGATTCAGGGGAAAATCGAGAACGTCCTTTCACAACTGACAAAGGCTGACGTTGAGATTGTAGGCTCAGGACGCACTGATGCCGGAACACATGCCAGAGCACAAATCGCCAATTTCAAGACAGAGTCTACAATGGATCTGGGAGAAATGCAGAAAATTCTGATACACAATCTTCCTCAAGACATTATCGTCAAAAAACTGGAAGAAGTGCCTGAACGGTTCCACTCTCGCTATCATGCCAGTGGAAAACAGTACAGTTACTACGTTTTGAACCATATGATTCCTTCCGCATTCGAACGTAACTACAGTTTCTATTTTCCTGAGCCTCTGGATATCGATAAAATGCAAGAAGCTTGTTCCAAATTCATTGGCAGACACGACTTTGTCGGTTATTCAGCAATCAAGAAATCGAAAAAAACGACCGTCAGAACCCTGGAAAATATAACAATCGAAAAAGAAGGAAACATGCTGCACTTCACCTTCACAGGAGAAGGCTTCCTGCATAAGATGGTCCGAATCATAATGGGGACGATCCTCGATATCGGTGCTGGAACTATGGAGCTGGAAGTAATTGATGAGGTTTTCAAGAGCGGCATCCGAAGTGACGGAGGAAGAACCGTACCTTCTCAAGGCTTGTTTTTAGATGAAGTGTATTACGATTGAATAACCAACAAATATAAATCAAAAGCGTGTAAGTCATTTTTTTATGACTTACACGCTTTATTTATATTCAGTGTATTGATTTCATTTTAAATAGAATAAAAGTCATTAATGTATTCCTATGCTCATAGGGGATGGATGTTTAACTCCTTTAAAACAGCTCTCCTCCTAACAAAAGCGATACATAATTACATTTGTTATACGAGATAATCATGTATCCACTAATTGGAAAGAATAAGGACCGTTGTATAGAGGGATTCCTGATACACGATTTTATCCAATTTCATGTATTGTGTATTGAATATTCCTGTTATAAATTCTGCTACTATTCTATCTGTAATGTCTATTGATAAGAAATAGCAACTATTATTAAGCAAGATTTTCCAATTAAACAAATTATTGAAGAGAAAGGAATAACTAGAGACACTGTTTATATAATAGATAGCAATATCTATATCAGAAGACTTGATATTTAGTTGGATTATTTTTTTCTTTTATAAGATAAATTTTTACACTTTCTGAAAAAAACTACTAAACTTTTTTTTAGGGCTAATCCCATACTTTAAAAAAAGGAAAAAAACAAGGAATAAAAAACAAGCGATAGCAGTGTTGTTGCTTGTAAATACGTTTGACAGAAAAACTTGTAAGTATATTAAAACGTTCAATATGAATGTTATTAAAAACCCAGCGATTGCAAAAGTTGTTAAATAGCTAATTACCAACAATCTTTTTTGAATCATTAAATTTCGTTTTTTGTGCAATGATAACGTGTGCTTTATTTGTTTCACAAAAATATAAGAAAGACTAATAATAAATAGAACTATAAGAATATACGAAATCCAAGTATTCATTTTATCAACTCCTTTATTGACTAATCATTTAGCAAATACTTTATATTGATAATAGTATATCAAACTTTTTCATGTTTAACACAAGTTATATAATAATGCCTCGAAAAAGTGTCTATGAAGAAGACAAATATGTTTCATTGAATGATTACAATAGTGTCTATAGCGTTTGCAGTTACAAACATTATAGATACTCTAATTTGATTGAAAAAAAGTGAGAATAAATCTCATATTGAAATAACTATTAATAAAAGTAACTATATAAGAGTATCGATTTTGAAGCGTGTAATAGCGCTGAAAGTGCGCCCAGATTTTTCATTAAAAAAATCAAAAAAACATTTTTATCAGCAAGTGAGTTGTAATTGTGTGAAACAGCGATTCAAATGAAAATTTACGATTAATTCAATTAGGTAAGATCAGAAAACTGGAGATTCCTCTTTAAAGTAATTTTTATTTAATTACTTATGTTTAAACAAGTGAATTATACACTTTTCAAGACAAAAAGAGACTTAATTTTATAAGGTTCTGGATACACGATTCTATGTAATTTCATGTATGAAACTCATAAACTTATTTCGACTAGTAATTTAATGAGTTATTTCCTGTTCAACAAAAGTAGGATCAGCAATAACATGTCTCAAGTAAAATTGCTTATATAATTTTTTTATCAAGTGGCTAACTTAAATTTGAAATTTACAGATAAATTACTTTCATAAATACGCAAGTAATTAAAAGTACAGTTCTTCATCGCTAAAATCATATATTCGTTATTTTAATATAAAAAACATTATGATTACTTCGCAATCTAAACCACGACAGAGAAAGTTTTTTATTCTATAATCTAATTAGTAAACAATAATCACTCTTAATTGGTTTTGCCGAATCTGTATAAAAAACTGGATGACCTTCTTATCTTTTGCGATAAGCCGAATACATCTTTGAATGTGAAAATTAAATTACAACATTTTATAAGACGGTCTGTTTCCTAATTTATTGATGGAGGTTATTCTCATGGAAATGATGATTGAAACTTGTTGTGGTATTGATGTGTATCAGAAATAAATCGTTTGTTGTATTCTTGACGGTCCTTTAGATACAAATCGACCTAAAAAAATTCAGAAAACATTTGGCACCCTAACGGGTGAACTTTGACAGGCCCTTCAGTGGCTGGAAGACCATCACGTCACAGATATCTTCATGGAAAGTACGGGGCAGTATTGGGTTCCCGTGTTTAATATTTTTTTCCGAAGGAACAGGTCAGTTGATTTTGGCTAATCCTCAACACATTAAAAATGTTCCCGGGCGTAAGACCGATATGAAAGATGCCGAATGGATTGCGTAACTCGGTCGTTGTGGACTGATTCAATAGTCTTACATTCCAGCGCCTGAAGTCATGGAACTGCGTCTCATGACACGCAGTCGGCTGTCCTACACCCAAAAACGAACGTAGGCGAAGAACGAATTGCATAATATTCTACAACAATCCAATATTAAATTGACTGGTTACTTGTCTGATGTTTTTTCCAAAACAGGACAAGCCCTGCTTCAGCTGTTTATTAACGGTGAAGTGTTAAGCTTGGCGTCTGTCAGTGCTTGTATGCACGGGAGAGTCAAAGCATCTCCGGAGGATATACTCAGCGATGGACGGAAAACTGTCAGTCACTGATCGGCAATTACTCGAGGACTCGCTAGACGAGTACCGTTTCTACAGTGAAAAGATCCGCCAGATCGAATGCCACATCCTTAAGTATATTCTGTTTCACTTTCCTGAGGAATATGACTTGCTTCTAACGATTCCTGGGATAAAATAACAGGGTGCTTGGTTTTTTGCGCTTTTTTGCATTATTATTTTTCAAATAAACAAGAGAGTACATTACGTTCATCGGCATTATGATTCTTATAGATAAATTGTTAAATAAGTATTACTCGTAGAAGTATTTATTTATTAGATTTCTAAAAAACTTTTAATAAACCTAAATGAAGTTGAGAATACTGAGTTCCAATTAATTGTCCATAATTAGGTAAAACCTCTTCCTGCAAACCGATATTATAAGACAAGAAACCGTTTGTTAAATGAGGATTTATTTTAAGTTCTTCAAATGAATATTCTAAAACTAGATTAACCATATCAATGTTAAATTCGACTTGTACTTCCTGACAAGGAGATTCTTCTGCCAAATCTGTATAAATATTTAAATGACTTAAATCTGCAACTATCCTTTTTTCTCTCTGACGAATGAAAATGTTTTTGTAAGTAATATGGCTATTCTTGCCATTTTCTAAAAAGGTTACTATTAGGCATAAATTATTTAATTTATTATACAGGTCAGTAGGTAACCTAAAAGAAATACGAAAAATATCATCGTCTAGATCAAAAGAATATGAAAAAGAATACTTATTATATTTATTATCTATAAAATTATGTTCTGTGTTTAATAAAGTAGGATTGTTAAAGTTTTCATTGTATTTACTATGAATCCTCCTTTTAAATAACTTGAAAAACTCTTCTCTTAACTCTGAGCGAGGTTTAAAAAGACGGTCTAGAATAGAGGTTGGCCATTCTACTAAGGAACCACTTGATAAAGTAGAATTATCACTTTCAATATTACTTATGTGTTTTTTTATTATCTTAGGCACATTAACTAGATTTTCCTTAGGGAAAATCTTTTTTAGATTATTATAAATATACTCAATCTTATTTATTAATTTTAATTTATTCGATATCTCTGAAAAAGATTCCCAATTAATTTGAGATTGTTCTTTTTTTAAAAAGAGCACAATGTCTAAGTAATCTCTTAAATTGGCTGACTTTGTTATAAATAGCGAGTTCTCTGTATTTTCAAATGTATTTGAAAATAGATGAATTAAGGTATTAGTTTTGTTAAGCGTCTGAACCTCAATATCACTAATAGTAGTTTTGATTTTTGAATCTAGAAGATTTTCAAAATTATTTGGATCAGGTATACTGCTAGTCCCTCTTTTAAGTTCCACATCAACTTTAAAAGGACCTATTTTTTTTGAATAGGTAACTTCATGATTATCATGTATAAAGTTGTATATAGTAGAAGTTTTATTATTCGTTAATTTGTCTTTATATATTACCCCAAATTTTTCATCTTCTCTTCTGTCTAGCAAACCAAAGCATTTCAAATAATTCATGTTAGTAAGTATTTTTTCCATTTTAAGAATATCGTTTGGATAGATAATGAAATCCATATCACTAAAATACCTATCATAACTATTATCATACAGCCATGATGATAACACTATTCCTTTGATTAGTATTATAGGGATAGTATCTTCTTTTGATACTGATAATATTTTTTTTGTTTCACTTACTTTATTTAAAAAATCTAACCTCCAGAATAGATATTCTGATGTATATACTTGATCAATTTCTTTTGGAATAAATATTCTGACATAATTATAAACAATAGGAAATATTTTTTGTTCTTTTGCTATATTAAATAGTCTTTTATAATCAATTTCGGTAGGTATTTCAATAGTATTTTCACCGTTTATATAATTATTTACAATTAAAAGAATTAGTTTTTCTTCTAACATGAAAGTCCTCATTTCTCAATAATATTCCCAACTACTTAATAATAAGGTTATTTTTAAGTAGTTGTCGTATATAATTTTTTACATCGTGCGTTGCTTGTTCCTTCGTGACATCGTAATTTGAAAATATATTCTCGATAATAACTTCAATATTTTTCTCCTCTTCTATCCCTTGAATGATTTCCAAGCCAACTCCCTCTATTCCAAAGCAATCCCCATTAGAAATATTGTATACAAACAATTTCTCTTTAATATCTACTAGCTTTATATTTTCATCAAGTTTATAAATCATTTTTTTAGCTCCTCTATTTTCTTCTTATTAAGGTTCCATCTATTATTTCATATACTTTATCGACATTTTCTATTTCGTTTAGTCTATGAGTAATCATTACGATTGATCTATCAAAGGTAACATATTCCATTAAATTTCTAACTATTGTATTGCTTGATTTTTTATCTAAACTAGCAGTACCTTCATCAATCAATAGAATGGAGGCGTCTTTCAATAAGGCTCTGGATAAGCTTATTCTCGATTTTTGACCACCAGAAAGATTTTTTGCCAGTTCAGATAATTTAACATTTAAAGAGTTAGGGAAGTTATGTAAAAGATGTTCAGAATTTGACAGTGAAAGGGCATTGTATTTTTCATTATCACTTTTCTCTTTACCTAAAGTTAAGTTTTCTTCAATACTTCCTTCAAACAGCAGGCTTTCTTGGGGAACATAAGTAAAGAATGAAAGAAGTCCTTCATTTCTACCAGTAATATCTTCTCCGTTTAATCGGATAATACCTTTATTAGGAGAAATTAAGCCCATCATTAATTTCATTAGAGTAGTTTTTCCAGCTCCGGATTCTCCAACAATTGCTACAATTTCGTTTTTTTCTAGCTCGAAAAAGATATTTTCTAGCTTAAACGTTGACGACTCATCATAGTAATCGACATTTACCAAGCTCAAAAGCGAATTTGAATCAGGATTTATATTTTTTTGGCTTATTTCGAAAAGAGGCTTTTCATGAATGATATTTGAATTTATTACTTCTAAAATCCTATTACTAGAGCCGTAAGCATTTTGTATTTGAGCGTAACTGTTAGCAATCATCATAAACGGAGATTGTACTTTACCTATCAAAAGTAAAAAAGCAGAAAAAGTTCCTACATCAAACTGATTATTTATTGCTAAGTATGCCAGGATAACGACACTTACAACATACACAGTTTAGTTGAATACATTCATTAAAAAAGAGAGGAGACTTAGTGTACTGGTTTTTTTAGCAACTATTTTATTTTCTTTTTCTCTAATATCATTATATTTTTTCAGAAATACATCCTGCTTTTGAAAAGTTTTTATATAATCTAAGTTAGTTACATAATCCTGTAGATATTGCCTTCTTTCTGATTGAGTACTTTGAAGATCTAAAGAAATTTCTTGTTGGATGGTGCTAAATTTTTTTGCTAAAAATATGGTTACGAACCCAGAACCAATGATAATTAAAGCTAGTTGCCATTGGACATAAAACAAATAAAGAGATGAAGCGAAAAATAGGATAACATTGTATAGTATATTTATACTATTAGACAGTAAGTTCTCACTTAAGTTTCTTGAATCGTAAATTAGTCTAGAAATTAAGTCACTCAAATTAAATCGAACGACTTCTGAATATTTTTTTTCGTGAATACTTTTGTAAATTTCTAATGAGAGAAATTGCTCAACAGATAATTGAATGAGTGACTGAACAAAAGGATAAATAATGGAGAATAATGCTAATGTTATTCCTATAACTGAAAAGATTATTAAATACTCAAAGAAAGCACTCTCATTTCTATTAGTAATGGAGGTAATCAGAATATTTGTAGCACCGGCTATTCCAACATTAAAAAAGATATCTAACAGCATGGATACTAACAGCATGATACATCGAGATTTCTGTTGTTTTAAGCTGGATATAATCAACTTTAGCGTATCTATTAAAGCGTATTTCACTTCTTCATCTGTGTCACTAAACATATCATAGTCCTTTCATGTTTTTATCTTTCCATTCTCCAATCGGATAATCAGGTCCGCTTCTTGAATGACTCCATCATTATGACTGATAATAATTTTTGTCTGACTTTCCATTTCTGTTTTTAGAAGTTTGGCTACTTTTTCTTCATTTCTTGCGTCCAAGTATGCTGAAGGTTCATCTAAGATAATGATGGACTTCTCTTGAAAAAGAATTTTGGCTATCATTAAACGCTTCTTTTCCCCACCTGAAAGATTGTCTTCGTGAATTTTTGTTTTTAAGCCTTCTTTCTTACCTGAAACGAATTTGTCCAAATTTAATAGTGATAGTTTGTTCATTATGGCTCTTTCATCTAAGTTTTTTTCGTTAGGAATCATAAGGTTATTTTCTATTGTATCTTCAAAGATAATTGATTTTTGTGGAACGTATCCAATTGAATTAAAAATTTGTTTTTGAGACAGACTTTTTTGGTTTATATTTCCATAATAAATATCTCCACTAGTTGGTTTCAATTGTTTCAAAATTAGTTTGATAAGCGTCGTTTTACCTGCACCACTAGGACCTATAATAGCTGTTGCTTTTCCTTTTGGGATGGTAAAAGTCAAGTCCTCTAAGATTGGTTTACCATCAATAGTAACCGAAACATTATTGAAGTTAATCGAATCATTTAGCTTATCCGAGGTAGAATGGTCAACTGCTTTATTTAATTCCTTGGTGTCTAAGTCTAATATTTCAATCATACGATTTCCATTAGAAATTGCTTCTTGTAAATTAACCCATACCTGCGAGAGACTGGAGATTGGAAAAACAATAGATGTATACGAGGTAGAAAAAGCGATCACGATTCCCAAATCAATTTTTCCATTTAGATACAAGAATCCCCCGTATCCCATAATATAAATTAAACCCACAATCATAACTATATGAAATAATCTACCTGAAATGCTAGTTATTAAAAAGCTTCTTTGTTTTATACTGAAATTATTTTGGAGTAATTTTGTATATTTTTGTTGAAAAAAGTTTCTAGCATTAAAAACTCTTACACTCTCTTTATCCCTAAGTGTGTTAAACAAGAAAGATTGTATATCGATATCAGAAGATTGTACATCATCTGTATTGTTTCGAAGGGAATCTGATAGAACATTAGAAAGAAGCGGTAGCATAACAGCAATTAAAAGTGCCCCTATTGCTAAAGCAGGGCTGGCAAATCCGATATAGGTCAGGGTTGTGAGAAGTATAAAAAAGTCTAGAACAAAATTTAGTGAAGTTTGATTTAGTCTCCTAGTACTATTTTCCGCAGAATCGAAGATTTTGGAAACAAGATCTGAAGTGCTATATGTATCATACGATGTGCTTTCTAGAACATTTAATTTTTCTAATAGCTTTTTTTGTGCAGAAGTTACTGATAAATTATGCAACCGTTCCGTTCCTATTCGGATAAGTTGAAGTAAAAGCTCCTGCAATATCATCCCCGATAAAGCTAAGAAACCTCCCTTCACTAAAACTGACACGTTCATTTCTACAATTGAATTGGTAATTATTCGTATCCCTTCTATTTGGAAGATACCGGTCAAGGATACAAAAAATGCTACTAATCCTAATAACAAAAACCGTAAAAGGAATCGCTTGTTTAATGCAACAATTTTTTTTAAGACGGTTAAGGGATTATATTTTTTTGAAGTCATTTATATTCTCCTCTGATTAATCAAAGATTTTGAAGCCATATCTCTAATCCAAGAGTTCGAACTAAAGCATTAACGTTTTCTTTTTTTCCAAACTTATAATTTAAAGCGGCTTCCATTAATTTTTCTTTATCAATCCATCCGTAGTCAGCAGCAACTGAATTTTTAATTAGATTCTCAACTTTTAACCATTCTTTATTAATGCCGTTCCTAGTTATAAATTCAAATTGGGATTGATCTGGTTTTTCAAGAATATTTCTCGGAATTATATTATTAAATGTTTCTCTCAAGCCTCTTTTATTTAATCCTAAATCCATTTTTAATTCAAACTCTACATTAAAGGCTAATTCGATTAGCCTCTTATCTTTAAAGGGGTATAATCTGTAGACTGAATTAGGTTTTGCTACATTAGTGTCTAACCAATTCAAATTACTTACAAGTGACATGAACTCGTGATCAAACTGTTTTCCTTTTTCCTTTATTGACGGTTCTAGAACAGCACATCTATGCTTTTCTATTACACTCGGATGTATTTTACAATTATCTTTTATGATCCAAGGGGGTGATTCTATAAAACTTATATTATTGCTTAAGTTATACCAAGTTTGAGTGTTCATTTTATTTAAATATTCATACTTTAGCATTTTGGGAAGAAACGTCGGAACAACATAAGCAGCCAGTAGTTTCCACATTGGTTGTTTTAGAAAGACTGACTCGCGGTTTAATATTTCCAATCCTTTGCTAAATCTCATGTTAGAAAAAAAATCAAAGAGATAGTTTCTTGAAGAGGATAAGATTTCATCTGCCCCTTCTCCAGAGAATAGGTGAGTGATTCCGTAAGTATTAACTTTCTGATGTATTGTTTGGTACATATCAAAATTAACTAACAAAGGATTTGGCTCTTCACAGTTTAAACTTTTTTCAATATTTTTGAATGCCCAGAATTCGCTAGTATCATGTTGTATCGGTAATAAGTTTAGAGAATTATTTAAATCAGAGATCTTATCAACATTTCCCAACTTAGTGTGTGAATCTATCTCAGGCGTAATTATTGAAGAAATACTATAGAATATTTCATGGGGGTTTAAATCCCTGGCTATAGATAAAATTGTTGAAGAATCTAATCCTGCACTAACTTCGAAGCCAACTTTATTTTCTTCCAAGTACTTTAAATAATCATTAATTACAGTATAAAAAGTGTCCTTGAATTTAAACTTAAAAGATTCTTCAGAGTTTATAGGGTCGTTCTTAATAAACCAAATTCTTGTGGTCTGGATACCGTTTCTGGAGTATTCTAAAAGATGACCTGGAAGTAATCTAGTTACCATCGGATAAGGGGTCAACTCTGTTTGATCTATTTCACTATTAAGATATAGCTTAAAATAATCCTCACAAAATGATACAGGGTTCGGTTTGAAATAGTTCAGTCTTGTAGAAAAAAAGACCTCTTGTTCATTACTAACTTTATAGAAAAACTGAAACGTTGAATATGGGCTTCTATATACAAAAAAAACTGTCTTTTTTTATCAAAAATAGTAATAACAAATGAACCTTCTATATTTACTAAATCTTCAAATGCTTGTTTATTTATCACAATTTGTATAACTTTTCTTGTCTTTTCTTTATTTAGAATAACTCCTTCATAATAACAATCATAATGATCGTTTTCGATAAGCTTTTTTAACTTTTTTTGTCCATAAAGATTTTCGATACTCTCCATCATTGATTATCTCCTACTATAGACAACATTGAAAAGTTATCTCTATAATAACTCTCATCAAATTCAGGTATACTTTGAGTTTCAATCCAAGCGTGTCCTAAAATCTCACTATGGTGCAGACCAACACATAAAGTACATGATTTACCTAAGAGGTTTAGCAAATAAAAAGTTGCCAAGGATCTTTCGTAGCATTCTATATTCAAAAAGTGTAATGAGCAAGCCCTATCAAAGATATATTTAACGCCAGAGAAATCCGTTTTCCTCTCATTTATTTTAACTTTTTCTTGCAATATTGCTGGAATGTTTTTTTCTTTGTTTTTTCTTAAAAAAATATAAGCTTTTATTAAATAGTAATAACTTATTAAATAAAATATCGTTTTTTTCAAAATTCTTTTCCTTTCATTTAATATTTTCTTTTATAATTCTCACAATTTCATTTGGATCTGAGTCTGGATATCGCATTATTTCCAACATTGGTAATTTTTTTGCAATATCTGTTATTGTGGGAAACATCTCAATGATTTTCGTTTTATCGTACAAACCAGTGAATAAGTATTTGCAATATATTTCAGATAGTAAACATTGAACTTTCAGAAAATCTTGGATTACAAAATTAGTAATTTCTTCACTATCGTTATTAATATTTAAATGGAAGAAAAAATCTATTTTATTAAATTTAGTGCTAGAGAACAAATCTGCCCTTTCTTTTAATACACCTCTCTTTTTATCATCTTCGTCTAAACATAAGGAGAGTTCATTAAACAAATTTGATTTCTCTTCGATTCTTATTCCCGGTGGACCAGAAAAAATTTTTTTATCATATTTTCTTATCGCAATGATGTCATCAGATATTAGTTTAGCTCCTTCTAATAATAAATGGGATGAAATGGTTGTTTTTCCTGCTCCAGAAAAGCCAGATACAGCTATTTTTTTTCCTTTATAGTCAATGAGACTACCGTGAAGAACAACGTAGTCAGATTCTATTAAAATAACAGTAGTAATAGTAGAGAAAAAAGCTGCGTATAAAAATCCACTTATATTTCCGTATTGCAAAATCTTTTTATCTTTTCTTTTGAATAAAATGTAATCGCAATCTAACCACTTAAAAAGTATATCCTCTTTATTTATAAAGATTGAGCGAAAATGTTTGCCATTATCATAATAAATCTCTTGAATTTTTTCCCAATCTTGATCATGTATTTTATCATCTAAATACATAATATTTTGTACTAAAAAATCCGATTTTCCCTTTTTTTGAAATAAATAATCATCAAAATTTATATTCGACTCTATAATAAGGCCAAATAAGTCATACTTTTTTATTTTGCACACCTCACATGGGTAAATATTAAAGTAATGTAAGAACGTTTAAGGACCCTTACATTACTTTTAATATTATATTAACTATTTTTACGAGTTACGAGTTGAGTAATGATCTCCTCCCCAGCCAAATTTTCCTGAGAACGTTAACTCAACAATATTACCTAAATCGATCAATTTAGGCGAAAAATACTCTTTCTTCATATAGACACCTCCTTTCCTTTGTAGAAACGTTTCTACAAAAATTACTATATCATTAACAGGAAAAAAAGCAACCGCTTTCTAAAGAAGAATTTGAAATGGATTTGTTAAATGAGAAGAAAATATATTGTTTATATAACGAAATTTAATTTAAGTTAAAATCTATGCCCCTTCATCTATTAAGATTCTATAATTCAAGCCATGTCGCTGATTGCCAAGCACTTGTCCATCGTTAAATTCCAGTCGGTCAAGAACTTCAGCGGGGCCATGAGCTTCCTGTTCATGGCCCCTACTAACCCTCGGTTAATCGATGGAGTGAAGAACCGTCAACTCGCCTCCTGGTTAACTACTTCATGCGTTATCCCATGGTGTCCGGTCTGTCACCATGGACATGTACTTGCCCTACCTGGACCTTGTAGCCGGCTGTTTCCCGAATACCCGGATGGTGATTGACCGATTCCATATCATCCAACACCTAAATCGCGAGTTGAATGAGTTGCGCATCCGGATGATGAACTACCTGCGTTTTACCCAACCACAGGATTACCGGAAGCTGAAGCAGCAGTGGGGACTGGTGCCGAAAAACCGTTCCAAGCTGGATTACACCAAGTACCGCACCCATTGCTTATATGACCAGATGGTGACAGAAATTATGAGGCGGAACCTCGTCGTGAGCTTAAACTCCAAGCCGTCGCGTCCGAACTCATGGAATTGAAAAAATGCCGCCTCCAGAAGAAGGTGAGGAAGATACTCCCTTAAAACCTTAGAGAAACATCAGGAGGGGAATCAGAAATGTCTGCCGGTATACCCTTTCCAACGGCGCACTGGAAGGCCTGAACAACAAAGTGAAGAACACCAAGCGCTCTGGGTTCGGCTATCGCAATTTCACCCAACTCCGCGCGGATCTTAATCAGCTCCTGTTTGGTCATCATTGACTTCCCGTCCAGTCCCCTAATCTTTCAAGAGGAGGAAGCAGGTGCTTGAAAAAGCCAGTTCCTCCTCGCGTTTCCAGGGCGTCAAACGAGCAAACCCGCATGACGGAAGGGGATTTTACAGGAAACACAAACAGAGCCGAAGCGATTAGACGTTTTGACTCTGATATGACTCACCAACCCTGTTTGACATAGAGCCTGTTGAGTACAACAGATCGACTAGATATGCGTTTTGATAAAATATGAACTTTACTCAAACAAGAAAAAAGTTCTCTCTATTAGAAGAACGTTATAGTAAAAATGAAATAGTTCTATTTACAGGATAGATAGTAAATATCCTTCAATTTGTTCATCTTTATTTGCAGTAATAAACGGACTAGGATCATTTAAAATTTCGGAATCATTTGTAACATTTAATCAAAAAAAAACTCACCATTATAACTTTGGAAATCACTCGAGTTAAACACATTATAATAATCATATTGATCAAAATTGTCATTTGAGAAAACATTGTGGTTAGTAATTATCCCATAAATATTATGTTGATAAAATTTTGCTTCTTTTTGATAAAGACTAAGGTTTATAAAAATTGATGGTGTCAAATAACCGATAAATTCTTCAGAGGACAAATCTATCTCATCAGTATATGTAATTGACCATTTATTATCCTCTGCATATGGTGACTGAAAGATATAACTGCTACTCATTTCATTTCCGCTGACTGAAAAATACTGAACTTCTCGCTCTTCCCATTTTTGATTATCACCGTAAAGGACTGATTTTTCAGCTAATTGACTTAACTTCCAATTATTATTCAGTCGGATCACATACTGACTGTCATTTGCTTCGCAAGACTCGTACACCTCTGGTATTGCGAAACCACTGTCTCCACGAACCAATATGTTGCTATTCAGTAAGGATTGAGTGTAATGATAGAGTAAGGGATTTATGAAAGCTTTTATCCCTTTAGATGTATCTTGATTTCCTGAACGCAGTTCAGCTTTTAAGAAATCACCGGTAAAACCGTCGAATGCAACTGAAGGGTGATATTCGTAAGTTTGATAATGGGCATTATAATATGTTTGCTCTTGATGGCCAAAGGTATCTGAATGCGTTGAATCAATATCAATGATTAACTCGGTGTCATTGCGAATCAAAGGTGCTTTATCAATTAATTCTTGATTTAATGACTGTAATTGATCCACATTCTATTTAGTAAAACGATATAGAAATCGTGAGATCGACGATTGAGAGGCCATCTGTTTTCTACTTAGTACTGCTTGAAATACCGGGACTTATCTTAATATATTAGCTAACAAGTCTGCCGAATAACCAGCGATCAGCTGCATAATGAGCTGTTCAAATATAGCTAAATTGTCATGTGTAAAGTAAGCTTGATTATCATTAATGTGAAGCAGGTGTTTAGCTAAATCTGAGAAACCGAAGGTATTCATTACTTCTTTAACTAAGACAAGATACGAATCGCTTGATAATCGGCCACCTGTATGCAAAATTGTAATGTTTGAATTAAATTTAACTTGGTTTTTGTGTAAGCTAGTCATGAAGAGAACTCCTTTTTTTTGGTTGTTTGGTTTAGACACCTTAACCCAAGCAGAACGGGGTTCTTTTTCCATCACTTAACAGGTGAGAACTACTGTGCAAATTAAGCCTACCAATAGGTTATTTTTACAAGGTTCATGAAAAAGCATGAATTATTTTGGATGAAAAAACGGTTTAAGAAATAACATAAATAGGTTATTACTCTTTTTAACTGAAACATACATTATTTTTAGATAACACTTTAATCAAAGAAAGAAAACTAAACTTGTTAATTCGAATTTCTGAATACATTGCTTTATATAATTTCATGTATTGTAAAATAAACAATATTTGTTCCATCACAAAATATGCGTTTTATAATTACGTCCTATAGCAATAATTAAATCTATTCAGGCTATTGAAATTGGTAAGGTAATGTTGGATCATCTATATCTATATTTTCTTCATTCCTTGCAATAGAAAAAACTATTCCACTTTCATCACTTCCAAGATATCGATTTACAAAATAATAGTAATCAATTCCATCTACATCTTTGTAAGTAACCTGTTTATAGAATGTTCCTCTTTTGGTATCAAAGCTCGTTCTTTCACTTTCAATTGATTGATTCCATCCCTCTTGAGCAATGGCTTCATTGATAGCTGTTATATCTCGATACAAGTAGACACTATATAAACAAAAGCCAACTATTAACAAAAACACAAATCCTAAAAATATTTTTTTGTATTTACTCATACTATATATCCTTCTTTCTAACATTATATATATTTATTTATTTTAATGTGCTATTGTTGTTTTGTTCATTCATTCACAATATACTCTAAGGGAGGAAATTATACAACCATGAAAAAACTATTGTTGATGTTATTACCCGTACTTGGTCTATAATAAACTGGAAAAAAGAATACCACAAGAAATCTAATAGTTGGTCTAAGGTTTACAGAGTTAACAAGCCTATAGACGCAACTACAGCTTACGCCTGGGCAAAGAGAACGTATCAAAATTCTAATGCTGGTTATAATATTACACCAAATTATTGGGGTGCTAAAGATACTTACTGCTCAAATATTGTTTGGCAGGCCTATCGCTATGGTGCTGGTATACATACAGTAACGGTACCTAACGGGTTAATTGTGTTACCTTATAGTTTACCTAACTACTTCAATAGTGGTATGGGTTTAAAACAAGTTTCTAATTTATAAACTAATTGAAATCATCGGATAAAATGGACGTAAAAAACAGCTTGATACATAATCAAGCTGTTTTTTCAATTCCAACTATTCCCTATTCATTAATTAAAATTCCCTGTACTTTATCTACACTCGCAAACTATTTTTTGGAGGTTTCTATATATAAGAATCCATAGGAATCCATAGGAATCTGGTAGATACATATAAAAAAATACACCTTAAAAAACAATATGGATAAAGAAGGTTAGTCTTAGATTGTACTTTTTGGATACATGAAATTATGTAATTTCATGTATTGATTAAAACTATCTACAATCTTAAAAAGTCATCTTCTGTATCATAATTTAGCGATGTAGCTGGTACTTGAAGTTCAATGTTATAACTTGGATACTTTTAGCTGTTAATACTCCAATACTTTTTTTCACGCCGTCTGATAATGCGATAAGCCCACCTTCAGTAAAATAGATCATTACATATATTTCCTTATTTTCTTTTTCCACTTTCTTGCCCCATCTATTTTCAATGCTAATATAGCTACACTAGTGGACTTATTTATCAATATTTCATAAAAATTCAATTGTTCATAGTGATAAAGAATTTATGGTTTAGTTTTAGAGTAGAGGTCCCTGGTTAACAAATCAGGTTTTGAATGCTAGGAATGAACACAGATAGGTGGCTCAATCTATCCGCAATACTCAACCCTCCTTGGTTTTAGTCTGTCATCTTTCTGATGACAGTTTCTACAATGAAAATGGTCTAATTTTTATATTAGTCTCCTCCAACTTTTTAGATTAATCTCTTAAATTAAACCCAACAATATTATAATTTTCTACATTCACTAACTTCTCAACGTTTCCAACTATATCTTTATTTTCAGCCTCAAATATTACTAAATATAGTTCTTCTTCCGAGTCCAACGCAATATCAGATAAGTAATACTCCATTACTCCATCTTTATTCAGCTCACTCGGTCTTACCTTTTTAATCGTCGCTTTATTTTGATCGACGACCTCAGCTTTTTCACTTGACGATAATTGATTATATGTTGCCTCTATAATCTCATTATTATTATTACTACAACCAGCAATTAAAATTACTAGTATTGATAGGGTGTATAATAAAATTTGTTTAATCTTGTTCATACCCTCACCTCAATTTCAAAATTAAAATGCCAACTCTTATTTCGTTATTACTATCCCTTAGTGTCTTTATCCCCCTCCTTCAAGTTATAACCGCTAATATGTAATTTCATGTTAAAAAATGAGTAGCAATCAATTCCAGCCGAATCTTTGTAAGTAACCTGTTTATAGAATGTTCCTCTTTTAGAATCGAAGCTCGTTCTTTCAATCGCTTGATTCCATCCCTCTTCAGCAATGGCTCATTGATAGCTGTTACATCTCGATACAAGTGTACACTATATAAACCAACACCAACAAAAGTCCTGATTTTTTTGTATCTACCCATATAATATATCCTTTCCTGATTTAATAAACTATTATTATTTATAAATTGTATATAAATATATCTATATAAGATTTTTTTAACGAAAATGATGACGACTTGTTGAAGACACATCAAATTCGTTGGGTGTCATGTTGTTGTCTTTTTTTATAGAGAATACAGGACTCGAACCTGTGCGACTGAGCAGGGCGTTTACCGTTTGGTTTCACCCAATAAGATAATAGTCCTCTCAGATGTCTTCCCGATTGCATCAATTCCCTGTGAACACCCGTCATAATATAACGGGTGTGATTCTGTTTGTCTAATCTGTTACTGGTTTACTGTTTCGGATGTAACAGACTCTTTTTTCCCTAAATCTTTCAGTGTGCTGTTTAATTCTCGTACTTGTCCACCGACGTTTTTTGTGCCGGCATATGATTCGATCAAACCGGTGAGATCTAGCCCGACAGCGTCTTTAAAGGCTTCTTGTGATGAGGCCAGTGTGTTCAAGGCAGTATTTGTTAGAGATGATGCCCCTTGGCCGTTGCCACTGTCGACGATGGTTATTTTGTCGATGTTACCAAGCGGTTCAGATACGGCACGGATCATTTCAGGATACGCTTCGATCATCAAAGTAGCGATGGCTTCTTGTCCGTATTCTTTTAAGGCTTTGGCCAGAGCAGTTTTGCTTTCAGCTTCAGCTTTACCAATTTCACGGATACTTTCAGCTTTCGCCTTACCGTTTAGTTCAATTTCTTTCGCACGTGCTTCAGATTCAGCGATGGCTTTTGATTTATTCGCTTCTGATTCTTGTTCAATGGCATAACGTTCAGCTTCAGCTTTCTTACGAACAGAGGCGTCGTACTCACGTTCTATCCTGATGGTTTCTTTTTCTTGTAATTCAATTTGTTTTTCACGCTCGATGATTTGAGAGTTCCCTTGTTCGATGATGACTTGTTTTTTAAGTTTGGCTTTTTCTAACTCATAGGCACTTTCAGCTTGTGCTGTAGCGACATTTTCTTGTCGCTTATATTCTGCAACACGTAAGCTCTTTTCTTTTTCGGATTCGGCTGTTTCTGTTTGACGTTGCAATTCAGCTTTTTTTGATTGTTGTTCAGCTAAGGCACGTTCAATACGTGTTTCTTTGTCGGCTCTGGCTGACTGAATATCGGCGTCACGTCTGACTTCGGCGATACGTCCTTGTCCGAGCGAGTCCAAATAGCCGTTTTTATCGGTCACTTCTTTCAGGGTGAAGGAGACGATCGTTAAACCCATTTTAGCTAGATCGACTGAAGCGACTTTCTGTACATCTTGACTGAAGCGATCTCTGTTTTGATAAATCTCTTCAACGGTCAGTGAGCCTAAAATCGAACGTAAATGACCCTCTAAGACTTCACGGGCTTCGTTTTCTAGGTCTTCGGTGGCTTTGCCGAGATACTGTTCGGCGGCGGTAGCGATATCTTCGGTGGTTGAACCGACCTTGATGATAACTGTTCCGTCTGCGGTTACGGGTACGCCTTCTTTAGTGTAAACATCAGGTGTACTAACTTTCAATTTAGATGACAATAGGGACAATGTTTTAGCCGATTGAATGACTGGCAGGATGAATGAGCCACCCCCGCTGACGATTTTCATTTTGTTGTTTGTGTGTGGGTCTGTGTAGACATTTTTGTTCCCGAGTGCCGTTCCACTGATAATGAGTGCGATATCCGGTGAGGCGATGCGATAACGACTGACCAGTAAAATGATAATGATGAGTGAGATGGCAACGATGCCGATGATGCCAAAAAGAGCTGTATCCATGAATGAATTCCTGCTTTCGTTTTCTATTTTTTGTGTTCGGTGTTCCATGTTGGTTTTTGCTTATTTGTTGCTTGGATTGCATTGGTATACGGTATGACGTACAAAATAGAATCTTTGACGTCCATGACTAAGACGTTCGTGCCTTGCTCTATAAATGCAATGGGTTCTTTAACGTTTTCGTAAATCTTAGCCATTTTATTGATTTTTGTAAAGCCGGTGTACACAAGCACTTCTCCCACACCGTCGGCTGTGATCGAAACCGACACCGTACCTTCTTTGCCTTCGAGTTGTCGGATCGATGTGGCGCTTGAATTTTCTGAACGGCTGCGGAAAGGGATAATGACGAAGATGTTAAGTAGGACAACGCCGGTCACAACCGTTATGACGATCAATAAAAATAGTCCGATTGAAATAGCGGTGTTGCCTGGCATGGCTTCATTGATCATATAACCAATGAAGACGGAAATCATGAAGCTGACGAACAGGTCACTGATATCGAAAAAACCGACAGTGACGATGTCCCGTAATGGTAACGTAAGTAAGGCTAGAATCAAACAGGTGACGAAAGCGAGTTGCATGTATGTTTGGTTTGATAAAATCACGTCAATCAAGTAGGGTTCACCCCCTTTCTATTTTTTCCGCCAAGCGTCACATTTTCAGTCGTCCCCTCAGGAAACGATAAGGGTAAACAAAAAATGAAAAACTAGGCATATTTTCCCCTTCCACCTGTTTTAAGTATATATATTTATCGTTCATAAATAAAGGGTTATAACAATGAAAAAATATCTTATATTGATTACATATGTATTATTCTTTTTTTAATAGTTTAATAGTCACTAAGTGGTTATTGTTGATAAACTGTTGAACTATGAGGCTGATCATAACGAATGGATCCAATAAGGATCAATCCGTTCATGTTTCACTTAAGAATAGATGATTACGATAGGTTTGATAGAAGCCACGTTGTAGTCTATTGATAAGGAAGCCGTCTATAAAACCACTGAAGATCTCATAGACTAATTAAATAAGAGCTAGAACATTCAAATGAAAAGTGTTCTAGCTCTTATTTTACAATACATGCTTATTTTTTTGGTATTCGTATATGTATATCGACCTTATTAACTTCGTTTCATACTCAATACTGTATCATTGTTAGGTAAAAGAACTGATATTGCTGTTCCAGTGATTGTAGTAGTCACACCATCAGTATACAAAAAAGCCTATGGTAATGTAGAAACCTTGTTCTCTCATCTAAAAAGAGACTGAACTCTCTTCAACAAATTGTCGCAACTTGGGATAAAGATTTTGACGAATTAAAAGAAATTATTGTTGATATCGTTAAGACTCATACCTCTCCAAATATATAGTAATCTATAAAGAACAGATCAGGATTACTGATCTGTTCTTTATAGATTATTTGTAATTAATCAAAAAAATATATGTTATTAGAGCTTTACTATACTAACGATGTAAGATATACTTTACATAAAGAACGATATAAGTTACTTTTAAGGAGACGAAAATGGCTAAAAACTTGCGGCTAAAGACAGCTAGAGCGAGACTTGACATGTCCCAACAAGACTTGGCGGACGCAGTAGATGTCACCCGGCAAACGATCAGTGCCATTGAACGGGGCGATTACAATCCAACCATCAATTTATGCATACGGATATGCAAAGCATTGAACGTTACACTCAACGACTTATTCTGGGAGGAAGATTAAGATGAACCAATTTGATGAATATCAGAAATTCATGCGTTATAAATACGGTTATCATTCGTTTTTTATTATAGTCGCTTTATCAATTATAAATTTTAACCTCGAACTCTTTTACGACATTCAATGGGCTGAAACGAAATCTCTTGAGTTCATTTTATTTATTTTTCTAGCTGTAGGTTATTCCATAGTGATGAATGTTTATAAGGGTGCTTATTTCACTAAAAAACAAAATTCGAATGTATACGCCTTTATTTTCTTATTTATAGGTCTAGCTAACTTTTATCTCTCTACTTCTCCATATTCACCACTCATGATTGATGGGTTACTCACGTCAAACAATATCATGCTTGTAAATGGTCTAATTTGGACATCTATTCCATCAGCTTATTTCACAAGAATACTGGTGGAGAAAAGACGGGAGCGCGAGGAAAACTAACACTTTAAAAATACTTTACTTAACAATACTATACACGGAGGATGATTGATTTATGAAAACTAATAAGAAACTGACAGTGTTGGACTATAAAGCGGGCTATCATTCTTATGTTATATTGACTGCCGTGCTAATGGGAAATATTATCCTGAACCTGCTTTTTGATTTCCAGTGGGCAGAAACGACTGAAATAGAATATTTGATGATTCTCTTAGCCTCTATGTCTGTAACCATGATTACAGGTATATACAACCAAGCCCTGCATCAAATCAACCCACTTTACAGGTTTTACGCATATGGGTGGAGCTTGTTTGGTCTGTATTTTGTCTATCAGGCCTTTATCTATGAGAGCCATTTCGTTGTCAATGGACTCGTTACTATTTCAGCCGCAATCTTACTCTTTGGTTTGATGTTTATTCTTTCTTCTTTAGCCTACTTTGTTCGGTTGCTGGTAGATAAAAAAAGCGAGACCCAAAACTAGCCAGTATTTACAAAGGCCGTATACAGTTATTTTTAAAATTGAATCTGCGCATGCAGCTTGTTCGCTTTGAAACTGACTAACTAATTAGGAGGGTTATATACTTATGAACCAATTTGATGAATATCAGAAAATGATGCGCTATAAATACGGGTATCATTCTTTTTTTATAATAGCAGTTTTATCGATTGTAAATTTTAATCTCGAAGTCTTTTTCGACATCCAATGGGCTGAAACGAAATCTCTTGAGTTCATTTTATTTATTTTTTTAGCTGTAGGTTATTCCATAGTGATGAATGTTTATAAGGGCGCTCATTTTACTAAAAAACAAAATTCAAATGTATATGCCTTTTTCTTCTTATTTACAGGTCTAGCTACTATTTATCTTTCTGCTTCTCCATATTCACCCCTCATGATTGATGGGCTGCTCACATCAAACAGTATCATGCTTGTAAGTGGTCTAATTTGGACATCTATACCCGTTGCATATTTCACGAGGCTGTTAGTAGATAAAAGAAGAAATGAAAACGATAGTGATTAACTTTAACTGATTACTCAAGGAGGAATATAAATGACTGAATCAATCCTAGCTATAACTGGTCCGACGTCCGGTATCGGTCGCGGGGCAGTAAAAGCACTTGTTAATGACTTCGACCGAATGCTGTTACTTGCCCGTAATCTAGAAAAAGGGGAAGTTTTGAAAGAAGAACTACTCGAACTGAATCCGGATCTGCACGTGGATCTCATTGAGTGCGACTTAAGTGTCCTGGCGTCCGTAAGACAAGCGGCAGACACGATAAAAAGCAGATTCGATCACATCGACTGTCTGGTCAATAACGCCGGTATGGTCTCAACGTCCAAAGAAAAGAGCGCCGATGGCTACGAACTGATGATGGCTACCAATTATCTCGGTCCTTTCTTGCTGACACATGAGCTGCTTCCGCTTGTGATGAACAGCGAACGTAAGCAAGTCATTGTCGTCTCCTCAGAGGCATACAAGTTTGCGCCAATGAAACGACCGTTCTTTAAACCTAAACGCTTCAGTCCAGTCGCTGGATACGGGCGTTCAAAACTGGGGACCCTTTATCTGGCTCAGGAACTGCACGAATTCTATTCCCACAAAGGACTCAAAACAACGGCCGTCCACCCAGGGATGGTCTCAACGAACATCGGCAAAAACAACGTCAGTCAAAGTGTCGGCACCTTTGTCTTCAGAGTTTTAACTCCTTTCTTCAAAACGCTGGACGAAGGGGCACAATCCATCGTCTCAGCTGTACAGCAGCCTGAGAAATACGCAGGCTGCTATTCAGATGAAGGCCGTATCGCTGCGGTCAAGCAGTACGGAAGTGACTTCAAGATGCGCCGGGAATTCATCGACGCCACTCTAGAAGAATTGGATTTAGAGTCGTTATAAACTTTTCTTCACCAAATCTTTGAGAGTAGGCAAGACTTCCATTTCAAACCAGGGATTCTTTTTCATCCATCCGTAATTCAGTGGTGACGGATGAACCAGCGGCAAGTAGTTCGGCAAATACTGCTCAAAGTTCCGGACAGTTTCAGTCAAGTTTTTCTCGCGCCGTTTGCCTAAGTAATACTTCTGAGCGTAACTTCCTATAAGAATGATCGTCTCGACCTGTGGCATCTCCTTTAGTAATTGGGGGTGCCATTTTTCTGCAAACCCTTTGCGTGGCGGCACGTCCCCTGATTTTGCTTTGCCAGGATAATAAAAATCCATCGGCAAGTGTGCAATGTATTCAGTGTTGTAAAAGACATCCCGGGAGATACCCATCCACTCACGCAGGCGATCTCCGCTTAGATCGTTCCAGAACAACTGTGACTCCTCCGCTTTACGCCCGGGTGCCTGCCCGACGATTGCGATACGTGCTTCTTTTGATGCTTTGAATAAAGGCGGGACATCACGTTCTGTATAAGTCTCGTTCATCGGATCAGCCATTATTTCCTGTTCGATTTCTTCAAATACTGACATAGTAAGTTAAACGCTCCTTTTATCCGTTATATTATAGTTTAACGTGAAAACCCTGCTGATGACCAAAAGAAAAGTTTCTATATTATTCCTTCAACTTCTGGTTTAATTATATCAAAAGTCTCACGACATGGTTAATTGTACCTTTTTCGTGAAATGTCTTTATTTATTAGACATTTTGACTACAGTTCAGATATGATAGTATTATGATTAAAACGCTTTCTAAAATTTACTAGGGGGATTTACATGCAGTACTTAGAAAAAATCAAAATCGATTCGTCTCGTCTGTTTATGGGCGATGCTGTTCCGGAGATTTATTATCACGATACATACGTAAAAAACATTAAGCCGGTCTATGCCGTTGCTTTACCTAAAACACACGACGAAGTTAAAGCGCTCGTTCACTATGCTGTTGAAAAAGATTTAGTGATCATTGCGCGAGGTGCTGGTACCGGGGTTGCCGGTTCACAAGTTCCCATTCAGGGCAACGAACTGATCATTGACGTTCACTTGATGGATAACATTCTTGAACTGGACGAAGAAACCCTTACTCTAACGGTGGAACCCGGTGTCCTGGTCGGAACGATTCATGACTACGTTGAGAAAAAGGGCTACTTCTACCCACCAGATCCGGCGTCCAAGCATTCGACGATTGGCGGAAACGTCGCAACCAATGCCGGTGGTCTCCGAGCGGTGAAATACGGCACCACACGAGACTACATCCGTGAACTGACTGTGGTTTTACCTACTGCAGAAGAAATGACCTTAGGCAGCCTGAATATCAAAAGCAGCTCCGGTTATGATTTGAAAGATTTGTTTATTGGATCTGAAGGGACACTGGGCATCACGACGAAAATCCGATTGAAACTTATCCCCTTGCCAAAAGCAAGCGTGACGATCTTACAAGCTTTTGAAACGGTCCAGCAAGCCACGCAAGCGACACTGGCAATACTGAAGAGTGGCGCCGATCCTTCAGGTGTCGAGCTGTTTGAACGCTCTGCTTTGTATTATGCTGAACAGAATTTAGGTTACCCTTTGAAATCTCAAGTGGGCGAAGCGTACCTCATGATCAGTCTGGATGGCAATGATCAGGATGAACTCAGTCACCGCATCGCCTTGGCTGAAACGGTCACCCATGCATTGATAATGGAAAGTCATGTGCTGACTGCCGATGAAGCGAAGAGAAACTGGGCACTACGTGATAATATTTTGCTGGGCCTGACCGCTTTTACCGAATTTGAACTACTGGATGAAGTGGTGCCGATCAATAAATTCGCAGAACTTATTGAAGCGACGAAAGAAATGCAGAAGAAACACGGCTTAAACGTCTTGAATTTCGGACATGCTGGGGACGGCAATGTACATACCCTGCTCATGAAAGATGACCTAACCGAAGAACAGTGGACACAAAGGCGCGCCGCTTTACTAAAAGATTTGTATCAAAAAGTAGCCGACTTAGGTGGGCTCCCCTCTGCCGAACACGGTATCGGTATTATCAAGAAAGAGTACATGAATACCATGACTGAAGACATAAACTTAGACTACATGCGCCAGATCAAACGCGTCTTTGACCCGGATGACCGCTTGAATCCAGGAAAAGTGTTTTGACTATAAAATAAAGAGGAGCACCCAGTTTGGGTCGCTCCTCTTTATTTATGTTCAGTTAAGGTCACAGTACTATAGAAACCCAAAAACATCATCAGTGGACCTAAACCTTTTCTATACATTCGATTGTTTACATTCTTCAAATGCCCAATCTTGTTCAACATGCACATCAAATTGCAAAATAGTAATTAGTATCTCACTGCTATATATTTTGTCTATTCACTACTTTTTTTAGCATAGTGTTTACGTGCTTTTGTTCTGTTCCCACAAACTTCCATTGAGCACCACTTTCGTCTTCCGCTTGTATCAACGAATAATGCGTAACATGTATTGGACTTGCATTTTTTTATTTTAGGAAACAGTCCATTATGATGGGCCGTAAGCATATCATAAGCGATAAGTGAAATGAGTCCTTCAGTCCCGCCTTTACTTGGTGTAGGTCTGAACTCTTTGTCGAAAAAAAGAGGTGCTTTCTCAGTGTTAGATGCCAAGCTTTCTAAAAATTTCGATTGTGTTTCGGGTTCTAAAAAGAAAGATCTACACTGCTCACGAAATAATTGTATTTTTTTTATATCAATGGGAGATTCGTTTATTTTCTCCAATTGTTCGGAATTCAACAAGCCTTTTTCTTTCATTAACGATAGCCAAGTATCCATTAAACCTTCTTCTTCGAGAAAATCTGTAAAAACATTATTTCTTCCATTAATAGTGTTAAGTATATTGATGAATAAATAATCGGATACATAAGAATATCTGGTTTCTAAATTATTGATCATTTAAAAAATCTCCTTTAAGTTGATTGGTTGACTTTAATAATACCATACTGTACTGTTAATAAATAACCACTTGAATTGATTTTAATGGTTATAAGTTGAAAGGAGATAATGTGTCTAATTAGAGTTTAACAGATATAACATTTGTAGATGAACAAAAGAGGACATAGTTATCCATAGACTTAGAGAACTTTGGTATGGACCTTGTAAAATGATTCCACCTGTATCAAAAGATAGAATAATATCTACGGCTAAGAAAATAGTTATGAACAAAGTAGAAATAGGCAATACTTATAGAATGAACAAACAAACTAACATGAATAGGAGAAAATAAAATGGCTAAAAAAATCGAAAGAATTACAGCAACTTCAAAAGGGATGCAAACAATAGCTGATTCCAAAGGGCATCAGATCATCATTGATGAACCTAAACAAATGGGCGGAAAAGATGAAGGAGCTAATCCACTGGGGTCATTTCTAGCTTCCCTAGCAGGATGCGAGAATGCTATAGCTAATATGGCAGCAGCCGAAATGGATTTTGATCTTCAAGGTATAGAATTTGATATAAGAGCAGAAATGAATCCAGAAGGCATGATGGGTAATAAAGATGTTCGTCCCTACTTCCAATCAGTTAAAATAAATGCTCGCGTGAAAACAAGCGAATCTGAAGAGCGTCTCAATGAATTACAAAGAACAGTTGATTCAAGATGTCCAATATTCACATCATTAGAAGCTGCCGATGTCGAAATGATCCCAAATTGGACAAAAGAATAAAAACGAAGCATATTTAACACAACGTATTCGAAATGAACATATTATATAAGGAGCTGAAGAGATGATAAAAACGGTATTGTTCGATATGAACGAGACGCTGTTGGATTTGAGCGTATTAAAAGAAAATTTCGATAAATATTTTGAAGATAAATATGTTCTTAAGTACTGGTTTTCTAAGCTTCTTCATTCGTCTACTGTTATAGGCGGTATGGATGACTATACTGATTTTGGAAAACTTGCAGAAGCAGCGTTGGAGAGTGTCTTTTTAGA
Organism: Alkalibacterium sp. f15; assembly: GCF_049389645.1. Classification (GTDB taxonomy): domain Bacteria; phylum Bacillota; class Bacilli; order Lactobacillales; family Carnobacteriaceae_A; genus Alkalibacterium. The sequence continues at coordinate 1,008,229 of NZ_CP186540.1, forward strand.
GAGCGACAAGGAACTGACTGATGAAATCAAAACAGATATTCTAGGATCGTTCAGAAAACTTCCTGCACACGACGATGTAGCTGAAGCTCTTAAAGTATTGAGAGACCATGATATTAAAGTTATTTCAGTCACTAATTCTTCTTATGAAATGGTTGAGGAACAGTTGAATAATTCTGGCCTCATCGATTTATTTGACGCTTATTATTCTGTAGACTCAGTAGAAAGATATAAGCCCTTTAAAGATATTTATCATTATGTGCTAAAAGAAGAAAAAATTAATGCAGCCGAGACGGTCATGGTCGCTGCTCATGATTGGGATCTGTTCGGTGCTAAAAAAGCTGGACTTAATACAGCCTTCATTAAACGCAAAAAAGATCAATATAACCCTTACTATTTGAAGCCAGATATCTCAATCAGTAACTTAGTGGAATTAGTCCAAGAAATTGTGCGTTTCAACTGATTGATCACAGACTGATCGCTTTAAAAACTCCTCAAAAAACTTTTGAAGAAATTCGTTAAAAATAAAAAAATATAGTATCAGAAACAACTTTAAAAACATGTCAAGAACCCTACTCCAATAGGGTTCTTTTTATACCCTTATCTAATACAGTATAATGTACAAGCATTACGAACGTTAAAAAACGGGATATCATCTATGTAAATGCATCAATAAAAAAGCTGGCTTCGATATCGTACCGAAGCCAGCTTTTTAGATGTTTTTGTCCTCAAAATAATTCTGTACAATCGGACGGAATCGCTCGATTTTGTATCTCCCGCAAGACTTACGTGTACAATGGGAAACGTTTGGTTAATTCACGATCGGATTTTTCGATACGAATGCCGCTTGTTTAACGTTCAGTCCAAAATCAGTCACATAAGTGATTGTCTGTAAAACCACTGATCAAGCGTCCAGCTGATTGTCCAAGCACTTCAGCCATCGCTTTTTTAGTCTGAGTCTAGTTCATTCGTGATCACTTTTATTTTTTTGGTAGAAATACATCTTGAGTATACTACGAAAAACTTCTTTATTAGACTACCTTGAGTTGACACCCGGTTTAAATCTAAAGTTCATATATATATGCTTCGAAAGGTCTCAAATTAGCTCCTAATCTAGAATTTTCATAATTAGAAATGATTAATTTCTCTTGGATGTCATTGTCCACTTGTGGAATGAATAACTCTTTTTCAAATTCAGTAATATTGGCTACAACGATCCATTTTTTTCCTTTTAATTCTCTAAAATAAACAAAAACATCTTCGTCCTCTATGAAAAGCATTTTATATGTCCCTTCTGCCAAAATGTCTTCTTCATGACGTAAACGAATTAAGTTTTTATAATAATAGTAAATCGATTTCTTATTTGCCAAATCATTTTTTACATTTATTTCTTTGTATCTTGGATTAACATTAAACCATGGATTTCCTTTAGTAAAACCTGCGTTTAAACTATTGTCCCATTGCATCGGTGTTCTTGCGTTATCTCTTCCAACTTGATAAACAGCTTTCATAAATTCTTTATGCGAAATTGATTTGTTTTTATTGACTAATTCTTCGTAATTATTTTTTATTTCAATATCGTTATATTGATCTATGGGCAATTTAATGTTTGTCATTCCAATTTCTTCTCCTTGAAAAATGTAAGGAGTTCCTTTCAACCCATGCAGTATTGTAGCAAAGGCTGTAGCACATTCATATCGGTATGTTGTATCATTACCCCACCTAGATATAACTCTAGGTTTATCATGGTTCTCAAAATATAATGCATTCCAACCATATCCATCTAAAGAGATTTGCCAGTCGTTAAGTACTTTCTTAAGATTGGACAATTTAAAAGATTCGAGTTCCCATTTTCCATTAGGATTATTTTGTTTTGCATCTATCTCCATATGTTCAAAGGTAAAAATCATATCAAGTTCTTTTCTTTTTGAATCCACATAGTCACAAGCGAATTTTGCCGTTGAATCTTGTGCTTCTCCAACAGTCATTAAGCCATAGGGCTCCAAAACTTGTTCATGCATTTCTTGTAAAAATTCATGAACACGTGGTCCGTTGCTGTGCATGAAACCAACAACAGGTTGAGAAGAATTAGTTTGATAATCAGGATAATCTGTATATTTCGAAATTTCCGTAATAACATCCAAGCGCCATCCATCAATCCCTTTCTCTGCCCAATAACGCATAATATCATAAATCGAATTTCTCACTTTTGGATTTTCCCAATTAAGATCAGGTTGTTCTTTTGCATAATAATGGAGGTAATACTGTTGTCTTTCTTTGCAGTACTCCCATGCACTTCCTTTAAAGCGAGATCCCCAATTATTTGGTGCACTTCCATCTGGTTTTGAATCCTTCCAAATGTAATAATCGCTGTAAGCGTTATTTTTCGACTTCTTACTCTCTTGGAACCAGCGATGTTGGTCGGAAGTATGATTGGCGACTAAATCCATAATTACTTTTATCTCTCTTTTATGGGCTTCTTTGATTAGTTTTTCTATGTCTTCGTTTGAACCAAAAACAGAGTCTATCTGTCGATAATCCGCAATATCATATCCGTTGTCTTTCATAGGGGATTGATAAACGGGGCTTATCCAAAGACCATCGACACCAAGGTTTTTAATATAATCCAATTTGCTAATAATCCCTGGTATATCTCCAATTCCATCATTATTGGAGTCTTTAAAACTTTTCGGATAAACTTGATAAATAACTGCTTTTTTCCACCAGTCGTTACTTATTGTCATTATTCTACTCCCTTTGTTTTCTTAATTTCCAATAATCCATTTTAATAGTACTCGTTCCACCTATAGACTCAACAAACAAATATTTTTGGTCTTCACCAGGAAAAATCCGGCTAGATGCAACATTCTCGCCATCATTCACAAACACTTCTATTGAACTTTTATCCACAAAAATACGCATCCTTATTTTATTGGAAATATTCTGAGCTATTTTTCGGGTGGTCCCGTATTCAGTGCCGAAAGGTTTGCCTGAATTGCTTCTGTCTAAAATGATATCTTTGTCAACAGGGTTAACGAATACTACTGTTTTCTTTTTCATTTTTTCATCTGAACGAAGAGACAATTGTATACTTTTAGCATTTTCTATTTCTATTGTTAAATCAATTTCAAAAACAGAACCTGTTTCATACTTAAACACTTTATCTTTTTCTATTTTTTCTTGGGTTTTTCTATGCCCACAACGTAACTTTTGCAACTCTTTGATTGGAGTCTGCAGTAGTTCATTATTTTTTAAAGAAAGTTCTCTAGGAATGGTTAAACAGCCGCAGTACCCGAATGCTTCTGTTGGGTATTCTATTTCTGGCATCCCCATCCATGCGCTTAATATTCTTCTTCCATCATTCGTATCCATCGTTTGAGTTGCATAAAAATCAAAACCTGAATCAAGTTCTTGAAAACTTTCATGATTAAAAGTCAAATTTTCCAAATCCAGTGTTTCTCCTACCAAGTACCCCGATTGATAAATGTTTTGGTATTGAGCACCTTGAGCCTTTAAGCCCTGTGGAGAAAATAGTAAAACCCCTTGTCCTTGTAGTTTAAAGTAATCCGGACATTCCCACATATAGCCGAATTCAGGATAGTCCGTTCTTATTTCTCCAGCTAATTCCCATTCAACTGCATCTTTTGATTTTAAAATAACGGATGCACCAGTTTTATTTTCCCTCTGTATGCCTACAACAGCATAATAGGTATTATTTTCTTTCCATATTTTAGGATCACGGAAATGATCGGTATAGCCATCTATTAAGCCAGTGAATCCCGGTATTCTAGACTTTTGGATTTTTCCATTTTTGTCCATAATAGCAATCATTTGGTAAGGTGTTCTAATCCCTTTATTATCTCTAGTATTTCCAGTATAGAAAATAAGAAGCTTGTCCTCGTCGACCATGGCACTGCCTGAATAAGGTCCATGACTATCAAACTTTGTATCTGGCTCTAGTCCAACACCTACAGAAATCCAATGAACCATGTCTTTTGACTCTAGATGATACCACCCTTGATACCATCTTTCTGGCTCTTTTAAATATCTAAGAGGGGACCATTGATAAAACATATGGTATTTTCCGTTGTAATAGCTAAATCCATTAGGGTCATTCAAATAACCGCTATTAGGTTCAATATGAAAAGATTGTAGATATGGACTGTTTTTTGTTTTTTCTTCAGCCTGTTGGATTATTTCTTCTGGGATTTCATGATATTTTCTATATTTTATGTTGCTTTTCTTCATTGCCATAACCACCAATATATTATAATTATCTTTTATTTCTATTCATTAGCCTAATAAGTTAAATCTCATTTCTAACAATACAACCATTCTCCACCATATCTATTCGGTTTTTAATTTTTTCGCTCTGACTTTATTAGTAGCTTTACTGAAGTTACTCTCTTTTGCAGAAAAAGATTCTCTGGAAATTAATTTTCCATATAACACCGTTAATATTATTCCACCGCTTATAGCAATTAAATGAACAATCAAATAATTTAGATAGCCATTATTTTCACTTGAAGCGATTGCAAATCCAGGAATCCCAGTTGTCCCATACGCTAAAGAAGTCAGTTCACTAATATATATATATCCACCTGCGATAGCTGATGCAATACAGCCGGCAACAAACGGATATTTATTTCTTAACGTTACCCCAAAAATTGCCGGTTCTGAAATTCCAAACAGAGTTGATATAAAAGCTGGTATAGTTAATTCTCTGACTTTCTCGTTTTTCCAATTTAATAATAAATAACCTAGAACAGCTCCTCCTTGTGAAGCTACAGCTACTGAAGCTAATGGGTTAATAAAATTAGTACCAGTGTCTACAATGAGTTGGCTCTCAATGGCACCAAATAAATGGTGTAAACCAGTGATAACAATAATTTGCTGAACTCCTGCGAATAGCATAAAGCCAAATATACCGAGGTTTAGAGTTGCCCATAATAATCCACTAGTTATTCCATCAGCTAAAATCCTTCCAACAGGACCTACCACTGTAAATAATAGGAACGATGCAATAAAAACAGTTAGCATAGGCGATACCAATAACTTAATGCTGTTATGTATTTTTCTTTCAAAGTAGTTATCTAATTTTGCTACTACATAACCCATCATTAATGCAATAATAATCCCACCTTGAAATCCTATCAAGCCTATGTTAAGTCCAAAAACATTGATAACATCTGGAGAGACAGCTCCCTGCGCTACTGCATATGCATCAGCTAGATTATTATTTAACATAACTGATCCAATCACTAATCCTAAAATAGGTCTACCACCATATCTTTTAGTTGAAGAATACACAACAATTAAAGGAAGCATACCAAAGACACTTGAAGAAACAATACCGATGAATCTATTTATTCCAGCTAAACCAGGATACATCTCAACGATTGACTGTTCCCCAAAAAGTCCTTGTTGTCCTAGTAAACCTGACAATCCCATTAGCAAAGCTGCAGCTAAAATAGCAGGCATAATATCTATAAAAACATCTGATAGAGACTTAAGAGCTTGTTGGAACGGATTTTGCTTTTTAGAAGACTTTTCTTTCACATCAGATAAAGACATATTTTCCATTTTTGTCCGTTTTGAGAATACCTCATAAATGTCATTAACTAGTCCTGAACCAAAAATAATTTGAAGCTGGTCTCCAGCTACAAATATCCCTTTTACTAAATCAATGTTGTCTATAGCCTCTATGTCAACTTGATCATTATTTTTAAGAACAATCCTCAATCTTGTTGCACAATGAGCAACTCCTTGTATGTTTTCCTCTCCTCCAATATTTTTTATAATTTCTTCAGAAATATTTAGATACTGTTCTTCCTTTTTCATCCTTATCTTCCTTCCAGTTTGGAATTTTATTATCGATAAAACTATTGTTTATTTTTTTGATCCCTTTATTTATACTTTTATCTTACTGTGTTTTAGACTACAATTAAATAGACAAATGTAGACAACAACAAAGTTAATGTTGTTAGAAAAGGAGAACCACAATGAATTTTTTGTTTAATAATCACCATGAGAACAAGCATCTATATTTATATTCTGGAGGATATGAATCTACTGTGAAAGGGCATATTTATGGACCCACTGTAAGAAGTGGTTATATGTTGCATTATGTCCATTCAGGAAGTGGTATATTTACAAGCAATAATAAAAAATATCATTTAAAAGAAGGTGATTTTTTTTTCATTGAACCTAATAAAATTATAAAATATGAAGCGAGCGAAAATACTCCCTGGGCATTTTATTGGATTGGTTTTAGGGGTGACTTAGTTGATGATTACTCGAAAAGAACTTCGATTTCAAGTAGTAATCCAGTTTTCGATATTAAAAAAGCACTTATGATTAAAAACATTTTAAGTGAGATAGTGGAAATCACTTTAATAAAAGAAGACAATGACTTACTTTTAAATGTAAAACTGTTAGAAATCCTTTATCATCTTAGTGTACTTTTTCCAAACAAAGAAGAAAAAAATAAACAAAGTAAAAAAAGCACTTTATTTACACAAGCCTTACAATATATACGCAACAACTTTGAATCAAATATCGGAATATCTGAAGTAGCCAATTCATTAGCTATTGACCGCACTTATTTACATCGATTATTTAAACAAGAATTAGGAATTAGCCCTAAAGAATACTTGACTAAAGTACGAATTAGTAAAGCTCAAGATCTTCTTGTTAACACGAATCATCCTATTATGATAATCGCACAATCAGTTGGTTACGACGATGCTCAGCAATTTTCAAAAATATTCAAACAAAATGTACAGATGACTCCTACTCAATATAGACAATCATTATAAAAGTAAACAGATTATGAATCGTCTGACGTGGACGATCAATGTAGGTGGTTTTTTTCAAAACAGAAACATTTTGATGGCAATAATTTCCCGCCATATCGAGTTCATCGATGATAATATGGATTTAGGTCATTCGCTATCACGCCTATTTTTTCTATGTTAGGAATACATCTTGAGTATGCTGAGAATGATTTTTTATTTGACTGGATTAATTGGGCCGCCGTCGTAATAAAATACATTCAATCAAATAAAATTGTGTATCTCTTTTGTAAAATGAGATACCATTTCGATGACCTATTATGTACAACTATTAAGAATGGGGCGCAGAGTGAAAGTATTATCATTATTTTTGAGACGCAATAAAAAGGCCAAAAAAGACGTGTTTTTATTTTTAATCGGTATTAACTGTTTGTGTACGTCCGATAAGATCCAAGACTACACAAAAGACTCGAATTTAAAGGTTTTAAATACTCGAACAGTGAATTTATCTATGAGAAAATATGCCAATAAAAAAAGCTTGCTTCGATATCGTACCGAAGCAAGCTTTTTAGATGTTTTTGTCTTCAAAATAATTCTGTACAATCGGACGGAACCGCTCGTTTTTGTATCTCCCGCAAGACTTACGTGTACAATGGGAAACGTTTGGTTAATTCACGAACGGATTTTTTGATTTCTGCTAATTTCTCTTCATCATCTTTAGCTTTCAGTGTAGCTATGATCAATTCGGCAACTTTTCTGCATTCTTCTTCTTTAAATCCTCGAGTAGTGATTGCCGGTGTCCCTATACGAATACCGCTTGTTTTGAATGGGCTTAATGTTTCAAAGGGTATGGTATTTTTATTTACTGTAATGCCCACCTTGTCCAGTAGGGCTTCTGCTTGTTTTCCGTTCAGTCCAAAATCAGTCACTTCCATCAATAATAAGTGATTGTCTGTCCCACCACTGATCAAGCGTCCATCTGATTGTCCAAGCACTTCAGCCATCGCTTTGGCATTGGCAATGATTTGTTTGGCATACCCTTTAAATCCAGGTTGTAAGGCTTCTTTGAATGCAACTGCTTTTGCAGCAATGACATGCTCAAGTGGCCCCCCTTGTGTTCCTGGGAATATTGCACTGTTCAATCTCTTTCCATATTTTTCTTTCGCTAAAATCAGACCGCCTCTTGGTCCACGTAAAGTCTTATGCGTGGTACTGGTGACGACGTCTGCGTAAGGAATAGGAGAGGGATGTTCACCTGCAGCAATCAAGCCGGCAATATGCGCCATATCGACCATTAAAATAGCCCCTACTTCATCAGCGATCTCACGGAACTTCGCAAAATCAATGGATCTTGGATAAGCACTGTATCCTGCAATGATCATTTTCGGTTTATGCTCTAAAGTAAGTTCTCTAACTTGGTCAAAATCGATTGTTTCCGTTTCTTTGTCAACCTTATAGGGTACGACGTTATAGAGTTTCCCACTAAAATTCACTGGAGAGCCGTGTGTCAAGTGTCCTCCATGGCTAAGGTCCATCCCCATATATGTATCACCGGGTTCTAAGAAGGTCTGAAACACAGCCGTATTTGCCTGAGAACCAGAGTGTGCCTGAACATTCGCATACTCAGCACCAAACAGTTCTTTGGCACGGTCAATTGCCAGGTTCTCCACGACATCAACGAATTCGCATCCGCCATAGTAACGCTTACCAGGATAGCCTTCTGCATATTTATTCGTCAACACACTTCCCTGTGCATCCATGACTGCTTGAGAAACAAAGTTTTCCGACGCAATTAGTTCAATATTCTCTTCCTGACGTTTTTTCTCTAACGCGATAGCCTCAAATACTTCTTGGTCATACATGGTTTCTGTCAATGTCCGTCCACTCCTTCTTATTCGATTATTCAATTGAAGTATAGCATAGCTTGGAGAAAAAAATGACTAACTTCTTTCATTTATTTGAGATCGTTTGTATTATCTTAATGACAAGTTAGTTGCTTATGGACTTTTTTGTAGATTTCAAACTCTCCCTAGTTCAAAGAGCCTACACATGTATCATTTGTACTATGATTATATATCTCAGATTATTTTGAAAACTGTTCGTTATTACTGTTATAGTAATATAACAGATATACTTTTGCATCTATTACAAACACATATTTATGAGGAGGATTCTATGTCAGTCACAATTCTGCGAGAAAGTGCTTTTTTCAGAGGATCTACACGTTTACATATTTATTTAAATGGTGAAAAAGTTGATACCATTACTTCAGGAGAAAAAAAAGAAATTGACGTCCCTGGCAACGAAGCCTTACTAAAGGTTTCTCAGTTTGGTGGTAAAAGTAATACTCTAAAAGTATATGAAGGTGATCAGATTCGTCTAAGTGTCACACCGTGGGCTCATTGGTTTTTAATGATTTTTTTAGTCCTTTTACCCGCTACAATAACCTATTTCGACAGAATCGATTCCGGGATCATTCTCATTCTTGCATTAATCATTTACTTTGGTGTTTATTCATTTTTTAAATCGTTCTCTCTAATAAAGGTTCCCTCAAGTATAAAAGAATGATAGCTATAATTAAAAGGACATGTATTCTCAAAAAAATACACGTCCTTTTTCACTGCTTATATTTATTATGGCTACATGATCATACTTTAACGTTATTTAAAAATTCTTCCTTCACCTGGTGCAGTTTCTCTGAGTCTGTAATCAAGTCCAATGCTGTATAGGTTAAGCCGGCAATCGTCTTTTCCATCGCTTCATACGCTTCTTCAGTCAGGGTGCACTCTCTGAATTCTGTTGTGTGACCCGATACTGATTTTCCATTGGTGATTTCAAAATATGGATTGATCGCCGGGACGACCTGGCTGACATTCCCCATGTCCATCGACCCCATCGACTCGCGTGGTTCTGTAACCATCTCTACACCTAACGAGTGCATATTGTCATTATATAAAGCAGACAGTGTTTCATTGGTGATGAGGTTTTTGTAACTAGCCTCGTAATGACTCCATTCCATTTTACAGTCAGCCGCTAAAGCACCTGCTTCAGCACAGCGGATCACTTTTTCTCTCAACTCATTCAAATACGGCATATCCATGGCGCGAACATAGAATTCAGCTCGCGTGTAATCAGGTATGATATTGGCCGCCTCGCCGCCTTCTTTGATCACACCGTGTACACGTGCAGTCGGACGAAGCTGTTGTCTCAAGGTACTGACACTGTTAAAGAAATTGATACAGGCCTCCAGTGCATTCTTCCCTTCAAAAGGTGTAGCGGCCGCATGAGCTGTCTTGCCGTAGAAACGAAATTCGATTGCCTCCATCGCCATCGATTTCCCGCTCGCATAATTCTTGTCAGACGGATGCGTACAAAAGGCCACATCGACATCGTCGAATGTATCGGCATCTGCCATGGTGACTTTATCCCCATTCGTTTCTTCAGCCGGTGTGCCTAGAACGATAACGGTCCCGCCAACTTCATCCACCAGTTTCGACAAGACGATGCCGGCTCCCGTATCTGTTGCCCCGAGGATATTATGTCCGCACCCGTGACCGATTCCCGGTAATGCATCGTATTCTGATAGGTACGCCAGTGTCGGTCCGGCTTTTCCACCTTTATAAACGGCTTTAAAAGCGGTGCTGATACCTAAGTAGGGGTACTCCACTTCAAATCCGTGTTTTTCCAAAAGATCTACATGCGCTTTTGAAGATTTCACCTCTTCGTGACCCAATTCCGGATGCTCATAAATGTATTCACTTAATTCCTGCAGTTCTGGACGCAATTCATCGATCAGCGTCTCGATCCGGTCTCCCCATTGTTTCGTCATTCTTGATCTCCCCCTAGTTAATTTTAACTTTTATTGTAGTCTTAAACACTGATAGAAACAACGAGAATCACAAATGGTCAGGAGAACATTGCAGTCCCTGATTTTTACTAATCTGTGCTTATCTGGCTGACTTGCCCGCAATGACATCGATTTCCACTAATGCGCCAGCTGGTAGTGCCGCAACTTCATACGCAATGCGTGCCGGATAAGGTTCTTTGAAGAATTCTGAGTAGACGGCATTCATTTCCTGGAAGTTCCCGATGTCACTCAACAGGACCGTCGCTTTCAGTACATCTGACAGATCCAAGCCTTCTTCAGCCAAAATATATTCGATATTTTTGAGAGATTGTCTCGTCTGTTCTTTCGTAGTTGTTGCAGTGATTTTTCCAGCTTCCGCATCAATAGGCAGCTGTCCGGAAACATATACTGTGTCCCCAAAGGTGATGGCTTGAGAGTACGGTCCGATTGCTGCTGGTGCTTTTGCTGATTTCACTACCTGTTTTTCTGATTTAGTCATATGATTTGCTCCTTTATAATTAGTTATTTTAGGTTTTACTTAGTTATATTTAGTTATACATGCGTTAAGCTTGTATATACGCATGACTGCCGGTGGAGGTTTTCTCAACGATAATATGTGACGGTATACGGGTTTTCAGTTCCTCCACGTGCGAAATGATTCCCACCAGTCGGCCGCGTTCATGCAGGTCCAGTAAGGTTTCGATCGCCATGTCCAACGAATCCGAGTCGAGCGTTCCAAACCCTTCATCCACAAAGAGCGTGTCGACGCTCACGCCGCCGTTTTGGCTTTGTATGACATCACTGAGCCCCAAAGCCAAGGCCAACGAAGCTTTGAAGGTTTCGCCACCGGACAGCGTGTTGACACCCCGAGTTTTGCCAGTGTAATGATCAAAGACATCGATGTCCAGACCTTGAGGACCGGCCCCTTTGGCTTTCTCGATTTTCCGGTGTAATTCATAGCGGTTATTCGTCATGGTTGAAATACGCATATTGGCCGCGTCCAGAATTTCCTCAAAGTAAATGCCTAAAACAAACCGTTCAAAAGAAATGTAGTCCGTCTCTTTTGCGCCACTTGCCAAGCGAGACAGTTCTCCATACAGCTGATAGTCTGCTTCGATGTGTTCGCTCTGTGCCTGGTACTGCTTGATGGTGTCTCGTGCGCCCTGATTCTGACTGGTCAAGCGGACATGCTCATCCCGTTTCTGTTCCCACTCAGGTAGAGATTCTTCGATTTCGGATAATGCTTGTTCATGCTCTGCTTTTGTCAACATATCATCGGCTTTTGCGAGAAAGTCAGTGACTTCTTTGACACGGTCTTGGTGTATGGCTCTCACTTCACCATACGTCTGGATAGCTTCTTTCATTTCTGAAACAAGTTTGTCCTCTAATACATAAGTGGCAAAGTTTTCTCCAAGTTCACTTGCTTCCAGTCTTTCTTTGAAGGTTTGTGCCAGTTTTTCTTCTTTTTTACCGAGCTCACTGACTCGTTTTTCCGTCAAGTTCAATTCTGTTTCGGTAGAAGACAGGGTATTTTTAAGCATATTACGTTTTTCCCGCGTGATCTTCTCCATTTTTTCGGTCTCTTTTATGGCTTTTTCTTTTGTCAGTAAGAGACTTGTCACTTGCTCTTTTGACTCGAAGGTCAGCGTTTCTTTCAGCTCAGCTGTTTCCTCACTGATTTCTTTTCGTCGTGCCTCTATCGCCTCGATTTTAGAACCGTTTTTAGATAACACTTCGGAAACGTCACGTTCTTGTGTCTGTAAATCATCGAATTGTTTAGTCTGAGAACTTTCCTGTTTCACGAGGTTTTCTTTCTTTTCGATCTCTGCTTTTAATGTATCTACGTTTACTTTCATTTCATTCACTTTTTGTGCCACTGCATCCTTCTCAGCTGATGCCTCTTCCGGTAAGACGCCTAGCGCTTCACATCGCTCAGACACTTGCTCATAAAGGTGTTCCGACTGACTCACCAGCCGGTTATACTCCGATTCAACAGCTTCTTTTGTCTTCTCTAAAGCATCCACCTGTTCTTTTGTGACATCCTCTGCTTGTGCATGTGCTTTCTGGGGATGCTCGGTCGACCCGCAGACTGGACACGGTTCGCCCGCTTCCAGATCGCCTGCCAGTACGACAGATAACTGACCGAAGTAAGTGGATTTAGCCAGCTGCCATTCATTTATAGCCTGGCCGAGGTCGCGTTCTGATTCCCTGAATGCTTTCTTCAGTTCGATCCCTTGGTCCCGCCACTGACAAACTTCTGTGAGTGCTTTTAATCGGTGGTTTAAGTCAGACTGTTCTTCTTTGGCCGCACTCAACACTTTATAATCTTCAGTCAATCGTTCTCTCGTCTGACTGATCTGCGTTAATGTGACTTTCAATTCTTTCAATTGGGCCTTTAATCCGGCTTGTTGGTTGGACAAGCGTTCATTTTCTGACTCGGTCAATTTTTCCTGTTTAGTCAAGTCAGCGAGACGCGTTTCCTGTTCTTTGATCGTTTCAAATCGTTTCAATTCTTCGTTATAACCCTGAATTTCTTTCCTTGCATCATCCAGCTTGTCATATTCTTTTAAAATGGCCTGATAGCTTTCATCCAGCTCGTTGAGTTCTTCCTGTAAAATCTGCTGTTTTTCCGTCAAACGGATAACGGCCTGCTGATTCTCTTCTTTTTCAGTTCGTGTTTCATCTCGATTGGCCTGAGCCTGAACCAGTATTTGCGCTTTTTGGTGCTGGTCTAGCTGCTCTTTATACTGAGACACCTTTTCTGCCTTCACGTCCAGCTCCTGTTTCTCTTTTGCCAGCGTTTCTTTTTTATTTAACATTTCAATCATATTAGTGTGTTTGACTTTCTTATCCTGTAAAAGAGACAGTTCAGTTTTCGCTTTCCCTAACGCTTCTGCTTCCGCGTGAATCAGCTGTTCCAGTTCACTCAACACCGTCTGCACGTCGAACTGTTCGATCGCTTTTTCCAGCGGTTCATTCTCGTCCCTGCTGATGCGTTTAAAGGCTTCCTGCAGAGCGAGTACATAACCTTTACGTTCATCGGCCAATACTTTTGCCTTCACTTTCAGTTCGTCCTGAAAGCGTTCGTAAATACCTGTCTGAAAGATATTTCGGAATATCTTTTCTTTTTCACCACTGTTGGATTCCAGCATTTTCTTGAAAGCCCCTTGCGGCAGCATCACGATCTGACGGAACTGGTCATACGTTAACCCGATCAGTGTTTCAATTTCCTGATTCGCTTCTGCAATTTTCGTGGTCACACTTTTTCCATTATGGAATTCGACATTCGATTTGATCTGTCTGGGTTTAGCTCGTCTGCCGGGGCCCATCTGTTCAGGTTCCCTACGGACAGTATAGATCGTTTTACCTAATTGAAATTCCAGTTCAACATAGCACAAGTCACTATCGGTCGCGTGGTCTGATTTGAACGAGTCTTTCCCGCGCGCATCACCACTGGCCGAATCGAACAGGGCGTAAGCGATGGCATCAAAAATCGTTGTTTTACCGGCTCCGGTTGGTCCGCTCACCAAAAAGAGAGAAGACTGGGTGAACTCAGTGAAATCTATTTCCACTTTATTTTTATACGGCCCGAAGGCATTCATCACTAATTTTAACGGACGCATCTACTTCTCTCCTTTCAGAGCCTGATCCCATGTTTGATGGATGGCTTCCTTCTGATTGTCATCCAGGGGGTTCGCCTTGTATTCAGCATAAAAATCACCGAACAGCTCGAACAGATTGCGTTTTTCAATGGCTTCCTGCTTCGTTACCTGACTGGATTCGCGACTTTCTTTCTGACTGGTATATTCCAATCCCATCGCGTAAGGGTAACGGCGACGCAGCTGGTTCATCGCATCCATCACATAGTTTCTGTCTTCCAGTTCAAAGAAAATGTAATCCTCTGATTCGTTTTGCATCAGTTCTTCGAACGAGCCTTTTAGTACCTGCATATCTCGTTCCGGTTTGATCTCGATCATTTCAATGTCACATTTTTCTTTATCAATATCTATAAGGACATGCTGTTTTTTATGACGGGTTTCCGATTTTGAATATTTCAGCGGTGACCCGCTGTACCTGACACGGTCTGTCTTGACCTTCTGTGCCTTATGCAAATGCCCGAGTGCCACGTAATCAAACGCATCGAACAGATTGACATCCACGTATTCAGCGGTCCCGATACTCAACGGGCGTTCAGAATCAGATGCTTCGACCGAGTCTTTCACGCCGTTCACGATATACCCATGGGCAATCAGGATATTCACTTCATCTGGATTCATGGTCGCTTTGATTGATTCGATCTGCGCACCCGTCGCATCCTGTAGGTCTTTGATCTCTTCATTTTCAAGAATCTGTCTGATCGTGACGTGATCAGCGAATGGCAGCAAATAAAAGTTCACGCCATCGATTGTCACTTTTCTCACGTCTTTTTTAACGGTTCCTTCAATATATAATTGACTCCCAGCCAGCAGTTCAGCGCCGTATTCCAATCGTTCATTACTGTCGTGGTTCCCGGCGATCGCTAGGACCGGAATGCCTGCTTCCTGAATGAGTCGGTTGAAAATAGCGGTAGCCAAGACCACGGCTTCTTTGGGAGGAATCGCACGGTCATACAAATCCCCCGCCATGATCAGAACATCCACATCCAGTTCTTTCACTTTTTCAACCAAAGCATGTAACACCACTGCCTGATCTTCAATCATTGAAAACTCATTGACGATTTTTCCGATATGCCAGTCTGCCGTATGTAAGATCCTCATGTTTTTCCTCCCGTATTTTCTTAATAGGTCCAGTATATCAAAATAGTCTCCTGATGTAATGGGGGTAGAAAACAATCGCTGTGCGATTGTTACCTTTTTTACTATTGCATGACCTTTGGCTACTTTCTGCTCCTGCGAAGGACACGCTTTGTGCTTTTGCGTGACCTTCGGCTACTTTCTACTCCTATGAAGGGCACGCTTTGTGCTTTTGCGTGACCTTCGGCTACTTTCTGCTCCTGCGAAGGGCACGCTTTGTGCTATTGCGTTACCTTCGGCTACTTTCAGTTACCGTGAAGGGCACGCTTTGCGCTATTGCGTGACCTTCGGCTGCTCTCAGTTTCTGTGAAGGGCACGCTTTGTGCTATTGCATGACCTTCAGCTGCTTTCTATTTCTGTGAAGGGCACGCTTTGTGCTTTTGCGTGACCTTCGGCTACTTTCTGCTCCTGCGAAGGGCACGCTTTGTGCTATTGCGTGACCTTCAGCTGCTTTCTATTTCTGTGAAGGGCACGCTTTGTGCTATTGCGTGACCTTCGGCTACTTTCTACTCCTATGAAGGGCACGCTTTGTGCTTTTGCGTGACCTTCGGCTACTTTCAGTTACCGTGAAGGGCACGCTTTGCGCTATTGCGTGACCTTCGGCTGCTCTCAGTTTCTGTGAAGGGCACGCTTTGTGCTATTGCATGACCTTCAGCTGCTTTCTATTTCTGTGAAGGGCACGCTTTGTGCTTTTGCGTGACCTTCAACTGCTCTCTATTTCTGCGAAGGGCACGCTTTGTGCTATTGCGTGACCTTCGGCTACTCTCAGTTACCGTGAAGGGCACGCTTTTTCATATCACTCATCTATCTTCCTGTAAAATTGACTCAAGTTAGCAAAAGCCCTACTCTGATTGATACTACTTCTACTTTCTTATACTAAAAAAACGCATATCGAAATATGCGTTTAATCCGTATTTAAAATGGCCAGGAAGGGAGTTGAACCCTCACGAGCGTTACGCTCACCAGATTCTGAGTCTGGCGTGTCTACCATTCCACCACCTAGCCGGAACATCCATAAGTATAGCACAATAAGCAGGTCTTGTTAATACATATATCAAATAACCTACACTATCTAAAAAAGAGACCCCCAAAGGGAAGCCTCTTCACTCATACCTTTTATTCAACATCAAAGAAAACTTCACTCCCAAAGCCTTCATGCCATTTAATAAGAAATTCTTCATCTATTGGTGCAATGGCTGATTGTCTTCCCGATGCGCTCCCACCGTGATATAAATCAATATAGCCGAACTCATCATCAATGGTGGTATAATACCCGTCCGGTGACTCTGCACCACTTGCGGACACACTTGATATTATAGGTAATGGGTTATAAGCAACATCCTCATGGCCTTCAACCAATGTTGCTTCAACGTCAAAAATCAGCCATTGATACCCTTCCGGGGCTTCTTCGACAAATGAATTTTCTTCAAGCAACATTTCGTAGGCATCGTCCCCTGAAATGATGTTGCTTAGTGTGACTTCAAGTACCCCGTCTTGAGTTTCAAAGTCTTCGTCATCATAATCGATTATTCTGACATCGATTTGTGCCGTCTCACCCAAAGGAACCGGGTTGCTGCGTTTGCCCAAACTCGTTGTCGGCTCTTCTTCAAGCTCTTCCTCTGTTTCCTCTTCTGCTTCTTCTTCCGTGTTTTCAGTGACTGGATCGTCCTCTGCATCGTCAACGGAACCCTCTTCTTCACAGGCAGCAAGTAATCCCAAGGTTGCTGTAATTAATAATAGTTTATGCCATTTCACCATTATTTTCCCTCCTTTAGTTTTTCCAAAATAGAGCCACTAAAACAGTTCATCAATGCTTTCATAGACAGTAAAGTAACCAACGTTTTTGATAGCGCTTCCATTAAATTGTAAGGAAAGTTCCGCATGCACCTGTTGCTTATGTAACACCATTTTAACTTATTACAAAAATGTAGTCAAAGATTACGAAGTTGTTACGACATCTGCAAGAGAAGCTTTAGCATCAGCATTTATTGTCGTTCTCAAACTATTTCAGATCCAATAACAAAGAAGAAAACCACAATAGACCATATTGTGGTTTTCTTCTTTGTTATTGGAATTTCATAATGTACGATAGTATTTATTCATAGACACTTGCATGAGCAAGAATGCAATCTTCAATTACTAAAATGATTTAAAGCTAAACAACGACTAAAGATTAGCCTTTTGATCGTCTCAAATGATCCACGATCTCTTTTCCGTTTTCGTCCCACTGGATCATACGATAGTAGGCATCGTGGTAGAAAATAAATTTGTAGTTGTCCTGGTATGCCTGTTTCATCCACTTCACTTTAGCGTAGACGGAATCCATCGGGTAATCGTCGTACGCCATGACCCATAATGGATTTTGATGTGCGGATGACGCCATGATATCCGCCATGTGCATCACCGTTTCTCCGTCTTGTGTCAGCTTGACGACCGCATGACCGTTGCTGTGCCCTCCGGTATGATACATGTTGATCCCCGGAACGACTTCCAGTTCTTTCTCAAACGTTACGACCTGGTCCTGGATGGCTTCCCAATTCTGTCTCCAGTAAGTACTTCTAGACCGGATATTCGGGTGTCTGACTTCTTCCCATTCCGTTTCAGCCATATAGATCACAGCGTTGGGATACGTAGACACCAATTCGCCGTTATCATAACGCGTCAGTCCGCTGGCATGGTCAAAATGCATGTGGGTCATGAGAATCACATCAATGTCGTTCATAGACAAGCCCAGTTCGTTCAAGTTTCCTTCTATGCGAGACTCTTCCTGAACGCCAAAGTTACGTTTTTGTTTCTCGGTAAGTTTGTCTATTCCGATACCTGTATCGATCAAGAGATTTTTTCCCTGATACTGAATGAGAATCGGTTCTGTCGCATGGGTGATCTGATTCTTTTCGTTCGCTGGATACTTCTTGTTCCATAAAGGTTTCGGTACCACGCCAAATATCGCTCCGCCATCAAATGAGACAACACCACCATCCAACCAATACAGTGTCATGTCATGAAACGTTAATGTATCCAAGTTTATTCCTCCAATATATGCTGATTATTTACAAAAACACTTTAAAATATCAAGTTTTATAGCATTAAAACTGAATTTTTCATTACTAGAATCCTTTAATTTATACACTTATCTGCCGATTATCATTTTTTATGTAAAAAGGAATAGAAGCTGAATCGGATACTTCTATTCCTTATATTAGAATTAGAGATCCGTATTATGCAGCTACAAATATTAATACAAGCGACACGGCTAATAGTATCATGATGACAACTGCTATCAATGACCAGAAGTTTAGCTTACGCACTAGAGCTGCATCCACTCCGCCTTCCATTGCTTGACTCGCCAGATAAATGCCCAATGGAAAAGCCAGGATGGTTAATCCCATCCCCCATCCTAAGAATAGACAGACCCATGATAAAATATGATACAGCTTAGCATTTTCAGACATCATAAATCACTCCTTTTATATTTCTTTTCATGACAGCATTTTCTTCAACTAAAAAATGTTTAATACCCACCAGTCAACTCTTTGTCGGTATTCTGTAGATTGATGAATTAAACGGAACACCTTTTGTTGATGTGTACACCAAGTTTGACCTGACGTAATTTCATAGTCAAAAATTCCCCGTTTAGATCAAAATCAAAAAAAGAGTCTTTAGCTTACAAAGAGCTCATATTATTTACTTAATAATTTTTCATCTCTTGAATGCCTTCTTCAAGGATTTCAAGTTGACGGATGGTTTCATCGTCTTTGACGACTTTTTCCTTGCCGTTCACGATCGATTCATAAACGCCTTCATAGATAAGACTGTAGTTGCCCACTTCTGAAACGACTTTTTCTTCATGATACTGACCCGCGTCATCCATATAGTAAAGGGTTCCGTAATGTTCCGGTAAATCAAGGCCGAAGTCAGCGTTAGTCGGCATATAGAACAACTTCAGATGTTCTTCCTGGCGGTCTTTTGTTTCTTTGACAAACGTCCCTTTTTTACCGTACACGACAAAACTTGGGCGTCCCTTCAAACGGAAATAACTGGATTTCACCGAGACTTTGAGATTATTGGCATAGTTCAAATCCAAGTCAAAGTAATCGTTCATGCGCCCTTCGCCTAAGAGCTGTCTGACGTCATAATGAATGTCCAGCGGATCGCCAAAGTAAGACAATACCTGATCAACCGTATGACACGCATGGGTATATAAAAAGCTTTCAAAGCGCTCGAATCCTTTTGCGTTTTCCGGCACTTCTGGACGGAAGTAATCGAAATGCATTTCCGCTTCAACAATATCTCCTAACACACCACTTTCGATGACTTTTTGAACAGTCAGAAAGTCGGAATCGAAACGGCGATTTTGGAAACATTGTAGAAAGAGATTCTTTTCTTCAGCTAATACAAAGAGCTCTCTGGCTTCTTCAGATGTTTCAGCAAATGGTTTTTCAACGAGTGCATGTTTCCCATTCATCAGCGCTTCTTTGGCTAATTTATAATGACTTTGTGGGGGAGTACAGATAACGACTAAATCGATTTCTGAATCATTCCAAATGTCCTTTACATCTTTTACGTATGTAGCTCCTGGAACTTCATCCCACATCTCATTGTGACCCGAACGGGCTTGAATGGTCTTTATAGTTATTTCTTCTACTTGACTGGAAAAAGGAATATGATAACGGTTCGTACTCTTCCCGTCTCCGATATAAGCGATGTTTAACATGATTTAACCTCCAGTGATTTGGTGGTGCAGATTTAAGGTATGCATTCATTAATCAAATGATTGATATGATGATATAATATCTAGTTTCTACTTCTTATTGTATCTGTTCGTACACCCACTAGTAAACAGTATTAGTCTAATCTATTGTAGAATTCCATGAAAATTACTCTAGTTGATTAAAGTATATTTACCAGGAGCAGATTATGAATCGTATTGACAAGTAAATACTTACCTTGCTACACTTCATTCAAACACACATTTGAATGAGAGGTGTCCTTCGATGTCTTTAGATGTTTGCAACTGCACGATTATCCACGTTGAAAAAGTTGAAAAAATAAAAGAAAACCTCAAAGATAAAGATTTCTCAGACATCCAGATATTGAGTAAATGTCTGGCCGACTCGTCACGCATTAAAATGCTTTACGCACTGATGACTTTTAAAGAAATGTGTGTCTGTGATTTGGCAGCTGTACTTGGTGCGAGTGACGCTGCAGCCTCCCATCATTTACGCTACCTGAAGCAAAACGGAATGCTTCAGTCTAGAAGAGACGGGAAAGTTGTCTATTACTCGCTTCTAGATGAGAAAGTGTCCGCTGTCATACGTTCTTTATCGGAACTGGCTGAGAACGCGACATTAGAATCTTAATTGGAGGAACGTTTCATGATACAAACCATTTTTTCGGCCATAGCCGTTTATATTTCCACCAGCATTGATTATTTATTTATTTTGCTGATCATTTTTTCTCAAAGTCACACCAAAAAAGGCATCACCCATATCTATTGGGGCCAGTATCTCGGTACGGGCATTTTAGTGGCCGTAAGTTTGTTTGCCGCCTATGTCTTGAATTTGATCCCTCAAGATTGGATCATTGGCTTCCTTGGACTTGTTCCCATTTACTTGGGGATCCGGGCGGCTCTAAACGGAGAAGACGAAGAGAATGAGGAAGAAGTCGTCGAAAAAATTAGCTCTCGAGAATCCAATCGTTTATTTTGGACTGTAGCATTGATCACGATTGCTTCAGGTGGCGACAACTTAGGGATTTACATTCCATACTTTGCTTCTCTTTCTACTTCAGAAATAATCATTGCCTTAGCCGTATTTATTCCATCTGTTTCACTTCTCTGCTACATCAGTTACCGACTGGCAAAGATATCTTTTGTGTCTGAGACATTAGAAAGATATGAACGATTAATTGTTCCTATCGTATTCATCGGTCTGGGATTTTTTATCATGCTGGAAAACGGTACTATCCAGACCCTCTTCTATCTGATCAACTAAATTCAAACTAAAGAAGGCCACTGAGACTGTTTTTACAGTCCTAGTGGCCTTCCTATTATTATATGCCGTTAAATCAGTCTCCAACACTTTGCGCTTTAACAGACTGATAGGAAGTGTCCGCTTCCTCCATGGCAGGTTTCGAACCGATCAAGCGCAGTCCGTTCAAAATAACGAGTATCGTTGATCCTTCATGGAACAGAACAGCCAGCGGTAGTCCGAGAACACCAAAAAGGTTAAGAACAATTAATGTCACGATCACGCTGATAGAGAAAAAGACATTCTGGAAAATAATGGTGTTCAGTCTCTTACTCAACTTGTAACTATAAAATAATTTAGACAAATCATTCTTGACGACAACGACATCGGAAGATTCCATCGCGACAGAAGAACCACTCCCCATCGCAATACCAATATCTGCGTTCGCTAAAGCCGGCGCATCATTGATTCCGTCCCCAATCATTCCCACGACTTCCTCTTTGTTCTGACTCTGCAAGACGAAATCGATCTTGTGTTCGGGCAGCATGGACGCTTTATAGTGATCGACCCCGACAACTTTTGCTACATTGGCCGTCACTTCTTCATTGTCTCCCGTTAAGAGTGTGACTTTAATTCCTTCTTTCTGGAACTTAGCCACCGCCTCAGCGGACTGGGTACGTATCTGATCACTGAGTGAAAAGTAACCGACAACCTCGTTATCCTGCGCTGCCAGGATAATAGTATTGCCTTTCTGGAAGTATTTCTGGAAATGATCATACTTCTCGTAATCACTGAAAGCTTTTGGTTTCCCGACACGTATACTGCCTTTTTGAATACCGGAACCGGCAATTTCATTTATGGCCTCTTCATGATTGACAGTACTCAAATCAATCTCTTTGAACGCCGAAACAATGGCCCGGGCAATCGGATGGCTGGACTGTTGCTCCATATAAATAATTTCTTTCAAGACGGTATCCGGTACGCTGTAATCATCAACTTTGAATTCACCGTATGTCAGTGTGCCTGTTTTATCTGTATATAAGGTATCCATCGTACTCAAGGCTTCCATTGCGGCACCACCTTTAAACAAGATACCATTTTTCGCCCCATTGCTGATTGCGCTTAACGTTGCCGGTGTGGCAGAAGCGACTAATGCGCATGGACTGGCGACGGTCAAAAAGACCATGCCTCGGTAGAAAGCATCCTCGAAGGGAACATTCATCACCGAATATAGAATGAAGATAAAGACCGGAACGATGACCAGTACGGAGATTACATACTTGCTTTCAATGCGGTCAATAAACTTGGAAATACGGGACGGTCTGCTCTGGGCCTCCTCAACCATTCGAATAATATTTGAAAAGACTGTTTCGTCATTCGATTTGTTCACTTCTAAATGGAAAACATTGCCTTCATTGATCGTTCCCGCAAACGCTTCGTCTTTTTTATTTTTTTCTACTGGAATGGCTTCCCCCGTCAAAGCCGCTTCATTGACTACGGCTTTCCGATCAATGATTCCGTCAATTGGAATCTGTGCACCTTTTGTGACAACGACCGTATCGCCAATTTCCAGCTCTTGCGTTGGAACGGTAACGACTTCTCCGTTTTCCTTCAATACCTGAGCCGTTTCCGGTACTTGAGCCATCAATTCAGAGATCGCACTTGTCGACTTATTGTTTGCGTAGTCTTCCAGTGCTTCGGACGTTGCAAAGATTAACAGCAGCGCAGCTCCTTCAGACTCGTAATTAATAATAACTGCGCCGACTGCAGCTAAAATCATCAGCAAATCAACGTTTGGCGACTTTTCTCTAATCGTTTCAACGACAGCATCTTTTGCCGCATAGAAGCCCAGAAAAAATATCGCGGCATAAAACAGCCCTGTACTGTATCCGTCGTTAATGGACATAAAGACAAATCCCAGTGCTGTGAATAAAATACCTATAATTAAGAACTGCCCCTGTCTGCTTTTTGTTAAATAATTTATCATTTCAAAACCCTTCTTTCATTTTATTATAGCTGAAACTGCTTTAATGAACACATGATGGAATGCGAGATACTCTGTCGTTTCCCTCCTTTTTTAAACAATCACAATAAAAAAAGGACATACCCGTAGAACAGAATTAACTGTCCCACAGATATGTCCTAAGATATACATATTCTGCTGCTGCAAAGATTGCAGCCCGGCCGCATGAACCGTTTAATGCGTTCACCGCCTGTTCAAATCACATTCAATATACTAATTGATATTCAATGCGCTCATATTCAGTTTTTAAAGTGATGATTTTTTTACTCATAAATTTCTGTTCGTCTTGTGAAGATGTTATCATAATAGCACATTTTTTTTTAGTGGTCAAGCTATTACTTACAAAAAAATAGTAAAAACCACATTAAACAAGCATCTTTCTCTTAGAAAAGGACTTGAATAACCTCGATGGCAAACGGAGCCAAAATGACAATAATGATCCCTGTCAAAATGATAGATAAACCGGACATTGCCGCCTGGACGTCACCAAGTTCAATGGCTTTTGCCGTTCCCATTGCATGCGCACTCGACCCTAACGCAACGCCTTGAGCTACAGGATCAGTAATTTTAAGTAAAGCAAAAACAGGTGGTCCTACAATCGTTCCAAGGACACCGGTGAAAACGACGATCGCGACGGTCAAAGATACGATCCCGCCCATCGAGTCCGAAACGCCTAAAGCAATGGCTGTGGTTACGGATTTAGGGAATAACGTCGCCACCATATCCGGATTGAATTGGAAGAAAAGACTGACCATGATCAAAATGATCGTGTGGAAAACGACCCCTAAAGCTATCCCGGATAAAATCGCCGTATAGTACTTTTTCAGGTAACCAAAGTTCTTTTCCAGTTTGATTGCTAAAGCCACTGTAGCTGGTGTGATCCACAAATTGATGAACCGGCCACCTACATTATAGGATCCATAAGGAATATCCGCTATAAGCAGCAATAAGATGATACCGACAATAGCAAAGACGAGTGGCGTAAATATTGGAATAGGCCAGCGCTTGTGCAGCACGGTTCCTAGCAGAAAAAAAGAAAAGGATACAATAATACCAAAGTAAGGGTTGATTGAAAGTGTTTCTAGCATGCTATGTCATCTCCTTACTGTCTTTTGATAAGGCTTCTGCTTTTCTTTTCATAAACTGCACCACTAAACCGACAAATCCGAGCATCAATGTGGTTGTAACCACGATAGTTAAAAGCAGCTGCCACCAGACATCTCCTAATATACTGAAGTTAGTCATCAAGCCTACGCCTGCAGGTACAAAGAAGATAGCCATGTTGTCAGTTAGAAAATTTCCGACTTCTTCTACTTGATTCAATTTAAGCCATTTAAAATGTAATGCGACAAAGAGCAGAACCATGCCGATCACACTGCCCGGGACTGCGACGGGACTGATGAGCGATAGAAATTCTCCGATGAAAGAAAATAATAAAATCCAAAAAAGTTGTTTCAGCTGTTTCACACTAGTTTCCTCCTAAATATTGTTCCGCTCTATTTTAAATGAAAACACCCAACTTTGAAAGTCTTTCACAAAATAAAAACGCCTTCTCAATTTTTTGAGAAAGCGCCAGATACGATTATTCGATCATTGAAAATTTTGCTTCCAAGATGTCTTTCGTTACGGGACCTACCACACGTTCATAAATGACGCCGTTACTGCCGATAAAGTAGGAGGTCGGTAAGGATTCCACGCGATACAAGTCCGTGATATCTGTTGGAGCATATACATTCGTAAAGGTTAAACCGAACTCTTCAACAAACACCGGTACGTTTTCCGGATTGCTTTCAGAAGAAATGACGTTGACCCCTAGAACTACCACGTCATCCTGTTCTTCATGAAATTCCTGCAAGTGAGGCATTTCCACTCGACAGGGCGGACACCAGCTGGCCCAGAAATTCAGGAAAACTTTTTGACCTCTATAGTCCGATAACTGGACGGTATTTCCATCCATATCTTCCAACTGAAAATCATACGCCGTATTCCCTGGATTCAAGCCAAATTCTACCATCGAACCCGTTTCATTCTCGCTGTTTTGAGCGGCTAATTCATACATCAGGGCTTCAATTTCTTCTTCAGACATGTCTTCCAGATCCATTTCTGCATCCAATTCTTCCTGTACGCCCATTTCATTCTGCACAGATGCCTGCTCTCTTACTTCCTGTTCCCGGTTCAACCCGGCAACAAAATCAAAAATCACAAAAGCCAGCATGACGGCAATGACCGCCCATAATCCTTTTTTTATCATACAAACGCTCCTATCCTAGTAACTCGAATGGTGTGCCTTCTAACCACTGGGCGATCCATTCTGATAATATTTCGAGTGTGCCGGTGAAAAGGAGAATACCCATGACGATCATGAGTATGCCACCAATTTTCATCCATTTCTGACTGTGCTTCATCACGTTATCCATTTTCCCGATAAAGAAAGAAACCAGCAAGAATGGAAGCGCAAATCCGATGATATAAAGTGTTAAATAAAGTGCCGGTGGTGTCCCGGTTGAAACACCGATCAGAAGAATCGATGAGAAAATCGGTCCAATACAAGGCGTCCAGCCCGCCGCAAAGCCTAAGCCTATGAGAAAACTTGATAAAAAGCTGGTTGTCCTTTTGCCGGTCATTTTGCGAGTATCTTTCAGTAGTGCCGGAATTTGGATCCATTCAGCGGTAACTAACCCCATCACAATGATCAGTAATCCCGCAATCCTTTGCAAGAGACGACTGGTCGATCCGGTCAAAAGTTGACTGAAGAATCCGCCTAAGTAACTGATACTCAATCCTAAACTCACATAAACCACGGAGACTCCCAGTAAGAAAAGCAATGAGTGCACCATGACTGTTT
Organism: Alkalibacterium sp. f15; assembly: GCF_049389645.1. GTDB lineage: Bacteria > Bacillota > Bacilli > Lactobacillales > Carnobacteriaceae_A > Alkalibacterium. The sequence goes on from NZ_CP186540.1 coordinate 1,034,497, forward strand.
TTTTGAAAGCAATCGTCTGATTCTCTTTAACTTCTTTGACACTTTTACCCGTGATATAAGACAAGTATAAAGGTAAAAGCGGTAGCGTACACGGTGAGAAAAATGACAACCCGCCTGCAGCAAAAGCTAATAGAGCGGTTAGCTCTGTTTCGATGGTAAAACCCTCCTTTTATAACCCAATAGCAAGCCGCTGAACATTAAAAACAGTGACAATATGGCTAAAGGTGAAAATGCAAAATTGAAATAAATAACTGAACGCGTGCCCATGATCAGTAGATGCAATGCCCCGAATCCCAATAAAACTAAGAGAGGCGAGACCTTTCTAGTCAACGGCGTGAACGTCAACGACACCAGTAAACTAATGAAAAGTAAAATGAATAAAAGGGCATTTACTGACGTGTAGCGGTAATACATGTAGGCATGATTCACTAAGCCTATTGTGGTCACCAACTTGGCCACACTCTTCGCTTTCGTTTTATCTGTCCATAGTTTTTCACCATAGAGATAACTTCCGTATATCAAAACACCCAGCGTCGCAATCCAAACCACATTCGATGAGAACAGCAGGATCCGATAAGGCACTTGAATAATTTCATTAAAATTTAGCAGTGCATTGATCCCAAATAAGGCCATGACAAAATAAAAAACGTTATCCATAAATATGGAAGCAACACTTTTTTTCACCCCAGTCGACTCATCTGATAAACCAAACCAAACACCGACACCGATCATTAAAGTGACGATAGCAGTGAACATCGGGTTGGCTATTATATTTTCCACATTAACTCTCCTAACTCTATATACCTAAAAGGGTACTCCCTGGTAATAATCGTTATAATTATTGATAAATTGGTCCATTTCCAATCTTTTGACATTGTTTACTGCGGCCACAAATCTTTTTATACCCCTAGGGGTTTACTTATACTAGCTTACACATATTTTAACTATGAGTCAACTCCGATGCTAGGCGCAGACGTGAAAGTATATTGAACATTTAGTGACTATTTAGTCAGATAGAAAAAACATTTTCTTTTCAAATTGATTGTTAAAACGCAAAAAAAGCACCCCGCTTTTGCAGAATGCCTTCTAAAGAATTGTTAAGCTGTTTTTACGTTTTTAACTTCCACTGATTTTTCACTTTCACTTAAACGATATTTGAGTAAACGCATAGCGTTGAAGATGACTACAAGGATGCTCCCTTCGTGAACCAGCATGCCGATGGACATGTTCATCCACTCACTGAAAAAGACACTGGCCAGCAAAACCAAGACCACACCAACAGCAATCACGATATTCTGGATCATATTATTCGCTGTCGCTTTGACCAACCCTAACGCATGCGGTAGTCGACTGAAATCAGAATTCATCAGGACCACATCCGATGTTTCGATCGCCACGTCTGTTCCGCTACCCATCGCAATCCCTATATCAGCTAAAGCCAAGGATGGACTGTCATTCACACCATCCCCAACAAAGGCTACGATTTGCCCCGATTCTTGTAATTTGCCAATATATGCAGATTTGTCTTCCGGCAGCATGTGTCCGTGGGCCTCTGTCAGTCCCAACTCACTGGCGACGGCATCAACAGTCCCTTGATTGTCACCTGACAAGACTACTAGATTTTTCACCCCTAATGCTTTCAATTTCTGAAGGTCAACTTTCACTCCCGGCCTTACTTGATCACGAACACCCATCAGTACACTGAGCTCCCCGTCGATAGCTGTGAGGACCAGTGAATTCCCATTCTTTTCAAAGGTCTCAACATCGTGTTTGGTGCCTGCATCAAGCTTTACGCCTTCTTTGTCCATCAATGCCACGTTACCTACAGCGACCCGGTGACCGTTGACCTTTGCCACAATACCGCCGCCCTTGACCACTTCAGTCTCTTCGACTGGGAAAAGACGTGTTGCCTTAACTTCCTGCAGTAAAGCTTTCGCCAGCGGGTGATCTGATTCAGCTTCTACACTGGCCAGATAATTGAGTGCTTCTTCTGTATTCCTTCCATAAATTTCTGTTTCAGCAACTGTTGGATTCCCCACAGTCAGCGTACCTGTTTTGTCAAAGACGATCGTATCCACCCGGCTAAAGTCATGGATCACTTCACTGCCTTTGAGCAACACTCCGTGACGTGCCCCGTTTCCGATACCGGCCACATTCGACACGGGCACACCGATAACCAGGGCCCCCGGACAGCCTAAGACCAGGATCGTAATCGCCAGTTCAACGTTTTGACTGATCAACCAGACGATAACCGACAATATCAAGATGGCTGGTGTGTAATATTTTGAGAAACGGTCAATAAATCGTTCTGCTTCGGATTTGGAATCCTGCGCTTCTTCCACCAGTTCAATGATTTTTCCAAAAGTCGTGTCTTCTCCCACACGGTCAGCCTGAATCTGAATCGTGCCATTTTCTAAAATAGTGCCGGCATACACTTCCGATCCCACTGATTTCGTTACAGGAACGGATTCGCCGGTGATGCTTGCTTCATCGATATACCCTTCACCTATCAAGACCGTGCCATCCACCGGGACCTTTGCGCCGGTTTTAACGAGGAGAACATCGCCTTCATTTACTGTGTCCACATCGACTTCTTCAAACTCGCCGCTTTTTAGGCGTACAAGTGCACTTTCCGGAGCCATCTCTGTCAATTCTTTGATTGCCGAACGTGTCTGATTCAGTGTTCGCTGCTCTAAATAATGACCAAACAGGAACAAGAACGTGACGATAGCCGACTCTTCATAGTTCTGAATGAGCAGCGCACCAATGACTGCGATGGTCACCAGAACATCGATACTTATGACTTTCACCTTTAAGGCTTGATACGATTGGATCGCTATCGGCGCGACCCCAATCACTGACGCGATGATGAGTGACCCTTCCAGCAGCATGATATTTCCCAGCACGAAACGACTGAAAAACCCAATGACGATCAGTGATCCACTTATCAATGTGATTATCTTTTTCTGGTTCAATATAAATTTTTGCATGCCTTTTCCTCTTCTCTCTTACTTGACGTTAACTTAAGTATAATGGGTTTTATTTCAATTAGAATTGATTGCGATCAAGTTTTTGGGTGAAGTCAGCAGTTTTATTGAATGCTGATATATTCTGAATCGAACATACGGATGTTAAGCGCTTAACTTGTCGTGATCATAAAAAAGTATCTAACTATTAACCTTTCCAGGTTGAATTTAAGTGACGTTCGGTTATTACAGTTAGATAAAGGCATGCTAATTACCGAACTTGCTCTCATTCGGTAGTTTCCAGTGTTAAACATTTCGCTACTTGTCGAACCTGGGCGACGTTCGGTCATTACAGTTAGATAAAGGTATGCTAATTACCGAACTTGCTCTCATTCGGTAATTTCCAGTGTTAAACATTTCGCTACTTGTCGAACCTGGGCGACGTTCGGTCATTACAATTATATAAAGGTATGCTAATTACCGAACTTGCTCTCATTCGGTAATTAGGGTCGTAAGAAGCCTCGCTACTTGTCGAACCAAACTCAAAACCTTCTCTTCATGAGGGTAATACTCGCCTTAAAGCGAGTATTGTCTGCATTTAAAAAAATGCTACAAAAAAACCCAAAAAGAATACTTCACTCTCTGGGTTTCAACTTGTTTATTCATTTTAATCTTTTTGAGCGTGGTACGCTTCGTCAGCTTCAGACAACATATTGTACACTGCCTCGTATGTTTCACACGCATCTGATGGTAATGCGTAGTTGTTTGTCACTGCGCGTAATTTTTTGAATTCTTTATCTAGATTCAATTTTTCCGAATCGTTTTCTTTCACTTGTGCATTCATCGTCTGGAATAAATCGTAAACGTCAAAGACTTCGGGATGATTTTTTCCATGCGCACGCGTTAGGGGCAAGGTATAAAATTCGAGTTTTGGAAAATAGTCGTTTAGAACCGTGTTAAATGTCAGCAATGTTGTTCCTTCTTTCTAATATAGTTAAGCGGCTTTAACTGTCGCTTTGATGACCGGATAGCCGAGTTCTTCGATCGCTTTTTCGATTGCTTCTATTGTAACGATGTCGGAATCAAAAGTTAGTTTGACTTTACTGGAATTGAACATCACTTTGACGCTTTCCCGATCAATACCGTCCAATCCTTTTAAAGCATTCTCGATTTTCTGCATACAGCTCGGACATGCCAGCGTTTCTAGTTTGATGATTGCTTTTTTCATTTTCATTCTCCCCTTTACTTAATTGTCGCTCAGCTTCTCTCGATCTCTTACATTCATAGTATAAGGAATTAATTAATGCTTATACTTGATCACCGTCAAGTTTTCGTTTTTTATTTTAAAACAGAAAAAAAGCACAGACACGAATGTCTGTGCTTTCCATATGAATGATTATAGGTTTAATTTTGCTTTGATCTCTTTAGGCGTTAGCACTCTACCATATGAGATAACTTTCTCATCAACAACAAGACCTGGGGTGCTCATGATACCGTACTTCATAATATCCACAGGATCGACTACTTTCGAAATAGTCACCTCTTGATTTGTACCCTCAATAGCTTTTTCCACATTTTTTTCTAAACGTATACAATTTGAACATCCCGGTCCCAATACTTTGATTTCCATTTTATCATTCTCTCCTTTAATTTTTAAAATTTTAAATAAATAGATAACTAAACTCGTTGAAGCCAAAACCTATAATAAAAATGCCAATAATGACGATACTGACAAATAACGTCATCAATTTAGGTTTGATCACTTTTTTCAGCATGATAAGTGAAGGCAAGGATAATACCGTCACGCTCATCATGAAGGCCAATACCGTTCCGAGCCCTACACCTTTAGCTAAGAGTGCTTCCGCGATAGGCAGCGTTCCAAAGATATCTGCATACATTGGCGCTCCGATCAAGGTAGCTAGTGGCACTGAGTACCATTTATCCTGTCCTAAAAGCATAGTAATTACTTCTTGAGGGATCCAGTTATGAATAAACGCCCCAATCCCGACACCAATTAAAATGTATAACCATATTTTTTGAATAATTTCCTTAACTTGAGCGACACTGAAATCTATACGCTCTTTTCGAGTAAGTTTTATTTCTTCTGCCTCAACATTTGGCACGCCATAAACAAAGCTTTCAACTTCACCAGTCATGTTGGCCTTCTCGATGATGCCTCCACCCAGTACCGCTAAGACAAGTCCCACGACAACGTACGCAATAGCGATTTGCCAGTTGAATATGCTAGCCAGTAAGATAACGGAAGCCAAATCAACTAATGGTGACGAGATCAAGAATGAAAAGGTCGTACCTAAAGGTAAACCTGCTCCAGTAAAGCCAATGAATATTGGAATAGATGAACACGAACAAAACGGTGTCACTGTTCCTAATAAGGCAGAAAAGATACTCGCGGTGATCCCTTTATATTGACCGAGCAGGCGTCGCGTTCGCTCTGGGGGAAAATAGCTCTGGATAACAGAAATCCCAAAAATCAGTACAGACAGTAGGGCAAAAATCTTGATCGTATCGTACAGGAAAAATTGTAAACTTGCCCCTACGCGACTTGTTGGCTCAAGTTGGAAGACATTTTCGACCACCCAAGCCATTGACTCATTGAGCCAAGTCATTTTTAACAATACATCATTTAACCATTGAAAAATATTCACTGCATCATCTCCTAGTTTAAGACACGCTATGTTTGGACGTACCAATTGATTGGATAAAAGAAATCAATGCATCGACATTTTCTTTGTCCAATGCGTACAATACTCTGTTTCCTTCACGTTGGGTTACCACAAGATTTTTATCTCGCAAAATTTTCATGTGGTAAGACAATGTTGGTTGGGTAATATTAAATTCTTCGATAAGATCGCAGGCACACAGTTGATTTTTAGATAATAATTGCAAAATCTTCAAGCGTGTTTCATCCGATAAAACTTTAAACAATTCTGCATAATAGGTTACTTCTTCAGTCATATATCCTCCTTCATTGATCATACCAACATTGATTGCCATCTATATAGATTGTCGTCTATGTAGATAGTACTCCCAATATAGATATCTGTCAATACTCTTTATATTTTTTTCACATACAATGCAAAATAAAAACCCGGGCCATAGTTACTCCGGGTTTGTTTCGATAGTTTATAGCTTTATAAAAATAATAATCCCTCTTCATCGAGTATCCTGATTCTCGAGGAACTGATGCGTCTGATTAATTGCATTTCTTCTAACTCCTTTAATTTCCGGCTCACTGTTTCAGGTGTTGTTCCTATATAAGAAGCTAAATTTTTCTTGGATAAAGGAAGTGTTACCACGTCCGACTGATTATCTGGTTCCAGTAAATCCACGAGGTAAGAGGCTAAACGTTGTTCCGTCGATTCGGTTGTGAAACGAGTCGCCTGCCGTTCGCTCTGATCTACGCGAGTCGATAGTTTCTGTAGAATTTTAATGGAAATAGATGGATAGTTTACCAGTAATTCCTGCAGAGCTGAACGCGTGATTTGGCATACTGAAGTAGGCTCCATAGCTTCCGCGAAATTTTCATGTACCGTTTCATTAAATAGAGCCAATTCTCCAGTGAACTCTCCCGGCTTTAATACGCGCACAAGTTGCTCTTTGCCTGATTCGGATAACCTATAAATGCGCAGACTTCCTTTATTTACGATTGTCAAGACATCAGAAGTCTCCCCTGCTCGATAGACCAGGTCACCTTTTTTAAAGGACTGGGACTGAACAGTTTTCATAATTTCATCCATCTGATCTGCATTCAAGTGATTAAATATCGGAACATGTGAAACACAACTTTTGTGTATTAGATTGCTTGTATGTTGATTCTCATTTTTTTGCTTAGTCATTTTTACATCTCCTACTTAAAAATCGCTTCGCCTATTATACTATATATGATACCCTAAATAATATCCCAATAGTAACGCTAGTAATTGACACGATAACCGGTATCCCCAAAATAACTGATGGAGGCAAAAACGTGGATAGTTCAATAATTATATTAGTCATTGGGGCAGTCTTTTTAGGTTCGTTGATGCGCTCTACTTTCGGTTTCGGTGACTCCGTCGTTAGTATGCCCTTACTCGCGCTGCTCCCCATTCCCTTTTCAACCACTGTCTCGCTGGTAGCACTCGTAGGCTGCACGGTCGCAATCATTTCTATCTTTTCAGGATGGAAAAATCTGGACCGAACGATTCTTTTGAAATTGTCTGTTTCGACGATATTCGGTATTCCTTTCGGTTTATTATTAGTTAATTATGCCGAAAAAAAATGGATCAGTTTGATCCTTGGTATTCTTCTTGTATCGTATTCAGTGTATTCGGTTCTTGGTTCAAAAAGACGACAACTAACTATTCAAACAGAATTTACGAATACGAATTATGGTCTACCCTTTGGTTTTTCTGCGGGTATGTTAGGCAGCGCTTATAATATGAACGGTATACCCATCGTTCTCTACGGTACAATGAGTAACTGGTCACCCAGCAAGTTCAAAGATACCCTTCAAGCCCATTTTTTATTGTCTAGTCTATTGATCGTGATCAGTCATTTTTTAAGCGGTTTTTGGACCAGAGAATTAGGTGTTTACTTTGTACTTTCTTTACCTGCAGTGTTGCTGGCTATTTTTACAGGGAATTATCTCTATACCCGAATAAAAACAGAAAAATTCAAAAAGATCGTTCTCTTATCGATCTTTTTACTAGGCGTCTTTACTCTTATTGACTTTTTCTGATTCATGGCTATTTTAAGCATTGAGAATAGTCAAAAAAACCTTCAGGGTCAATTAATTGACCCTGAAGGTTTTATAAATATCTGAATTTTAGATTGTGATTTAACTTTCGTTTGGATCATTTTCTGCATCTTGATGTGTTGGATGTAAAGTTCCAGGAAGATGATCTGGTCCAGCATAAATGGTATATAATTTAAGCGGTTTGTCGCCTGTGTTTTCAATGTTGTGCCACATGTCGGCCGGAACAAAAACAGCATCGTCATCTGAAACTTTTTCTTCAAAGTTCAAGTTATCTTCTGACGGTCCCATTTTACATACGCCTTTTCCTTCTTCGATACGAATGAACTGATCGATTCCGTGATGAACTTCCAGACCAATATCATCACCGGGCTCAATAGACATTAACGTCACCTGAAGTTTTTCACCTGTCCAAATCGTTGTACGGTAATTTTCATTATCTTCCGTTGCATCCTCGATGTCAATAATATAAGGTTTTTTACCATGATCTTTGTAATCTATTCCCATTACTTATCTTCCTCCTTATTATTTATAATCATTATAATCTAATAGTAACACATCGCTTTTTTATTTCAACCCAAATGCATTAAAAATGTATAAAGGTTATTAAACAAGTCCGTAGCACCCTTTTTACATGACAGATCAACATTGTAATGATTGTAAACAACCTCATTAAATAATGTATTCTGTTAACTATGATCATACAATATACCTAATTTAAAGGAAGAAAAATTGATATAAATCAACTGCTTGAAATTTAGTGACTATCGCTTATGATCATTATGATATGATTTAGATTATGGAATCAGATTGCTTTAGTTTAAAGGTAGTATAACGTTGATCATCACAGTAAATGACTTCCAGACCGATTTTATCTGCAAGGATCTGCATAGCTTCAGGAGTGAAAAAGGAAATATGCGTAAAATCACGAATATAATGCCAGCCCCATAACTTGTTATCGTCTTTCGGATGAAAGAGAGTCATCACAACCAGAATCGCATCTGCTTTCATTAACGTTTTCAATTCCTTGAATGTTTCGATCGGATCAGGTATATGTTCCATAACTTCTGTGGTCGTGATCACATCATAGAGCTGATTTTCGTAGGTTTTTTCAGGTGCATAAAACAAATCGTAAATAGTAACATGATAATCGTAATCACGTTCCAGGATTTGAGCTAAAACAGGACTGGGACCACTCCCAAAATCAAAGGCTTTTTTTCCGTCACTGACAAACGGAAGGACTGCAGCTTGTAAATACTTTTCAAAGAAGGCTACATAACGGGTATCTTCAATCGAGTTTTCGTGATGTTCATACTGTTCAAATTCTTTTTCTGAAGATAAATAAAATGCCGGATTCTTAAATATGAACTGACAATTCAAGCACTCATGAAATAACTGACCGTTACCTGGATGAACGAGTTCTCTTGTTTCGTGCTGACATATTTTGCATTGCATGATAACATTCCTCTCCACTCTTTTCACCTATTAATACTATCATATTTCCGTGAGAGTTTCTTAAATTGCTTATTATCCGAGTGTCAACTCTTTTTAAATATGGTATGATATTAGTGATGGAAATTTTGACGATTCGGAAGGAGACACAATGTCTGTGATTGTATTAGCAGGAATGATTGGGGCCGGTAAGAGTACCTATACCACTTTGATCTCAAAAGAATTAAGAAGCAAGGCTTTTTATGAGCATGTCGATGATAATTCAATATTAGAAAAATTTTACGATGACCCAAAACGATGGGCATTTTCTTTACAAATTTTCTTTTTAAACACACGCTTTAGAAGTATAAAAGAGGCATTAGTGCATAGACATAACGTTTTAGACCGCTCGATCTATGAAGACGCCTTATTTACACGTATCAATTATGAGCAGGGAAATATGAGTGAAGCTGAAATGATTTTATACACTGATCTTTTAGATAATATGATGGAAGAAATAGCGGGAATGCCTAAAAAAGGTCCCGATCTACTGATTTACCTGAGAGGTTCTTTTGAGACTCACTTAAAACGGATCGAAAAACGGGGCAGACCCTTCGAACAGATCGAAGACAATTCAGAGCTTTTAAATTATTACAAAAGTCTTCACGGGCGTTATGATGACTGGTTTGCTTCCTACGATAAGAGCCCGACACTGATCATTAATATCGACGAAATCAACTTGGAACGTCAAGGAGATCAAGCACTCGTCATGCACAAAGTGAAACAGGCACTCAAAAAACAGCAGGACTTATAAACAACGATAAAAAGCTTCTCGGCTGACCGGGAAGCTTTTTTACTAATTATTTTTTTGGAGGTCTTTAAAAGATGCTGCAAATACTCAATTATTCTCAAATAACGCACAATGACTGGTCCTTTTACATTGTCAGTTCAGATCAAGGTCTTTGTTTTGTCGGGTCTAGTCCTGCTTCTAAAAAAGAAATGACAGACTGGATCACCGCTCATTTTCCAGAAGCAGAATTATCTGAAGATGACCGTGCACTAGAACCTTACCGTGCCGAATTTATCGCTTATTTAAACAAAGAAAAACAATCACTCGTTTTCAACACACATTCAACGGGCACCCTTTTCCAAAAAAAAGTATGGAACAGCTTGAATGCCATCCCATACGGTGAAACATTGACCTATAGTGAATTGGCCTCTTTGATCGGTTATTCGCCTAAAGCTGCGCGTGCGATAGGTACTGCCTTAGCCGCTAATCCTCTGCTCATTGTGAACCCTTGTCATCGTGTGGTGCCTAAGTCTTCTAAACCAAGAGCTTTTAGAGGCGGACTTGCGATGAAAGAGAAATTACTCTCTCTGGAACAAGACACCAAATAGTTCGGAAAATCAGAATTCGAACCCCTTATTTAAATGAGGCTCATACCCTATTCACTTCGTTTAAATAATCTTACCCGAAGTTTTCATTAATTGAATCACGCGTACCACAGCTAATTTGTAACATAAGAAACGCAATGACTCATCATGTTCACAAGAGAAATAAGCCTTATACACACGCATGCTTACTTCTTTCATACGCTCACTCATATTTTCCAAGATATCTTCCTTGCTCTTCACTTCATTGGTAAACCCTTGGACCCATTCCAGGTAAGATACCGTCACTCCGCCTGCATTCGCTAAAATATCAGGGATCACGATTTTACCTTGAGCAGTCAAATACTCGTCGGCTGTCTGTGTAAGTGGACCATTCGCCCCTTCTACAAGGATAACCGCTTTAATGTCTGCTTGATTTTCTATGGTGATCTGGTCTTCGATCGCTCCTAAAATCAACACATCACAATCTAAGGTCAGAACGGCATTTGGATCCAGGACTTCTGCTTCCATGCCCATGTCTTTGAGCTCCTTGTCGTTTGGTAAGCGGTCATTTTCTTCTTTAAACGGCGCCAGTTTCTCAACGTCTAATCCCTTCGCGCTGTAGACCGTTGAACGGCTGTCAGAGACTGCAATAACGGTATGTTTTCTCTCTGAATTTTTCGCTTCGATAGCTGCAGCACGACTTAGATTGCCGAAACCTTGGACGGCGACCGTGACGTTTTCTTTTTTACCGATTGCTTGAATCATCTCTTTTTTATCCGAATGTTTGCCATTCATTTTGAGTGATCCATTCAATACGGCATCCACTAAATAATAGTAACTTAAAAACGTGCCGATTCCTGTAGATTCCGCTCTTCCATTTGTTCCACCATTTTCAACACTCTTACCGGTGAAGGTGTTGATGAACGGTTGATTGGGATGTAACTGTTTGTATTCTTCTGTCATCCAGTCCATCAGTTGCGTTCCGGAACCTACATCTGGGGCCGGAATATCTCGGTACGGCCCGATATCATTTTGAAGTAATCTTACAAAGGCATGACTGACTTCTTTCAATTCACGTTCTGAATGTTTTCTGACATCGATATGAACGCCACCTTTACCTCCGCCGTATGGCAGATCATGTAAGGCATTCTTCAGCGTCATCAACATAGCTAAGGTTTTGACTTCTGACTGATTGACTCCTGTACTGAAACGGATCCCGCCTTTATAATAGCCACACGCATTATTGTGCTGCACACGATAGGCCTGATAGGTGCCAATACTGCCATCATCTTTTTTGATACGTAAATCTCCAGAGATGAGTTTATCAATTCCTTTAAGCAGTTCCCCACCTTGATTTAACCAGTCACTGCGGTTTTCTCCCCAGCCTGATAGCTCTTGAGTGTCTGTTTCGACTAAGTAATCGACAACCTCTTGAATCAGTTGTGTTGTTGTATTTTCTGTCATCTGAATTCCTCCATCTACAAAATGAGAACTTTCTTATTTTCCACTTATGATTGTATCATAATTAAAGCCTTAATTGCGAATCATTACCGTCTTTATTTAACTTTTACATAAAATAATATAAAAAAACATCTTTTATCCATAGATAAAAGATGTTTTGCTATACTTAAATCAATGTTCCTTTGATATTCAATCTTTTCTTCAAATACCATTTTGCTAAGAAAGCGAGTAACCCTACCGCCATCGTATATGGCCCCGGGATTACCGGATTAATAGCTGCTGGAATCAGCGCCGTGCCAAAAGCCATCAGCATTATCCATATAACCATCGTTGTGGTGGTCGCAAGGATATATTTCAAGAAGCCACCCTTAACGCCAGGTGTCGGTGCATATTTGGTGATCACCATCACGGCAAAACCACCTAGTATAAAGTTAAGTAGCAGAGTGACGAACCCTAATCCGGCATCTTGATTCCCCGTAAAGTAAGAGATACCTGTTATAATGGCGAACATTCCACCCAATAGCAGGGCACCATCCAGATAAATCTTCCATGATTCTGAGCGTTCTACTGGCTTATCTACAACACCTTGTTTTCCTTCTATAAGAAAACGGGCCTGATCTGTGACCGTCCCATAAATCGATCTTGCAGTTATATGGTTCGCTTGTTCAGCGACAATGTTTTTCAGCATGTCGTTTAGAATCAAAGTTTTGCGTTCAGCAGGTATGTGGGCATCATCAAGTCTGCGATTCAATTTTATCATGTATTCTTGATTCTTATTCGTTAACTGATCAAACAAAGTCGCATTTTCTTTTTCTTTTTCAACATAATCAATTTGATCATCTTGTTCAATGACTTTTTTATTTTTAGACATGCTTAATATACTCCCCTTTTCCTAAACATTGAAACGGAATAGAATAACATCGCCATCTTGCACGACATAGTCTTTTCCTTCCGATCTTAACTTCCCAGCTTCACGAGCAGCTTTTTCACTCCCTAGACGGTCATAGTCTTCAAAGGAAATCGTTTCGGCCCGAATAAAGCCACGCTCGAAATCACTATGAATGATGCCCGCTGTCTGTGGAGCTTTCATTCCTTTTTTAAAGGTCCATGCTCGTACTTCAGTGGGTCCGGCAGTAAAGAAAGTGGCTAAACCTAACAAGTCATAAGATTTATGAATCAGTTTGTTTAAACCCGGTTCAGTTACACCCAAGTCATCTAAGAACATTTCTTTTTCTTCATCATCCAGTTCAGCAATTTCTTCTTCGATAGCTGCTGAAATAGCGACCACTTCAGCCCCTTCTTCCGCTGCAATGTCGCGAACGATCTGCAAGTGCTTGTTGCTTTCAGGATCAGCGATTTCTTCTTCAGAAACGTTTGCCACATAAAGGACGGGTTTACTTGTCAGCAAGAAGAGCGAACGCAGAATTGGTAATTCTTCTTCTGTAAATGAAAGAACACGTACGGGTTTCCCCTCTTCAAGTACCGGTTTGATTTTTTCTAATACGGCAAACAGTTCAACCGAATCTTTATCTTTTGATTTTGCCTGTTTTCTCACTTTTTCATAGCGTTTATCTACGGATTCCAAATCAGCTAAAGCTAATTCCAAGTTGATGATTTCTATATCATCTGCCGGGTTGACTTTACCGGTCACGTGCGTAATATTATCATCTTCAAAACAGCGCACGACATGACAAATCGCATCCACTTCACGTATATTCGCTAAAAATTTGTTTCCTAACCCTTCACCCTTACTTGCTCCTTTGACGATACCGGCAATATCGGTGAATTCAAAGGTTGTCGGTACGATTTTTTTCGGGTTCGCGAGGTCCGCTAAGCGGTCTAAACGTTTATCCGGAACTTCCACGATTCCGACGTTGGGATCGATCGTTGCAAAAGGGTAGTTTGCTGCCTCTACTCCCGCTTTGGTGATGGCATTAAATAATGTTGATTTTCCTACGTTGGGTAACCCAACAATTCCTGCTGTTAAAGGCATGTCTGTGTTCACCTTTCACTTTCTTTAAAATAGTTAGTCCTTCAAGACTTTCTTCATTTTTCGGTCAAATTCTCGTCGAGGCATCATGACTAGATGGTCACATCCCGTACATTTGATACGAATGTCAGCCCCCATGCGAATAATTTCCCAGCGGTTCATTCCACAAGGATGCGGCTTCTTCATTTCGACGACATCGTGTAAATCATAGGATTTTTCCATCTCATTTATCCTCCTTGGTTCTTTAATTTAAATCAATATCCAATTCTTCCAAGATACGATTCAGGTCATCGGGAGATACATATTCGATTTCTATCTTCCCTTGCTCTCCTTTTTCACGAATCGCCACACTTGTTCCAAACTTATCGGTCAATAACTCTTCCGATTTGCGAATATAGACAGATTTCTCTGCCACCTGTGGCTTTTCAACTCTGTCTTTGGGGTGTTGATTCGCTTCTGAAACCAGGTGTTCCAGCTGTCTTACCGTTAACTTTTCCTTCACCGCGCGTTTGGCCAGTTTCTTGATCTTGGATTTATCTTTCAGCCCAAGCAGCGTGCGTGCTTGTCCGTTTGAAAGTTTCCCTTCCTGGACCAGCTGCTTCACTTCTTCTGGTAGTGACAGCAAACGTAAATGATTGGCAATATAAGAGCGACTCTTACCTAATTTTTCGGCTACCATTTCCTGTGTCATTGCTAATTTATCCATCATCATATTATACGCTTCTGCTTCTTCAAGAGACGTCAAGTCTTCCCGTTGCAGGTTTTCCAAAATAGCCACTTGCATCATGACTTCTTCATTCAGTTCTCTGATGATGGCTGGGATTTTATCCTTGCCGGCAATCTTGGACGCTCTGAATCGTCTCTCTCCAGCTATGATTTCATAACCTTTAACAGATGACTGACGCAGGATGATCGGTTGGAGCACCCCAGAAATAGTGATAGAAGCAGCCAGTTCATTCAGTGCATCTTCATCAAAATGACGTCTGGGTTGGTATGGATTGGGACGGATTTCAGTTAAATCAATAAGTTGTACGCGTTCATCGTTGCGGTCGACTTCTTCATCAAAATTAGGCACATCAAACAAGGCATCAATGCCACGGCCTAGTCCTTTTTTCTTATTCGCCACTATCCATCACTTCCTTTGCTAATTCTTGATAGACTTCTGCACCTTTGGATCTAATATCATAGTCAATAATTGATAAACCATAACTAGGCGCTTCCGACAAACGTACATTACGTGGAATAATTGTTGCATAGACTTTTTCCCGGAAATATTTTTTCACTTCATTCACCACTTCAAAGCCAAGATTCGTACGGGCATCCAGCATCGTCAAGAGCACGCCTTCCACTTTCAACTCTTTGTTGAAATGTTTCTGTACTAATCGGACCGTATTAAGCAGCTGGCTCAGCCCTTCCAGCGCATAATACTCACACTGTACGGGGATCAAAACCGAATCGCTTGCGGTAAACGCGTTGATCGTTAAATGGCCAAGAGATGGTGGACAATCGATCAAAATATAATCATAATCATCTTTCACTGTCTCTACAGCTCTTTTCAGCCGTGTTTCTCTCGCCATCAAACTGGTCAATTCTACTTCTGCCCCAGCCAATTGTATCGTGGCGGGGACAATGCTCAAATTTTCTCGACTCGATGATAACACTACATCTTTAAGCGGTTCCTCATTAATTAAGACATCATAGATATCTCTATCTACTTCGCCTTTTCTTATGCCTAACCCACTGGTTGCATTGCCTTGGGCGTCCATATCAATCAACAATACTTTTTTCCCGTTGTAAGCTAAAGAAGCACCAAGATTGACGGTAGTCGTTGTTTTACCCACGCCACCTTTCTGGTTTGCAACAGCTATAATCTGTCCCATGTTCTTCCTCCAAACTTTCTACTCTATTCGTTTACGCTAACGGACTTTTGTTGGGAGTCCCTGGTCGTCTTGGATATTTATTCGGCGTTTCTTTTATCTTATCTATAAGGATGATTGTACGTCCACCCGCATCTTCGGGTAACTCAAACGAATGGGTTTCTCTCACTTTGCCACCAAGTAATGCAATGGCAGATACGGCTTCATCCAACTCTTCAGGCGCATGTGCGGCTTTCATTGCAATAAACGTGCCCTCTTTTTTTAGTAAAGGCAGGCACAATTCAGCTAAGACACTCATACGCGCCACTGCTCTTGCTGTAACATAGTCGAAAGAGGCTCTAAACTGTTTATTTTGACCAAACGTTTCTGCACGGTCGTGATACAATGAGACGTCGCTCAGACCCAATTCTTCAACTATTTTCTCGAGAAATGTGATGCGCTTGTTAAGTGAATCAACGATCGTGATCTGTAATTCAGGGTAAATGATTTTAAGGGGGATACTGGGAAACCCAGCACCTGAGCCTACATCGCATAAACTGTGGACCCCTTGACTAAAATCGACATACAACCCCGCAGTCAATGAATCATAAAAATGTTTCAAGTAAGCTTCTTCACGTTGCGTAATCGCAGTTAAATTAATTTTTTCATTCCATTCCTGCAGCAGTTCCAAATAACGTTTAAACTGACGCATCTTGGCATCTGTGATTGGAATGTCTCTTTTCTTAAGTTCGGACTGAAATTCTTCTGGAGTCATTCGTCAAAAATCCTTTCTTTCTTCAGTCGTGAAACACTTGATTGTTTCACAAAAACACTCTCTTCACTTTATACTAAATAGCTAGTAAATACAATGGTTAGAAGCTATTTTCTCATTACAAAAAAAACACCTGACACTGGTTGCCAGATGTTTTATTGTTAGCTTTTTATTGGTGTCTTTTCGCATCTTATTTTAGATTAAAATCGACTATTTTCAGAATGCTCACGTTCAGTTCTCATAAAGAACCCGATCGTCACACTTTTCTGTGCTGATTCAATACGAGGATGTTGAGTACGACAAATACCACGGAGAATCCCAGTAAAACAAGAAGGTTCAACATGATGTGCTGAAAGCCGAATCCTCTGACCATGACATCCCTCAGTGCTTCTGCAGCATAATACAGTGGGGTCAAAGGGCCTATCCAACTGACCCAACCGGAAATAGTCTCCAGATTAAACAGGCCGGAAAAGAACAACTGCGGGACCACCACAACTGGAATGAACTGAATCATCTGGAGTTCGTTCTGAGCAAAAGATGATAACAGTATCCCCAACGTCAAGGCGGTGAAAGACAGGCAGAGTGTAATCAGCAGCACGTAGAAAAAGTTCCCCTCCATCATCATGCCTAAAACATAAATCGAATAGGCAGATATGATGGTTGACTGAATGACCGTAAACAAACCGAATCCGACCACATAGCCAATGACGATCTCCCATTTCCTTAAGGGACTGGACAATAATCGTTCCAAGGTCCCTCTCGTCCGTTCTCTTAGAAAAGAAACGCCGGATATCAAAAAGACGAAAAAGAAAACAAAGAAACCGAGTAATACTGGTCCAAAGTAATCAAAGTGCCGCATGTCTTCGTCTCCATGGATGAAATTTATTTCAAATTGATTCTCTTGTTCTGCCGAGAGTGGTGAGAAAGCCTCCTGCATCCACCTCAATACTGCGGAGTTGATTGTCGGATCGCTTCCCTCCAGCGTAAGACTGGGCCGATTTGCTTCCACACTAACGTAGCCGTCTAATACCTGTGCTTCGACATCTGCCAGCGCACTGTCTTCCAGAGTGTACAGAGTCACTTCAGCTCCGGATAAGTCGACTCTTTCTGTCAGTTGTTCTGGAATATCCACTAACCCGATGCGCGGGGTGTACCCTTCATCACCGAAGACGAGATACAATAATGATAAAACTAAAATAGGAGCTAGGATCAACAGTGCCATCGTTCGCTTGTCTCTTTTAAACTGACGCAAAATACGCAATATCAATGATCTAATCCTCATTTTCAAAACCTCCAAACACTAAAAAAGCTCCTTCCAAATCTTTGGCATGCGCTTTTTGCTTTAATTCTTGCGGAGATCCCACTGCGGTCAGTTTCCCTTCTCTGATCATTCCTAAACGGTCACATTTATCGGCTTCATCCATGACATGCGTTGTCACAATAATGGTTATGCCTTTTCGCTTCAAGGCATTGAAACTGTTCCAGATACTCTTTCTAAGTATCGGATCCATACCCACAGTCGGTTCATCCAGGATCAATATATCTGGCTCATGCAGCATGGCAATGGCCAGACTTAGCCGACGTTTCATACCCCCTGAATAATTGGCGACTATTTTGTCAAAAGAATCTTTCAAATCGACAACAGTCATTACTTCTTCTATGCGTTCCTGTCTTTTCTTCTTATTCATACCATAAAGAGAGACAAAAAACTCGAGATTTTCTCTGGCACTCAATTCCGTATAGAGTGCATCTGACTGAGCCATATAGCCGATCTTTTCTATTAAATGAAGAGAAGGCTGTTTTTTATTTAATATGTGCACCTCCCCGATGGTCGCTTCTTCCAGACCAACGAGCTGCTTCACCAGCGTTGTTTTTCCCGCCCCCGATGGACCTAACAGACCAAATATTTCTCCTTTGTTTATTTCCAAATCGATATCTTTCAGCACTTCTTGCTTTCCGTATGATTTTGACAGGTTTTTTATGGAAATAATGCCTTTGCTAACATTCATTTTCTCCCACCTCGCGTTATAAGTTTTTAGATATGACTTCCGGGAAATCGATCATGTGAAGCGTACTTTAACTGTTATCCGTTTACGGAAACTAATTATTTGCATATATTATAACAGCTATTTCCTTTGTCCTATATATCATAGTCCCTGCTCGTTGATTATTATTCGGAGTAGCGAATTGATTTCCTGTAAAAAAGCACACGACCCTTAATGTCCTTTTAGGGACATTAAGGGTCGTGTGCTTGACTCGTCATTATTCATTTATATTTATATTTACGTTTACACTTTTGTTTCGCCTACTCTGTCGAGTGCTTTACCTAACAGTAACGGACCGAAAATCTCAAAAAAGATGACACCGGTCAGTACAACCCCGGTAATGGCGCCAGAAACATCAGGCAAACTTCGCTCGGCAATAGTGGCCAATCCGATCGCAATACCGGCTTGCGGCAGCAGACCAAATCCTAAATTGAAACGCACTTTTTTGCTGATCGACGTGAACTGAGAAAAAATGGCGATTCCCATATATTTTCCGATAGAACGCGCTATGATATAGCTGAAACCAATCAGCCCCACTTGACCGATAATCGAAATGTCTATATGGGCACCGGATAAAGTCAGGAAGAGAATAAATATGGGCAGTTCGATACGATTCAATAGTGACGCGATCAATATTTTTCTGGATGTTAAGTTACTGATAGCAACACCCGCAATCATATTGGTCAAGATTGGAGACAGTCCAAAATAATGCGCCACACCCGAGTTAAATAAAAGCGCAGCAATCAGCAACGTCATTAGCTTCTCATTGCCTGTCTTCTCATTTCTGATGAAGTATGACACAAACAGGCCACTGATTATTCCTACAAAAAAAGCGAATAGTATATCTAGAACCACTGTACCAACAAGCATTAATCCTGATGTCCCGGCATCATTCCCCAACGATTGTACAAAGGAGACCATCACACCGAAAGTTAAAATGGTAATAAGATTGTCAAAAGCCACCAGACCCAAGAGGTTTTGTGTCATTTCACCTTCAGATTTTTTTTCTTTTACTATCTCTACCACGCCAGCAGGAGATACAGACATCGCAAGCGGACCCAGTATCAGTGCGTATTGAAGGGGCATGCCAACAAACCACGTAACCAGGACCACTGTCACACCTGTCAATAGTGTGTTTCCCAGTGACAAGATAATCAAGTTTCTACCAAACGCTTTAAATACGCGGTAATGAAGTTCAGTTCCTACTGACAAAGCTAGCATACCTAACGCGAGTTCGTTGACAAATCCCAATTCGTAATAAATATCTGATGTGATGAAGTTGAGCACGCTTGGTCCCAGAAACAAACCCATCAATATATAGCCGGTGACTGTGGGTAACTGCAGTTTCTTTGCCAGTTTCCCACCTCCCATGCCAGCGACCAGAATAACAGCAATGTAAAGTGAATACGTCATGTTTATAAAACCCTTCTTCTTCTATATTTTTACTATTTAGAATTCGATTCCTTTTGTAAAGTTCACTGGCACACTGAAAAAGATAGCATTATCGGGTTTTGTCAAATCACCACAGACGCTTTCAGCAATCGAAAGTACTTCGTCCCGTTCCGCCTCATCTTTTACCACCGTGAAAACAGTCTTGCTATTTGATTCACGTTCTTTCCCAAGTTCCGCAAACATCGAAAACATCGGAAACTGGTTGGAAATAAGATGCCCCATCCCGCTACTATCGAGCACTGTTGCTCCTTTAATCTCATAACGCATAAATAATGTTAAAATCTCATCCAACAAATCGATCTTATTCAAGACGATAACTACAAGTTCCATATCATATTCCTTCCTTCTTATAAGTTGATTATTAAATATTTAACATTAGGATACTACTTAAGCGTTTTTTTATATACTTAGATTTAATTATGAACAACTATGAACAGTTATTCAAGCGATTCTCTTAAAAAGAAGTGAATAGGTTGAATAAATACACATAAAAAAGATTTTCTTATAGTTATATTTTTAGATATAAACATAACCTGACTTTTAAAATATTCTTATATACTCGTATAGCCTTATTGCATATGGCAAAAATCGGGCAAAAAAATAGACACCTCATTTTTGAAGTGCCTAGAATACATACTCACTTTTTGAAAATATCCATCTTTCTAATACGTATCAGTAGTTTCACAGAAAACCATTGGGTTGTACAATTTCAGAATTTTTAAAGCACGAAAGGTATTGAAACGACTATATTTAGTGGTTTCCAACTTAAAATGAGTCTTGCCAGAATATTTTTCCCCTTTACGAATTGCTCCATTTTGCAACTGAGCAACAACACGTTCGAGTGTTTCATTCATTCGTTCATCATAGGGGTAATTTATATCTACAAAATACTCTAAAGCACGAAAACAATCGTACTTATAGCGGGTAGGGTAATGAAATTTTGCAAAGTCTGGATCGGCGATTTTTTTCTTACTGATAGAGTAAAGTAGTTTTCTGGACAGTAAGTATTCTTGTCCTTTTTTAACTTCGTCTTTGATTTCATTTAATCTGTAAGTATAGCCACATTGTTCATACTCTGCAAAAGCTTCCAAAACACAAATTGTTGTATGGAATGAGCCACGTTTTGACTTATTGGTTGTTGAATCCCACGCACAGTTCCAGCCACCATCTTCCATTTGGTGTGCTAGAATATAATCGACGATTTCATGTATCCTCTCATCCCTAAATCTCCCGTAACAAATAATACTCAAAAGCATTGCGGACATACACATGTCTTGAAAACGTCGTGTTGAAACCTTTCCCCGGTTAAACCATAGCCCATCTAACAGCTTATTTGCTCCCCTTTGGTAAAAGGGATGGTTGTAAGTTGCTTCCATGTACTTGAGTTCTAAGAGGGTATAATGACTAGAAATCCATAAAGGGGAGTAAATTCCACCTCCCCATTCATTTGTATTCTCATCAAATAAATCGAAATACTGCTGAATATATCCTGTATTATCTTGATCCACCTGCTGCCCTAAAAGATACTTGTCTGTTAAATACTTTATGGTATTGTCGCCAGAGACTAACCAATCAATTATATTTCCATTTTTCATACGTGTACCTCCTTTCGTTGTAAAACGATTGAGACTGATTTGATAATATTTCTGTACATATATTTTATCATAGCTGGATTGAGAGCCCCTTCATTTATACTTTAAACCGTGTGAAAATTTGTAAGAATACTCTAATTTTTTTACTAATTTTTAGATATAAAAAAATACACGATTTCACAGTCTTTTTAGGGACCGAAGAGTCGTGTGCTTAATGATGATTATTCTTTTATTTTTATCTTTAGGCTTCTGTCTCACCTACTCTATCTAGCGCTTTTCCTAATAGTAACGGACCGAAAATTTGAAAGAATATGACCCCGGTCAGTACAATTCCCGTAATTGCACCAGAAACTTCAGGCAAACTGCGTTCAGCAATGGTAGCCAATCCTATTGCTATCCCTCCTTGCGGCAGTAGACCAAAACCTAAATTGAAACGCACTTTTTCACTGATAGATGTGAACCGAGAAAAGATGACGATTCCCAAATATCTACCGAAGGAACGCGCTAAAATATAGCCCAGACCGATTACTCCTACTTGTCCAATAATCGATATATCTATAAATGAACCAGATAAAGTGAGGAAGAGAATAAATACGGGCAGTTCGATACGACTAAGTAGAGATGAAATCAATATTTTTCTAGAGGTTAAGTTACTAATGACAACACCAGCAATCATATTGGTTAAAATTGGAGAGAGATCAAAGTAAAAAGCCGCACCCGAATTAAATAAAATAGCAGCAATCAGTAGAGTCAGTAACCTATCACTACTCGTTTTCTCACTTCTAATAAAATATGATACAAAAACACCACCGATTATTCCTACAAGAAATGCAAACAATATATCTATTATAACCGTTGCAACAAGTAATAAACCTGATGTGCCACCATCATTTCCAAGCGATTGTACAAAAGAAACCATCATACCAAAAGCCAAAATGGTAACAAGATTATCAAAAGCCACTAAACCCAAAAGATTTTGTGTCATTTCACCTTTAGCCTTTTTTTCTTTAACTATCTCTAAAACTCCTGCAGGTGACACAGACATCGCAAGCGGACCTAGTATCAATGCATAATGTATAGGCATTCCCAGAAACCACGTAACCAATACCACAGTCACTCCTGTTAAAAGAGTATTTCCAAGGGATAAGATAATCAAGTTTTTACCAAATACTTTAAAGATACGGTAATGAAGTTCGGTTCCTATTGACATAGCCATCATCCCTAATGCGAGCTCACCGACAAATCCAAAATCGTAATATACTTCTGACGTTACGAAATTAAGTACACTCGGACCCAAGAATAATCCCATTAGTATATAGCCTGTGACTGAGGGTAACTTAATTTTCTTTGCCAGGTTGCCACCTACCATTCCAGCGACCAAGATAACAGCAATGTAAAGTGAATATGTCATGTTTATAAAACCCTTCTTCTTTTATATTTTTACTATTTATAGTTCCATTCCTTTTGTAAAGTTCACTGGTACACTGAAAAAGATAGCATTATCGGGTTTAGTTAAATCTCCACAGACACTTTCAGTTATTGAAAGAACTTCTTTGCGTTCCGCCTCGTCTTTTACCACAGTTAAAATCGTTTTACTATTTGATGCACGTTCTTTCCCAAGTTCCGCGAACATTGAGAACATGGGAAACTGATTAGAAATAAGGTGTCCCATTCCACTACTGTCCAAGACGGTTGCTCCTTTGATCTCATAACGCATAAATAATGCTAAAATCTCATCCAACAAATCGATCTTGTTCAAGACGATAACTACAAGTTCCATATCGTATTCCTTCCTTTTTATAAGTTTATTACTAAATGTTTAACATTAATGTACTTATTGAAGGCATTTTTGTAACACTCAATTTAATTACGGACTAGAACGTACCTTATTTCAAGCATTTCATGAGAATAGCGGTGTGTTGCAAACTTAATCGCACAAATTGGTTATACATTCACATCACTCTGGTTCTAGTACGGTAAGATATGGGCAAAATAAAACGTTTCACAGCTTTTTTTATGAGCTGCAAAACGAAAATATCATCTTTTATTTTATTTAAAAGTAATGTTTAATCTAAAATAAAAGATGACATTTATTAGCACCTTTTATTATTAGTTGATCCAACACCCTTTTTCATCTGACTATCAGTAAAATGTAGGGTGCTATACAATAAATGAAAGGAGATCATTCATTCTCTGGGGATATTTCTCCAGCTTTAGTTAATGCTATTTTGGTAATGAGTGGTCCAACCAGCTCATAAATAAGGGTGGCAGACAGCACCACGACTTTAATTTGGACCGCATACATGGGGACAACAGATTCCGCTATAGCTGTCAACCCAATGGCAACACCTGCTTGCGGTATAAGCGTCGCTCCCAGATAACGACCGACGGTTTCAGGCGCGTGAGTGATTTTTGCACCCACGTAAGTCCCGGAAATTTTCCCCACTACTCTTAATAAAATATAGGCTATTCCAATAAACCCTACTGAAGGAATAATAGCTAAATTCAATTCTGCACCAGATACTACAAAAAACATCACATATATTGGTGCGGTTACACGATCAGATAATTCAATCATAGAAGATGCGGCTGAAGATATGTTTGTTAACACGGCTCCCATAACCATTATAGTTAATAATTCAGAAATACCAAAGAATGCCGACAAGCCACTTCCTAAGAATACAAAAGTGATCAAGATGATCAAGCGATTACTGCTTGTTCTAAACAACTTTAGTGGCCACTTCATAATCAAACCTAAAATTGTTCCCACTACTAGAGCATAAAAGATGTCCAAAAATGGATTTAAAATAGATAAAAACAAGGAGAACTCTCCATCAACCTCTAATAGTGACTTTGCAATTGTTGATGCAAAACCAAAGAGTATTAACGCAATGGCATCATCTAAAGCAACGACGCTTAATAAAGTTTCGGTAACAGGACCCTTTGCTTTAAATTCTTTTATTACCATTATGGTAGCTGCTGGAGCAGTGGCTGCGGCGATTGCTCCCAACATGATCGCAAACGGCAGTTCAACTCCGAATAACAAAAGACCACTCGTCACGATTATCACGGCAAAAGAGGCTTCGAAAATTGCGATAATAACCGGTGTAAGTCCTACCCGTTTAAAATAACTCCGTTTGAAAGATGATCCGATAGTGAATGCAATAAACGCTAACGCTATTTGTGGAACGATTTCAAAACTTTCGAGTACCTCAGACGTGAGACCATTCAATAGTGAAGGGCCCACCAGCAATCCACCCAATAAATAGCCAGTAACACTAGGTAATTTAATAAAAGTTGCTAATTGTCCAAAAACTAACCCCACCAAGAGAACAATAGCAATATACAATATATTTGATACTTCCAACTTTACGACCTTCTTTTCTTTTTTTTGACGCTAATAAATTCTAGCTTTATTCTCTGATGCCTTCTTGAAATAATACGGGTACAGCGAACATGATCCCAGTATCTGGTTCACCAATATCTTTCAGTACATTTCTGACTGTTTTACGTGCCAAATCAAGATCTTCTTCAGGAATAACACTATAAATAGTTTTGTTTTCCGCATGGTCAGATATGATCAATGGTCTGATTGTTGAAAATATTTTTGCTTCATCTAGATGAGATAAATGCTGTGCCATTCCAACAGAATCTATCACGGTTGCAGCTTGCCCAACTTCGTCATTAAATTTCAACAATAAATCATCGAGCAATTCGGTTTGGTTTAATACAATTATAAACAATACTTTATTTTTCATTTTTACACTCCCTTTCTTTCGTCTATATATAAGCATACGCCTAACTTTTAAATACACAAGCGAGTAAAGGGCTTTCAAAGCATATTGTTGAAAATAATGCAAGTATTTTCAACTAAAAGTAGTGTTTATGTCAAAAAACGGTTTTCTTGAACTCTTTCAACCATCATTATTTCTATCATCACTGATACTCAAATTTCATGGTTGTTATATATTTATTTTTATGTATACTGTGGATGTAGGTAGCAAATCAAGCAAATTGATAGACCTAAAAATGATTTAAAAAGGAGATTGACACTCGGTTATGTGGCAGTTTAAACACTTTCAAGAATTAGATGCACAAGATTTTCATCAAATAATAAAAGAACGTACGAAGATTTTTGTCGTTGAACAAGGCTGTGCCTATCAAGAAGTGGATGATATCGACTTAAGAGCCATTCATGTTGTAAAAAGACAAAAGAATTCAATTAAAGCTTATGCACGTATTTACAAAGAGGATCATAAAATGAAAATCGGACGCGTTTTAGTCCCTGAAGAATATAGAAATGAAGGACACGGCAAAGAGCTAATTAAGGTAGCCCTTGATTACGTAAAATGTCATCATCCAAACAGTGAGGTGTCTATTCAAGCTGAAGCTTATCTTAAGGATTTTTATGAGAAATTCGGTTTTGAAACAACGTCTGATCTATACTACGATTACGCCATAGGTCACTACGATATGAAATTAATTCGTAAAGAGATTGTTCTGCAGCAGTAATTGCTAGAATTTTATGCAAAAACTAAAAACGACCCTGGAGAGATTTAAAAACTCTCCAGGGTCGTCTTGTTTGACACTAAACTTATTCAGTTGATTTAAATAAAATTAGTGAGTAAATAAACAGCATAGATACCTAATAGAACAAATCCATGTTTTCGGTTAACAGCATTTAATTTTTTGGAGAACATCGGGTAGCTTAGCAGCCCGAACAAGAGCAATAAAAACGGAAACTGCAGCAGATAGTAAATTTCAGGCACGACTTGCCCAGTTGGCAGCAGCGTAATGGTCGCGCCCATAACTAAGATGAAATTCATCATATTAGCGCCTAACACATTTCCAATAGCCAGTTCACCGTGACCATATCTGGTCGCGACCAGAGTTGTCGAAACTTCCGGTACGCTGGTCCCAAACGCAATAATAGTAGAAGCTATCACACTGTCTGGTATCCCCATACGAGCAGCCGTTATTTCTGCGGTTGACACCAGCAAAGTGGCTCCCAGTGTCACGCCTAAAGAACTCAGTAATAAGAGCCACACACTTTTTTTGATACCCGATGATTTTCCCTCTTCATTTTTCCCCGTTTCTTTTTCGACCTCTTCAATATCTCCCAATATGGCTTCCGGCTTTTTCTTTACCGTATACCAAATATAAAAAGGTACCGCAAGTAAAAACAGCAGGCCAAAGCTTCTCGGGAGAAGACCTTCTCTCGGAAAATCACCAAAGGCAATACTTGTTCCGATAAAAAGTAAAGCGGTAAATGTTAAGATCATAAATGTTTTTTTCGTTTCTTTTCGAATCGGAAGCAACCCTCCCACTGCGCCAATCCCCAGTACTAGTGACGTATTGGTTATGACTGATCCAACAGCATTCCCCAAACCAAGTTGTGCATTGCCGTTCAACGTCGCAGCCACTGAGGATGCGACCTCCGGCAGAGTAGTTCCAACTGATAAAATAGTCGCTCCCACTACCATTTTAGATAGACCGAGAACGAGAGACATCGAAACGGCTTCTTCGATTAATTTATCGGCAGCTTGCGATAAGATGACCAAGGCTACGACAAACAAGACAATGATAACGAGTGTAGGTAATGTTTCAATATAAGTGTTCATTGACTAACTCCTAATGGATATTTTATTAACTATTTTACACATAGTATAGCAAATACATGGATAATATGTGGATTTTATTTAGAAGAAAACAAGGTTTCTCGATTGTACTCTTTACTTTTGAGGGATGTTAAAAACATGTGGCTGCTGACGAATAATGGAATTTCCAGTGGCCACTTGAGAAATATTAAGGGACCACACAACGCATGGTCTTTTCCGAGTCGGTACTTAACTTGACTTCAAGTGACCGCTCACCATCAAATCAGTACTGGGTGACCGCTTGTAGGGCTCTATACTACCCACCCAAAGATCATCAACAAATGAGTGGGTACTCGAAGGGCTCTTTACTTACCACTCCAGAATCCTTATACCTTGGCTGGTCTCTAATAAGGTTCATCAAGACCTACTCGCGAAAAAAGATATGGTGACTAGCCACTTAGGACTGCCGTTACTATCTGCTCGCGAAATTTCTCTCATCGAGTGGGTACTCAAAATAACCATACTGCCTAGTCAGTACCTAAAGGGACCGAGTAGGTACTTAATAAACATACTTAATCAAAATAAGCACTAAACAAACGTTTGTATTGGTCATACTCGCTCTGAAAGCGAGTATGGTCCGCTCAACATTCAAAGGTTGTAGAAACTGATCTGACCAGATCAGTTTCTACTCTTCAAAAACGAAAAAAGAAAGCATAAGGATTCGAATCCTATGCTTTCTTTCCATCATCATTTAATGTTTAGTTATTCGCAAACCGATCGAACTTACCTTTGGTCCCGTTCGCTATTCTCACAAGCAGTAACATGACGGGTACTTCTACCAATACACCGACAACTGTAGCTAACGTCGCTCCTGAGTTCAATCCGAACAAGGAAATGGACACGGCAACCGCTAATTCAAAGAAATTACTTGCACCGATCATTGCTGATGGCGCTGCAATATTAAATGGTAATTTACACGCATACGCTCCTGAATAGGTTATAGCAAAAATCAAGAACGTTTGAATCGTTAATGGGATAGCGATAAGCAAGATGTGCAACGGATTCTGAACAATTCTTTCTCCTTGAAATGAAAAGATAATGATCAGTGTCAACATCAATCCTGTAATGGTAACACGGTCGAATTTACTGATGAAATTATTTTCAAAATAATGCTGCCCTTTTTTATTTACAATCACTTTCCGTGTAATGATCGCCATCAAAAGCGGAACAACAATAAACAATACCGTTGAAAGAATCAAGGTGTTCCAAGGTACGACTACATTACCTACACCAAGCAATAATGCCACAATAGGCGCAAACAAGACGATAACAATCAGATCATTCACTGATACTTGTACCAATGTGTAAGCAGGATCTCCATTTGTCAGTTTGCTCCATACAAATACCATTGCAGTACACGGTGCTGCTCCTAAAATCACGGCTCCGGCAACGTATTCACGTGCGAGTTCGTTGGCAATCAGGCCATCAAATATATATAAAAAGAATAAAGAAGCAATGGCAAACATGGTGAATGGCTTGATAGCCCAGTTAACAAACGTGGTTAAGAACAGGCCTACTGGTCTTTTGGTTACGCCCACGACACTTGTAAAATCAACTTTCAACATCATAGGGAAAATCATGATCCAAATCAAAATAGCCGTCGGAACTGAAACTTGATAATATTCATAGCGACTTAAGGTCTCTGGTATGATCGGTAAGAATTGCCCGATCATCACACCAATTCCCATACATAACAGTACCCATACCGTTAAGTACCTTTCGAAAATACTTATAGCCGCTTTTGTCTTTCTTGTGTCACTCATCATTTTACCTCCATAAACATAATATACATAGACAACATTCAATATATACGTTACTTGACAATCCTTATCTTGTCAACTACAAAACAGATGAAAAAGACTAACTCACTCTTTTTCATCTGGTCTCTAGTCGTTACTTACTTTTTACTGTCAATATAATTCTGATAATTCGTGTTGCCACCCGATAATACATTCACATCTAAAAACCCGATATTCAAGAGTAAATTTTGAGCGGTGTTACTGGTTACGCCTTTGTTGCAATAAACGACTGTCTTAACTGAACGGTCTAAATCGACGACACCTTTACGCAAGTCCGGCATCGGAACATTGACGGCATCTTTGACATGATTTTTTCCATGCTGCTTGGGCGAACGTACATCTATAATTTGTAGAGGAACAGCCTTCTCCTGAAATATTACCAGTTCTTCAGGTGTTATCACGGGTAAATTTTTTCGAGCATTCTCCAGCACCATACCTGTATACATGACCGGGTCTTTCGTGGTGCTGAACGGCGGCGCATAAGCCAGATCAAGATGGAACAGATCTTCTGCTGTCGCACCAAAGGTAATGGCGGTCGCAAACACGTCGATGCGTTTGTCCACGCCCTCTGGACCTACGATTTGAGCCCCCAGGA
Source organism: Alkalibacterium sp. f15 (assembly GCF_049389645.1). Classification (GTDB taxonomy): domain Bacteria; phylum Bacillota; class Bacilli; order Lactobacillales; family Carnobacteriaceae_A; genus Alkalibacterium. The sequence goes on from NZ_CP186540.1 coordinate 1,064,240, forward strand.
AACGACCGGACTCTCTATCGGCTACACCTTTGATGGTTATTTCCTGTCCTCCAACGTATTTTGCGTGAGCAGGTTTGATATTGTGAATGACGACCGGATCAAACCCAGCTTGTGCTGCTTCCTTTTCAGAAAGTCCCGTATAAGCGACGGTCAAATCAAACAATCGGAAAATACCGGTGCCAACTGTTCCTTTAAATTCAAGCGGTCCACCGGTCAAATGATCGCCGGCAATGCGTCCCATTTTATTCGCTGTCGATCCAAGCGGCTGATAGATGGCTTGGTTCGTGATCCGGTGGAAACTTTCCGCCACATCTCCGACCGCGTAAACATCTTCAACTGACGTTTTCATGTGTTTATCCACTTTGACTGCACCCGTTTTACCAAGTTTAATATCTGCATTTGTGGCTAAAACGGTGTTGGGTTTTACTCCAACGGCTAAGATCACTAAATCGGTTTCAAGTGTTGCTCCTTTTTGAGTCCCGAGTGATACCACTTTTTCATTGCCTTCAATGGTTTCTACTTTGTCCCCAATATAAAGGTCGACACCATTATCTTTCAGTTCTTTCTTCAAATGATAAGCCATATCTGCATCAATCTTAGGGAAAATCTGATCCGCAAGCTCGACGATTGACACAATCAAACCTTTTTTGGTTAATTGTTCTGCCATCTCAAGTCCGATAAATCCAGATCCGACAATCGTGACATGCTTGACGTCATGACCTTTCATATATTTATCAATGGCTTTCGTATTATCCATCGATTTGACATGAAACACATTTTCGTAAGTAGCTAAGCTGAACGGTGGCGGGGTAAGCGAATAAGACCCGGTTGCTAGCACTAACTTGTCGTAGGTCTCTCTGGAACCTTTGCCAGTCTCTTTGTTGTAAACTTCAATTTCTTTAGCTAAAGGGTGGATTGCTTCGACATGATGGTTAATGTGAATATCGATCTCAAAGCGTTTTTTAAACCACTCAACATCTCTAGGAATGAGGGCATCTAATTTTTCTACTTCTCCTCCTAAAAAATAAGGCATACCACAGACAGAATAAGAAATATCTTCTGCCTCTTCATACACAACGATTTCAGCTGTTTCATCATTTCGTCTCGCTTTGGCAGCAACCGATGTTCCAGCCGCTACAGAGCCAATGACTACAATTTTCATAAATGACTCCTCCTTATATAGACTCTTGTCTATCTATTGTCAAGTGTATCAATTTTCAAACGAAATTACTACCTGCTTATCCAACTTTATTGTAAAAAAAATGTAAATGTTTCCTTAGTTAAATGCAAAACGAATGTATTGAATTATTGTGCTTTAGTAGAAGTTTAAAAATCCTGCTCCGATGAATATGCCGGGTACGATAATGCGTTGGTACTTTTCGATACCTTCTTCTAAATCATCTATCTCCGCAATTTCATATGTGCCATAAACATCCACATAATCATTACTCGTTCCTATGTAGGATAGAAAAGCCATCTTTTTTGCTCATATTTGACTAATAAACGCTGTAATCTTCATTATTCTGTCACAATCATTAAAAAAGTGTTCAGCAAATTCTCATAAAGACTGAATTATTTCTGAAAGTAAGTATAATAGACTTAATGGCGAAAAAACAGACCAGGAATACATGTAAAGAATAGAGGGTTTATTAATTATGATTACAGTAACAGATGTAAGTTTGCTTTTTTCTGATAAAAAACTATTTGAAGATGTCACTTTGAAATTTGCTAATGACAATTGCTACGGTGTTATCGGAGCCAATGGTGCAGGAAAATCTACATTCTTAAAAATATTATCCGGAGAAATTGCTCCGACTTCAGGTGACGTTTCACTACCAAAAGATTCGCGCATGGCCGTCTTGAAACAGAATCACTATGACTATGAAGATCAGAACGTTATCGATACAGTCATCATGGGTCACGAGCGTTTATTCAACGTTATGCAGGAAAAAAATGAAGTTTATATGAAAGCTGACTTCTCAGATGAAGATGGCATCCGAGTGGCCGAACTTGAAGGCGAATTTGCCGAGTTAGACGGTTGGGAAGCTGAACCGCAAGCAATGACCTTACTCAAAGGCTTAGGAATTCCAGATTCATTGTACTATAAAAAAATGAGCGAACTGACTGGTGGCCAGCATGTGAAAGTCTTGCTAGCTCAAGCATTATTCGGTAAACCAGACGTGCTCCTACTAGACGAGCCCACAAACGGCCTGGACACGCATTCTATTGCCTGGCTCGAAGAATTTTTGATCAACTTTGAAAATACTGTTATTGTTGTCTCCCATGACAGACACTTTTTGAACAAAGTCTGTACACATATGGTTGACGTTGACTTCGGTAAAATCAGACTTTTCGTCGGTAACTACGACTTCTGGTTGGAATCCAGTCAACTGGCTTCGAAACTGCAAGCCAATCAAAACATTAAAAAAGAAGAAAAAATCAAAGAGCTCGAAGCCTTTATCGCTCGATTTAGCGCAAATGCATCTAAATCTAAGCAAGCGACATCACGTAAAAAAACACTGGATAAAATCACCTTGGATGATATCCAACCGTCATCACGTCGTTATCCATTCGTCGGTTTCCAGCCCGAACGTGAAATTGGTAATGATTTGCTACGTGTGGAAAAACTTTCAAAAACAATCGATGGCAAAAAAATTCTAGGAAATATTACTTTCTCCCTAACCAAAGACGATAAAGTTGCTTTCACAAGTATGAATGATGTTGCGATCAGTACTTTATTCAAAATCATCACAGGTGAAATGGAACCGGACGAAGGTACTTTTAATTGGGGAGTCACAACTAAACATACGTATCTTCCTAAAGATTCGTCCAGTGAATTCGAGAACAGCTCTTTGACCATCATAGACTGGTTAAGACAATATGTGGTAAATAAAGAAGAAAATGACAATACTTTCTTGAGAAGTTTCTTAGGACGTATGCTCTTTTCCGGCGACGAAGTCATGAAAGAAGTATCTGTTTTATCAGGTGGAGAAAAAGTGCGTTGCATGCTTTCTAAACTGATGTTGAGTAAAGCCAATGTTCTGGTCTTAGATGACCCAACGAACCACTTGGACTTAGAATCAATCACAGCCTTAAACAACGGACTCATTGACTTTAAAGGAGCTATATTATTTGGCTCACATGACCATCAATTCATTCAAACAGTTGCCAACCGCATTATCGAAATTTCACCAAACGGTGTTGTCGACCGCGCAGAAACAACCTATGATGAATTCTTGGAAAACAAAACAGTTCGATCTCAAGTCGATGCCTTATACAAAAAATAAAAACTTAACAGAAGGACACTCACGACTATGGTCGTGAGTGTTCTTTTTTATTTTATAATGAAGAAAGAAGCTTTGGCTTCTTTCTTCTGCATTATCGTTACAATCATTCGATATTGAGCACTCACACGTGCTTTTCGTAATCGATTTAATCAGTTAAAGGCGTTTGATAGCGAAAGCGTGCCCCTCACCTACTTCTGTTCTGCGCGAAGGGCACGCTTTGACCGATTGCGTGACCTTCGCCTCCTCCTGTTCTTCGCGAAGGGCACGCTTTGACCCATTCCGTGACCTTCGCCTCCTTCTGTTCTCCACAAAGGGCACGCTTTGACCCATTCCGTGACCTTCGCCTACTTCTGTTCTTCACGAAGGGCACGCTTTGTCTGATTGTGTGACCTTCGTCTCCTTCTGTTCTTCGCGAAGGGCACGCTTTGACCCATTGCGTGACCTTCGACTCCTTCTGTTCTGCATGAAGGGCATGCTTTGACTGATTGCGTGACCTTCGCCTACTTCTGTTCTTCGTGAAGGGCACGCTTTGACCCATTCCGTGACCTTCGCCTACTTCTGTTCTTCATGAAGGGCACGCTTTGACCCATTGCGTGACCTTCGTCTCCTCTTTTTCTTCGCGAAGGGCACGCTTTAACCGATTCCGTGACCTTCGCCTCCTTCTGTTCTTCACGAAGGGCACGCTTTGACCCATTCCGTGACCTTCGCCTCCTTCTGTTCTTCATGAAGGGCACGCTTTGACCCATTCCGTGCCCTTCGTCTCCTCCTGTTCTTCATGAAGGGCACGCTTTGACCCATTCCGTGACCTTCGCCTACTTCTGTTCTTCGCGAAGGGCACGCTTTGACCCATTCCGTGACCTTCGCCTCCTTCTGTTCTTCGCGAAGGGCACGCAACGGTTAATTTATTCTTGATTTAGTAGATTCAATGCTATTTTACTCATAGTAGGAAGCTATGCTTTGTCCTTTCAGAGTGAAATGCTTTGATAAGACTAATCGGATGCTTTTTTTTGAAAAAAGCTTTCCACTCCATTGATACATTTCATTGGTTGTTAATTTATTCTCCGGAAACAATAGTCTGAACTCGTTTATTTGTCGGAGTATTGTGTCAACAGCTAATTCCTGATGACCACATTTTATACATTCACACATTCTCCCATTTAAACGCTCTAATACAGCTGAACATTCTTTACAGAACGATTCTTTTTTTAAGGCAGTATACGAGTACTCGGGTAATGTTATAAAAGTAGTGTCATTATGATGTAATGCTTTGAGCGTATCCGAAAATTTTGTATGACTTATATTTATTGCTCCACGTTCATTGTTCAATCGTTTAAGATGACGAGATATCATGGTCGGAAGAATAAAATCCTGATCGATTGGTGTTTCAAAAAGAGTAAACTGTTTGTTGACAAACACAATATATGATTTGAGTGGGAAATCAACACGATGTTCTTCCATTAGTTGACGGAAAAGCATTGTCGTTCTTTTTAATTGATGAACAGGGTTAGTGATTTCTTTATTAGTAGATACAATTTTCAACTTATCCTCACGAAATATAAACTCACCTTCGAAGTTTTTCACTTCATAAATCGAAATCCCTTTACTTGATATCATTAATGTATCGATCTGAAAGGTTTGACCGTTTAGTTTCAATAATAAATCATTCAAAATCAGACATTCACACTTTAGCTCTTTCAATAACGAGTCAAATGCACACTCACCTTCGAATCCTTTTACTAGTTGATTAATATAATTTTCCTGCGGGTTCAATAACCCCCCTCGTTTGCTTAAGGCTAACAAGGACTCAAGTTGTAATGCTCTTTCTCTTTCTTTAACTATCATATGATTCCCTCCATTTATTTATTCTATTATCTATATTGTCTTTTATATTTGAAACTGACTTTTTACGGCTCAATAAATAAGTTACTCTTTGCGTTTGCTTCTCTTTCAGTCTAGCAAGTGATATTTTTATGATTTGCTAAATGCATACGCTATAATATAGTCATAGTCCGTTTAAGCGCTTTGCGTTTATAAATAGACAATATTATGATAATAAAATTAACTATCTGACTGTGAAGGAGTGGATTATATGGGTAGAGGAGGCGGCCGAGGTGGCGGTGGTGGCTTCAGCGGTGGTTCCCGTGGCGGGGGCTTCGGTGGAGGACGAGGCGGCGGTGGTCGTATAGGCGGTGGGAGCAGTGGCCGTGGCGGTGGAAGTTTCGGTGGCGGTGGCTTTGGTGGCGGAAGTTCCGGAAATAACCGTCCACGCATGGGCATGGGCCCGATATTTTTAGGCGGTGGACTTTTTGGTCGAAGACGTTATTCATCCGGTCGTGGCGGTGGTGGTGGCTGTGGCTCTATGGGCTGCGGAAGCATCTTCACTGTACTGATATTTATGTTCATCATCTTTACCTTGATCTCATCCTTAGGTAATTTCATGGGCGGTGGCGGCAATGGTGGGCCAACGAATATCACCTCTTCGACGGTGGAACGTGAACCGTTACCGGCAGGATCAGTAAATGAATCAGAGTACTACACAGATGAATTAGGCTGGATAGGTAACCATACGCAGATGGTGGATGGCCTTCGTCATTTCTATAACGAAACAGGCGTCCAGCCCCATGTGCATATAACGGGTGACATCAATGGATCTACTGATCCGTCAATGGATGAACTCCAAGCCTACGCAAACGATCTGTACGACGAACTCTTTACAGATGAAGCGCATTTACTGCTTGTCTTTTTTGAGCCCGCACTAAATGAATACATGACGTATTACGTCACCGGATCTCAAGCGCGATCTGTCATTGATACAGAAGCAGGCGACATTTTAATGGATTATCTCGATAGAAATTACTATGATCCGGACTTAACCGATGAACAGTACTTCAGCAATTCATTCAAAGAAGCAGCTGATCGTATCATGGAAGTAACGACTTCCCCATGGATTCCAGTACTTTCGATCTTTGGAGTTCTCGCAGCATTATACCTCCTGTTCAAATGGTGGAAAACAAAACAAGCCAGTAAAGAACGTGAAGCCAAACGAACAGAGGACATGCTTAGCCGACCCATTGAACAATTTGGAAGTTCTGAAGCCGATGAGTTAGCGAAAAAATATGACGATGATAAATAATTAAACAATAAAAACCAATATTCAAACATAATTAGGAGGAGTTTACATGGCAGTTTTAGACCGTTTTACAGATATCATCAGTGCAAATGTCAATGCAATCATTGATCGTATGGAAGATCCTGAAAAAATGATCGATCAATACTTACGCGATATGATGGAAGATTTGGCAGAAGTGAAGAAAAATACTGCAAGCGTGATGGCAGAAGAAACACGGGCCAAACGTTTAGTGGATGAAAATGAAGCTGAAGTAACAAAATATGAACGCTACGCTAAAAAAGCATTGGAATCAAGTAACGACGCTGATGCTCGTGTTTTCCTATCTAAAAAACAGGAATTGGAAGATGTCGGCACTGGTTTAGCTAATGCTTATGCCAAAGCGCATGAAAATGCATCAAAAATGCGTCAAATGCATGATAAGTTGGCAGCAGATATTGATAAACTAAGAAACCGTCGTTCGATGATCAAAGCTCAAATGTCAGTGGCGGATACTCAAGAAAAACTCAATAAAGTGGATACTTCCCTCGGTAAATCTAAAGGTGCCATGAGCAACTTTGAGCGGATGGAAGATAAAGCGTCTCGTCGCTTAGATGAAGCTGATGCCATGGAAGAATTGAACAAACAGCCTAAAGATTCAGCTCAAGAACTCGAAGAGAAATACGCAGAAGAAACAGGTTCTGCTGCAGTCGAAGACGAACTCGAACGCATGAAACAGGACATGGGACTTTCTTCATCTGAAGATGAATAAGCACTGAGCATTTATCAATTCCAACAAGACTCAGGTCTACGTCTAATCAAAAGACCGCCCCCCAAAAAAATGGACATAGGATCAGTCCTTTTTGGGGGGGCGGTCTTTTTCTATTTATTGATTACCTTTATTCTTCTATAGAAAACACCGGCGTAGATAAGTAGCGTTCACCTGTATCGCAGGCTATAGTGACTACTTTTTTACCACTGCCTAACTTTTCTGCCACACGTATTGCAGCCGCAATGTTGGCTCCAGCAGAAATGCCAGTCAGCAGGCCTTCTTCTTTTGCTAATCGCCGAGTCATCTCCATCGCCTCTTCACTCGTGATCGTGATAATTTCATCATAGATAGTGGTATCCAGAATGTCTGGAATAAAACCGGCGCCTATTCCCTGGATTTTATGTTTCCCTTTCTTACGCCCACTTAATACAGCTGATTCATCGGGTTCTACAGCAATTATCCGTGTCGAGGGATCATGCATTTTCAAGGCCTTCCCTACCCCGGTCACAGTGCCTCCTGTACCTACACCTGCAACAAAAGCATCCGGTGTCTTGCCATCCAGCGCTTCGATAATTTCCGGCCCTGTCGTTTCGATGTGAATCGCCGGATTAGCCGGATTGGTAAATTGTGAGGGCATAAAGAAATCATCTTGTTCAGCCAATTCGCGTGCGCGACCCATAGCGCCCGGCATCCCATTATCTCCAGGTGTCAACTCCAACTCTGCCCCGTAGGCTTTCATCAGTGAGCGACGTTCAACGCTAAGTGTATCAGGCATGATAAATACAGATTTATACCCCTTAGCTGCAGCCACCATAGCCAGACCGACACCTGTATTCCCGCTCGTTGCTTCCACGATCGTATCGCCTTCTTTAAGCTTGCCTTCTTTTTCGGCTGTTTCGATCATATTTAAAGCAATGCGGTCCTTCACACTTCCACCGATATTGGCCAGCTCCAATTTTGCGTATACGTCAGCTGCGCCTTCTGGAACAACATGATTCAATTTCAGCAAGGGGGTATTTCCAATCAACTCTGTTACTGATTCTACTATTTTCAATGAATTACTTCCTTTCCTTTTATGTTCCTTTAAGTTTATTTTTAATTCTTTCATTTTAACATAGTTTTACTACATAAGAAAATCTCGACAGAATTTATGAAACACATTCCATCGAGATTAGTTCCATCAGCTGATTTTATTGAATATCGATTCGTTTGGTTGCTGGTTGTTCGGATTCTTTCTTAGGTAACTTCACTTCCAAAATCCCTTTGTCAAAGCGAGCTGAGATATCATCTTCATCGATGTCACGAATTAAAAATTGACGACTGAATGAGCGAGATGATCGTTCGCGTCTGACATAGTTCCGTTCCTCATCATGTTCATCCGTTTCCGATTCATGTTTTGCAGATATGGATAAAATATTATCGTGATAATCAAGTTCTATATCCTCTTTGCTCATCCCCGGCAGCTCTGCTTCCACCGTGTATTCTTTCTCGTCTTCTATAATGTCTGTCTTGAAGCTTCCAACGTCTCCAAGGGCTCCGTCAAAGAGATCATCGAAAAACAGTTTGCGCAAATCTCCAAAATCTCGTTTTGAAGGTAACATATTGGTCATTTTTTTACCCCTCTCCGTTTATCTGTCTTGTGATTTGTTGCTTCCCTACTCTCTTATATTAACGCTTTCATTATAATAGGTAAAACAAAACGACTGCTATTTCAGGATTAAAAAAAGGTATTACAAAATCAGGATTCATTTACTTCTTCGTCAGTTTTTCTACATATTGCATATCAAACAGAGGTTTAATGGATTCATAGTTTTGTATTCGTTTGATCGCATCACCAAAGATGGGTGCGACACTTAATTGTTCGATTAGATCTGTTGCGGTTTTTTTAGAAAGATCGATCGTATTGGTCACCACGACCTTTTTTACGCCGGATTTATTTAATCGTTCCACTGCTTTTCCAGAAAGGACGGCATGTGTCACACACACGTAAACGTCTTTTGCGCCCGCTTTTTTAAGCGACTGGGTAGACTTGCTGACCGTTTTAGCAGTATCTAGAATGTCATCAAACAAAATACAGTTCTTACCGGCAACTTCACCAACCAGATCATACGTGTTTGGCCTATTTTCTTCATATAGTCGTCGATCAATAATGGCTAAAGGTGAATCAAGCAACTCCGCCATTTCACGCGCGCGTTTTACACCGTCGTGGTCGGGTGACACAACTACGGTTTCTTCTCCTATTAATCCTTCTGATAAGAAGTAATTGGCAAATAAAGCTGTTGCGGATAAGTGATCAACTGGAATATCGAAAAACCCCTGAATCTGGGGAGCATGAAGTTCCATTGCTATCAAGCGATCAATGCCGGCATGTGTCAGCATGTTGGCTACCACTTTAGCCGTAATGGCTTCGCGTGGTCCTGGCTTTCTGTCTTGTCTCCCGTACCCATAATAAGGCATAACCACGTTAATCGACCCTGCACTTGCACGTCTTAACGCATCGATCATGATGAGCAATTCCATTAAATAATCGTTGCTCGGATCATTGGTCGACTGAATCAAATAAACGTCGTCTCCTCTGATGCTTTCATCAATATGGACGGATATCTCTCTATCGGCAAAACGGTCGATCCTTGCTTTACTTAATTCAATCCCTACTACTTCAGCAATTTCTTCAGCTAACTTGGGGTTCGAGTTTAAAGCAAAGAGTTTAACACCGTTTCTTTTCTCATGATTACTCATAGCATCCTCCACTCACTAAACATTACTTATTCTACAAGTTAATCCTAAACAGAATGCACACAAAATACAAGCGGTATGTCGTTAAGTTTGGCTAACTTTTTATATTGGATCACTCTCAATCAATGCACGTTTCTCCATTTCCAATTTGTGACTTCCGGCATGTCATCTCCAATATCTCTGATATAAGTGTGATGTTTTTCGAGCAACTTATCCATTTTCTCTTCTACAGCACGAGCTTCGTCGCCGTATAGAGCCCGAGCAGCATCTTTGACCAGATGGAAACGGTCTAATTCATTCACGACGCGCATATCAAACGGCGTGGTCACATCCCCATTTTCACGGTATCCATGAGGGATCAAGTTTCGATTCTGACGATCAAAGAATAAATTCTTCAGCAATCCCTCATACCCATGGAAAGCAAAGAGAACCGGTTTATCTGTCGTAAATAGATCATTAAATGCCTCGTCACTCAAGCCTCTTTTGTCATTTTTCGGACTGTTCAACTTGAGAATATCCACCACGTTGATAAAGCGAATTTTCAGTTCAGGGTATTCGTCATGCAGTATAGAGACAGCGCCCAAAGCTTCCAGATTAGGCTCCGTTCCAGCTGCGGCAATCACGATATCCGGTTCATCATCGTTAACAGTACTTGCCCAGTCGATGATCTTTAACCCTTTTTCGACAAGTTCTTCCGCTTCTGTTGCCGTATAGAACTGTGGTCGCGGGTGCTTACTGGAAACAATCAGGTTTATTTTCTGTTCAGACTTCAACACTTTGTTCATCACCGCCATTAAGGTATTGGCGTCTGCCGGGAAGTACTCACGAATATACTCCAGTTTCTTCTCGGCCAGATGTGTGCTGAGTCCAGGGTCTTGATGAGTATAGCCGTTATGGTCCTGCTGGAAAACCGTTGAAGAAGCGATGATGTTGAGTGACGGATATTTATTGCGCCACTCCAGTTCATCTGCTTTACGCAGCCATTTGAAGTGCTGGGTGATCATTGAATCAACGATGCGCAGGAAACCTTCGTAACTGACAAAGAAGCCGTGACGTCCGGTTAATGTATAACCTTCCATCCAGCCTTCTGCCTGATGCTCAGACAGCTGGGAATCAATGACACGCCCGCTAGGCGACTGAGCTTCGTCTTCAGGGTCCTCAATGTCTTCCATCCATTGACGGTTCGTCGTTTGAAGGACGGCATCCAGTTTATTCGATTTCAGTTCATCGGTGCTCATAATACGGAAGTTGTCCAGATTAGCATCCACGATATCCCGTGCAAATTTTCCGAATTCTGACATATCCTTCTCTCTTTCTGAACCGGGTGTTTTGATATCCAGGCTGTACTTTCGCCAGTCTGGCAGTTTCAAAGGTTTTCGGTCTCTCCCGCCATTGGTGATGGGATTAAGTGCCATCCGTTTATTATCCTTTGGAGCAATCTCCTTTATCCCAGATTTAAGTCGTCCAGTCTCATCAAACAATTCTTCCGGACGATACGATCTCATCCAGTTCATCAATGCTCCACTGTATTCCATTTTTTCCTGTTCCGCTGGGATCGGGACCTGGTGTGCACGAAATGTTCCCTCTACCGGTTCACCATCCCACTCTTCCGGTCCAGTCCAACCTTTGGGGCTTATCAGGATGATCACGGGCCACTTAGGCATGCCACTATTCTTCGTTGATTTTTCTCGAGCATCAGTTTGAATCGATCGAATCTTTTCAATGACAACATCCATCGTTTCAGCCATTTCGGAATGCATGTCATCCGGATTCTCGCCTTCAACAAAATGCGGATCCCACCCCAAACCGTCAAAGTAATGCCTTAATTCTTGATTCGATTTACGTGACAGAATCGTTGGATTCGCAATTTTATAACCATTCAAATGTAAGATAGGCAAGACAGCCCCATCCGTTACAGGATTGATGAAAACATTAGAAAACCAGGAGGTCGCAAGTGCCCCTGTCTCCGCTTCACCGTCGCCGATCGTCACAGCTGCTATCGTATCTGGGTAATCTAAAACGGCTCCAGTCGCATGTGATAAGGCATACCCCAGTTCACCGCCTTCATGAAGCGATCCGGGGACAGAAGGTTCCGCATGCGAGCCGATCCCTCCAGGAAAAGAGAACTGCTTGAACAGTTTTTTCATGCCTTCTTCGTCTTCCGTTATGTCCGGATAGATTTCAGTGTAACTCCCATCTAGATAAGCATTTGAGACCATCACTTGTCCGCCATGACCCGGTCCTTCAATGAAGAACATATCCAAATCATACTTATTGATTACTCGGTTCAGATGAGCATAGACGAAGTTCTGTCCCGGCACCGTTCCCCAGTGACCGATCGGATTGATTTTCACATCTTTTTCTTCAAGCGAACGTCTTAACAGCGGGTTGTCTTTAAGATAGATTTGACCGATCGACAAGTAGTTCGCCGCGCGCCACCAGGCATCCACCTTGTTTAAATATTTAGCTGAAGAATAATCTTGTTCGTTAGACATAATCGCCATTCCTTTCGTTATTTCCCGTTTTATATTGCTGATTTTTATTTTAATTGAACTACAGAGTGATCTGAAAGGTTTTTAGACATCCTACCGAGTTTTTTCGAAGAGTTTTACTATTGAATATCCAGTTCTTTATTTGTCGGCATTAACAACTTTTGGACTTCTTCCGGATCAGCTTCCAAATCAAGATACTGTTGTTCGTCTTCAGGATTCAAAATGACCGGCATGCGGTCATGGATGGGACGCATCTGGTCGTTGGCATCTGTGGTAAGGATGGCGTAAGTCAGGTAACTCTCCCCGTTATCGTCAGTGTAGCGTTCGCAGATACCGGCCATGGAAAAAATCGGCACGTCTTTGACTGTGATCTTTTTCTTGTCCTTTTTCTTCTGCCCTTCGACCGGCTGCCACTCGAAAAAATAGGATGCCGGGACGATGCAGCGTTTTTTTGAAAAAGGTTCTTTAAAGGTCTTCTTCTCCAGGACGCTTTCTGAACGCGCATTGATCAGCGGCCGCTTGGCGAAGTTCGGCTCGAATCCCCATTTAACAAGATGTAGACGCCTGTTTGGCAGCAGCACGATATTTTTGGTCGTCGGAAAAATTTCTTCGTTCTCTTCAAATGAATACTCGTCATCTAAAAGATCGTAGCGTTCCTCTAATTCCTTAAATGAAACAGTTAATCCGTATCTTCCGCACATCTCACTCACTCCTTTTTGTCCCCTTTATCGTATCAAAACGAACCTGAAATCGCGACTCATACAAACTCATTTAACCGTCACAAGGGTATCTTTTTATTTATAAAATAAACCGTGCTATACTCAAGAAAAATAGGTATCGGTATTGGATTTAACTCTTTAAGGAGGACCCTCATGGTTAAAATAATAACTGATCATCACCTTTCACAGTTCCCAAAATCTTACTGGCATTCACATCAGACACCCCACTTCACTTCCTTGAATCAAGACGAAACGACAGAAGTCTCTGTAATAGGTGGCGGAATGGTCGGTATCATCACTGCTTATCTCTTGTTGAAAGCAGGTAAAAATGTGACGCTCGTTGAAGCAAAAGAATTCATCTCGGGTGTGACTGGCAACACGACCGCCAAAATTTCTGCTCAGCACGGACTTATTTATCATGAATTGATGCAGACATTCGATAAAGAAAAAGCTCGAATGTATTATGAAGCGAATCGTGACGGACTCGACTTCATCAGAGATACTTCAAAAGAATTAGCCATTGACTGTGACTTCGAAGAAAAAGAAGCGGTCGTTTTTGCTTCGAGTGAAAAAGGACGGAAACAGATCGAAAGAGAAGCACGCGCTTATGAAGAACTAGGAATAATTGGGAAACTCACTTTGGGTCAACTGGATGATCTTCCCTTTGAAACAGATGCCGCTTTGACCATGCCGAACCAGGCCCAGTTTCATCCGGTGAAATACCTGACTGGTCTGCTAGAAGAAATCGAACGACTCGGCGGAAATCTTTATGACGACACACGTGCGGTGAAACTCTTTAAAAAGGATAATTATGTCGAAATGGATACGGGTGCCAAGCTGTATTACGATAATATCGTGATTGCTACCCACTACCCCTTTAATGATTTTGACGGACTTTACTTTACGAAATTATCCGTCGAACGCTCGTATGCCATCGCCGCTAAAATCAACGCGACACTTCCTAAAGGGATGTATATAAGCGCGGAGTCGCCAAAACGGTCTCTGCGATCTATCCGGTCAGAAAACGGTGAAGATTTGTTACTGATCGGTGGTGAAAGTCACAAAACGGGTAAAAGTAATCCACCTACTCAGGTGCATTATGAAAATCTGGAACGCTTTGGTAAGGAATGGTTTGAGTTGGAAAGTGTTCCATATCACTGGTCAGCTCAAGACATGACGACGCTGGACAAGGTTCCTTATATCGGTCAGATGACTCAGTCTTCGAAAAATGTACTTGTGGCCACTGGGTTCAACAAATGGGGTATGGCGATCGGGGCATTCTCCGGACTGTTGCTGACGGATATCATACTCGGCAACGAGAATGTATACAAAGAACTATTCGATCCGACCCGGAATAAATTGAAAACTAAAGATTTAGAACGGTTTTCAAAAAAGAATACCGCTGTAGGTAAAGATTTCGTCGCGACTAAACTGAAACGTCCGGATAAAACGGTAGATGACTTAGAACCAGATCAAGGTGGACTCGTTTCTGTGGACGGCAAAAAAACAGGCGGCTACCGAGATAAACAGGGAGACGTCCATCTCGTTAAAACAACCTGTACTCATATGGGCTGTGGTTTGAAATGGAACGATGCCGAACGTTCATGGGACTGCTCCTGCCACGGTTCCCGCTTCTCCTATTCTGGTAAAGTCCTCAATGGACCTGCAGTAAAACCGTTGAAGAAACTTGATGGTTTAAATGACGAAAAGTAGATAATTGATAAAAAAAGTGTGTCTCTTGGTGTTTTATCATCAAAAGACACACTTTTTTTCAATATGGTAAACTCCTATTGATAATTACGTTTAATCCTTTATTGTTAATATATATTTATTGAAGAATATTTTAAAGGAGGAAAAATATGGATACAACTGCTCGATTAGGTTTAGAACAAAAGTATGGAAGATCGTCATTCTTTGATGGAGGGTTATTTGAACTTATTTTCTGGTCTTTATTCGGTGGTATCATCACGGTATTGTCCTTGGGTCTTTTATATCCCTGGGTAATATGTCGGCTTTTTGCTTGGAAAATCAATCATACTGTTATCGACGGCAGACGCATGAATTTTTCCGGATCAGCTGTCGGTCTATTCGGGAACTGGATCAAATGGTGGGCACTGACGATTATTACTTTGGGTATTTACGCTTTTTGGGTCAACATCAAACTGGAAGACTGGAAAGCAAAGAACACTCATTTCGTTAGCTGATACATAATTTATTCAAAAAACTTTCGAGTCATTTCCTGACCTTAAATGTTTCTAAATGTGAACAAAATAACGTAAAATTAAAAAATTCTAATTTTTCTCTTGACTTGTTCTCATTTATTTCGTATTCTAGGGACATCAACTTTTATAGGAGTGACAATCATGTTAACAACGAACATTCAAACCACACAACTAAATAACTTTTACTTTAGCTACTTTAGATATGGTTTGTAGACATGACTGACATCATGGATACAAACATCAGTATAAAACTGATTTTGTATCTGTGATGGCTAAAGAAATTTGAGTTGATCAAATTTGGCCACATAGATGAAATAATCTAAGTGGTCAACATACCCATAACTTTTGAGGGCGCCTATTTAGATTATTTCATCTAAATAGGTGTTTTTTATATTTATGAAGACAAGAAAATCATAGGGGGAAAAAAGATGAAAACATCAATGACAAAGAAAGCCATGAGTATTGTAGCTACCAGTTTAGTGGGATTGACTTTAGCAGCTTGTGGTTCTGAAGACAGTGGAGAAAGTACGAACGGCGAGCAGGAAGTGGTCAATGTGGGTATCTTGCAATTCATGGAACACAATTCATTGACAGCCGCCAAAGACGGCTTCATCAGTGAAATGGAAGACGCCGGTTACGTTGACGGAGAATCGATCAACTTTGACGTCATGAACGCACAAGGGGATCAATCAAATTTACAGAGTATGAGTGAACAATTATCCGGAAACAATGACTTGATGCTCGCGATTGCCACACCAGCTGCTCAGGCTTTGGCGACAGCCGAACAGGACAAGCCGATTCTATTCACGGCAGTTACCGATCCGGTCGATGCTGGGTTAGTCGAAAGCAACGAAACACCAGGAACCAATTTGACCGGTACGAGTGACATGGTACCCATCGAAGAACAGATCAAGTTACTCTTATCTATTGTACCCGATGCTCAAACGGTCGGAATCATTTACAACTCAAGTGAGCCGAACTCAGAAATCCAAGCCAATTTAGCCATTGAACAATTAGAAGCAGCCGGTGTCTCCGTTCAAGTCTCGACGGTCACAACAACCAATGATGTCCAGCAGGTCCTGACCAGTCTGGCATCAAGCGTCGATGCGCTGTACATCCCAACAGATAACACCTTAGCTAGTACGGCTGATACCGTGGGAGAAATCGCTATGGAATACAAATTGCCAGTGGTGGCAGGATCAACAGATCAAGTCGAAGCGGGTGGCTTAGCCACTTACGGCATCAACTACGAGGCCCTAGGTCGTCAAACCGCGTTAATGGCTCTTGAAATCTTAGAAAACGATGCCTCACCAGAAACGCTTGCCGTTGAAATATCTGATGATCTGGAACTCTTCGTTAATGAAGAAATGGCTGAAGCTTTAGGTATCGATCCAGACAGCATTACACTTTCAGAAGATTAAGGGAGGATTATTTCATGGCTTTATTTTTATCAAGCATTTCTCAAGGATTACTCTGGTCGATCATGGCCATTGGCGTCTATATCACCTTCCGCGTTCTAAATGTCGCTGACTTAACCACAGAAGGCAGCTTTCCACTAGGCGCGGCAATAAGTACCAGTTTAATAGTAAACGGCATGGCTCCCTGGTTATCCGTACTGCTTGCCCTACTCGGGGGCATGGCAGCCGGATTCATCTCCGGCTTCTTGTATACAAAATGGAAAATCCCTGCCTTACTTGCAGGAATCATTACAATGACGGGCCTTTATTCCATTAATTTACGCGTCATGGGACAAGCCAATATCTCCCTCCTCGGACAAGAGACGCTCATTCGAACAGTGGAGAGTTTCGGTTTAAGCAAAACCAATGCAGTATTACTCGTCGGATCAATTGCAGTTGGGATAGTCATTATCCTGCTCCATCTCTTTTTTCATACTGAAGTGGGCCTGGCGATTCGTTCTACCGGTGACAATAACGAGATGAGCGAAGCCAACGGTATCCGGACCAATTTCATGAAAGTCATTGGCTACATGTTAAGTAATGGACTGATTGCGACATCCGGTGCCTTACTCGCTCAAAACAATGGATACGCGGATATCAGCATGGGTATCGGGACGATCGTTATCGGTTTGGCCTCCATCATTATCGGTGAAGTGTTCTTCCGTAACATATCCATTGCCAAACGTTTATTGACGGTCGTCTTGGGTTCAGTCATATACCGCTTACTCATATTGATCGTTTTAGAAATGAACGTTGATCCGCAAGACTTGAAACTTTTCTCAGCCATCCTTTTAGCGTTAGCCTTACGTCTTCCAGCTATTCAGGAACGTCTGACTAAACGAAACAAGAAAGCTACAGTTTCATCTGAAAAAGGAGGGTTATCATAATGGTCGCAGCGTTAGAACTGAAAAATATTCATAAGAGTTTTGAAGTGGGCTCTGTCAATGAAAACCATGTCCTGAAAGGCATCGATTTCACAGTGAACGAAGGGGATTTTATTACAGTGATTGGCGGAAACGGTGCAGGTAAGTCTACCTTTCTGAACAGTATCGCTGGCAGTTTCCCGGTTGATGAAGGAGAAATCCTGCTCGACGGTGAAGATATCACGAAAGAGTCCGCTTATAAACGCGCGTCACACATCAGTCGCGTGTTCCAGGATTCTAAAATGGGAACTGCTTCCCGCTTAAGCATTGAAGAGAACTTAGCCATTGCCTGGAAACGCGGGAAAAAACGCGGACTCGGTCGAGGCATTCATAAAAAAGAACGAGACGTTTACAAAGAAGAGTTGAAAAAACTGGGACTCGGACTTGAAGACCGTTTGAAAATGGACGTGGGACTGCTTTCTGGTGGACAACGCCAAGCACTCACCTTGCTGATGGCGTCGCTTGTCACACCCAAATTGTTACTCCTGGATGAACACACGGCCGCTCTGGATCCGAAAACCAGTCAGATGGTCTTGGATTTAACTGATCAGATCATCAAGGAAAAGAAACTTACTGCATTGATGATCACGCACAACATGGAACAGGCCATCACGTACGGTAATCGTTTGATCATGATGAACAACGGCTATATCGTTGTGGATGTATCCGGTGAAGAAAAAAAACACCTTACCGTCCCCGACCTGCTCGAGTTATTTAAACAAAAGAGCGGCAGTGCCGTCTCAGAAGATGCCTTACTGCTTTCTTAATGAGAACACCAAGTCAGCCGACTTGGTGTTTTTTCATTTTTCAAATCTAATCTCTGCCTTTAATTAAGATTTAACGTGTAAGTAGTATTTTTCGTCACAGCGTGCCCTTCATACCTCTTTCATTGTCACGAAGGGCACGCAATCCGTTATTCCGTTTCCTTCACACCTCTTCTTAACTCACGAAGGGCACGCTTTCGGCTATTCCGTTACCCTCACACCTCTTCCAAACTCACGAAGGGCACGCTTTCCGCTATTCCGTTACCTTCGTGCCACTTCCGAACTCACGAAGGGCACGCAATCAGTCATTCCGTTT
Organism: Alkalibacterium sp. f15; assembly: GCF_049389645.1. Lineage (GTDB taxonomy): Bacteria > Bacillota > Bacilli > Lactobacillales > Carnobacteriaceae_A > Alkalibacterium. The sequence continues at coordinate 1,083,034 of NZ_CP186540.1, forward strand.
CCTTCACGCCTCTTCTTAACTCACGAAGGGCACGCTTTCGGCTATTCCGTTACCTTCGTGCCACTTCCGAACTCACGAAGGGCACGCATTCCGCTATTGCTTGCCCTTCGCATCTCTTTCCATCTCGCGAAGGGCACGCAATCCGTTATTCCGTTTCCTTCACGCCTCTTCCAAACTCACGAAGGGCACGCAATCAGTCATTCCGTTACCTTCACACCTCTTCCAAACTCGCGAAGGGCACGCTTTCGGCTATTCCGTTACCTTCACACCTCTTTCAATCCCACGAAGGGCACGCAACACTTTGTAGCAGCCTATTATATCAGGCTTTTTCCTTAATATACAAAATGTAGCTAGGTTAATCAGTATGGATTCTGGTAATATTGATTTATGGAGGCGAGACGATGAAAATAGGGGGAAAATTAAAGGAGAAAAGACAAGAAGTAAATCTCACCCAAAAAGAACTGGCTGAGATCTTGCATGTTTCAAGACAAACTATTTCCAGCTGGGAAGTTGGACGTACATATCCTGACTTAGATGTGCTTGTCGCAATTAGTGAACTATATAAAATCCCGCTGGATGATTTATTAAAAGATGACTCGACTATGGTGGAAGATATTACTAAGAAGGTCAAGCAAAGTGAGCGAAGAAAAATCCTGAACGTCGTATTAATTTTTTTACTAACTGCCGTAAGTAGTTTCAGCTTGTTCTATTTCATAAGAGAACAGCAGACAACTCAAACAAATGAATTGGGTCTGAGTCCCAGTAACTTACATTCCTCTACTTGGCAATTGAGCTTTGATCCTACTCATAACATAAATCAATCTGTGCTCTCATTCGATAGAAACAGTGTAGCTGTTTACTATCACTATAGAACCGGAGAGACAGCCGCTGAGAACCACGAAGTAAATGATTATGATGATCTGCGCATAGAAGTAGATGAAAATACGTATATCGTTACCGCTCATGGTTTCAGTCAAGAGTACGAAAAGTTAAGTGATACAATCATCAGAGATTCTAACGGTACCGAGTACTACCAAGTTTTGTCTGAAGCTTCTCATGATAGTTTGTTCTGGATAGCAGATCATTTTAATAATGAATGATACTCATACCAACATAAATGAAGTCAACAAACAATGATTGTCTATTTTCATAAATGTTTAGTCACAATATAAAAAGAGCAATAGCTTGTGGTCAATATGACACAATGCTATTGCTCTCTTAATAATATGTTTGTTTAATTATTGAAGCACCCAATAATTCGGTCATATTTCTGTCAGTACTTGCCCTTCAATAGAAATTTCTTCTTCCTCGTCAGCTGAAACATGTCCACCTTTTGCTTCATAGTGAGGATCAGGAACCGGAATAGCCGATCAGGCCTAATGTTTCTGCTCTGTAAATCTCAAAATTATAATCGTCTACCGCTTTTAAAGTCGCTTTTCTTCCCAAAGGAAAATGTTTGGACAAGCCACTGACTTCAAGGGTTTTTTCTTGTGTGCCTGAATAAATTTTTATTAATTTTTATACAGCGGCTTCTGTCTTTTCTTCATGAAGATTCGGAATCGCTGCCAGCAGATTTTTGGTGTAGTCTTCTTTGGGATTGCTGAAAATCTCTTTTGTCCTTCCTTGTTCGATCACTCTACCTTTGTTCATTATTAAAAACCGCCTTACCATCAAGTCTGAACGACTATAATGGTAAGGCGGTTTATATATGTTTAATCAATTTGCCCCCGCAGGAATTGGCGCAGGATAAATTAAGTGATCGTTCAGTAAACGGGAATCGGGTAAGAGATCTTCTTTTTGTTTTTTTCCGGAATTCCAGAACAATACGAGTAGTCCCACTGACACAATAGAGGAAATTACGTGTGTCACTAATCCTAGTTCAAGACCTAAACCGATTGGCTGACTGACAATATACACAACGACAGCGTACAGCATGAAAATCGCTGGAACGAATGTGACCAGATAATTTTTATCTTTAAGGTACAGATAACGCGTTGATACGAGTAGTGAAATAACCGCTGTAACCTGGTTTGCCCAGTTAAAGTAACGCCAGAGCAGATTGAAATCTACTTGAGTCAATACGAAGGAAATCGCATAAAGCGGTAAAGTGACCATTAGAATTTTTTTCACCGTATCTTGTTTAATATTTAGATACTCTGCCAGAATCGTACGCAAACTTCTAAAGGCTGACAAGCCTGAAGATAAAGGTAATACGATAACGCCGATGATAGCGATAGTTCCCATGACATTACCTAACAGTAAGATAGAAACCTGATTCACAACAGCCGATGGTGTTCCCGCCGCGATCATCTGACTCAATGTCTGACCGTCAAACAGTGCCATGGATGCCGCTGCCCAAATCATCGCAATGACCCCTTCTGCAATCATCATACCGTAGAAAACAAAACGTCCTTCTCTTTCGTTTGTACTCGTGCGTGAAACCATGGGTGCCTGTGTTGCATGGAACCCTGAGATTGCACCACAGGATATGGTGAAGAAAATAATTGGGAAAATAGGTGTCCCATCCGGATGTATATTGGTTAATGAACTAGCATTCAGGTTGGGTAACGTATGTCCACCGGTCATCAAGCTTATACCGATAGCGACCGTACTGATGATCAAAATAGCCCCGAAGATAGGGTAGATTTTACCTAAAGCTTTATCTATAGGTAAAACAGTTGAAATAATAAAGTAAATGAATATTAATGCCGTAATCATACCTACCGTCATCCAACTCGGCGTAAAGTATAAAATCAAATTAGCCGGTGACGTAACAAACACTGTTCCGACCAGCAACAATAATAGCATTGCGAAGATATTTACCACGTGTTTCAAGGGTTTTCCTAAATATTTACTCGCCAGTTCAGGTAAATGAGCCCCGCCGTTTCTCAGAGAAATCATTCCGATCATATAGTCATGAACGGCTCCGGCAAAGATGGCCCCGATGATGATCCATAGATAAGCGATCGGACCATACAAGGCTCCCATGATGGGTCCGAATATCGGTCCTGTTCCTGCGATGTTCAACAGTTGAATGATTGCATTCTTCCACTTGGGCATCGGTACAAAGTCATACCCATCTCGAAGTGTTTCCGCCGGCGTCGGCCGATCCGGCTCGATCGAAAAATTCTTTTCTATATATCGACCATAAGTGAAATAGCCGAGAATCAATAGTAAGATACCACCAATTAATGTCATCATTGTTTTGTTCCTCCATTTTTTGTAAGCGTTATAGTTACTCACAGTGTATAGAAAAACATAGAAAAAAAGTGCATTTCGGGATGAAATGCACTTTTTCAGTGATGACTTGCATTAATAAACAGATGAAAAACCTTATAAACCGAATCGTTCACGAAAGCTGTTGATGTATGACCGACTTACCGGCAACGTTAAAGAATTATTAAGCGTCAACTTATACGTATGATTGAACCATGGTTCTACCTCCGTTATAGCTTTTAAGTTGACCACGTATGATCGATGAATCCGCATAAAGGAATAAGGTTCCAGCTTTTCCTGCCACGACTGAAGTGTTTCACGCGTTTCCAATTTATTATCTTTCGTATAAACAACTGTTTTACCTTGTATTGCTTCTATCAATAGCAAATCCTGTCTTGAGAACATGTATATGCGGTCCTCCGTCTGTACCGGTATTTTTTCTATCGAAGCATGTTCCACCACTTTTTCTTTCGCGGGAGACTCTGATACCTCCTCGATAGAATCAAACGCGCGCTTCAACGCCTGGAGGACTCGTTTTTCTTCAAAGGGCTTCAGAATGTAGTCTCTGGCGTTCTTCTCAAATGCTTCCACAGCATAATGATCATACGCAGTTGCAAAAATAATCACGGGTGGATTTTCCATTTTCTTGATTTGTTCAGCCAGGGTCATTCCGCTTTCATCGGTTAAATGAATGTCTATAAAAATGATCCCCACCTGATTTGAGAGCAGCGCTTTGAATGCTTCTTCAATTGATTCAGCTTCGAAAACAGCCTTCACTTTTTCATGCTTCTTTATCAGATGACTTAACTCTGCTCGTGCAAGGTATTCGTCTTCAACTATCAATACATTCATCGCTTAGTCTCTCCTTTTTGGTATATGACTGACGACGCTTGTCCCTTCATCACTCGTTTGAAAATTGAGCTCGGCAACCTCTCCAAATAGGCTGATCAATCGTCTATTCAGATTTTCGATAGCAGAGCCTGTTCCTTCTGACGATTGGATCTCTCTTTTTCCTAAATCTTTCAGAATATCTGGATCGACCCCAATACCGTTGTCTTTGACTTCAACACATAAATAATCAGCTTCTTCGGTTATGCTGATAACGACTTCATTATCTTCTTTTTTCCCAACAAACGCATGTTTGATAGCATTCTCAACGAGGATCTGTATCATAAAAGGAGGAATAGCATAATCGAGCAAGTCTTCATCTATATTTTTTGTCACACGGTAACGATCAGGGAAACGTGCCTGTTCCAAACTCAAGTAAGCATCCACTTGCTGAAGCTCTTTTCCTGTCGTTATTAGATTCTGACGAACGCCTTGTAAATTTGATCGAAAAAAAGCACTCAATTGATAGAGAAGATCCCGGGCCTTTTCACTATCAATGCGAATCAGTGCAGAGATCGTGTTTAAGGCATTGAAGAAGAAATGCGGATTTACCTGAGCCTGCAGTGACTTGATTTCTGCGTCCTGCATCAGTCGTTTCTGCATTTCTAATTCTCCAAATTCCAGCTGACTCGAAAAGATTTTTCCCAGTCCTTCTGCCAACTGCCTCTCTACATAGGTCAATTTATTTTTGTCAGTAAAATAAAACTTCAGTGTCCCACGCACTTCATTTCGGACTTTTAAAGGGATGACGAGCGCCGCTTCCAAGGGGCATCCTTCAACATGACAGCCAATCTCTTCGCGGGATCTTGCTTCTTTTAACATTCCCGTAGCAATGACTTCTTTTGACAGATCGGTCACAATGGAATGGGGCGGTTTGTGATGATCGCTCGCAGCTCCGACATGGGCCATGATCGTGTCTTTGTCCGTAATGCTGACTGCCGATACTTTCATCGTTTCGTGAATAATGCGCGCTGCTTTAGAGGAAGAATCTTCATTCAAACCTGAACGGAAATAAGGCAAGGTTGCTTCAGCCAGTTCCAGCACGGCATGCGTCTGTACCGCACGCGTTTCTTGTTCGAGCTTATCAAAAGAGCGAATGATCGATAAAAAGAGCGCCATACCGATACTATTTGTCATGATCATCGGCAGGGCAATGAGCTGGACCAGCTGGTAAGCTTCCTGGGTATTTGTACTTAAAATCAAGATGCTTACCATTTGAACGAGCTCCGTCAACGTACCAATGAATATACCATCCACGGGCCTGGGAAACATTCCTTTTCCGATAAATCGATCTCCAAACAATCCGGAGAATATACCAATCAAGGTTGAAGAAATCAAATAGATATGAGGACCACTCCCCCCTTGAAGATAACGGATGATTCCTGATATCAGACCTACTGCGATTCCCACTGGAGAACCGCCGATCAACCCGGAAATACCGATCGTTAAAACACGTGTATTTGCCAGAGAAGAGTCGGCATCGAGGGTTGTAAATAATTGATTGATGATCTGCTGGTCTTCTCCTATTTCAACACCCGTATAATTTGATATGAAAGCAAACAAACTGAATATGGCTATAAGCTGTACTTTACTGCTCCATCGTTCTCTCTTCATCAGTACCCTTTTGAAATAAGGAATATTTAAGAGCAAATAGGCTAAAACAATGATTAACCCCACACGTTCAAGCATCAGTATGAATAAAGTAGCCATGTAATCCTCCTTCTTTCAGAACAAATAATACATTCATACTAACACAATCGAAATATAAAAAGTGAATAAGAATTGCGTAAACGTTACTAATAAAAAATAAGCCTATCACTATTGAGATGAATCAACAGTGACAAGCTTATTTTATAAAGGGATTAACCGTGATCAAACCAGCAATTTCTTACCCGTCAGTATTACTTATAGTAATAAAAAAATATTTATTTGGCACACCTTACCATGCATAGGCTTCCGGAGCATGACCGCCCGGGCCAGGGAAAATTTTGTCCAGTTTCTGCATAACATCCTCTGTAAGGTTGATTTCAAGAGCCTTGAGTGCCTGCTCCAATTGGTCCATAGTTCTCGGTCCGATAATAGGCGCTGTCACAGCCGGATTAGCTAACAGCCAAGCCAAAGCGACGTTCGGTTCAGATTCACCCAGTTCTTTACATAGCTTGGAAAAATCCTCTAATTGGTGACGTTCCTGATCAGAAAGATTAGCTGCCCGCTCTTCACTTCTGGAACCAGGATCTGGATCAAGAATCTTCCCACTCAGCAAGCCTCCGCCTAATGGACTCCAGGGAATGACTCCGATACCCAACTCTTTGGCAGCTGGAAGTACTTCCAATTCTGGAAGTCGGCATAACAAATTATATTTGTGCTGTTCAGATACCAGTCCAAGAAAATTCCGTTTCTCTGCGGCAGCTTGAGCAAGAACAAGGTGGAAACCAGCAAAATTACTTGATCCAATATAGTATGCCTTACCTTGGTCCACTAACGATTCAAACACACCCCATATTTCTTCCCACGGTGCGTGGCGTTCAATATGATGCATTTGATACAACTCAACATGGTCCGTCTGCAGACGTTTTAAGGACCCTTCCAAATGTCTGCGGATTTTGTAAGCAGAAAGTCCGCGTTCCTGATTTGGTCCATCGGTTTCATCTTCCATACCACCATAGACTTTAGTCGCCAAAACGACTTTTTCTCGCCGGCCGCCTCCCTGTGCAAACCAGCGACCAATGATTTCTTCTGTTTGTCCTCTTTGACCCTTACCACCGTAAACATTTGCTGTATCAAAGAAGTTGATCCCTGCATCCAGTGCTCTGTCCATTATGGCAAAGGCATCTTTTTCACTCGTATAAGGACCGAAGTTCATTGTTCCTAAACAAAGCTTACTGACTTTCAATCCTGTTCGTCCTAAATTAGTATAATCCATACAATCTTTTCCTCCTCTTAATATCTAACTGCCTTCAAAATCTTGATCCATACCTTTTTTTCTTAGCCCTTTAATCGTATCACTATTAAATTTTTAACTCAACAATGTTGTATCCGATATCATTTGTGTATTGACAGGTAATAAGATATTTAACAGACTCGAAGGACATACACCGCCAAAAAAAATAAGCTTATCACTATTGAGGTTAATCAACAGTGACAAGCTTATTATAGTATGGTCCCTACTGGTTTAGAATAGGCCTGTTTCCCTAGTCGGAAACAGTGCTAAAACCATTGATTTATCAAAGACAAACAAACTTTTCGTACTAACCAATAACAATTAATATAAAAATTATTGACAATCCCCGCAAGGACAAAGGAGTGTCAATAATAGAGGCAGTCTTATATTTTTTTGAATAATGACTTATTCTATATTCATCATTATAAATTCATTTACTTTTTGAATGCTTTCTGAAATGGTATCTTCATCTACATCCTCATCTAATGCTACTGCTTCTATAATTTCATCATCTTCAGCAAAAGAATCAGAATCTTCTTCTATTGCTTTCTCTTCCAATTCCATTGCCTTATCCATAAATTTTACATACAACTCATATTCGTGTTCACTAGGCTGTTTCTCCCAATCTTTTTGCCTAGCGTCTATTTCAGTATCTGCTTCAGTTCGCATTAATCTACCTAATGAATACATATTGTCTGTAATTATTTCATTCTCATATAAGAATATGTATAGTTGGTCTTGTTCTAAATCGTAATCATCATATTCATTCTCTACTTCAGATTCAAGTTCATTTAAAAGTTGTTCAATCTGGCTTTTATCAAGTTGATCCGAAGTTGTAACTCTTAACTCTAGACGATTAAAGCTTCCTAATTCAGTTAATTCTTCTTCTGCTATTTCATAATTATATTCATCGGTAACTGCCTGCTCTTCTGTTTCATTTTCTATAACAGTATTCTCTTCAGTATCGTCTGCTCCGTCTGTAACTACACCAAAAACGATAAAGGAAAATAGTGCAATGAGAGCAGATATATTTCTTTTTTTCTTATCCTTTCTCCAAAAATAAACTACACTAATTATACTGATAATAAGTATTATCATTGACAAATTTTCCATTTCTTCTCCTCCAATATATATATACATTGTTAAAGCATAACATTTTTATTTAAAATTTTAAATATGAAATTTTTTGTAAAAAGTATAAAGTCCTCTCATAATTGAGATAGTCTTCTTCATTTTACCTTTATAACTTAACTCTATAGATTCTTGATTTATTATTTTTTTACATATTCGTCATTTGTTTCTTTAAATACTTTATAAAAAAAATCTTCATTACTCTGACCTAACAGTGTGGCTATTACCATTGTAGTTTTGTTTAAATGGTAACGCTTATGCATATTTATGATACGCTCCCTCTAAAGTAGACACTAAAAAAAGTGACACTACTTTAGGGGATCTTTTTTTTATATAAATTCTTAGTATACTTTTGAATCGAGTGCAATTTTTAAAAAATGGACATTCTTGCCTGGGTCATTCAGACAAACAATCAACAATGTGTATCTTTGTATCTTAGAACGGCATCTATTACCTTTTTGAATAAAAAAAGCCGTATAAACTTCGCAGACAATTGTCATGCCAACGTTTATAACACTTTTCCATAGATATATGATGGTTCCTACGGGTATTAACTGCACCGTTTTAGCCACTATCAATGTATGTCAAATACTCACATATATAATAGAATAAACTATTTCACTTATCTAATGAAGATAATAAGCATAAATCATGTATGCATGGACAATATGCAAGTGTAACTGCAATTATAAAACCTCGGGAACGGTATTAGATCACACTTTAGAAGGTCTGCGTAATTCTGCGCAAGGCTTCTTGTTTGAAAAATCAAACTCAAGTATCGGTTTTTAGAGGGTCTGCCCAATTTTCGGCAACCCTCTTTGTTATCGGTCTGATATATACATCGGCCGAAAATTCGACCCATCTCCTCAAAACTGAGGGGATTTTTATCGATAAGAATACTTTTACAACATGTCCCTAATATTAGGGCGGTCTAATATGGATACTCAAATTAAAGTCATATTTAAGCGTTGTAAGCCTGTTACGATGCAGCGTGTTAGCTGTTACTCTTTTTTAAGTAATAGCTATTGTAGTTTATGGGGATTACTTTTGAGTTCTGGGGAAAGTCTCATGACTAGCCGAAGCCAAAGATGGATAAGGCAAAAAAGAGAGAGCATATCAAATTAGCCCTCTCTCAATCACACATATAAAAACCCACACTTTTAACGTTGTTTCTTCAACGGTTGTACTTGATATATATTATATCGTATCAACTTATTTTTAATCAACCAAATACGTGAACGTTCGTTATCATGCAAGTGTAAAAGAAAATAAGCCTACAAAACGTTGTGTAATTACTGTCAAATCAACGTTTGTAAGGCTTATAATAAAAATATGATGGTCCCTACTGGGCTCGAACCAGCGACCCCTACCTTGTCGAGGTAGTGCTCTCCCAACTGAGCTAAGGAACCTTAATGGGCTGTACCTTTATGATTATACAAGAATAAAAACCTTTTGTAAACCTTTTTTAAAACAGATAGACTCTCTCTTTTCTTTTTTCCCTGAATCGTTCATAATGGAAGGGAGAGAATAAGGAAGGACAGATACGATGGACACGACGCATTTAACTAAATTTTATAAAAAAAAACACACTGACAAAATCGAAGCTTTATATTTAGCCGGTGTGATTTCTAAAAAAGAAAAAGAAACCCTCTTGAATCGCACGTTGGAACTCGATTCCGAGACAGGCAATCATTTGATTGAAAACTATATCGGTAATTATTCAATGCCTCTGGGTGTCGCGATGAATTACGTGATCGATGCGGAAGAAATGGTCGTGCCCATGGCCATAGAAGAACCGTCTGTTATCGCTGCATCCAGTTTCGCGGCTAAAATAATCGGTTCAGCTGGCGGATTTAATACAGAAGTCACCCAGAGACGGATGATCGGTCAGGTCACTTTGAAAAATATAGCTAATTTTGAAGAGGCTTCTAGGAAAATAGAGACTGCAAAGCAGGACATTCTCAGCCGAGCGAATGAAGCCTATCCTTCGATCGTCAAACGCGGAGGCGGGGCTAGAGACTTGGAAGTCCGTATACTAAAGGATGATTCAGACAGCGGTATTCCCACGTTTCTATCTGTGCATATCCATATCGACACACAGGAAGCGATGGGTGCAAACATCGTGAATACCATGATGGAAGGTATTTCACCGTATATTGAAGAATTGACCGGCGGGACCGCCTTGCTGCGTATTTTAACCAACTACGCCACGGAGTGTTTGGCTACAGCGACATGCGTTATTCCAACGAACAAACTGAAAACAGCAACTTTTTCCGGCGAAGAGGTCAGAGACCGCATCATCGAAGCAACACAAGTGGCAACGATCGATCCCTACCGGGCAGTCACACATAACAAAGGTATCATGAACGGTGTCGATGCCGTCGTTTTAGCTTCTGGTAATGACTGGCGAGCCATTGAAGCGGGTGTCCATGCTTATGCCAGCCGCTCAGGACAGTATCGTTCACTGACCACTTGGCAGAAAAATGATACGGGCGATTTAGTCGGCGAGCTCACCCTCCCTCTTCCAGTAGGAACGGTTGGTGGAGCCATTTCCATTCATCCGGGCGCTCAGTTAGCGCATTCTATTATGAATCATCCGAATGCACACACACTCGAACGAATCATAGTCTCAGTCGGACTCGCTCAAAACTTTGCGGCTGTCCGCGCGTTAGTCACTGAAGGCATTCAAACCGGACACATGGGACTGCACGCCCGCTCCTTAGCCATTAGTGCCGGAGCCAAAGGCGATCACGTCCAGCAGGTAGCCGATATACTCAAGCATTCCAAACATAAGAATCTGCAGCGAGCCAAAAACATTCTATTGAATCTCTTAGAAGAATTTGATAAATAAACTGAATTAAAGAGGAGGACCTTTTACACAAGGGTCCTCCTCTTTAATTTGATTATATTACACTATTAAAGCCTACTGGTTCGTCGGGGATTAATCAGTTGGCACAAGTGATTTATATAGTGACTACTGAAAAATATAAAACTTGACGGGTGGGCACTATATCAGTTTATAGGACCTTGTCAGATGGTTATTTTTTTGGGTTGTCACTTAAACCAGCTTTACCTATCACTCAAATGCTATTTGTTTTTGAGCAGGTACTAAAAGGGCACTGTAGTTCCTGCTCAAATCAAATGACTAGTTGACTGGTTATTAATGAGAGACTTTAGTGGCCACTCAGGAGATGAGCTATCATGAGCGGTCACTAATCGCTATCATAAGTGACCACCCCACTGCGACCTGCCGTGAGTGGTCACTAAAAAGAACCTTTGTGTCAAGTCGGGAGCAAACACCACCGAGTTGGTACTTAAATAACCAGCTTACAACCATTACAACACCAAAAGGGATTTTATCATGTTCATACTCGCCCAGAAGCGAGTATGTTCTGATTTTATTTTTAGTAATTAATAACTATGATCAACCCTTGTTGTGAAGTCGATAAAATCTAGTAAACACTGAAACTAAAGTCAGTATTAAACCCTAAATTCTATACTTTCCTATACTACAAAAAAGCACGGTGGTTTTAGGGATCACAATGAAGTGATCCCTCATAACCCCCGTGCTTTTTTTATCGTTTACCTAGTTTCGGTCGCAGGTTTCATGTCTTTTGATTCTTCTGTTTCATCATCCACGCTAAGCAAGCGTGCGTTGATGGCTACGATGACCGTACTCAACGACATGACAGCTGCTCCGATAGCAGGTGTCACAACGATTCCTTGATTGTACAGAATACCAGCCGCTAAAGGTATCGCTATAATATTATACCCCGCTGCCCACCATAAGTTCTGAATGTTTTTACGGTGTGTGGCTTTGGAGAGTTTCAAAACGTTCAGTACGTCTCTCGGATTACTATTTACCAGGATAACATCAGCGGTTTCAATCGCTACATCCGTTCCAGCACCGATCGCAATACCAATGTCAGCTGCTGCAAGAGCAGGTGCGTCATTGATTCCGTCACCGACCATGGCTACTTGTTTCGTGCCATCTTCTTGAAGACGTTTAATGTGTTCTGATTTCTGATCCGGCAAAACTTCAGCAATCACTTCAGTTAAGCCCAGTTCTTTCCCTACCCCATCAGCGACTCGCTGGTTGTCACCGGTGATCATTACCGTATCGATTCCCATATCCGTTAGTTCTCTGATTACTTTATAAGAGGATTCTCTGATGATATCACTTAAAGCGATCATGCCTTGCAGTTTGTGGTTTTTCAGCACAAATACGACTGTTTTCCCCTGTTGCGACAAGTCATTGTAGCGCTCCTCGTCAAAAGAAATCTCTTCTGCTTTCATCGCTCCCGGGCTTAAAATGGATACAGTATCCGAATCGATTTTTGCTTCCAGTCCTTTACCCGTCAAGTTGTTGTAATCTGTCACGCCCAGACGCTGAACTTTTTTCTCTTCCCCGGCACGTACAATGCCTTTAGCGATCGGGTGATCCGATTGACTTTCGACGGAATAGGCAAGTTGAAGTACGTCTTCTTCTGACGTGCCATCTTCTGGAATGATATCATCGACACCAAAGTTTCCTTCAGTTAAAGTCCCGGTTTTGTCAAAGACAATTTTATCAATATTACGAGCCATTTCAAACTGCGTACGGTTTCTTATAAGCAGTCCTTTTTGTGCCGCAATAGAGGTTGATACTGAACTGACTAAAGGCATCGCCAGTCCCAAGGCATGAGGGCAGGCAATGATTAAAACGGTCACTGTTCTTGCTAAGGCAAACTCAAAGTCTGCTACATTCATCCAATAAATCATCGTAATCAAACCCGCTACAAGAGCGACATAAAAGAGCCACTTCGCAGCCGTATCGGCAAAGCCCTGGGCGCGCGATTTTGTCGCCTGAGCGTTTTTCACCATCTCAACAACTTGTGAGAGATACGTCTCTTCTCCGACTTTACTTACTTCTACAGTGAGGACACCTTCCCCGTTGATAGAACCCCCAATGACCTCTTCTCCGGGTTCTTTTTCGACAGGGACAGATTCACCGGTCAGCATCGATTCATCAATTGAGGATTTCCCTTCCAAAATTTCACCGTCTAAAGGAACTTTCTCACCGGATTTTACTAAAATTTTATCTCCGGGATGCAATTCTTCTACCGATACTTCTGTAGTATTGCCATTCTCGTCTAGTTTATGGGCATCATTAGGCATAAGGTTTATCAGTTCTTCCAGCGCTTTGGATGCTCCCATCTGGGAACGCATCTCGATCCAGTGTCCCAGCAACATAACGACGATCAATGTAGCGAGTTCGAAATAAAAATCACTGCCTTCAATAAAGAAAGTGGTTAGCGAACTGTATACATAAGATGTTGTGATGTCCAAAGAAATTAGTGTCATCATCCCCGGTGTATGATCCTCTACGACTTCTCTTTTCAAGCCTGATAAAAATGGTTTCCCGCCGTAAAAGAAGACGAACGTTGCGAGTGCAAACAATACCAAGTCAGAACCTGGAAAAGATACGTCAAAACCGAATAAATGCTGCAGCATCGGAGCTAAAATGGCAATGGGTACAGAGATGACCAAAGAAACCCAAAAACGTTTCTTGAAGTCTTCAACCATATGCGCGTGATGATCCTGATGGCTCCCGTGGCCGTCATGGCCATGATGATCTTCGTGACCCTTATCCTCATGCTTATCTTTTGTTTCTTGATTCATATGGTCGTGTTCTTTTACATTCTGATTATCAGTATGTTTGTCTGACATGACGCTCATCTCCTTGTTTATTTATTCGTTTACATGTGTAATCGTTAAATACAAATTAACACTCTCTTTAATTTTTGTCAAATAAAAGTTCTTCTATTTCTATTATACTGTTCACAAACGTATCTCTACAAACGTTTTGAATATGCCCCGTTTTTCTCTAAACATTAAAAAACACCTGAGCATTGGATGCATCCAACGCTCAGGTGTTCTAGCTTTTCTTTATGGTAATCTTTCTTCTTTTGCTGTCAATTTAACGATCCAGCTGTGAATAGGGTTCGGTGATATAACGGTTCATATCCCATTAGATGTAATCGTTCTTTCCTTTAGTCAAAATCGCATCCATCTGATCGAATAAAACATCCGCGATCTACGGATTTGAAAAATCTAAAACAAATGGATCTCGTCCAGGTGACATCGATTTCCCCGGAACATGGATCACCCGCTCCGAATGTTCTTGATAAAGTGGTACATCGTTATTGATCATTTCCGATTCGAACCACAAGCCAAATTTCAATACCAGCTGTTTCTCATTTAAAAAACATGAAAAAGGACCGAGTTGAACTTGATCCTGCTACTTAATCTTCTTCACTCGTTTATTCGGATTAACTTTCCAAGTGACGAGCCCTAAGACAAGCGCTTCTGCAAAAACAAAAGATAACCAGACGCCCGTCATGCCATAAATTCGACTTAATACTAATACGAGCGGGACAATAATGAACCCGCCTCTAAGCATAGAGAAAAAGAGGGCCCGATTCGGTTGATTGGTAGCGCCGAAGTAACTGGTCAAAACTGTATTGAGTCCGGCAAAAAAGAAGCCGACAAAGTAAACCAATAAACCAGTAGTTGCCATCTCGGCTATATGTGCATTTTGTTCGCTGTTGAAGGCAAGAATAATCTGATCGCTCAACAGGTAAGTTCCGCCATATACAACCGTACTCAATATAAGTGACGTCCCTAAAGACAAGGCCAATACCTGCTTCATCTGCTTGAGATTTTTCAGTCCATAGCTTTCACTTAGTAACGGCTGCGTCCCTTGAGCAAGACCTGCGAACAGTGACAACACAACAAAAGAGATGTTGGCTATGATGCCATACGCCGCTAATCCATCATTACCTTCCAATGAAAAGATGATGGTATTGAACGTAAACATGACGACCGAACCGGAAATCTCGTTTACAAATGCCGACGCACCTAAATAAGTGACATCCTGAATCAAAAACTTTTCTATTTTCTGAAAGGTAAAGGCCAAATTATTTTTTGGTTTAAAGTAATGAATCGCCAAGATACTCAGACTGATAAGGGGCGAAATACTCGTCGCTAATGCTGCACCAAACATGCCCATTTGCAGAGGAAAGATAAAGATATAATCCAAGACGACATTCAATACGCTTCCTATGACCATCCCGAACATAGCTAGAGAAGGATCTCCGTCGTTTCTTACGAAAGAAAGCAAGGTATTGTTCAGCACAAAAAAGGGTGCGAACGATAAAATCGTTCGTAGGTAAACGCTCGTGGCATCAAACGTTTGTGCATCTGCCCCGGAAAATCGGGCAATCGCTTCTGAACCGAATTGACCCACAGCCAAGAATAGCACCCCAAATGCCAAGGCGAATAGAATGGTTTGGGAGTAAACTTTTTGCGCCTGCTCACGTTTATCTTGAGACAGCAAGATTTTATACCGAGTTGCGCCACCTATACCCATCATCAAACCAAATCCGTGAATGATGCCAAAAGCCGGAATACTGAGGTTTAAAGCCGCGATCCCAGTTGGGCCTAAAGCTTGGGCTATAAAAAAGGTATCCGCTAAAATATAGAAAGAAATGCCTAGCATTCCCAGCATGTTCAAACTGACGTATTTAAAAAACAATTTCACACTTCGCTGCATTTTATTCTCTACTCTCTTTTTAAAATGAACCTTAGACTAGCTTACTCAGTCCTTTCCTTTAAGTCAACCTTCTGTGAAAAGTTAAGACTTTTTGGGAGATTTTTTAATCACTATTTTATATTAAACCTGAAACGTTGTTAAAGTAATTTTCGATCTAACATGATATAGTTTTTATAATATGTCAAAGGCTTGATAATAAATTTTCTATCCACATATATAAAGATGCTATTAAAAAAATATTTATACATAATAAAAGAAAGGGTGATTTTAATGGATGTAAATTTAACGTCTTATTTGATGTTAGATGGAAATGCGAAAGAAGCAATTTCATTCTATTCAGATGTTTTTGAAGCAAAAGTTGAAAGTATGGAACTTTATAAGGACTGGCCGCAAGAGTTTGAAGAAAATATCCCGGAAGGTTATGAAGACAAGGTTATTCACGCACATTTAACTCTTGGATCATCAGAACTGTTGCTTGCAGATATCTTTCCAGGTCAACCGTATACTCCCGGTTCAGTGATTACGCTTATGCTTGATGTGAAAAAGGTTTCCGATGCAGAAATACTCTTCGAAAAATTATCAAGCAACGGTGATATCATCATTCCTTTGAGTGAAACGAGTTTCAGTCCTGCTTATGCCCAAGTCAAAGACAAATTTGGAATCGAGTGGCAGATCGTGACAGATTTTCCTGAGATGAATTGATGCAAGAACACGTCCCTTTAATACTATAGAAAAAAGAGTTATCGTTGATGTAACCAACGATAACTCTTTCTATTTGATCTGTTCAATTTCACGATATTTAGAAGGATTGCTGAACTGACCAGTCTCTGATGATGATAAGATATAAATCGGGGACTGCAATAGAGTCCTCTCAAATGAAGGTAACAAAGGAATCATGCCATATTTCCTCATAGAAACGCACGGTTTGATCCCCGGTCATCCAGGCATTGTCCCAGGCAGAATGAATTTCCTTTTGCATCTGAACATTATAGCCCAAACCATGCGCAAATTTCACGGTCGAATCCACACAGTACTGTGTTTCCACTCCGCATATTTCGATTTTCTGTGCATCCAGCTTTTCCAAAACTTCTTTCAAATCGGTTTGATAGAATGAGTTGGGATGACTTTTTTCAATAAAGTATTCTGAATGACTTTTATTCAATTCGGGAATGATTTCCCATTTTTGCGTTCCTTTTTCTAAATAGTCATCCGTATGCTGAATAAATATGATCGGTTTTTCTTCCGAAGCATAGTCGGTGATCCTTTCATTAATTCTTTCAATCAAATAATCCAAGTTGCCTATCGACTGGTCCTTGTAGTGACAAACGCCATTTTGCATATCAATGATAATGAGTACATCAGCAGTTGCCATAACTACGTCCTCCTTTATCTATTCAGTTTGTTCCTATACAAGGTGATATTCACACTCAAATTGTACACTGTAACTCGATGGTGAACAACTGATAACTCCGGGATTAAAGTAAATCATCATTCTGCGTCTTTATCTAAACATAAAATTCAGTTAAACTATATAAATACAAAAAAACTAAGGAGAATAATACATATGTTTAAAGAATTTAAAACGTTTATCATGCGCGGCAATGTAATGGAGTTAGCCGTTGGTATTGCGATGGGGGCTGCATTCACTGCCATTGTCAATTCGTTTGTTGAGAATATCATTACACCTATTATCGTGGCTGTATCAGGAAATGCAAAAGTTGAAGACTTAGCCGTTCAAATCGGCGACGCAACTTTAACATATGGCTTATTTTTACAAGCTGTTATCGATTTTTTGATTATTGCACTCGTCTTGTTTATGATAATCAAGTTTATCAATAAATTAGTACGAAAAAAAGAAGCAGTACCAGAGACAGAAGTTGCAGCACCTACTGTAGAATTTTACTTGGAAGAAATTCGTGATCTATTAGCAAAACAGTCAAATGACACAACAAAAGATTCAAGTATAACGTCAGAATAGTTAATGACATCTGATTATTCTTTTAGAAATAAATCAAATTCGAGTCACTCTTGATATGAAACCTATCACTCCAATCATTTATGGAGTGATAGGTTTTTACATTGAAAAAGAGCAATCAGAAAAAAAGCGTTCCCTTCACCTCGCACTTCCTCTTGCGAAGGGCACGCTTTGACCGATTCCGTGCCCTTCACCTCGGACTTCCTCTTGCGGAGGGCACGCTTTGACCGATTCCGTTCCCTTCACCCCGTAATTCCTCCTGCGAAGGGCACGCTTTGACCGATTCCGTTCCCTTCACCCCGGACTTCCTCCTGCGAAGGGCACGCTTTGACCGATTGTGTGCCCTTCACCTCGTATTTCCTCCTACGAAGGGCACGCTTTGACCGATTGTGTGCCCTTCACCTCGTACTTCCTCTTGCGAAGGGCACGCTTTGACCGATTGTGTGCCCTTCACCTCGTACTTCCTCCTGCGAAGGGCACGCTTTGACCGATTCCGTTCCCTTCACACAATACTTACTCTTCCGAAGGGCACGCTTTGACCGATTGTGTGCCTTTCACCTCGTATTTCCTCTTATGAAGGGCATACAATTGATTCATCAACAAGGTTCGTTATCCGTTTTAGATCTTTTAAGGTGTTGAAACTGACTTGAAGTCAGTTTCTTCTACTCTTAATGGTATATTTCTCATAAAATTGCTTGTATTTTTATTTGTATAAGCACAGTATCCCAATTATAATAGAGAGACGCATACTACTTTTGCAACTAAAGGAGCACGGTTATGTTTTTTGGAGTTATTATAAATACAGTGGCTATTTTTGTGGGGAGTATTATCGGATTATTTGTTAATAAAGGTATTCCTGTACATATAGAAAATGCTTTGATGAAAGCACTCGCGCTCTGTGCCATCTACATCGGTGTCACAGGTCTTTCTACTGGAGAAAATACGATTTATATTATTCTCTCTATGGTCATCGGTGTGACGATTGGTGAGATCATTAATTTAGATAAAAAAATAATCCACATGGGCAATATACTCGAAAGTCGTTTTCCCGCTAAAAACGGTTCGGCCTCCTTATCAAAAGGGTTTGTGATGAGTAGCTTGATCATGGCCGTGGGAGCCATGTCGATTGTCGGACCTTTAGAAAGTGGTCTCGTCGGCACTCACACGATTTTACTAACGAAGTCAGTGATGGACGGACTTACCAGTCTTATTCTTGCTTCAAGTATGGGTATCGGCGTTTTCTTCTCGGGATTTTTGGTTTTTATCTATCAAGGCGCGATCACATTATTTGCCAGTGGACTAGATTCTGTTTTAACTGATCCCATGATAAACGACATCAATGCTATCGGATCACTTCTTATTTTAGCTTTAGGCTTTAATCTGCTGGAAGCAACCAAAATAAAAGTAATGAATTTTGTCCCCGCTATTTTTATCCCGCTTCTATTTTTCATGTTTTATTAAAAAAACTGTTAGTTAAAGTTCTGCTTTGTCCAAATCACTTTGGTCAGCATGCTTAAACTAACAGTTTTTTTATTCTATCGAATCTTTAAATTCACGGTATACATCTCGAACGATATCGTAATCTTCTGATTCGGCCGGTGAAAAGCCTTCCCAATTATAGACATCTTCCAAAACTTCTAACATTTCCTCATTATCATTAATGGCTAGAAACGCTGCTTGGATATCTTCTTTAACTTCTTCTGGAAGCTCACTTCTAACTGATACTGTTGCGTTGGGTATTTTATCGGTCATCCCAATTACTCTAATTTGTTCATTGATATCCGGAATTTCTTCTTCAAGTCGAACGCGTGCATCGTCAAATGTGGTGGCAAAATCTGCCTGGCCATCCAGCAAAGCAAGTATGGCTCTATCGTGAGCACCCACCTCGACCATCATGAAGTGATCATCTAAATCTTCGACACCCATATCCATCATTTGCTGCGCTGGAAAGAGAAAGCCGGATGTCGAGGAGTAGTCTGTAAACGCCCAGACCAGGCCTTCTGTTTCAACTAAATCTTCGATGTTCTGAATGTCCGAGTCTGCCGGAACATTATATTGGGCAGCATAGGTATCTGATCCATCTCGAACCGCGTTCAGTAATACTTCAGCCTTCGCACGTTCCTCAGCTTGCACGAAAGCAAAAGGAGGTAAAAAGGCCATATCGACATGCTGGTTGCGCATGGCTTCAATTAAGCCCGTATAGTCAGTCAGCACTTGACTCGTAACTGGAATGCCTAATTCTTCGGATAAGTAATCTTCAAAAGGTTTTGCCGTTTCAGCCATGTTTTCCACATCTGCGGAAGGAAAGAAACCTAAAACGAGTTCATCAATGTCGCCTTTACTCGTTTCATCCATTTCAGCATCATCAGTATTGCATGCCACTAAGAAAAACGTCGCAAGCAGGGCAATAATCATTCCATTTATTTTTTTCATATTCCACAACCTCTTCATCTCTTTTAATCTATGCGTGATTTCCTTATTTTGCACTAGTTCGTGAAAACCGTCAATACTTTTCCAAAAAATCAATTCCAGTTCAAAAACTCACTACTTTATCTGTAACAGAAAAAAGTTTACAAGATAGAATAAACACATTCTACCTTGTAAACTGATTGGTTCCATAAGTATCTTTTTCCTGTTATTTGGTTTCTCTAAACAAGGCTTTTCGTCTTAATTTTTGAGAATATTTTTTCAGTTCTAATCGCTCAGGATCATTGCGTGTATTTTTACTTGTTAAATAGAGACGTTCACCAGTTTCTACGCATTCCAATGTGACATTTTTTCTCATCTTATCTTACTCCTCGTTTCAATTTTTTTAGTTGTTTGATAACTCTAAGGCCTCGTCGTGCTGTTTTTTTATTTGGACTCTTCATTATACGCCGAGCCGTAGACACATCTGTTTTTTCAGCCATATTCATTCACTCCCCCAATGTAGTCAGTATCCTTGTTCACTTCGATCGCTTTTCCATGTCACATCTAGGTTCCAAGGTTCAGTTGTACAACCTATTTTATTTATATAAGGTTTAAGTCAGGCTACGAATCCATACCGAGTTCTTCCATCATATCTTTGGTCAAGACACATCTCTCGAAAGACTTCTTCATTTCTTCCAATGGTAAGTCTTTTCCTATAAAGACGAGTACTGATTCCCGTTCTCTCTCTCCCCAAGGCTCTCCACGCTCAGCTTTAAAGGCCATGTTTACTCCTTGATAGATGATCTGATTGGCATCACCATAAAGATGTATTATGCCTTTATACCTTAAAAGGTCCATTCCATAAGTCATGATCAATTCATCCATCCACATGTCGATCAGCGTAGGATGAATCGGCTCCTTAGCTTTTAAAGACAACGTCACGATGCCTTCTGTATGGTTGGGTTGATGGTCATGTGCGTCGTGGTCGTGATGATGGTGCTCATCATGTTGGTGTTCATGACCGCCTCCGTCTTCTTCTAATTCCAGGCTGTCATCTTTTTCTGTTCTCTGTTCCTCAAACAGCTTTAATCCCAACACATCGTTTACTGCTATTTCTTCCAGATTCAATCTATCGATATCTGCAAAAGGATTTATTGAACGCAGTTTTTGCTTCAATAAGTGGAGCATTTGACTGTTTACCTGTTCTCCTTTTGTTAATAATAATTTATCGGCAAAGGCAATCTGATCGATCGACTCTTCATAATGAGCCATTTGATACAATGCGTTTGAAGCATCCACTAAAGTTAACACAGAATCGATTTCAAAGTGAGCTTGCAAGAAAGGCGTGCGCATAAATGTCTGAGCGATTGGCCCTGGGGCTGCTAAACCGGTGGTTTCAATGACGATTCGATCGATCGATACCGATTGCTTTTCTCTTATATTATATATCGTGCGCAGCATATCCGATAAATCCGTACGTAAAGTACAGCACAGGCAGCCGTTATTCATTTGATAAACTTCTTCTTCTACATTCACAACGAGATTGTGATCGACTCCTACGTCACCGTATTCATTCACAATGACTGCAACCTTTTCATCATAAGGTTGATGCAGGAGCTCGTTGATCAAGGTTGTTTTTCCGGCTCCTAAAAAGCCTGTAATGATTGTTACGGGTATTTTCTGACTCATTATAACGACTCCTTTTCCTGATTATGCTCTATTGCCGATCAGATTTACCAGCTCGCTTTTTTTACACCAGGAATTTTACCCTCATGTGCCAATTTACGGAAGTTTATACGGGACATACCAAACTTACGCATATAGCCTCTAGGTCTGCCATCAATTTTGTCGCGATTTTGTAAACGCGTAGGTGATGCATCTCTCGGCAATTTTGCCAATGCTTCATAATCCTCTTGTTCTTTTAATTCACTACGTAATTCAGCATATTTTTCTACAGTTCTTTCCTGACGTTTCGATTTTTCGATTTTACTCTTCTTAGCCAAAAGCCACACTCCTTCTATTTTTTGAAAAACAGTAACAAATTCCCTGTCAATTATTATTTATCCAGCACTTTTTTCCCATTGTAATAACCACCTATTGTGATATGTGACGCATACGGTATTCACCCGAAGAGGCATCAAGTGAAAGTCCTCCCGGAGTGTTCAATCCTTTGTGAGTGCGTCTTTTTCTCTTCGTTGCTTTCGACGTTCTTCTTTTAGGTACCGCTGTTATAATTGCTCATTCGTATCACGTTCCAAATCGTAATGATTACGTTTTGTAATCTTACTACATATATTTTATAAATTCAAGTGACAAATCATAAATTTTTATTTACTTGAAATCACCCAATTCTTCGTTCGACAAATTCTCTGACCCCTAAGCATTTTTTTGCAGCTCTCCGCCTCTTTTTTCAGTTTATTCAAGAAACACAAAAAAGTATCAGCATTTGGCTGATACTTTTTTAAATTTTAAGTAGATTCTCTTACGTACATAAACCAATTTCACTAAAAAAGATGTTTCGGTCACTCGTTTAACCGACTCACATTGCCCAGATTCAACTTGTTCATTGTTACTTGACTGCGTATTTTCTCAGGTTATCTTGAATCGCTGCTAAATATGCTTTTCCTTCAACTATCTGTTCGGTATTCATTTCAATATTTGAGCCGTCTTTGGGTAAGGCCTTTTCTAATAATTCTTCATACTCATCCATAGTCAATTCACGACGTGTATTTAATAGTGCTTCATTTTTTCCTTTGTTTACATAGTTTTTATAATCAGGTTGAACGACGCCACTGAAGAATTCTCCGACTGCGCCTGAGCCATAACTGTACAGACCGATGCGTGATTCTTGTTTTAATTCCGGTGCTTGTTCAAGCAAGGACAACAGACTGAGATAGAGCGAACCCGTATAGACGTTCCCTAACTGTTTATTGTAGATGATACTGTTCTGATAATGACTCATCAGACGTTCTGCATCTTCTTTGCTGGCTTCTGCTGTCAAAGTTAGAAGCGCTTTTTTAGCCATCTTCGTATACGGCAAGTGGAAACACACCGCTTCAAAGTCTTTTAAATCGCGCTGCGTTCTTTCTTTATATACGCCCCAAACATCTTTGAGAAAAGAAAGATAGGATTCATTCGAATATTTGCCATCGACAATTGCATAATCTGAATACAGAGGTCGCCAGAAATCCGAAATGTTTTTAGTTAAAGCTGCACTATCGTTATCTAAGGTTAATATGCGTGGATTACTTGAAAGAACCATCGCCACAGCTCCTGCACCTTGCGTCGGTTCTCCGGCTGTATTTAAACCATATTTAGCAATATCCGCACCTATTACTAATGCTTTACTGTCCGGATTCAAAGCAATATGACCCATAGCCATTTGCAATCCAGCCGTCGCACCGTAACACGCTTGTTTAAGCTCGAAGGAACGGGCATTTTTTTGTATGCCTGCTAAATGGTGGACCCATACTGCTCCAGATTTCGAATGGTCGACACCAGACTCTGTTCCAAATAAAACCAAATCGATTTTTGCTCTGTCTTCATCATCTAATATGGCTAACGCCGCATTCGCCCCCATACTTACAGCATCTTCATGAAGAGGCGCGACCGCCATTTTTTCTTGTCCAATACCTATCGTATATTTTGCTGGATCGACACCTCTAAGTTCAGCTAATTTTTCCATATCTATATATTGATCAGGTGCGTAAAAACCTATTTTGTCTATCCCGATATTCAATCGCTTATCCTCCCAATCATCGTTCTCACTATTTATCTCTACTACAGTATAGACAAACTTCTTTAAAATTTATTAAAGAATTCGAACTTTGTATCAATTAAACTGAATCATTCTCTCTTTTATTTAAAAATATAGATCACACTTGCTGCAATAGGGTTCGGACGTCCTCTTCACTTTCTTTGAGCAGTTCGGACAAGTTACATAGTCATCTTCTTCTTTTCCCAACACCTTGAACCCCTGTGCAACAACTTTACTACCCAACAGCAGTAATCTTATCTGGAATTTATACGATAAAAACAATAATAAGGCGCTTAAAAAAAGGCCCACAAAAATCATCTTTTCACGCTCCATTCAAAGATTCAGTCAGTTAGTCGCTCTCTTCTTTTACTTTGATAATTATTTTCCCTTTTACGTGGCCCGTCTCACTCAACGTATGAGCTTCTCTCAGTCCTTCTTCTGAAAAAGGATAAACCTTTGAAATAACAGGTTTCAATTTTCCTTTCATGAGCCATTCGTGAAGTTGTTCGAGCGCTTTTTTTGTCGGTTTCATCGAGAAAAATTGTGCATCGTGAATCTTTGTATCAACTAATTCACTCGGGTCTCCGGCAATGGACAATAGTCTGCCTTTATTTTTAATAAGAGACAAACTTTTTTCCAAGACCTTCCCCCCTATAGTATTAAAGACCAAGTCGATATCTTCCAAAACCTCTTCAAACGCTTCCTTTTCATAATCAACTGGTCGATCGACACCAAGCGATTTAAGCAGCTCTTGATTACTGCCGCTGGCCGTGGAAGCAACCCAGGCTCCTTGAATTTTAGCTATTTGAACAGCTAGCGACCCGACGCCACCTGAACCGGCATGAATCAGCACTCTTTGTCCGTTCTTCACTTGTCCTCGTGAAACGATTGCTTCATATGCCGTTTGTCCGGTCAACGGAACGGCTGCAGCCTCTTCAAATGAAATCCTATCGTCTAGTTTAACGGTCCTGTCAGGACGTACGGAAACAACTTCTGCATACGTTTTGGAGCCGTTAGCCATCACTCTATCCCCTACTTCAAACCCTTTGATGTCTCTACCTACTTCGATCACTCTTCCGGCAACATCGTTACCGACAATCATTGGTAAACTGCCGCCAAATGAGCCTTTTCGCCGTTTTATATCGACTGGATTGACACTCGTGGCGTATACTTCAACGAGCAGGCGATCTGGTTTCAATGCAGGCTTATCCGTTTCTTTTAACTTTAATTGTTCCACTCCACCAAACGCTTCTATAATTATAGCTTTCATTTTTGGCACACTCCTTCAGCATACATTTCTCCATAATCTTATCACGACGAGCTTGTACTGCTTTCCGATTCGGATAAAACATTATCCATAAAAACTTATGCTATCAGTCGACTTATTTTATGATATTTAGAAAGCGGGAATAATAAACTCTTTTTGTTAAATAAAATAAGCTGAATTTCAAAACAAGTTAAACTCATTTTAAGATTCAACTTATGAAAAATCGAGATATTGGATAAACTATTATTTGGATACTTTGGTCCAATCTAATCGACAGATGACTTCTATTTAATCCATCCGTAAAAATGATTTTAACCTTCCGATCACTTCTTTGTCTTCTACTTGTGGGAAATGAGTGTAGTAGGCTCCGACAGCTCCCAGAAATACTTCTGGAACATCTATTGCCACGACCTGATCGACTAAGCTCAGCAACTCATGATACGTATCTTGGGGTATTACCGGCACTGCTACAATGATTTCCTTGGCTCCTTGTTCCTTAACAGCCTCAATCGCCGCTTTCATCGTTAATCCCGTCGCGATCCCATCATCCACTAAAATAACTGTTTTATCCTTGATCGGTTGTTGAGAAAGCACTTGTGAATATTTTTTCCGGCGACTTTCCATCGCCTTACGCAGACGACTGATTTCCTTGTTTATCCATTCCGGATCCAGATGGTCGGTTACCAGTCTATTTAATAGGGCCTCTCCTTTTTCCGAAACTGCGCCAATAGCATACTCCGAATGATAAGGATGACCAATTTTTTTCGACATAATCATATCAAAGGGTAGGTGATGTTGCTCAGCTATTTCTATGCCTAGAGGGATGCCTCCTCGTGGCAAAGCTAGAACAACCGAATTATCAGCATCCTTCAATTGAAGAGCTGCAGCTAGCTGCTTTCCTGCATCTATACGATCATAAAACCTCATTGTTATCCCCCCTGTAAGAAGTAACTAACTCGCATTTTTTACCATCCGTTTTTCCCCTTAAAGTTTGTACACAGTATATCATGAATAAAAAATTCCTAATATTAGAATGATTTGGTCGCTTTTTAAAGCATCATTTTCAAAGAAAACCACTTCTTACTGAACCGTCATTCTGTATAGTATAAAATTTAAATTATTAATAGTTTATAGGTTTCGAGTGATTCTGATTTGAAAAGCCAACTGTTTGCTCTATAATGTAAACAGTAAGCATTAACACTTAATTGCCAAGGAGGAAGTAAAATGTCATTTATAAAAGGCGCTTTAATTGGGGCTGCTTTAGGTTTGTTATTCGCGCCTAAGAGCGGTGAAGAAACACGTGAAGATTTACGTAAAAGAATGGACGATTCAAAAAAATCAGCAGGTGATTACGCAGATAAAGCCAAAGTAAAATCCGAAGAAATGTCACAAACAGCTGGAACAGCTACAGAAAACATCAAGCTGACAATAAGCAAAACAGCTAAAGATTTACGCGAACAGTTGCATCATGCTTCAGAAGAAATCAAAGATGAAGCACGCACGTTGAAAGAAGAAGTAAAAGAAACAACTGAAGATGCTTATGTGGATATTGCAGTCGAAGTGGACGATGCTTCTGACGAAATCCGCGAAAACAAAGATGACTCTAACTTAAACGATAAAGTATAATTGATTTTGACCTCTCGAAGAATAAATTCGGGAGGTCTTTTTTTCGAATTAGAGATATTGAACTTCAGAACCGAAAGAAGAGACTACCAAATGGAAAAGATTATTTATCTTGGCAAACAAAAAATACATTCCCACTAATTCGTCGAAACGACGTACCACTGGTGAATGTATTTTTTTTAGTCGATTTACACTAAGCTGTTTCTACTGGATCAATTCTTTTCCTAATCGGTCAATAGTTAATTGCATCGATACCGTGAATTTTTCATTCTGCTGGATATCAAAAATAGTCCAAGCTTGTTTATAAGCAATTAAAGCATCTTCTTTTTGTTCTAATTTTTCCAGACAATATCCTTTATAGTATAAAAAATCTCCTAAGAGAAACAATGTCTTCTGTTCTACAACCAAATCCAGCCCCTGAAAAACTATACTTAGGCATTCACCATATTTATCTTGTCGCGCAAGACAAATAGAATAATTCAACATCAGCTTGGCTTTTTTCTCATGATTCATCCATTCAGAAAACATATCAAAGCCTTTATGATAATACTGTTCTGCTAGGTCATATTCTTCTTTTTTTAAGTACTGATTACCGATACTATCAATTATTTCAACACGTAATTCTCCATTTTTCATTTCTTTTTCCAGACGAATCAAGTAGTTTAATGCTTTATCATTGTCCCCGTCACGATAATCAAACAACAAACCTTTAACCCATTCAAAGAACAATCTGTCTTCTCCAATAGCTTGCTGGATAAGCTCTTCGTTTGAATCAATTAGATAAGATACGGAATCGTATTCTCTTCGCTCCAAATGTTGTCGCACTAACTTGCTTAATTGAGTGGTCTTAGAATACCGACTCTCGATTGAATCTTCCCCGTAAAAATAATGCAGTGAAACTTCTAGTCTTTCAGCTAATTTTTCCATTAATTCTCTACTAGGTCTCACTTTTCTCTTCTCAATTCGACTAATCATCGCTTGCGTACAAATACCTTCTGCAAGGTCAGATTGAGTCATTTTTATTTCTCTTCTTCTGTTCTTTATTTTCTCCCCAATTTTCATTCGCAAAGCCCTCTCATTATATTACCATTATAATATCAGTTATATTAAATCATTATACATAAGTAGGAAGCTTATTTCTACAACTTTCATGACTAATCTTCACTTTACTCTTATTTATAATAAAAAAGACTAAAGATGGTGATCTTTAGTCTTTTGCGAGTGTTCTCATATATTTTTAATTTTTCCAGGTCGCAACAAGTACTTCATTCATGCATTTTAAACGTCTCATAATATGAAACGCCTTCTACAACTTTAGGAAGTATTCCTTTTATGGCATTAACCTTGTTTTTCGGATTTTCGGGATATTGAGAGAGGCAACCAGACGGTAAAACGTGTGCCTTTTTCAACTTCGCTTTCCACCTCAATCCGTCCATTATTGTTTTCAACCAGCCATTTAACGATCGATAAACCAAGTCCTGTCCCTCCGACATTTCGACTTCTACCTTTATCGACACGATAGAAACGCTCAAATATTCTACTGACTTGGTCTTTAGGTATGCCTATTCCCGAGTCAATGATTGATAACTGCAGTTCATTATCAAGCGTATCGATATCGATCGTCACTTTCCCTTTTTCTGGCGTGTAAGCAACAGCATTGCCTAATAGGTTGATGATGATTTGTTTTAGATGGTCAGGATTTATTTCTATTTCAACATTATCTATATTATTGATATTGATATGAATTTGCTTCAAATCGATTTTTTGGCTTAGGATTTTGATGACTTCATCAACGGTTTCTTTTACATGGATTTTTTCTTTTATCCCACTAACTTTTCTTTGTTCTAGTTTGGACAATTGTAAAATATCATTGACCATGGCATCTAGCCGGCTGGATTCTTTATAAATGATTTCCAAAAATTCGACCAATACATCTTCGTCGTGCAAAGCACCGTCCAGCAGAGTTTCGCTGAATCCCTTAACGGCAGTGATCGGCGTACGCAATTCATGCGACACATTAGCTACAAAATCGGTGCGCACCTTTTCAAGTCTTCTTATTTCAGTGATATCATACAGCAGAACAATAAAATTAAGCGTTTCTAAAGATTGATTGAAAATCGGGACCACATGGACATCCACTATTTTCTCTTCTGGATAATATATTTGAATTTCTTTGTTCTGAACAACTTGTTCTTCATATGCTTTTTCTATTATGGCAATCAATTCAGAACTATGCAGACTCTCATAGAATGGTTTTCCTTGTTTGCTATTCATATCCTCCCCGAGCAGTTCATTCATTATTGGATTGACCATATTGATGGTTTTATCTCTTTCAACCACCATCACGCCAATAACCAGATGATTCACCAGTTCTTTGAGTTTCAATTCATTTTCTTTGATTTCTCCCATTTGATTGTATAAATTAACGGCCAATTTATTTATGGAGTTACCCAGTTCATCTATTTCCTTGTATGAACCCGGGTGATATCTAACGGAATAATCTTGAAAAGACAGGACATCAGCTATATTTTTAATGTTTTCAATGGGTGCAGTTATTTTTTCCGCCCAATAGCGTATGAACAAGACAGCGACAAAAATAGATAGCACAATAAAGACTAATAAGGCGGTCATTAATTCATCCGTCACACCGACTACCTCTTCAGCACTTTTAGATAGCCTGATAAATCCTACAAGCGTGTCTTCATCCGTGCGAATCGGAGCAGCACTATAGTAAAAAACGTCTCCCGTACTTTCGCTAACGCGATAATACGTTCCGATTTCCTGCCCTTCGATGATCTGCTCTATTTCCGGTCTATCCAAATGATTCTCAATTGTATCTAAGGATGCATGCGAATCATATAAAACCTCACCGGTTAAATCAATGAACGTTATCCTCTCATTGATGTTACTTGCTGCAGATGTTAATTGAGTCACAAGTCTTTCCCTATTTTCAACAGTTGCGATATCGCTCTCTAGTTGACTTTCCAGCGTCAGCAATTGAACAGACAACGCTTCTTCTTGTTGTTCGATGGCTTGTTTTTCAATGACCGAAGACACCATATAAATAAAAAGAACAGAAAAAGAAAGGAGAATAAGTGTAAAGATAAAAATCATTCTCGATTGAATTTTTTTCATTTAGGTACCTCTAATTTGTAACCGAATCCCCTAGCCGTTTTTATATAATATGGTTTTTTAGGATTTTCTTCGATTTTGTCTCTCAAGTGACTGATATGCACATCGACGATCCGGGTTTCACCAGTAAAATCGTAGTCCCATATAGCCAGCAAGAGCTGTTCGCGACTTAAGATCCGATTCTTATTTTCTGCCAAATAAAGCAGCAGCTCAAACTCTTTAGGTGTAAAGTCCACTTTTTTTTCTTTGACATACACTTCGAAGTTTTCAGGATAGATGACGATATCATCGAATTTAATGACTTTTTCAATTGTTTCAGGCAGTGGCTCATGCTTACTATTTTTCTCGACTCTACGTATGATTGCTTTAATTCTCGCAATCACTTCACGTGGACTGAACGGTTTCGTAATATAATCGTCGGCCCCTATTTCCAACCCAACGATTTTATCAATCTCAGAGTCTTTTGCCGTCAACATGATGATGGGTGTATCGACTTTTTCTCCTCTTAATTCTTTACATATCTCCATGCCATCCTTAGAGGGTAACATCAGATCGAGTAATATTATCGCATACTCATTCTCCAGAGCTAGATTTAATCCTTCTTCGCCGTCCATCGCCACTTCGACACTATAGTTCTCTTTTTCTAAATTATATTGAAGTAATTTGACTATCGATAGCTCATCTTCTATTATCAACACTTTTTTCATAGATATCCTCCATTAGTTTGTATCGTATAAGGCAAGTATTTATCATTTCAAATCTTTTGTATTATGTATCGAGTGAAATACCTATTTGTTATTTAAAGCAATAATAAGCTAAAATGCTCAAGGATTCAACTAGTATAAGGAATTCACAGAACGATTCTCAGCACGGACAGCACTGTGTTAAAAAACGCCGAAGAAATATTTACACAATCTTTACATTGTATTTTCATAAAATCAACGTTGGTCGTTTATTATAAATGTATGGACAGGCGATGTTCAACTAAAAAAAAAAGAGGGATTTAATTATGAAAATGAATAGACTAGCTAAAATAGGTACCTCATTAAGTGTAGCACTTCTCTTGGCAGCATGTGGGAATGAACCGACTGATGAAAATGACACTGGAACAAATGGCGACACTTCTGATGGAGAAACTTCCGAAGGTCTTTCTGGTTCCGTTCAAGTAGATGGATCATCCACTGTCTTTCCTATTATGGAAGGCGTAGCCGAAGAATTTTCAATCGCAAATCCAGATGCTCGAGCAACCATTGGTGTTTCAGGAACTGGCGGAGGAATGGAAAAATTCATCGCTGGTGAAACAGATATTACAAACGCTTCTCGACCAATGAAAGAAGAAGAAGCTGAAATGCTTGAAGAAGCAGGCGTTGAATACACAGAATTCCAAATCGCACTTGACGGATTATCAGTCGTCGTACACCCCGATAACGATTGGGTAGATTATTTGACTCTTGACGAACTGAAATCCATCTGGTTGGAAGAAAGTACCGTGGAAACATGGGCAGACGTAAGAGAAGGCTGGCCGGATGAAGAAATTCTTTTATTCAGTCCTGGTACAGACTCAGGCACATACGATTATTTCGATGAAATCATCTTAGACGGTGAACAAATCGATAGAGCAGCTACGCTATCTGAAGACGATAACGTACTGGTTAATGGAGTTCAAGGTTCAACAAATGGTTTAGCTTACTTCGGTTATGCCTATTATGCAGAAAACATGGATACCGTTAAAATCGTTCCCATCGAAAATAATGATGGAGAGATCATAACACCTTCAGATGAGACCGTTCAAGACGGCACTTACGAACCATTATCCAGACCGTTATTCATCTATGTAAAACACGAATCTATGAAAGAAAATGAAACGGCTTATGAATTCGCTAAATACACTTTAGAAATGGCTGGAGAAATGGCTACTGAAGTTGGCTATGTGGCACTAGATGATTCCATATACGCAGAGAGCATAGAAACACTTGAAGGTTTAAAATAAATAATTAAAGTAAATGCAGAAAAGATTCAATGATTTGTTATAAATGCAAATAAAAAAACATTTATTTGAAAGATTATATAGGTTAATGTCCAATGTGAATATCTCGTTGGACATTTTGCCTATGTTTAAGGAGTGTTCAATCATGAAATCAACGATACGTGACAGGATTCAGCAGAATAACGCTAAACAGTCCTCCCAAAATATAATTGAAACGATCATGCCCATGTTATTTTTACTCATGGCTTCTATCTCCATTCTTGTAACGGTAGGAATCATCTTTACTCTCTTGAGAGAAACCGTCTTATTTTTTTCTAGGGTTCCTTTTATCGATTTCATAACGGGTACAGAATGGTATCCTTTCTTTGGTAATAATCCCAGTTTTGGTATTTTGCCACTGCTTTCCGGTACGTTTACAATTGCCGCGATTGCAATGGCAGTTGCTGTACCATTTGGTCTGGCAACCGCCATTTATTTAAGTGAATATGCCAGTGAACAAAGAAGTAAAGTATTGAAACCTATTTTAGAAGTATTAGCCGGTGTCCCGACGGTCGTTTATGGTTTGTTTGCTTTAACGTTCGTGACACCTTTGCTGCAAACATTTATGCCTAGTTTACCTATTTTTAATGCCTTAAGTCCAGGAATAGTTGTAGGGATCATGATCATTCCTCAAGTCGCTTCATTATCTCAAGAAGCGATGAATGCTGTTCCTCAGTCCATGCGAGAGGGCGCTCTGGCATTAGGTGCAACACGTTTGGAAGTTGCATTGAAAATCGTCATTCCCGGCTCACTTAGCGGGATCATCTCTTCTCTCGTTTTGGGTCTATCGCGTGCGATCGGCGAAACAATGATCGTAGCTACCGCAGCAGGCTCCACACCAAA
The DNA here is from genome assembly GCF_049389645.1 of Alkalibacterium sp. f15. Lineage (GTDB taxonomy): Bacteria > Bacillota > Bacilli > Lactobacillales > Carnobacteriaceae_A > Alkalibacterium. The sequence continues at coordinate 1,115,836 of NZ_CP186540.1, forward strand.
CTTAGGTTTTACCCCCACCGAATCGATTCAGACGATGACTGCTTATATCGTTCAAGTCAGCCTGGGGGATGCGACGTTTGGCTCGACCATTTATTATAGTATCTATGCAGTAGGAATGACTCTATTCCTCTTCACTTTGATCATGAATTTATTTGCCAATCACATTTCCCGAAAATATAGGGAGGTCTATTAATGAATAATAAAGTTGTTGTACCTGATGAAAAGCAAATTTCGAGAAGAATTACAAGAAATAAACTGGCTCAAGGGATTTTCTTGATGGCCACCCTGTTTGGAATGATCGTACTAGCTACCCTGCTTATCAGAATTTTTTCACAAGGAATCGGCTACCTGAATATAGATTTTTTGACTAATTACGCATCAAGAAGACCTGAAGATGCCGGAGTCAAAGCTGCACTGCTCGGAACTATCTGGGTCATGTCCATAACGATACCTGTTTCACTCATACTAGGTGTGGGGACATCTATTTATTTAGAAGAATATGCACCAAAAAATAAATTTACCCGCTTTATCGAACTGAATATAGCCAACTTAGCTGGCGTTCCTTCCGTTGTGTTTGGTTTACTCGGTCTCACAGTCTTTGTCCGCTTACTCGGAATGGGTAGAAGCATTTTAGCTGGTGGCCTGACCATGTCGCTGCTTATTTTACCCGTCATCGTTGTCGCTTCAAAAGAAGCCATACGGTCGATTCCACAAGAACAGTATGAAGCTGCTTATGCCATGGGCGCAACCAAGTGGCAAATCATTCGGACCGTTGTCCTTCCAGCAGCCACACCCGGAATATTGACTGGAGCGATTCTCGCATTATCTCGAGGTGTCGGAGAAACAGCCTCCCTATTGATGATCGGTGCGATGACCTTTATTGCGTATACGCCAACTTCCGTACTGGATAGCTTTACTATTCTACCTATTCAAATTTTCAGTTGGGCAGGCAGACCGCAGGCATCATTTCAGGCAGTAGCCGCAGCCGGAAGTATTGTCTTACTCATTATTTTAATTGTGATGAATTCGCTGGCAATTGTCATTCGTAATAAATACTCAAAACGTTATTAATGTAGGAGGAAACTAATGAAGAATGAAGAAAGCACTCAGTCTGTCTATTCCGTTAAAAATTTCAACTTGTGGTACGGTGATACACAGGCGTTAAAAGATATCTCAATAGAAATACCCGAAAAACAGGTGGTCGCAATAATCGGACCCTCTGGATGTGGCAAATCAACATTTATTAAAACGCTGAACCGCATGGTAGAGCTCGTACCTTCTGTAAAAATGAAAGGCTCCATTCTTTATAATAATGATGATATTCTTAAATCCGACGCTAAAGTAGAAGCTTTACGTACAGAGGTTGGTATGGTTTTTCAAAAACCAAATCCCTTTCCTAAATCCATCTATGATAATGTCGCTTACGGACCCCGTATCCACGGCATCAAAGATAAGAAAACCTTGGATGAAGTGGTTGAAAGAGGTTTAAAAGGTGCCGCTTTATGGGAAGAAGTAAAAGACAGATTAAGTGAAAATGCTTTTGGACTTTCTGGAGGTCAGCAGCAACGTCTCTGCATCGCCCGAGCTTTAGCAGTCGAACCGGAAGTCATATTAATGGATGAACCGACATCAGCGCTCGATCCGTTATCAACTGCCAAAATAGAAGACTTGATTCATGAACTCAAGAAAGATTATAGCATCATCATCGTCACGCATAATATGCAGCAAGCTGCGCGAATATCAGATAAAACAGCTTTCTTTTTAAATGGAGAAATCATTGAGTTTGGCCCAACAGAAAAAATGTACAGCAATCCGGATGATAAACGAACAGATGACTACATTTCAGGTAAGTTTGGATAAACCATCTGCTTCATTTATAATAAAGTGAAATTCACAAACCGAAAAATAAACTTAAGAGGTGACTAATTTAATGAGAAGAGCATTCGAAGAAGAGTTAAGTAATCTGCATTCACAATTTTACCAAATGGGATTAATGGTATCCGAATCAATCTACCTATCCGTTAAAGGGTTTACGGCTCACGATAAAGGTATCGCTGAAAAAATCGTGGAAAACGACCCCCTTATCAATGAACAACAAGTAAAAATCGAAACAAAATCGATCGAGCTCATTGCCTTACAACAGCCTGTAACAAGCAATCTGCGACACATCATCACGATTATGAAAGCTTGTGCCGATTTAGAGCGTATGGGAGATCATGCCGTTAATATTGCGAAGGCAACGATTCGTGTCAAAGGCAACAAAAGAAATCTGGACATTGAAAATGAGTTAGCTGTAATGGCTGAAAAAGTCAAAAAGATGGTTGAACGTGCTTTAAAAGCATTCATCGAAATGGATGTAGAAGAAGCTAAAAACATAGCCTTAACAGATGACGAAATCGACCAGATCGCTTTTGAATTACACAAAAGAACGATAAATGAGATGAAACTAGATCCTGAAATAGTTCTTGGTGCAACGAATTACATTTTAGTGGCTGGCAACCTCGAGCGCATCGGCGATTATGTAACGAACTTATGCGAATGGATCGTTTATCTTGAAACAGGTAAAATAACTGAATTAAATACCCATAATACGCTTGATAACAACATCTATTAACTTGTTTTGACATCACTTACTCTCTCAGAGTAGATTAGATTGTTACAAAAATAGTACCGGCGAGTAGATCCTACTCAGCGGTACTATTTTTGTATTCAATTATTTTTTATTTGAAATAACATGTATATCTCGTTGTGGAAAAGGTATTTCAATATTGTTTTCAGCAAATTTTTTGAATAGTTTAAACCTCAGATCACTCGGAATGATAAATTCTCTCTCGTCACTTTGAGAGTCGATCCAGAACCAGACCGTAAATTTCAAAGCAGATTCTCCAAATCCTTCAAAAAAGACACGTGGTGTAGGACTTTCGAGGATGTTGGGCCACGATTCTTCTCTCAATTCATATACCGCTTCATGCAATAAGCGTTGAACTAACTCAACATTGCTGCCATATGAAACCCCTACTTCAACCGGTATACGCAGCCGTGTGTCCGTATAAGAACGGTTAACAAATTTTTCTTCTAAAAAATAGGAATTAGGAATGATCATGCGTTCATTCACGCGTGTACGTACAACTGTCGCTCGTATTTTTATCTCCTCAACATCCGCGATCGTACCGTCGATAATGATGCGGTCTCCCACTCTGATTGGACGTTCAAACAAGATAATCAGACCCGAAATAAAATTAGACATGACATTTTGTAAACCGAACCCGATCCCAACACCCAAAACACTGGCAAAGACCGTCAAACTGGTCAGGTTAAAGCCGATAGATGAAAGGGAAATCAGAACAGCCATCGTTATAATCAGATAATGAGAAAAAGTGTTCATCGATGCGCGCAAGCCTCGATCCAGTCCATACTTATCATAAACAGTAGGCAGTATGTATTCGCGAATGGCTTTTGAAAATTTAACAGCCAATATAATCGCAAATAGGACGGCTATAATAAGAAAAATGGTGATCTCGGTGTTCCCAAATACAAATAACGTCTGATAAATGAATGATGTTTCAGAAAAATAGGTGAAAAAATAAATAACTAGAATGAATACAGTGAACCAGTTCACGATCGTCTCAAGAAATAAACGGGTTTTTATTTGATCGACAACTTTTTTCAGAACTGAATGTAAGCTGGCGCGAATAACAAATATCAGAATAAAACCAACGATCGCACCCAGCCAGAAACTGATTTCGTTGTTTCGTAAAAAATCGAAAAAATTATTTAACTGTTCCATAGTATCTTCCTCACTAAGCATAGATTTTATTTCCAGTTTACCAAAATATACAGGAATTGACGACCGGTCTAATATGTTCATCTGAAATCGAGTTGAACTATTATGGAATAAATTCTTATTTCACAACAGCTCAAATAGAATTTCTTATCAATAGTACTATCCTGAACTAAAGAATACAAAACTGACAGCCGTCAGTTTTAACACTTCAGATCACAGAGCAGGTTCGGTAAGTAGCCGTGTATGCGTTGCTCCAATCTACCGAATATTGAGGTGTTCGGTAGATTGGAGCAATACTCGTGAAGCTAATGACCGAACTTGGTCCAACTTCGACACTTTGAGAAAATACTTACTCTTCTAATTACCGAACAACCCTCCATTCGGTAATTAGGAAGGGTTTTGATTTTTCTAATTACCGAACCAGTGGGGACTTCGACACATTGGGGAGTAAAGAGTTGCGCTACTTACCGAAGCTACCACTATTAGGTAGTTAGATAGGTAAAATGAAATCTAACTTACCGAACCTGTCTATAAAACTGGAAAAAATAGCAGTAAAAAATTTAAAAAAACGAGCCCAATCGTTTTTTTTTGACTATTTTCCAATTTATTCAAGGTTTTACTTTAAAGGTATAAAAAAAGGCTGGATATCCAGCCTTTTCCTAATCATATTTAAATTTTACTTACTTTTTGAATATCGCCTTGTTCAACGTAAACCATCAAGATTGAGATATCTGATGGATTAACGCCACTGATACGGCTTGCCTGAGCAATCGTTTCAGGTTGGATTTTAGCCAATTTTTCTCTGGCTTCGGTCGCGATGCCGTTGATCACAGAATAATCGATCCCCTCAGGAATGCGTTTGTTTTCCATTCGCTTGATCTTATCAGCTTTACGAATCGCTTTATCGATGTACCCTTCGTATTGAATATGAATTTCTACCTGTTCTTTCACATCTTTCGGTAATTCTTTTTCCAAAGGTGCAAAAGGAATGATATCTTCATATTTTACATATGGTCGTCTCAAGAAATCATACACAAGGGTCCCGTCTCTAAGTTGCGGCTCACCTTTTGAATCCAAATATTCTTTGACATCACTTGGTTTCAAACGAATCGTTTTTAGTCGCTCCAGTTCTTTTTCAACGAGGTCTTTCTTGGTCAAGAATAGTTCAAAACGCTCTTGAGAAATCAGGCCAATATCGTACCCTTTTTCTGTTACACGGAAATCGGCATTATCGTGACGTAAAAGCAGACGATACTCTGCACGTGACGTTAATAAACGATACGGTTCATTCGTTCCTTTCGTCACTAAGTCATCGATCATGACGCCGATATAGGCTTCGTTACGTTTCAAGACGAGTGGTTCTTCGCCTTTAACTAAACTCGCTGCATTGATTCCGGCCATAAGCCCCTGGCCCCCGGCTTCTTCATAACCAGATGTCCCGTTCATTTGTCCGGCTGTGAACAAACCACTGACGAGTTTGGTTTCCAGTGATGGACGTAATTGATACGGTTTAACCACATCATATTCAATGGCGTAACCCGTTCGCATCATTTGAGCGTTTTCCAAGCCCTCGATGGAACGTAAAACATTCAGTTGGACATCTTCTGGTAAAGAAGACGACAACCCTTGCACGTAAATTTCGTCGGTGTTTGCGCCTTCCGGTTCCAGGAACAATTGGTGTCTCGGTTTGTCACTGAAACGAACGACTTTGTCTTCGATAGACGGGCAATAGCGGGCACCGACGCCTTCAACGATTCCTGTAAACATTGGGGCCCGGTGCAGGTTTTCCCGAATAATTTCATGAGAAATATTGCTTGTGTAGGTTAACCAGCACGAAATTTGTTCATCGAGATAATCATCATCCGATGTTTCAAAGCTGAAATGATGCGGCTCTTTATCGCCTGGTTGTTCTTCGGTCACAGAGTAATCAATCGATTCTTTGTGTATTCGGGGAGGTGTTCCCGTTTTGAAACGGTCGAGTTCGAAACCATGTTTCAATAAACTTTCCGACAGTTTGATACTAGGTTGAGTGTTGTTAGGACCCGAAGAATATTTTAGTTCTCCAATGATGATTTGTCCACGTGAAGACGTTCCGGCAGTCAAGATGACCGCTTTTGCTCTGTAAATAGCTCCCGCATTGGTGACTATCCCTTGAATTTGATCGTCTTCAACGATGATTTCATCCACGATGCCTTGTTTCAAATCTAAATGTTTCGTCCGTTCAATCGTTTTTTTCATTTCGATTGAGTACATATGTTTATCCGCCTGGGCACGCAAAGCGCGTACAGCGGGTCCTTTAGCTGTGTTCAACATACGCATTTGAATATACGTTTTATCGATGTTTCGGCCCATTTCGCCGCCTAAAGCATCGATTTCTCTGACCACGATACCTTTGGCCGGTCCACCAAGTGATGGATTACACGGCATATGGGCGATCATGTCTAAGTTGATCGTCATTAATAAGGTTTCGGCACCCATTCGGGCTGAAGCCAACGCTGCTTCCGAACCGGCATGACCTGCTCCGACAACAATCACATCATAATAACCAGCTTCATAAGTTTGCATAGATTCTTTCCTTTCTAATTATAATTCGTTTTTTTTAGTTTCTTTTTAAGTTTCATAGTTCAATATCGGGCTTGGCCCGCTTTTCTTATTTTCCGAGGCAGAATTGGCTGAAGAGCTGGGTTATGAGTTCGTCTTGAACGCTGTCACCCGTTATCTCGCCAAGCAACTCCCATGCTCGGGTCATATCGATCTGAACTAAATCGACCGGCATGCCCATCTCGATACCTTCGATCACATCGTTAAATGCATCGATGGTTTCATTGAGTAAGGCAATATGTCTGACATTCGACACGTATGTCGCATCTTTTTCGCCTGTGTTGCCGGCAAAAAACAGTGCCGCAATTTTGGTTTCCAGCTCGTTCAATCCCGCTTGCGTAATCACGGACGTCTGAACGATACTGTCTGCCTTAACATAAGTTTTGAGTTTGTTTAAGTCCAACTGATTTTCTAAGTCCACTTTATTTAAAATAATGAGTCGATGATGATTTTCAGTGGCTTCCAGTAATAACCTGTCTTCTTGGGTCAGTGGTTCGCTCTGATCAAAGACAAGCAGGATCAGCTCGGCATCTGTTAAAGCTTTACGACTGCGTTCCACACCGATGCGCTCTACGATATCTTCTGTCTCGCGAATCCCGGCCGTATCGATCAGTCTTAAAGGTACGCCTTTGACGCTCACGTACTCTTCGATCGTGTCTCGTGTCGTCCCGGCCACTTCAGTAACGATTGCTTTTTCTTCTTTGAGTAAAACATTTAACAAACTCGATTTCCCGACGTTCGGGCGACCAATAATTGCCGTAGCTAATCCCTCGCGAAGGATTTTTCCTTGGCCCGCCGTTTCAAGCAAGGCTTCAACTTGAGCTTTGACTTCTTTGGCTTTTTCAATCAAGAGTCTTGATGTCACTTCTTCAACGTCATCGTATTCTGGGTAATCAATATTGACTTCTACTTGAACCAGCGTCATCAAAATTTCCTGACGCAAGCTGCTAATCAAACGGCTTAAATTCCCATCCAGTTGTGACACTGCCATATGCATCGCTTTATCTGTTTTTGCGCGAATAACATCCATGACCGCCTCGGCCTGGGATAAATCGATCCGTCCATTCAAGAAAGCACGTTTGGTAAATTCACCGGGTTCAGCTAATCGCGCCCCGTTATGCAGGACTGTTTGCAGTACCTTGTTGACGGAAACGATCCCGCCATGTGTATTGATCTCAACTATATCTTCTCTGGTGTAAGTTTTGGGTGCACGCATAACCGTGACCATGACTTCATCGATCTGTTCGTCCGTTTTAGGATTCACTATGTGACCGTAATGAATCGTGTGGGTTTTCTGGTCATTCAATTGTTTCCTACCTGACTGATAAACACGGTCAGCAATTTCCAGTGCTTCATCACCACTGATGCGAACGATCCCAATACCACCTTCACCTGGTGGCGTAGAGATTGCAGCAATCGTATCAAATTCTATAGCCATTCATAGTTCCTCCTATTTATTTCGCAAAACATGCATAAATTTTAATTTTATTCACAAAAAAAAGCGCCTGGTCCACTCCAATTTAGTATAAACTACTACATTGAGCGGAAAGCACTTTCACTACTTTACCCTATATAAAAACGTAAATGCATCTTTTATTTGTTTCGTCATGTTAAATGATATAAGTAATGACTCGAATTGTCAACTTTTTTACTTATTAATAATAAGTTTTGTGTGAACAATATATTACAAGTATCAATATGTCATAATGCTAAATTTTCCTATCTGATTATTATTGTAAGCGTTATTTAGCTTAGTATGATAAAATATAAAATAACAAACGTATTTGACAGGTCTTGGAAGGGTGGAACGATGATGCATAAGATTAAAAAAGCAGATGATCATAATATTGAAAAAATCACGCAGCTGGCTCATTTACTGTGGCCCGAAGAAAATATCAATGCCTTGAAAAAGGAAATGAATCGTTTTCACCGAGATAGCACCTCAGAATTATTCATTTGCGAAGAAATTGAAGAAATCATCGGATTTGCACATGTTCAGTTGCGATACGACTATGTAGAAGGTACCATTTCTACTCCTGTAGGTTATTTGGAATGTATCTACGTTAGAGAAGCGTTTAGAAAACAAGGCATTGGTAAACAACTCGTTGAGGTATGCGAAGACTGGTCACGGTTTATGGATGCCACTGAGTTCGCTAGTGATGTTGAACTAGTGAACGAGCAAAGTGCTGAATTTCATGATTCTATCGGTTTCAAAGAAGTGAATCGGATCGTCTGTTATACCAAACAATTAAAACAAAAAAATCATCGAAGTTGAGTGTCAGAAAGTGACCTCAACTTTTTTTATGGTATAATTTAATAAACGATAAGAGTGTAATACCATTCAATATTTGTTATTTTGATCCTTTTTTTTCACGCATACATAGTCAATACGACCTTCTATTGTATGAAAGGGGTGAGAAAAATGAACACAAAAAATAGAAGAAAATTAATAAGTAGAAGTGTGGGAATTGTTATAACCTTTTTACTTGCTCTCTCTTCGATTCTTACATTCTCGACAGCCGCTGCCGCTCCCGCTCAAACCATCACCAAAGGTAACACGACCGAAAAAGTTGTCGCACTCACTTTTGATGACGGCTCTGATGGAACTAACATCAATAACATCCTTCAAACACTATCCACTCATAATGTGAAAGCCACATTCTTTCTTTCCGGAGTAGGTATTAACAATCATCCTCAAACAATTAAAAATATCGTTAACCAAGGTCACGCTATCGGTAACCACTCTTACACCCATCCAGACTTCACTAAAATATCTGCAACAGAAATGAGAAGTCAACTTCAAAGAACAGAAACTGCCGTGCTTAATTTAACCGGAAAAACCACTAAACCGTTCTTCAGACCACCTTTTGGCGCATATAATTCTAGCGTTTTACAAACTGTTGGAGATGCAGGTTACCGTTATTCTGTCATGTGGACCATAGATACAATCGACTGGACTGGAAACTCCTCCAGCGATATTGTTAACCGTGTGATGACTAGAATCACTCCTGGTGCGATCATTCTTATGCATACAGGCGCAGGTGCAAAAGGCACACCAGCTGCTCTTCCTACAATTATCACTCGATTAAAAGGCTTAGGTTATCGCTTCGTGACAATGTCTCAGTTGATGAACTTGCCGACTTCCAGCACACGAACCTATACCGTTAAAGCCGGTGACACATTGTATGCCATTGCTCTACGTTATAACACAACCGTTGCGCGTCTTGCACAACTCAACAATATAACTAATACAAGCCTTATCCGTGTCGGACAAGTGTTGATACTTCCAGGTACTACTACTCCTACTACGCCACCTTCAACTACAGTAACCTATACTGTTAAAGCGGGTGATACTTTATCTGCTATTGCAGCAAGATACAATACCACAGTTGCTCGTATTGCCGCAGCTAATAATATAACCAATGTCAACCTCATTCGCGTCGGACAAGTTCTAAAAATCCCTACTACCACGTCCACAACACCACCACCTACAACAACAGTGACCTATACCGTTAAAGCTGGTGACACGTTGTATGCCATCGCTCTCAGATATAATACGACCGTTGCGCGTCTTGTTGCAGCCAATAATATCTCTAACCCTAACCTCATTAGTGTGGGGCAACGACTTATTATTCGTTAAACTAAATCAAAAAGGACTAACGTAGGGGTATGTTGCCCAAGTTAGTCCTTTTGTTTGTTTATACTGTTGCTGAAGCCGATTTACCTTGTCGACAAACCGAATCAGTCTTACAACTACAATTATCTGAGTGAGTCAGTAAATGAACCGTCTCCTCAATATATTTTTGTGCCACTTCTTGATTGATGGTGTAATGATGCCACGTCCCTGTTTTCTCCGAGACAACCAATCCTGCTTCCGATAGCACTTTGATGTGGTGGGAAAGTGTTGGTTGCGTGAAGTCAAAATGCTCTAAAATATCACACGCACACATTTCACCGCATGACAACAAATCTAATATTTTCACTCTTTTTGGATCTGCAATGGCTTTGGCTACTTTAGCATACTCTTCAAAATTCATTTTTACATCCATCCTTTTAATTTGTTAACGCACGTTTTGTATCGATTGATCGTAGTACTGCCTCCAACTCTTGAGAATTTCATCGGTTGTTGGTTAACTATTGTGCTTAATCAAATCATTATCTGATTCTAACATAGGAATTTGTCTATATATAGTATAAATCAACATTCGGATACTTTCAACAAATCCGATACTAAATAAGCTATCATGTTAAAACTATTTGACTCTTTCTAGCTCAATTCCAATAATTATTCGCTGATTATATGACTATTCAATAAAAGGTATATAAGTATGTTGAGTTCCTGTTTCTTTTCTATTAGAATATAAGTTACGATCATAAAAGAACGTGCATAAAGGACTGAATAAGATGAGTAGATTTCAAGACATTTTTCTGGATATTGAATCAGATATTCTTAATCAACAATATAAAGCTGGAGAATTGCTTCCGAGTGAAAATAAATTGTCGGAAAAATACAATGTTTCCCGTGAAACAATTCGAAAAGCCTTAACCTTACTGCTCGAGAGCGGTTACATCCAAAAAAAACAGGGAAAAGGATCTATTGTCCTTGATATTAAACGGTTTGATTTTCCTATTTCAGGGCTGACCAGTTACAAGGAATTACAGGATTCTCAAAACATTAACAGTGAGACCCTTTTAATAAAAAATCAGATAGAAACGATTTCGGAACAGATCGCAAGTTTTCTTAATGTGTCCAAAGAAACCGAAGTGCACGCATTGATTCGAGCTCGAAAGGTTGACGGAGAAACAGTTATCCTGGATAAAGACTATTTATTAACCTCTGTTATTCCTGTCCTTCCTGATAACGAAGCAAAAAAATCACTTTATAACTTTATTGAAAAAGAAATGGGTCTCATTATCGGGTACGCCCGAAAAGAGTTCGTTGTCGAACCCGCTACACAAGAAGACCGCGAGTATATGACGCTGCATGGTGATACACACGTTGTCGTAACGCGGAGTGAAGTACATCTGGAAGACACGACCCTGTTCCAGTACACAGAATCCAGACACCGGTTAGACAAGTTTCGTTTTGTGGAATTTGCCCGTCGCCGTCCCCCGATGGATTATAGTTGAACAAAAAAAGGATGGAAGGTTAGCCTATGCTAATCTTCCATCCTTTTTGGTATTCGTCATTTGATCAAAAAAGCCACCGTTTCATAGGGTCCCATTTCAAAGGTTTTCTCCAGTGTTCGCTTGCCGCTGTTACCTATCACATAGTTGCTTTCGCTATCAACTAATTCGTCAGGAAGGATGATGCTGTCTTCTTTAGCATAGAAGTGATTCAAGACGAGCAATTTCTCGCCTTCATATTCTCTAATGTAAGCAAAAATACTTGGATGTTCTAATTCCAGCGCTTCATAAGATCCCTCTTGTATAATAGGCATTTCTTTGCGTAAACGGATGAGCTCTTTATAGTAAGAACGAATTTTCCCACTGTGTTGCTCATTTTCTGTGTTGATCGTTTTATAATTTTCCGGAACTTTCAACCACGGCGTCCCTTCAGTAAATCCTGCATGCTTGGATGCATTCCACTGCATCGGTATCCGTGAATTATCCCGTGATTTTTCTTTGATGATTTCGAGTGCTTCTTTTTCAGACAAGCCTTTTTCTTTCAATTCTTTATAGGCATTATGGGTTTCGATATCCACATACTCATCAAGTTCAGAGTAATCAGGATTTTTCATGCCAATTTCTTCGCCCTGATATATATAAGGTGTGCCTCTGAGTAAATGAATGGTTTGTGCTAACATAGTCGCTGTTTCAATGGGGTAATTTTCCATATCGCCAAAACGGTTAACGGCTCTAGGCTGGTCATGGTTGTTCCAGAACAATGCATTCCAACCCCCACCTTCCGCCATGCCTGCCTGCCATTCATCTAAAATACGTTTCAATTCAATAAAATCAAACGGTGCCTTCGTCCATTTCTCACCGTCTTTGTAATCGACCTTTAAGTGATGAAAACTGAAGATCATCGATAATTCGTCAGTGTCCGGATGAGAATACTTGATGCCGTTTTCTACCGTAGTTGAACTCATCTCGCCGACAGTGACGATATCCTTATACTGTCCGAATGTCTCTTTATTCAGTTCTTTGATGTACTCATGCACGATGGGTGTGTCTGTATAATGGGATTTCCCGACACCATCTTTTGCATCTTCCATTTCTTCTGCTTTCCCGATAACGTTGATGACATCAAACCGGAAGCCTTTGACGCCTTTTTCGAGCCAAAAATTGACCACGTTATAAAGTTCTTTGCGTACTTTTGGATTCCGCCAGTTTAAATCTGCCTGAGTCACGTCATATAAATGAAGATAGTACTTATCGGTGTCTCCAAATTTAGACCACGCCGGTCCACCGAATTTTGATTCCCAGTTCGTTGGCAGACTGCCGTCTGGTTGCGCGTCTCTTAAAATATAAAAATCCTGATACTTTTTGTCACCTGCCAGAGCTTTCTGGAACCAGTCATGATCGGTCGAGGTGTGATTCAGTACCATATCTAGCATTAAATCAATCTTGTGCTTGCCGGCTTCTTCAACGAGCCGATCAAAATCTTCCCAGGATCCAAATAATGGATCGATCGATACATAATCAGCAATGTCATAGCCATTATCATTTTGCGGGGATTTGTAAAAAGGATTCAACCATAACATGTCTATCCCTAACTCTTCTAAATAGGGTAATTTTTCAATCACACCGTTTAAATCTCCTATACCGTTACCATCCGTGTCTTTAAATGATTTAGGATAAGCTTGATAAATCACTTTATCGTGAAGATTTCCCATTGTAACCATCCCTTCTTTTCTTCGTCTAAAAGTAGAAAAAGGATAGATCCTCGAGCGTGCATGTTCCAGTAAACTTACCAGAATCAAGCCCTCTTTTGGATGTATCCTTCCTCCTTAACCCTTGTCTTTAATTATTTAGTCTGTCTTTCTTAACTACCTAATTTAGGAATTGGTAAGTGATCATTTTCATATTTAGTCAGGATACCTTTTTTCTCAAACAAGAATACCAGTGCGACAGGAACAACGATTGCAATTGCCATAGCTATCAAGAAGCCTGTCCAGTATTGAGGAATAATTGATAAGATACCCGGCAGTCCACCAACACCGATATTGAATGAGGCTACATTAAATGCTACCGATGTCATTCCAGCAAATGCTGAACCGATCATACCTGCAACTAATGGGTACACATATTTGATATTGATACCAAAGAGTGCGGGTTCTGTGACGCCAAGATAAGCTGAAATCATCGCTGGAATAGAGATTTGCTGTTCTTTCTCATTCCCACGGTGTAGCAAGATGATACCTAATACAGCTGATCCTTGAGCAATGTTTGATAAGGCAATCATTGGCCACAAAATAGTCTGTTCAAATTCAGCTACAAGTGTCAGGTCGACAGCGTTGGTCATGTGGTGAAGTCCGGTTACAACAAGTGGTGCATATAATCCACCGAATACGAACCCGAAGACCCAGTTAAATGAACCAGTCAGTCCCCATTGAACGACTTGTGACAACCAGATGCCTAGCTGCCAGCCGATCGGTCCGATGATGGCATGAGCTACAAAGACTGTTGGAACGAGAGCAAATAATGGAACAAAAATCATTGATATGGATTCGGGTACGATTTTACGCAGCCCTTTTTCCAGATAAACGAGCAGGAAGCCGGCTAACATGGCTGGAATAACTTGTGCCTGATACCCGATCATATCCAGTTGGAAGAAACCGAAGTCCCACTGGTTTACATCGCCTGCTAAAATATCTTGTACACCATAAGCATTCATCAGTTGAGGTGAAACCAATGTGATACCAAGTACGATACCGAGAATTTGTGTGGTCCCCATTTTACGGGTTACACTCCATGCGATACCAACTGGTAGGAAGTGGAAAATTGCTTCACCGGGAAGCCATAGGAAGCCATTTACGCCACTCCAGAATTGAGATACTTCCACGATTGTCTGACCATCCAGAAAACCGAATTGCACTGCCTCTAATACGTTTCTGAAACCTAAAATCAAACCACCGATAATAATAGCTGGAATTAATGGTGTGAAAATCTCTGCCAATGCAGCCATGACACGCTGCAGGCCATTCATATGTTGCTTGCCGGCACTCTTCACTTCATCTTTGGAGACGCCTTCAAGTCCGGATATAGCTGAGAACTCGTTATAAAAATCGGCCACTCTGTTACCTACGATAACCTGGAATTGCCCAGCTTGTGTAAAGGTCCCTTTTACAGATGGAATCTCTTCGATTCTTTCCTTATCAGCTGCTTCAGGGTCAGCTAATACAAAACGCATACGTGTTGCACAATGAGTTACCGCATTGACATTTTCTTTACCGCCAATTGCATCCAGTAGCTCTTGCGCATCTTTCTTAAAATCTGCCACTAATATTTCCTCCTTTGTTTAACTTGTATATACAAGTTGTGTTACTCTTACTATACTGTAACTGAAAAAAAAGTGCAAGCGTTTTTATTTATCTCTCCTCTCTCACCTTCTTCATAAAATGCTTCTATTATTTCCATTTTATCATTGTTTACTCTTTGACCAATAGCATAAACGCTTCATACTCAAAATGAGTATGAAGCGTTTCATGATTACCACTGTTTTTTTATGTCTCCTATTAAATAAAGTGAACCGAAAACAATGAATATCTCATTACTCTCTTTCTGTTTTTTGAGAAATTCAACCACTTCTTTAGTTGAATCAAACGAATCTGCCTCTATCCCTTTTTCTTGCAACTGTTTAGCCACGACTCTCGAAGGAAAGCCACGGTAAGGATCCGGTGATACTGTATAGACTTTTTTTGTGAAAGGAATAATGTCTTCTATCATCTGCATATAATCTTTGTCCTTCATCATTCCTACAATGATAGTCAGTCTTTTATTAGGAAAAAGCGTTTCAATCGATTCTCTCAATACCTTTACGCCTTCAGGATTATGTGCCCCATCAATAAAGATGGTCGGATTAGCCTGAATCTTTTCCATCCGGCCAGGCCAATATGTCGCTTCAATACCTTGACTGATATTTTTATCAGTAATTTTATACCCTTTATTTTTCAGTATGAGCGCCGCCTCAATGGCTAATAGCGCATTATTGACTTGATGTTTCCCTACCATTTTGACTTTTAAAGCCGCGAATTGTTTATAAGAGAAGGTGCTTCCGTCTTCCGTCACGCTCAATTCTTTAACATCTTTTTCCAACACGCTATGAATAAGAGCTTTTTTGATTTCAGCCACTTCTTTAAAAATTTCATCTATAGAAGGCGAAAAATGCGGTAAAACCACATCGCCATGTTCTTTGATGATGCCAGCCTTTTCACTGGCTATTTTTTCTAGTGTATCGCCGAGTACGCGCGTGTGATCCATGCCGATCGATGTCACAATAGCTACTTCTGGAGTGGCTATTGTGTTGGTCGCATCAAGTCTACCACCTATACCCGCTTCCAAAACCACTAAATCACACTCTTGCTGATGGAAATATAGCAGTGCCACAGCTGCTAAAATCTCGAATGAATAAAGGCGCTCGCCACATTCTTGTTCAACCCCATCCACGACAACAGCTACTTGTTCAGTTGTTTTGATAAAATCTTCATCCGTTATAAGCGCTCCATCGACCCGAATGCGTTCATTGATTATTTCTAAATGAGGCGAAGTGAATACACCCGTTTTTATATTTGCCTGTACCAAAATTTCGGATATAAATGAAGCAGTCGATCCCTTTCCATTTGTTCCGGCAATATGAACAAACGATAACGCTTTTTCGGGATTACCTATTTTATCCAGCAAATGATGCATGCGATTAAGACTTTCTTTCATCCCGTTTCCCCGGTTCGTATTAACTAACTCTATCACACTTTTCATATCCATCTCATCAGTCCTCATTTATTAAACTTTTTCATAGGGTTACTTTAGTCTTAATTACTCATTTTCAATTATAACGGGTTTAATGAACTGCCACAACAAAAAAAAATATAAACCGTTCACATTTATGTCACAATTACACTTTAGGACATACTTATCAATAGTAAGCTATATAAAAAGCCTCTAATTGATAATTAATTACTAGTTTTTCACAACAAAAAACATAAACTACAGAACAAGAGTATATTATCTTATTTATGAGTTAAGTGCTATTATTTGTACTAAATAAAACTAAATAGTAGACTTCATTTATAAACAAAACATTGTATGCAAAATAATTTTTCGTTAAGTATTCACAATCTTTTCATCTTATCTGGTGAATGCTATTACGACTAAAGAGGTGAAAAAAATAAAAACAGATAGCAAACATAAGTTACAACTGGATTCTATGGATCCCCCAATACTTACCTCTCAATTGAATGAAAGAGACTTACGCCTTTGATTACTGGAAAAATTCAATTTTCCATTCAGAGGCCTTTTTCATGTGTTCAAACCATTATAATATTGATGATTCCTTGCTCGCCTTTATAGTATTAAAATTTAATATCTTTTTATTTCTCAATCGTATTTTTAAATTAAATCAGACTATACCCTCAAAATGTAGCTGCTCGATAAAATCATGACCTATCGTGTCACAGGTACCAGAGTGGTTTTACCGAACGACGTAGACAGTTTAACCATCAAAAAAGACAAAGACCTCGTGACCCTTGTCACCTGTCTGAAATATCCCATGAATTACAAGCGTCTCCTGGTTTACGGTGAACGGGTCAACTAAACATACTATGATATATAAAAAAGCTCTCCAGAGACGAAATACCGCCTCTAAAGAGCTTTTTAATTATGATCGCGTCGTCTTTACAGTTTGAATTCTTCTTCTTTAGAAGGTTCAACCACCAAGTAACGATGCGGATCTTTTCCTTCTGAATGGGTCTGAACCCCTGTAAATTGATTCAAATAACGATGAATTTGCTTGCGTTCGTGGGCAGGCATAGGCTCTAAAATGACCGGACGCTTGGTACGTTTCACTTTTTCAGCCGTGCGTGTCGCCAACTGTTCAACCGTCTGCTTACGACGATCCCGGTAGTTCTCTGCATCCACTTTTGCGTACAGTTTATTGTCCGCTTCCTGGTGCAATTGAATTTGAGCCAAGGTCTGTAAACTATTTAAAACTTTACCATGACGGCCGATGATCAAGCCGGCATCTTCTGTATCGATAGAGAATTTCACTCGGTTATGGTCACGTTTCACCTCAATAGAGACGTCATCCACACCCATTTTCAAAGCAATAGTTTCTAAATACTCAGAAACCTTATTAATAGCTGCTTCGTCTTGTTCATTAAAGATAACTTCTCTTTGCTCGCGAGGCTGAGAGGCTTTGACTTCTTCAGTCTCGTCTTTTTCTCTAAATGCTTCGCTTGTTTCTTTTGGATCTTCAGTAACCGGTTCAACCACTGGTTCTGCTTTCACTTCTTCTTTTGCTGGCGTTTTTTTAGAAGGCCTGATGGTAGACGTTTTTTCTTCTCCCAACATCACTTCTTTAGATAACAGTTCTTCGACGACATTTTTAGTGTTCGTCTTTTTAACAACTACGGTGGCATCTTTTTGTCCGATTCCTAAAAAGCCTTTCTTGGCTTCTTGTTTCACTTCAATTGTGGCATCATTTCTGTCAATACCTAAAGCCTTTAAGCCTTTTTCGATGGCTGCCTCAGTCGTTGACGCTTGTGCTGTATATTTATCATTCATGACTACTATCCTCCAGTCGAAATTCTATTCTCTACTATTTTACCAAATAAATAGGTCTAAGTCAGATAAATTCTATTTTTTTACGTTTCTGCCGTATTTTTGAGCTCTCTTCATTGCGCGTCTGCGTTGAAGTTCAGCTTCTCTTTCTTGGTCTTCCTTTGCTTTGCGTTCTTTTATCAGTTTAAATGGATTTTGGAAAAGAAGCGTTTGAATGACAGAAAATCCATTTGAAACAGCAAAATATAGAGCTAGAGCGCTGGATAAGCGTACTGTAATGAAGACAATGAATAAAGGCATCATGTAAGTCATCACCTTATTGCCTGCTTGCGGTCTTCCCATACTCATCATGACAGAATGTCCTAAGGTAAATATTCCGGCAAGAATCGGTAAAATGAAATATGGATCGGGTTTGCCTAAGTTGACCCACAAGAAATCTCCCGTTGCTAAAATATCGGTACGGTTAACGGCTTGATACAGGGCAATAAAGACAGGCATTTGTACTAGCAAGGGTAAACAGCCCATGTACGGGTTGACTCCGGCTTCGCTGTAAAGACGTTGTTGCGCTTCTTTTAATTTTTCTTGTGTCTCTGCATCTTTAGCAGAATATTTTTCTTTCAATTCTTGTAATTGAGGATTTATTTCGCTCATTTCCTGCATGTTCTTTTGTTGAAAATGCGTAAAAGGGATAAGCATTGCTCGAATGATCATAGTTACAATGATGATTCCTATGCCGTAATTTCCACCAAAAAAGTCAGATACCCATATTATTGCTCGAGCAAAGTTATAAATAACAACGCCTTCCCATAAGCCGGTACTTTCAGATGTCACAGGTTCCGTTCCACAGGCAGTCAGAAAGACTACTAAACCGATCATAGCCATTGCTAGAAGCAATCGCTTACGTTTTTTTATAAAATTCACGTACTTCTCCTCTTTTCTCAAACATCATTGACTCTTTTTTTCTTGAGACTAGTTTATTTACTTAAATGAAATGACAAATTTACTCATCACTTGTAAGTATATTGGATCGATTTAAAACATGCAGCAGGCTTTTTTTAATTTCATGATAATCCATCGTACTTACCGGCTGTCTTGCAATCACAATAAAATCTAAGTCAGGTTTTATCTTGTCTTCCTGATCAAATTCAATGAAGCAGTGCCTTATTTTTCTTTTAATAGCATTTCTCATCACCGCATTGCCCAATTTTTTACCAACAGATATCCCTACACGAAAATGTGCTTGTCCTTCTTTAGGTAGGTGATAAACAACAAATTGACGGTTAGCCATAGATTGACCCTGATGAAAGACTTTTTGAAAATCTGCTTCTGATTTTACGCGATAAGCTTTTTTCATGTACGTCCCATCTTTCTACATTAACTAAGTAATTCCTAATTTTAAATAAAAAAAAGGCAACGTGCCCTCACCAGTTATTCCAGCAAGAAGCTCTCGTCGCCTGACATCATTAAGCAGAAATATGTTTTCTTCCTTTACGACGTCTGTTTCTTAATATATTACGTCCGTTTTTCGTACTCATACGTTTTCTGAATCCATGTACTCTTTGACGTTTACGTTTTTTTGGTTGATGAGTTAATCCTTGTGCCATCGGCGAACACCTCCTGAATCTTTCCTTTGTCCTCTGTACTTAATTATAAGCAATAACAGACTATTACTTTACACTATATAGACAGACTATGTTAGTTTAGAAAACATTTCATAATTTGTCAAGCTTATTTTACCATCAATTGATTTAAATATCACCTTATTTTTCAAAACACGCCTAAAAGTTATACCAATAAGATATCCACATGTTAATATAAGCCAATCCTCTTCTTTTTTTTATCCACCCCCTTATCCAGATATTATACACAGTTCCACAGGGTGTTAATGAAAACCGTACACAGGCACTTTTAGACTGTGTATAACTAATAAAAAACCTTTTATAGCAAGGTTAAAACTTATATAGTTATCCACAAAATCTGTTAAAAATTACGTATGAAATTAATTTACACACATCTTGTTCAGGCCTGTGGATATCTTTGTTTACACCCTGTGAACTATTTATCAACAATTTAAATCAACTGTGGAAAACTTATTCAAGACGTGCTAAAATAATAAAAGTAACTTTACGGCGAGGAGGAAAAAAATGGACGATATACATACTATATGGACATATCTTCAGGATAAATTTAAAGAAACACTATCAAAAGTTAGTTATGACACTTGGATTCAAAGCGCCAACCTCGTCAGAATCTCTGATAATTCGATCACGATTGAAGTCCCTTCCACGCTGCATAAAGAATATTGGAAAAATAATCTCTCTACTAAAGTCGTTGAATACCTGTACGAATTTTTAGGCCGAGAAGTTTCTCCCTTATTTGTGACCGCAGATGAACAGGCTACTTATGAAGAACAGGATACGAATGAAACGGTTGACCAATTTACATCTCAATATAAATCCAGTACTTTAAACAGTAAATACACGTTTGATACTTTTGTTATCGGTAAAGGAAACCAAATGGCCCACGCTGCCGCCTTAGTCGTATCTGAAGAACCGGGAACGATCTACAACCCGCTCTTCTTTTATGGTGGTGTGGGTTTAGGCAAAACTCACTTGATGCATGCCATTGGGCAACAGTTTTTACAAATCAATCCCAATGCCAGAATAAAATATGTCTCCAGCGAAAATTTTGCTAATGATTTTATTAATTCGATACAAAATCGTACACAGGAACAATTCAGACAAAATTACCGCAACGTAGACTTGTTATTAGTTGATGATATTCAATTTTTTGCAGACAAAGAAGGAACGCAAGAGGAATTTTTCCATACGTTCAATGCACTGTATGATGATCGAAAACAAATCGTTTTAACAAGTGACCGCTTACCGAATGAGATTCCTAAACTGCAGGAACGCCTTGTTTCGCGTTTTGCCTGGGGATTATCAGTAGACATCACCCCTCCGGATCTGGAAACCCGTATTGCTATTTTACGTAAAAAAGCCAATGCAGAAGGGTTAGAAATACCTAATGACACATTAAGTTATATTGCCGGTCAAATAGACTCCAATATTAGAGAGCTTGAAGGAGCTTTAGTTCGAGTTCAAGCATATTCTGCTATCCAACGCAATGATATCACGACAAGTTTAGCAGCTGATGCTCTGAAAAGTATGCTGAAAAATGATACAAAACAAAATGTATCGATTGCTTCCATACAGCAAAAGGTAAGTAAATATTATCAAATTTCATTAGCTGATTTAAAAGGGAAAAAAAGAGTCAGACAAATTGTTATGCCAAGACAAATAGCGATGTATTTATCAAGAGAATTAACAAGTATGTCCTTACCTAAGATTGGTAAAGAATTTGGAGGAAAAGATCACACGACGGTCATTCATGCTCATGAGAAAATTAAAAAGATTTTAAATGAAGAACAAAATGGCGAATTAAGAGATCAAATCAAGGAAATCAAGAAAAGTTTATAAAACAAGGTTGTGGATAAACTCCGGATTTAACCACAACCTTATGCACACCTTATACACAGGTGGAAAACCTTTATGTTTAAATGATTATTACGTTTTCCACAGTATCCACAGGACCTACTACTATTACTAAGTATTTATATTAATATATAATATGAATTAGGTTACTAATTTTTCAATGGAGGAAGACTATGAAATTCACTGTCAATCGATCAACTTTTTTAAAGAAATTAAAAGATGTTCAGTTAGCTGTTTCATCACGTGCAACAATTCCAATATTAACAGGGATCAAAATAATTGCTGATTCTGAAGGAATTAAAATGACCGGAAGTAACTCAGATATTTCTATAGAAACACTCATAAGTGTTTCCGATGAAAAAGCAGGCTTGACTATAGAAGAAACGGGACAGATCGTCTTGCAGCCTGCACGTTTCTTTAGTGATATTGTCAATAAATTACCAGATGAGACCTTCACTGTAGAAGTTAAAGATGGTGTACAAACATCCATCACATCCGCTTCTTCTGCGTTTGTCATCAATGGGTTAGATGCGGCAAACTACCCACATTTACCAGAAATAGATACAACAAAAGCTTTCACCTTACCCGTGAACTTGCTTAAAAAGATTATCAAACAGACGGTTATTGCAGTATCCACTCACGAAAGTCGTCCTATTTTAACTGGGATCCACTTTACAATTAGTGATGGTAAACTTAAAGCAGTAGCTACAGATAGTCACCGTTTAAGTCAACGCGTCATTCCTATTGAAGGAACGGAAGAACTTTCTCATGATTTAGTTATTCCAGGAAAGAGTTTACAAGAATTGACTCGCTTACTGGATGATAGTCTGGATGAGATCGAAGTCGCTGTCGCAGAAAATCAAATTTTATTTAAGACAGAAGATACTTATTTCTATTCTCGTTTACTCGAAGGTAATTATCCTGATACCAATCGCCTGATACCAGAAAATTCATCTACACAATTAAGATTAGACGCAAACGTTTTACTGGGTGCCGTTGAACGTGCCAGTTTATTGTCACATGAAGGCAAAAACAATGTGGTTAAATTAACAGTAAATAATGATAGCGTTGAAATTACGGGTAACTCTCCTGAAGTTGGCCGCGTGAATGAACAAGTGGCTTATAAAGATCTGAATGGTGAAGAAATGGAAATTTCTTTTAATCCTGATTATTTAAAAGCTGCCTTGACCACATTTGGACCTGTTGAAATTACGATGAAACTGATTTCCACACTCCGTCCGTTTGTATTGGTACCAAGTGAAGACAATGGTGAATTTATTCAGCTGATTACACCGATCAGAACCTCTTCGTGAATATTAATTATTGAAAAAAGGCCCATTTTGGGTCTTTTTTTATTTGTTCTATTCAAAAAAAAGTAAAATCCGCTTTTTTCATCCCTAAACGCTCAATCTATTCAAAAATTCCACTCTGAGCTCATTTCGCTATTAATAGCACTTTTTATCTATAACTATACAAAATCGATTAGAATGCCGAATTCCCCATATAAAGTTGTTTTAAATGGTCATTTGAGGTATAATATGAAGATAAATGAGGTGAACATGGAGAGTTTCCATGTCTTTACTTTTTAAGGAGCCGATAACTGTGTCTGAAATAATTCAAATCGATGATTCAATGATCACATTAGGACAATTTTTAAAACATGCAAACATCATTTCAAGTGGTGGCATGGCAAAACCTTTTTTACTGGACACCGCCATATGGGTCAACGGTGAACCTGAAAACCGTCGAGGAAAGAAATTACGCCATGGAGATACCATTAAAATCAAAGATTTTGGGACATACACGATTGAATCAAGCCATGATGGAGAATAGGAATGTTTTTAAAAGAACTTTCTTTAAAAGGATATAGAAACTATGAAACAGCAGACGTAGCATTCTCCAAAAAAATCAATGTTTTTTTAGGAGAAAATGCGCAGGGTAAAACAAATATAATGGAAAGTATCTACGTTTTAGCTATGGCAAGAAGTCACCGGACAGCCAACGATAAAGAGCTCATTGGCTGGGATCAGGATTTCGCTAAAGTGACAGGTAAGGTGGAAACGGATAAAACGACGTATCCACTTGAAATTGTGTTGTCAAAAAAAGGGAAAAAGGCTAAGTTGAATCATTTAGAACAAAAGAAATTGAGCGCCTATATAGGGCATTTAAACATTATTTTGTTTGCCCCAGAAGATTTAGCGCTTGTTAAAGGCTCACCCTCAGTCAGACGAAAATTTTTGGATATGGAAATGGGACAGATGAGTGCCATTTATCTCTATCATCTCGTAGAATATCAGAAAATACTTAAACAGCGGAATGCTTATCTAAAGCAGAATCGGAAAAACGGTAAGCTGGACAAAACATACGTAGCGATACTTAACGAACAATTAGCGGCAGAAGGTGCTGAGGTACTGACTGGACGCTTTTCTTTTGTTAAACGATTGGAAAAATGGGCACGACCCATTCATTCAGAAATTTCACAGGGTAAGGAAGAGCTAACACTTGAGTATGCATCTTCCGTCACTTTATCATCGGAAAAAAAGAAAGAACAAGTGATAACCGATTTACTTGAGCAGTATAAACAGAATGAACGCAGAGAATATGAACAAGGGACAACGCTTTCTGGTCCGCATCGCGATGATGTCCGTTTTTATGTGAACGGCAAAAATGTTCAAACGTATGGTTCACAAGGTCAACAGCGGACAACGGCTCTGAGTGTGAAACTGGCAGAGATCGAACTGATGAAAGAGATGACGGGGGAGTACCCCGTTTTATTATTGGATGATGTTTTGAGCGAACTGGACGATGATCGCCAGACACATTTACTGAAATCTATTCAGGATAAAGTGCAGACATTCTTAACAACGACAAGTTTAGATGGAGTAAAAAAAGAATTGCTCCATGATCCGCGAATTTTTACCGTTCATAATGGACAGATTGAAATGGAGAGTGAATAAAATGGCAGAAGAAAAAATAACGCCAAAAGAGGTACAAGAATATAATGCTAGTCAGATTCAAGTTTTAGAGGGATTAGAAGCCGTTAGAAAACGTCCCGGGATGTATATTGGAACAACAGGTCCTGAAGGTTTGCATCACCTCGTCTGGGAGATAGTCGATAATTCGATCGATGAAGCAATGGCTGGTCATGCAAAAAATATTGACATCGTAATCAAACCCGACAATGTTGTAGAAGTCAGCGATGACGGACGTGGCATACCAATCGATATTCAAGCGAAAACAGGACGTCCGGCATTAGAAACCGTCTTTACGATTTTGCATGCAGGTGGTAAATTCGGTGGTGGCGGATACAAAGTTTCCGGTGGCCTTCATGGTGTAGGGTCCTCTGTTGTTAATGCACTCTCAGAATTTCTTGAAGTGGATGTTCATAAGAACGGCAGAATTCATAACATGCGTTTTGAGCGCGGAGATGTAATCAATGAATTGAATGAGATCGGAGACACAGATAAATCCGGGACGGTTGTCCGTTTTAAAGCAGATGCAGACATTTTCAAGGAAACACAGGAATATGATTTCAATAAATTGTCGAAACGTGTCCGTGAATTAGCTTTCTTAAATCGTGGGCTAGCTATTTCCATTGAAGACCAGCGCCCCGAAGAGCCTGTCCGTTTAGAGTATCAATACGATGGCGGGATCAAAAGTTATGTGGGATACCTCAATCAAAGCAAAACTGTTTTATACGATGAGCCCATCTTTTTAGAAGGTGAGCAAGAGGGTATAGTCGTAGAAGTTGCCTTGCAGCATACAGACGGCTATCACACGAATATTATGAGTTTTGCCAATAATATCCATACCTATGAAGGTGGTATGCATGAGTTTGGTTTCAAGACGGCACTCACACGTATCATCAATGATTATGCCAAAAAAAATAAATATCTAAAAGAAAATGAAGAAAACCTGAGTGGTGAAGATGCTAGAGAAGGATTAACGATTGTTTTAAGCATCAAACATCCTGATCCTCAATTCGAAGGACAAACTAAAACAAAATTAGGCAATTCAGAAGTAAGAACGATCACGGATCGTCTCTTTAGTGAGCATTTCAATCGTTTCCTGGTTGAGAATCCTAAAATAGGAAAGAAAATAATGGAAAAAGCCTTACTCGCTGCTAAAGCACGCTTGGCTGCTAAACGTGCGCGCGAAGTGACCCGTAAGAAAAATGGACTGGAAATCAGTAATTTACCCGGGAAATTAGCTGACTGTTCATCAAAAGATCCTGCAAAATCAGAAATCTTTATCGTTGAGGGAGATTCCGCGGGCGGTTCTGCCAAACAAGGACGTTCTCGTTTGTTCCAAGCTATTTTACCTATTCGAGGTAAGATCTTGAACGTTGAAAAAGCGACCATTGATCGTATTTTGGCTAACGAAGAAATTCGTTCGCTCTTTACTGCGATGGGCACCGGTTTTGGAGAAGAATTTCAAATCAATAAAGCGCGTTATCATAAACTGATCATCATGACCGATGCCGATGTCGATGGCGCACATATCCGGACGTTACTCTTAACACTGTTTTACCGTTACATGCGACCAGTGGTAGAAGCAGGCTACGTTTATGTAGCGATGCCACCACTGTATCAAGTTAAACAAGGCAAAAAAGAGGTCTACTTGGATACTGAGAAAGAATTGGAGAGTTACCTTAAAACTATTCCTGCGTCTCCTAAGCCCTCTATACAGCGTTATAAAGGGTTAGGTGAAATGGATGCTGAACAACTGTGGGAAACAACGATGAATCCTGAAAATAGACGTTTACTGCAGGTTACAGTTGAAGATGCGATAGAAGCCGATATGGTGTTTGATATGCTGATGGGTGAAAGAGTGGAACCTAGACGTATTTTCATTGAAGAAAATGCCCAATATGTAACAAATATCGACGTTTAATTATAAAATAGAGTGCTATTTAAAAATATATAGTAAATATAGTTGTGAATTTGTTTAAGGAGGAAAAAGTACTTGACTGAAGAAAGAGAAGCACGCATGGAAACAATAAACTTATCCAGTGAGATGAAAAAATCATTTTTGGACTACGCAATGAGTGTTATTGTGGCTCGTGCTTTACCTGATGTACGGGATGGTTTAAAACCTGTACACCGTCGTATACTGTATGGAATGAACGAACTGGGAATGACACCAGATAAAGCCTTTAAAAAATCAGCGCGTATCGTCGGGGACGTCATGGGTAAATATCACCCCCATGGTGACTCTGCCATTTATGAATCGATGGTTCGTATGTCTCAAGATTTCAGTTTCCGTAATCCTCTGATTGATGGACACGGTAACTTTGGTTCCATCGATGGAGATAGCGCTGCGGCTATGCGTTATACCGAAGCTCGTATGAGTAAAATGGCTTTGGAAATGTTGCGTGATATCAATAAGGACACAACCGATTATCATGATAACTATGATGGGTCAGAACGTGAACCGAATGTCTTACCTGCCCGTTTCCCTAATTTACTGGTCAACGGTGCATCCGGTATAGCTGTTGGTATGGCAACAAATATCCCACCACATAACTTGAGAGAAGTCATTAAAGCCTGCCGTATTGTGATGGAAAACGAAGACGCAACCGTGGCAGACTTGATGGAAGTCTTACCTGGACCAGATTTCCCGACTGGAGCAATGATTTTAGGTAAATCAGGCATTAGAAAAGCGTATGAAACAGGTAGAGGTTCGATCAAAGTTCGGGCTAAAACGAGAATTGAAATTCAACCCAATGGCAAAGAACGTATCATCGTCGATGAAATTCCTTACTTAGTCAATAAAGCAAAACTGGTTGAACGTATAGCAGATTTAGCTCGAGACAAACGTATTGAAGGCATCACTGATTTAAATGATGAATCAGACAGAGACGGTATGCGTGTTGTTATTGATGTCAGACGTGATGTTTCTGCCAGTATTGTTTTAAATAACCTTTATAAATTGACACCATTGCAAACATCTTTCGGCTTCAATATGCTGGCAATCGTGAATGGCGTTCCTAAAACTTTAGGACTCAAAGAAATCCTCGTTGAATATTTGAAACATCAACGGATAGTTATCCGAAGAAGAACAGAATTTGACAAACGTAAAGCAGAATCACGCGCACATATTCTTGAAGGATTACGTATTGCTTTAGATCATATCGATGAAATCATAACCATAATCAGAGGATCAAAAACGGGTGATGTGGCAAAAAATGCCTTGATGGAACGTTTCGGTTTAAGTGATCGTCAGTCTCAGGCTATCTTGGATATGCGTATGGTTCGTTTAACGGGCCTGGAAAGAGAAAAAATCGAAGGAGAATATCAGGACCTTCTACAGCTCATCAGTGACCTGACGGACATTTTAGCTAATCCTCAGCGTGTGCATGAAATCATCGCAACTGAATTAGAAGAAATTGCTGATAAACATGGTGATGATCGTCGGACAGAATTACTTGTCGGTGAATCTCTCAGTATTGAAGATGAAGACCTTATCGAAGAAGAAGAAATTGCGGTCACCTTATCACACAACGGCTATATGAAGCGCATGGCTATTTCTGAGTTTAAAGCTCAGCACCGTGGCGGTCGTGGCGTTAAGGGTATGACAACGAACACAGATGACTTTGTAGAGACTCTGATTACCTGCTCCACTCACGATCTGCTCTTATTCTTTACCAACACGGGTAAAGTGTATAAAGCAAAAGGGTATGAAATTCCAGAATACGGAAGAACTGCAAAAGGAATTCCTGCTATTAACTTCTTGGGTATCAACAATGATGAAAACATCCAAGCCATCATCAGTACTAGAGGAGAAACTAAAGAAACGGATCACTTATTCTTTACAACTCTAATGGGTACAGTGAAACGTACAGCCTTTTCTGAATTTGAAAACATCAGAACCAGCGGACTCAAAGCGATCGTTCTTAAAGAAGAAGATGAATTGATTAGTGTGGCTGTAACACATGGATCAGATCACATTGTAATCGGGACACGTCAGGGCTACGCAGTAAGTTTCCATGAAGAAGATGTAAGAAGCATGGGACGTGCTGCTGCAGGAGTTAGAGGCGTACGCTTGAGAGAAGATGATAAGGTCGTTGGAATGGATATTTTAAATCCTGACTCTGAAGTTTTAGTTATAACTGAAAAAGGCTATGGTAAACGTACCGCTGCTTCTGAATATGCAATCAGAGGACGTGGAGGTAAAGGGGTTAAAACCGTTAATATTACCGATAAAAACGGACCACTTGTTGGGCTCAAAACCGTTCATGGTGAAGAAGATATCATGATGATCACAACGAATGGCGTTATTATTCGTTTCCATGCAAAAAACATCTCTCAAACAGGGCGTGCAACTCAGGGTGTACGTTTAATGAGACTTGAAGAAGATGTCTTTGTATCAACATTAGAAAAAGTTGAACCAGTAGAAGAAGAGATAAATGAATTAGAAGAAAACGCAAGTGAAGAAAACAGCGAAGCAGTAACTGCAGATCAAGAAAATGAAGAAGAAACAGAATAATCTAAAAAGAAAATAAATAGCAAAAACCCCCGTATCATCAGCACCCAAATGCTGATGATACGGGGGTTTTGTAATGTTATTAGTTATTGAAAGCTCTTTTTCTTAATCCTCGTATGGTTTTAATAGATAAATGATCATTTAATAAAACATGCTCTGGATCTAGTGTCTCTTTTTGTTTCAAGCCGGAATACCAGAACAATGATAGAAGACCAATAGTCAAGATCAATCCTAAAGCTAATGAAATAACGTAAGACAATCCGAAACCGATCTGCTCATTCAACAAGTAGACTATAACGGCATAAAGCATCAATGAAGCGGGAATAAGCGTGACTAAATAATTTTTTCCTTTTAAGAATAGGTAACGTGTTGAAACGAGTAAGGCTATAGCCGCAGTAGCTTGGTTAGCCCAGTTAAAGTAACGCCATAAAATGTTGAAATCCATAAATGATAAACCAATAGAAATTATAAAAAGCGGAATACTAATAAGTAATCGCTTATTAATTTTTTTCTGACTGATATTCAAATAATCTGCAATAATCATGCGTAAACTTCTGAATGCTGTATCTCCTGAAGTAATAGGTAAGACAATAACCCCAAGAATAGCAAGCGTTCCGCCAAAGGCACCCAAGTAATGGCGAGCTATTTGTTCTACCGCTAATGAGGCGGTACCATCAGCAATAACACCACTCAATGATGGAGCGTCATAGAAACTCATAGCAGCAGCAGCCCAGATCATGGCAATAATACCTTCAGTAGTCATCATGCCATAAAAGACAAAACGAGCATCTGATTCGCTATTAAGTGTTCGTGATATAATGGGCGTTTGAGTAGCATGGAAACCTGACATTGCACCACAAGATATCGTAAAGAAAATACCCGGGAATAAGCTTACACCTGAAGGATGAAGATTTCGGAAACTGGAAAGAGTAAGATTAGGGATGGGTTCTCCTCTGGATACAAGTGATATAAATATAGCAAGTGTACTTACAATCAATAAGGCACCAAAATAGGGATATATTTTACCAATTAATTTATCAATAGGTAGTAAGGTTGATAAGATATAATATACAAATATAAGTGCTATTAAAACCCCTGTCCCTAGCCATTCCGGGGTCAGATTAGCTAAGAGGTTAGCTGGAGATGTTACAAATACCGTACCAACCAACAAAAGCAAAAGTGCAGCGAAAGCATTTACAATATGTTTCATAAATTTGCCCAAATAGCGACCGGCTAATTCTGGAAGATGAGCCCCTTCATTCCTCAGGGATATCATACCAAGCATATAGTCATGGACTGCTCCTGCGAATATGTTGCCAAATATAATCCATACAAACGCAACAGGACCGTATAAAGCACCCATAATTGGACCAAATATAGGTCCGGTACCTGCAATATTTAATAATTGAATAAGTGCATTCTTACGTGTTCCCATAACAACAAAATCATTTCCATCTGCTAGTTCAAAAGCAGGCGTTGCTCGACGATGTTCGATTCCAAAAATTTTCTCGATATACTTTCCGTAAAAGAAGTACCCAAGAATTAAAAATAGAATCCCACCAAAAAATGTGATCATTAAATCCCTCCTGTATTATCTATTGTGATGATTTGATCATATCATTTTTATATAGATTATACTTAAGGTAGTTGTGAATAAAATACTACAAAAGTATATAAAGATATATCAATTTTTAAAATAGATCGTTATTTTAATTATTAGCTTTGTGTTTTTTCTTTGTCCCTATCATCCGTATTAAAAGAAACCTTGTATTAATAGTAGTGGTGTGCTATAGTGTTTCGGTGAGTACTCTAAATAGAATACTCTCCTTGCTCTTTCAAATGAAGGGGCCAAAGTCCATAAGGAGGTGACAGTCAACGATGAGTCAGACAGCTAAATATGAAATTTTATATATCATCCGTCCTGATCTTGATGAAGACGGTAAAAAAGCTTTAGTAGAACGCTTTGAAACTATCTTAAAAGATAACGGTGCTGAAGTAACTGAGTCAAAAGACTGGGCGAAACGCCGTTTTGCTTATGAAATTAAAGGATACCGCGATGGAACATATCGCTTAGTAACCTTACAATCTTCAGATGCAGCAGCTATCAATGAATTTGAACGCCTAGCACGTATCAATGACGACATTTTACGTCATATGATCGTTCGTCTAGAAAACTAATGTTTCACGTGAAACATTTTTATTGATTGCCTTTTAAGAAAGGAGCCACTTTGATTGATTAACAATGTCGTACTAGTTGGACGATTAACTAGAGATGCTGAACTTCGTTATACGGGTAGCGGGATAGCCGTTGCTTCATTTACAGTAGCTGTAGAACGTCCATATACCAATGCACAGGGTGAGAGAGAAACTGATTTTATCAATTGTGTTGCTTGGAGAAAAACAGCTGAAATAATCTCTAACTTTACCCGTAAGGGATCGTTAGTAGGAGTAACTGGCCGTATGCAAACACGAAACTACACAAATAACGAAGGTAGAAAAGTTTATATTACAGAAGTAGTCTGCGAAAACTTCCAAATGCTCGAACCTAAATCAGTCACTGAAAAACGTGCACAAAATGACGGTTCAAGTTCTAATTCTGGAGTTTCTAATAATTACTCGAATAATTCAAATGATTCGCAAAATAACAATCAAGCTCCAAAGAATAATACTAAAAGCAATCACGCAAATTTCGATGAAGATCCATTTGAATCTAATAATGATTCTATCGACATTTCTGATGACGATTTACCATTTTGATTCAAGAATAGAAGGAGGATTATAACATGGCTGGACGTAGAGGCGGCAAAAAGCGCCGTAAAGTTGATTTCTTTGCAGCAAATCATATTGAATATATTGATTACAAAGATGTCGATTTATTGAAACGTTTCATTTCAGACAGAGGTAAAATTTTACCACGTCGTGTTACTGGAACATATGCTAAAAACCAACGTAAATTAACGAAAACAATTAAACGTGCTCGTATCATGGGCTTATTACCTTTCGTTACTGAAGAATAATAATTTAGAGAAGCTGTGACAGTAAACTGTTGCAGCTTCTTTTGCTATAAATGTTTCACGTGAAACATTTATAATGTGACATCAAGTATAGAATAGACCTTGAAAACGTGTTAAAATATCAAGGGATAGTTATAACGATGATGTTAAGAGGAGAAAATATGAATAATAAGTCAGAGGAAGAAAATCTTCCTAGGTTACTGGACCATCCCTATTTAAAGCGAATGCTTTTATTTGCGGTAGCTGTTCAGCTCTTTATGACAGTGTTGAGTTTCTTTGCTTTCATTTGGCTGGGTTCTTTAATGTTAATATTGTTTTTTATTACCCTCATTATAATATGGCGATTTAGTAATAAATATAATGAAGAATTAAATAACTATATACTTAATTTGTCTTACCGAATCAAACGTGGGCAGCAAGAAGCTTTAATCAAAATGCCGATGGGTATAATTTTACTCAATGAAAAAAACCAGATCGAATGGATCAATCCCTATATGCAATTACAATTGCCGAGCGATCAGCAGTTACTGGGTGAACCTATTAGAGAAGTGAATCGAGATATATCGGATTACTTTGATAATGAAAAAAGAGAAGATTTCAATTTGATTGAATGGAACGACAAAGTTTATAAAGTTTCCCTTCAAAAAGATGTTAATGCTCTCTATCTATTGGACATAACCGAATACGCGAAGGTCACTGAAGAGTATGAGAAAATACGTCCTGTTGTAGGTTGGTTGTTCCTGGATAATTATGATGAAATTACTCAGGGTCTAGACGATAGAGGAGTATCAGGGTTTGATAGTCTGCTTACTACCTATTTTTCTAACTGGGGTAAGCAACATGGTATTTTTTATAAACGGATATCTGATGACCGCTATTTCCTGCTTTTAAATAGAGAAGAGTTAGAACGGTTAGAGAGTGAAAAATTTAATATTATAGATAATATAAGAGACCGAACGTCTAAACGGAATCTACCATTGACCATAAGTCTTGGACTGGCCTATGGAGATGAACCTTTTGATAAATTAGCTGAATTAGCTCAAAATAATTTAGATCTGGCATTAGGTCGTGGTGGAGATCAAGCTATTGTCAAACCAGTTGATGAAGAACCACGCTATTATGGTGGTAAAACAAATCCTATGGAAAAACGGACACGGGTACGTTCTCGAATGATCAGTCAAGCCATGCAGAAATTAATGAATGACAGTGACACTATTTTTGTTATGGGACATAAAAATCCAGATATGGATTCTGTAGGATCTTCACTCGGCATAGCGCGTATTGCTATGATGCTTAAAAAGACTGTGTATGTGGTCATTGATGAAGATGAGGTAAACAAAGATGTTGACAAACTTCTTCAAGAAATTAAAAAGCATAAACAAGTGAACAACAATCTCATTTCGTCAGCAGAGGCTGAACGAATGATTAAAAGTGATGACTTGGTTGTATTGGTCGATCATCATAAACCAGTCCTTTCAATCGCGCCAAATCTATTGAAGAAAACAAAACGAAACATGGTGATCGATCATCATAGACGTGGTGAGGAATTTACAGAGAATCCATTGCTGGTGTATTTCGAACCTTATGCGTCGTCCACTGCGGAACTGATTACTGAACTATTTGAATATATCTCAACAGATGGAGAACCAATCAACCGTATTGAAGCGACTGCCATGTTAGGTGGGATCGTCGTGGATACTAATAACTTCAGCTTGAGAACTGGCTCACGTACATTTGATGCAGCAAGTTATCTGCAATCGGTCGGAGCCAATCCTACGATGATACAAAGACTATTAAAAGAAGACCCAGAGAGCTATCTCAGACGTAGTCGATTAATTGAAACATTAAACTACGTTATCGAAGGTATAGCTGTTGCAAACGGGGCAGAAGACGAAATCTATCCGTCAGTTACTGCTGCTCAAACAGCAGATACGATGCTTAGCATGTCGGGAGTAGAGGCTGCTTTTGTTATAACAAGACGTTCTGAAGAAACGGTTGGCATAAGTGCCAGAAGTCTTGGTAAAATCAATGTTCAAGCTATTATGGAAAAAATGGGAGGCGGCGGACACTTATCCAATGCTGCAACACAAATAGATGGACAAAGCATTTCTGAAATAATAGAAGAATTAAAAGAAGTTATACATTCTCAATTAGACTAATTATAGAGGGAGTTAAAAACTATGGAAGTTATTCTATTAAAAGATATAAAAGGTACAGGTAAAAAAGGTGAGACGAAAAATGTTTCTGACGGTTATGCAAGAAATTTCTTGATTAAAAAGGGTTTAGCAAAGGAAGCAACCTCTTCAGCAAAAAAAGAATTAAATATGAAGAATGTAGCTCAGGAACGTGAAGAAAACGAAATCTTTAAAGCTGCAACAAAAGAAAAAGAAGTGCTGGAAGAAAACACAATCGAGATCAAAGAAAAAGCGGCGGAAGATGGTCGTTTGTTTGGGTCAGTAACGACAAAACAGATTGCTAAGGCTATCGAAAAACAATTAGGAATCAAGGTAGATAAACGCAAGATCAATCAATCTATTCCAATGCGTACAGTCGGAAGTCAAAAAATGGACATCAAGTTACACAAGGATGTAACAGCAGAAATCACTGTAAGTGTTACAGCGGAAGAATAAATAATGATATTTTAGAGCGTTAAATTAACTAGCATAGTTCCTCATGTAAACGACATGAGACTATGCTAGTTTTTTAAAATGTTTCACATGAAACATTTTAAAAACGTGTGTTCCCTTGTATACTTTTAAATAAAGATAAGGTACAATTAAGGGACAGTTAACGAGTATGAAAGGAAGTTAGACATCAAGATGGACGTTATAGGTGATCGCTTACCTCCACAGAATATAGAAGCGGAACAATCTGTCTTAGGTTCGATTTTACTTGATCCTGAAGCGATTATTCCAGCTATGGAGTATGTTGAAGCAAATAATTTTTATCGTCGTGCGCATCAACTCATTTTTCAATCCATGGTTGAATTGAATGAGAAAAATGAAGCAATAGACGTTATTACAATTGCTAATAATTTAGGATCGAAAAATCAATTAGAAGATGTAGGTGGGACACCTTATTTAGCAGAAATTGCTACGACCGTTCCTACAGCGGCAAACGTTGAATATTACGCAAAAATCGTTGAGGAACGTGCGATTTTAAGGAATTTAATCCAAACAGCAACTGAGATTGCCTCTAAAGGGTATCAGGAAACAGATAATCTCCCTGATCTGCTCGACGAAGCAGAAAGAAGAATACTCGAGGTTTCCGAGAAGAAAAGCAGAAGCGGATTTGTAGATATAGAAACCGTTTTGAGAAATACGATCAATAATATCGATGAACTTTTTCAGAATGACGATGAAATCACAGGTCTATCTACTGGCTATAAAATGCTTGATCAGATGACCTCAGGCTTGCATAAGGACGAATTGATTATTTTAGCAGCACGTCCTGGTGTCGGGAAAACAGCTTTTGTCTTGAACATAGCTCAAAATATCGGGACAAAAACAGATGAAACAGTTGCCATATTTAGTTTGGAAATGGGTGCAGAACAATTAGTTAATCGTATGTTGTGTGCGGAAGGAACGATTGATGCAACACATTTGCGAACAGGTCAGTTAACTGAAGAAGAATTCACGAAATTGTTTGTAGCTATGGGTAGTTTGTCCAAAGCAAATATCTATATTGATGATACGCCGGGTATCAGAACAGCTGAGATCCGTGCGAAATGTCGTAAGTTAAAACAGGAAAAGGGGAGTATTGGTCTGGTTGTAATTGACTACTTACAACTCATTGAAGGTACTGGTCGGGAAAGTCGACAGCAGGAAGTATCCGAAATTTCTCGTCAATTGAAAAAATTAGCGAAAGAATTGTCTGTTCCAGTTGTAGCCTTATCTCAACTTTCTCGTAATGTGGAACAGAGACAAGACAAACGTCCTATACTGAGTGATCTAAGAGAATCTGGTTCAATCGAGCAAGATGCTGATATCGTAGCCTTTTTATATCGAGAAGATTATTATCGTGGTGAAGACGGTGAGGAAGATGAATCGGCAGATGAAAACATCGTTGAAGTGATACTGGAAAAAAACCGTTCTGGGGCTAGAGGAACATGTAAATTGCTCTTTATTAAAGAATATAATAAATTTTCTTCCTTGTCTTATTATCCTGAAAACGATATACCACGTTAAATATTCAAAGTGAAAGCTTCCCTGTTAACCTCAAATAAAGTGAGGTTAACAGAGAAGCTTTCACTCTTTTTATATCTAAGCGGTCGATTGTAAAGATAACCAACAATCTAAAACACGAAAGTGAAGTTGAGACGCAAGGAACTAAAGGTATTGGGCTGAATCACCTAAGTAGGAGTTACAAGAGGGAGATGTTCTCATCTAGATGTCAAACTTGAAAATAGGCGTTCTGAGCGGTTTAAGGGAGCTAAGTAGGCAGACATACACGGTTAAGCTGTAATTGAAAATGCAGAGCGTTTAAGCAGGATAATTGAAGGAGAAGTAATTGAGAAGTAAGCAAAGAAAATTATGAATGATACTTTAAAAAAAAGATGAAAAGCCGAGACAGTTTTAATGTGTCCCAGCCTTTCATCTTGTTTATTTATTTCAGCTGATCGGTGTAATCTAGATGCTCAAAGGTTCTCGGATCTCCAATAGCTACAATAAAGCTTCCAGGTTTTATTTTTTCTTCGGGTGGAACATTGATGGATAACTTACCTTTTGGATCTGATTTCATACCAATAACATTGATCTGGTATTTTTTACGTAAATCTAAATCTTTTAAACTGCGTCCTATCCAGCGTTTAGGTGCAGTGAATTCAATTATGGAGTTTTCTTTATCTAAATTAATAACATCCAAAATATTATTACGCATGATATTTCGGGCTACTTTATCGCCCATTTCTTTTTCAGGACGTATTATTTCATGTGCACCCATTTCCTGCATGATTTCCATATGGGTGCGATTCTTCGCTTTAGCTATGATACGTTTAATACCAAGTTTTTTACAATTCATGATAGCCATGACACTGGATTCTAGGTTTGAGCCTGTTCCGATAACAACGACATCGCAATTAGAGAAACCGATGCTTCTCAAAAGCTCGATATCAGTGAAATTACCTTGGACCGCTTGTACGACGTATTCCTCGACACGATTGACATCAATTAAATCCTTATCGACGGCAATGACATCGTAATGTTGTTCACCTAATTCTTTTGCAATGGTTGACCCAAAAACACCTAATCCTAATACTCCAACTGTTTTAACCAAAATTGACACTCCTAACCAATTAATATACTTCCGGTTGCATATCTAATATCTCGTTTTCTTCTATCTCTGTTTCCTAAGGCAGTGAAGATAGTAATTGGTCCCAGTCGACCGATAAACATGCAGAACATGATTACGGTTTGACTGTATCTGGAAAGTGTTGCGGTCAAATTGGCAGACAAACCAACAGTACCAAACGCTGAGACACTTTCGAAAAATAAATATTGTAGAGGGACTTCTTCGTCAAAAATGGTCATTAATGACAAAGCTACGAAATTTAACAGTATAAACATAACGACAATGACCAATGCTCGCTTAACGATGTCTATTTCTAATGTTCTGTGTTTGTAATTAATGTTTGTTTGTCCTTTTAGTTCTGTCCCAATGAGCTTGACGACTAAAGCAACAGTAGAGGTTTTTGCCCCACCAGCCGTTCCGCCTGGAGATCCACCAATGAACATGAAAACAGTGAATACGACTAAAGTAAACATATGAAATTCAGCAAAGTTCAAAGTGCTGAAACCGGCAGTCCTAAGCGTGACTGCTTGGAAAAAAATAGCTTGTAACTTATTGGTGAAGCTTAAGTTACCTAAAGAATTTGGATTGGTCCATTCGGCTAGAGTGAAAATAACCATTGCAGCGACAATCAGCCATAGCGACCATTTGATAACTAAGCGTGTATGCAAAGTCAAGCGACGATATGTACCTTTGAAATCTATCCAGCTTCTTGCTTTTTTAAACTGTTTAAAATTTCGTGCGAGATCAAACCAGACGGAAAAACCAATGCCACCTATGATGATTAAAAAGGGAATGACGACATTAACTATGGGTTGGTCTACAAAAGCTTGCATACTTTCGGTTCCGAGATTATCAAACCCAGCGTTATTGAAAGAGGAGATAGCTATAAATATAGAATTAAACAAGCCTTTTGGCCATCCAAAAATTGGGACAAAGGTGAAAGCGAGCAAGATAGCTCCGATAGTCTCAAACAGCGTCGTATATTTCACTACATTAAGTAAAAAATGACTAAATCCTTTCATATCACTGCGATTTAAAGCTTGTTGTAAAGTGATTTCTTCTTTCATACTTACATGACGACCAAATTGCATGATAATAGCGGAAACAATAGTTATGAGTCCTAAACCACCTAATTTTATTAATACCAAAGTAACTATCTGACCAAATATATTATAGGTTTGAGCCACGGGGACTGTAGATAAACCAGTCACAGCTACCATGGATATAGCACCAAACAGATGATCAAAATAAGTTGCTTGAGATGTTTCCAATTGACTGAAAGGCATAGCCAAA
The DNA here is from genome assembly GCF_049389645.1 of Alkalibacterium sp. f15. GTDB lineage: Bacteria > Bacillota > Bacilli > Lactobacillales > Carnobacteriaceae_A > Alkalibacterium. Next base: position 1,154,517 of record NZ_CP186540.1, read on the forward strand.
ATTAACGAGCCTATAAACATAGCAAAAGCGAAACTCACTATGATTTTTATCGGTATCGGCCAATCAGAAAATTGATCCAGAAATTTTTTCATCCAAAACAATCCTTCCTAAAGCAAACTACATTAAAGTGTAACGAAACAAAACGTGAATAGCTAGATTTTACCGTTCTTGATAAAGAAATACAAGCTTTCTTTAAAGGTTCATTTTAAGGGTGTTAAATGGTTGGCAAAAGGTGTTAAAGTTGTCAATAAGTGCCAGACACTGTAAAATAGTCAAGTGCAGTATGTCTTGCTATTGTTTAACGGAGGGAGAAAGAAAAAATGAACGGAACGATGATGCAATACTTTGAATGGGACTTGCCAAACGACGGAAAACATTGGCAGCGATTGAAAGAAGATGCAGAACATTTGAAGGAAATAGGAATAACTTCTGTTTGGATTCCTCCTTGTTATAAAGGTACGGGACAAAATGATGTCGGTTATGGTGTTTATGATTTATTTGACTTAGGTGAATTTGATCAAAAAGGAACGGTTAGAACAAAGTATGGAACGAAAAAAGAATTGATTGAGGCAATAGAAGCCTTACATGAACATGATATTCATGTGTATGCTGATGTGGTTTTGAATCACAGAGGTGGAGCAGACGAAACGGAAACATTCGAAGCTACACCAGTGAATGAAGACAATCGTCATGAAGACATCGGAGAAACCAGAGAAATCGAGGCGTGGACCTATTTCAACTTCTCCGGAAGGGAAGGGGAATATTCAGACTTTGAATGGCACTGGTACCATTTCTCGGGTGTCTCAGAGGATGAGAAGACAGGTGACCATGGAATTTTCCGTATCGAAGGTGAAGGAAAAGGATGGGCTCCAGATGAGAATGTATCGGTAGAATTTGGGAACTTTGATTACCTTATGTTTGCAGATATCGATTATGGACATCCTGAAGTTGTTGAAGAAACAAAAAGATGGATTCATTGGTTTATTGAAGAAACAAAAATAGACGGCATACGACTAGATGCAGTCAAGCACATCGACAGTGCATTTATGAAAGATTTAATCGAAGACGTTAGAGAAAAACATGGCGAAGAGTTCTTTTTTGTTGCTGAGTATTGGAATCAAGGCTATGAATTCTTAGAAGATTATTTAGAGGAACATGAGTATTCTATTTCGATGATGGATGTCCGTTTCCACTTTGCTTTACATGAAGCAAGTAAACAGCATCGCGATTTTGACCTGAGGAAATTATTAGATGGGACGCTTTATAAAAGTAATGCCGAGCAAGCTGTGACGTTTGTAGAAAATCATGATTCTCAACCCAATCAAGCTTTGGAATCCTACGTAGAACCATGGTTTAAACCCATTGCTTATGGCTTTATTTTATTAAGTTCTTATGGTTATCCGTGTGTTTTTTATGGAGATTATTATGGATATAATGGCGATGTAGATTATGAGGGCTGTCAAGACGAGATCGATACCTTACTACACGCACGAAAAGAATACGCTTATGGTGAACAAAATAATTATTTAGATCATGATAATTGTATTGGTTTTACTCGAACAGGGGATGACGAGCATCCAGAAGGGTGTGCTGTCATCATATCTAACGGAGACGAAGGGTTCAAAGATATGTACGTAGGTGATTTACATGCCGGGGATATCTATATTGATTTATTGAAAAATCGAGAAGATGAAATAAAAATCAACGATGAAGGTCATGCCACATTTCCGGTAAATGCAGAATCACTTTCTGTTTGGGTTAGAAAATAAAACTAGAACGTATAAAGGGATCCCTTTTTTGAGGGATCCCTTTATTTTTTGAATTAGTTGTTAGGATTTACTTTTAATGAAGCATCGTCTTCATTCTCGACAGCTGACTCATTGATTTCAAAATCCGTATCATCTGACAAGGCATTATCGTGTAAGGCTTCATCTACTTTATCTTTTGGAATAGCTTGATCATGTTCGGGTTCGAGTGTAGTATCCTTCACATCGCCCATTTTATGATCTGTATAGATTGCTTGACTAGCTGAAACAGCTTCAGCCTCTGTTGTTCCTTGTCTTTCAGCGTCGCTTAAAGCCAGGTCTCTTTCAATTTCTTCAATTGTCTGGTTCAACTTCGCTTGTTTCGCATCTAATTTCGCTTGCTCTGATTCTAATTCTTTCTCGGCTTCGATATATGATGTTTTAAAATCTTCAACCAGTTCCTGTGCTTTTTCTTCACCTGAATCTTTTAATTTGATAGCTTCATCTTTTAAATCTTCTCTAAATTCTTTTCCTCTTTTTGGAGCGAATAGTAAAGCGGTAAAGGCAGAAGCAGCGCTCATGAATACAGCTTTTGATAAACTTACTTTTGGCATAATTCTTTCATCCTTTCAAAATAGACTAATTATAGTGTTTGCGTGTTACCTTGGTGACGTTGCTTTTGCTTTTCAACTGTTCGTTTGAAAGCGCGTTTGAATGTTTCAGCTAAACGAGGTCCATCAGTTTTTAACTCTGTGTAGGTATTTTCTATAATACCTTTCGAGTAGTTACCGCCATGCTCTTTTAAATAAGTTAAAGAGTGAGACAAGCTAGACGCATAATCTGATAATTCGTTTATTCGTTCTAGATTGATTTCTGCGACTTCTTTGGTGCTATCGACGCGTGTCATGATAAGATCTACTTTCTTTTGGATCGCATCAGATTCGTTTGTAAAATGTTCAATTTGATCTTGTACAGTTGTTTGGGTCCGTTCAATATTTTTCAGTGTTGGTTTTATTTTTTTCATAGCATAAACACCTATTCCGATGAGGAGAACAAGTGATACACCTAAAATAATGAGCGAAATAAGATAACCTAATTCCATTGTGTGCCTCCTTTACTGATCATTTCCATGATTTTTAAATCTATAGTATTAGAATACCATGAAGTAAAAATAACACCAACTAAAACGCTAGCGAAATAATATTGCTTGAATGAGCTTTAATTGTTAGAATAGTAGCTACACAATAGGTTTTTTGTGGTTCACTTCGAGAAATAGAAAAGTAGAGTGAAAAAGTAGCGGGATGAGGCATATACAGACTGTCTCTACAACTTTCTAGATTTAACTCAGTCACTTTTTAAAAAGGAGAAAAAAATGAGTATTCAAAGTAATGGGTTTGGTGATCAAGTTAAAGAGCAGGACCATGAAACAGCGGAATTGATTCTGAGTGCAGTCACTGATGGAGAAATTATTTCTATAGAAGAAGTGCAGGATGATTTATTCTCACAAAAGATGATTGGAGATGGATATGCTATAAGACCAACATCTGGAGTGGTTTATGCACCAGTTTCAGGAAAGTTGATTGAAGTGGCCGATGCTAAACATGCCTATTATATTGAGACTGATGGGGGTATAAAAGTACTGATTCATATCGGTATCGATACATTACTTTTAAACGGTGAAGGATTTCAGACATCTGTGGAAAAAAATAAACGTGTTGAAAAAGGAGACCGGTTGGTTACTTTCGATCAGAAATTCATCAGTGAGAGAGGATTCGATACAGTTATTCCCGTTATCGTTTTAGAACATAATTCAGTTGCGTCATTAGAATTATTCCCGACAAAAAAAGCAAAAGCCAATGAAACACATGCATTAAAAATTAGATTAATTTAATCAATATAGAGAGTTTAATGAAGTAAAATTGAACATACCTTATAGGTAAGGTATAATCGAAGTGAAAAGAATCATAGTATTTTGTACGCTAAATCAGTTCTGAGGAGGAACGTCTTTGAAAAAGATATTAGTTGTCGACGATGAAAAGCCAATTTCCGATATTGTGAAATTCAACCTTGAAAAAGAAGGATTTGAAGTGGTCACAGCGTTTGATGGAGAAGAAGCACTTCAAAAAGTTGAAGAAGAAAATCCGGATTTGATTATATTGGATTTAATGTTACCTAAAATGGATGGACTCGAAGTGTGTCGAGAAGTACGAAAAACGAAAGACACACCTATTATTATGGTAACAGCTAAAGATCAGGAAATTGACAAAGTATTAGGTTTGGAGTTGGGGGCAGATGATTATGTCACTAAACCATTCTCAAACCGGGAATTAGTTGCGCGTGTAAAAGCTAATGTCAGAAGAACAGCATCCATTCAAAACACTGAAACTGCCAAATTAGAAACCAATGATATAGAAGTGGGAGATCTAACCGTTCATCCAGATGCCTATATTGTTTCAAAACGTGGAGATTCAATTGAATTGACTCACCGTGAATTTGAATTGCTTCATTATCTGGCTCGACATATCGGTCAAGTGATGACGCGCGAACACTTACTCGAAACAGTATGGGGTTATGACTATTTTGGGGACGTCCGAACGGTAGATGTTACAGTAAGACGTCTGCGTGAAAAAATCGAAGATAATCCAAGTCACCCGAATTTCCTAGTAACACGCCGTGGAGTAGGGTATTACCTTAGAAGTCCTGAAAAACAGGAGAAGTAGTGATTTATGAAAAAAAAGATTCGTTTTTATCAGTCTATCAACACTAAAATCGTGTTTGTGATTGTGCTATTACTTGTATTCGCCCTGCAGTTAATCGGGGCGAATTTTATTACCCAAATAGAACGTCAACTGATCGCTAACTTTCAGGAAGATCGTCAAGTACAAATGAGCTTTTTGGAAAGTACTATTCTTCCATATTTAGAAATTGAAGAAAGCGGCGAAGAGAGTGAGATCGATCCCGCGCAGGAAATCAGTAATTTACTGACCGAATTCTCAGGAAGTGGTATTACTGATCTTCAAGTAGTTGATTCTGAACTCATCGTTATGGGAACGAGTGATACGACGCAACAAAACATCATTGGGCAATTATCTGATGATGTTGATTTGAGACAAGCACAAATAACCGAAAATTCGATTCCTAGACAAGTCATCGATCAAGTCACCCAAAACAGAAGATGGAAAATGGTTGAACCTGTTTTTTCATCCGGGGAAGAGTCTCAGTTTTTGGGTGCTATTTTAATGGAAAGCAATATCGAATCTGTCTATACTCAGATTTCTCAGATCACCTTGATCTTTTTACAATCCAGTGCGGTAGCGATTGTGTTATCGCTCATTTTAGCCAACATGGTCTCTCGTGCGCTGACCAAGCCGATCAAAGAAATGCAGATTCAAACCCGTCAAATTGCTGAAGGTGATTATTCAGGCACCCTTAAAGTTTACGGCGAAGATGAGCTAGGTCAATTGGCCGGCTTGATCAATGATCTATCAGATGATGTTGCCGAGGCACAAGAATCGATCGATGCAGAAAGAAGACGTCTAGACAGTGTATTAACACACATGACAGATGGCGTTGTTGCAACAGATAGACGCGGAAAAATTATGATCATCAATGAAATGGCCCAGTTAATGCTTGATAGAAGTCAAGAGGATGCTCTAGGTCAGAATTTATTATCTATTTTAGATGTTGAAGAAGACATTACGCTGCGTCGCATTTTAGAAAAACAGGACGAAATGCTGGTAAACAGTAAACAAAATGGGATACCCATTATTCTGCGTGCTTCCTTTTCTCTGATTCAAAGAGAATCTGGCTTCATCAGCGGGATAGTCTGTGTGCTGCATGACGTAACCGAACAAGAACGTATAGAAGAAGAACGCAAACAGTTTGTATCCAACGTTTCACACGAACTCCGCACACCCTTAACGAGTATGCGTAGTTACATTGAGGCGCTGGCAGATGGGGCCTGGCAGGACCCAGATTTGGCTCCACGCTTTTTGGAAGTCACTCAAAACGAGACAGACCGTATGATTCGAATGATTCAAGACCTGCTTCACTTGTCTCGCATAGATTCAGGTAAAAGTACCTTGAATCTGGAAATAGTCGATTTAACTGAAATGCTTGAACATGTGCTTAACCGCTTTGATATGCTGATTCATTCAGCTGAATACGAAGGGAAAAATCATCAAATCAAAAAAGATATACTGCGAGAATCCATATTTGTTGAGGTTGACCCAGACCGAATGATTCAAGTCTTAGACAATATTATGAATAACGCCGTCAAGTATTCACCTGATGGCGGGACGATCATAGGCAAAATGGAAAAAAGAGCGAATACTGTCTTGATTAGTATTCGAGATGAAGGGATGGGCATTCCCAAGTCGGATATCAATAAAATATTCTCTCGTTTTTATCGTGTCGATAGAGCACGGTCACGAGCAATGGGAGGCAGCGGCTTAGGTTTAGCTATTTCCAAAGAAGTGGTGGAACAACACGGCGGTCGTATATGGGCCGAAAGTACTGAAGGTAAAGGTACAACGTTTTATCTCTCCCTTCCATATGTCCCATATGAAGAGGAGGAATGGGAATGATCTGGTCCAGAATTAAACACGTACTTTTAACGGGATTGATTGGATTGAGCTTATTTTTAAGTTTTCAGCTTTGGACGACTGGTGTTCAGTTACGTGAGCCTTCATCCGGAGGGGGAAGTCCTATTCCCGCCTCACTGGTTGATCGTTCATTGGCTGAAGTCTTCTCTCCCAAAAAGATTGTCTGGCATCGCAATGACTTAAGCAAAAAAGTAGATATCAACATGAATTACACAAATGAATGGTTTGAAAAGTATTTACCGGAGACTACTTTTGGAGAAGTTCAATCGCCGCAGAGATTAAGTTACTCAGATTATCAGGATTATCTGAATGATGAGAACTGGGTTGAATTTATTTTTGATGCACCGATACCTTTTGGACTTTTCGAATATGGTTTCAGTGATTTACCGACAGATTATGAGAATCGCACGTTTACACACGTGTTCATGAATACCGATGATCCAGAGATTGCTGGTTTCTATGATTCGCATAGTGAATTTTTATATCAAATCGAGGAAACCGACTATACACCGGATATAATCGATGAGTTGCTGTATTCAGCGGAGAACGTTTTAACGGATGTTGAACCTATTGAAGTTAACGAACGCTATCTCTATCTACCGGTGGAAGAACAAGCAGTAGAGTATCATGATTATCTCGTTGAACGTTTACCTAATAATTTATTTATTTATCAGTTTTTCTCGGACACGTCAGAAATAGACGCGAGACGGACAGGCAACACGACACGGTATATCGATCTAACGACAGAAGTGAGAATCAATGACGCTACAAATACACTAACTTATTTAAGACAACGATCAGACATGGGGCAGATGACATTTAGTGAGCGACTGCGCAGCAGTTATCAGGAGCTGACTCAAATAGAAAACTGGACCGATCATGTGCACTATCAGAATTATGCTCCAGAGACACACGAAGTAACGTTTCAACGGTATATCCAAGGTTATCCTGTCTACAGTTATCAGCAGTTTGAATCGACGAATGAGATCACCGTCGTAGAAAGTGGTCGAACAAATTTGCGTATACCGCTTCGAGTCGTTCAAACACCTTTAACATTAACGGGTGAGCGGATAAAAACATTACCCAGTGGTCGAGATATCATCAATCAACTTGAAGAAATGGAACTGGGTCTTGATTATATCGAAGACATGCGTATTGGCTTGACCTGGACAGAAAGTGAAGAAGATGACAGGGTGGTTCATTTTGAACCTAACTGGTATGTAGAGGCACAAGGCTCATGGGTAGAAGTGAATCGTTATATCCAATCACAGGAGGAATCGCTAAATGGATTTTAAAAAAATAGAAAACATTTTTCTGATTACCTTCTTACTTTTAAACGTGTACTTGTTGGTGAGTTATTTTAATCGTAATGATATTCAACAGGCAACAAGTGAGACCGGTCAAGTTAACCTGATTCGAGAAATGGAACAAATCGGTATCAGTATTCCGACACTGCAGGACGAAGAACGAGACGTGTTTTATGTTCAGGCGGACAGTAATCAATTATTGGAAGACAACGTGGACCAGCTGGAAAATCAGGCAGGTTCTGTCGCTGAAGACGGCTCACTTTATACGAGTATTTTATCAGATCCAATCGAGATCGAAGGAAATCCTGATGACGGATTCACCGAAGGGGATTACGCGAAACTGGAGGCTTTTATCATCAACGGTTCCGTATTGTTTGGTGGAGAATATATGTATCTCCGGTATGACCGTAGTCAGAATCGCTTTGTCTACGCACAGGAAGTCGAAGGTATTCCCGTAGCAGATGGAACGTCTGAAATCTCTCTGTTTTATGGTAGTGACGGAAATATTATTTCCTATCAGCAAACATACGCTGGCCCAATGATTCCTCAAGGATCAACACAAGTAGTCATCACAGACAGGCAAGCCATTGAAGTTCTTTTTCAAAACAACGAAATAAGTTCTAATTCCACTGTTGGACAACCGATTTTAACCTATTACCGTACACTGCATCTGGAAGACTTGAGCATGTATGGACCGGTATGGTATGTGCCAGTTATGGATGCAAGCGGAGAGAAAGTGCTGCGAGTAGACGCTTTGGAACGTACGATCATCTCAGATCCAGTTACAACAGTCATTCCTGAAGAATTACAAGAAGAGGAACCGGATGAGTAAAGTGTAGAATAGAGAATGTAGCACCTAAAAAAGTGTTCTTGCTTGTAGGTGGAGACTTGTTGTAAAATGGACAATGAGTGTTCACAGAGAGAGGAATCAGTTCATGATGCAGTCAGAACAATCCGACCTGCGCATTAGCATATTAGCTAGCGGCAGTTCAGGAAACATTACCTATATTGAAACCGATCAAATGAAAGTATTAGTTGATTGTGGACTCAGTGGTAAAAAAACGGTTGAGATGTTAAGCAAGATCGGACGTCGACCCGAAGATTTGAATGCTATTTTAGTCTCACATGAACATACTGACCATATTAAAGGTGTCGGCATTTTAGCTCGAAAGTATAATTTAGATATCTATGCCAACGAAAAAACGTGGCAGGCAATGGAACCCAAATTAGGGAAATTAAAAGTCGAACAGAAGTTTCATTTTCCAAACGAGAAAACGTTAACCCTAGGGGATATTGATATTTCAAGTTTCGCAGTTTCGCATGATGCTGTCGACCCGCAGTTTTATACCTTCCAAAAAAACAATAAACGCTTTGTCATGCTGACAGATACTGGATATGTCAGTGATCGCATGCGTGGCTTGGTTAAAGATGCGGATGCGTACTTATTTGAAAGTAATCATGATTTAAGCATGCTTCGGATGGGCAGATATCCTTGGTCTTTAAAACAGCGAATCATTGGTGACAAAGGTCATTTATCTAACGAAGACGGCGCCTTAGCTTTAGCCGAAATCATCAGTGATCGAACGAAACGTATCTATTTGGGTCACTTAAGCAAGGAAAACAATATCAAAGAAGTGGCACATCAAACGGTTGAAGAAATTTTAGAAAGAAAAGATACCGGTGTAAACGAACGTTTTCAATTGCTGGACACTGATCCGGATGAACCGTGTGCATTATTTACGTTATAAAATCATAAAGCTTACTTTCTCTTTTGATTATTTAAAGAGAAAGTAAGCTTTATTTTTTCTTTTTAAAGAAATTGATTGAAAAAAGCTTTCTCATACGGGAAAAAAAATAGATTATGTTAAAATTGTATCATGATATTATATAAAAAAAGACATAGAAATGTCATGATTTTAGATTAAAATATATCTATACTGTAAGTGTATGGGAGGAAGTATATGATGAAAAAGAGATCATTCAGAGCTATACTAATGTTGAGTCTAACGAGCGCGATGCTCGCCGGATGTGACTTATTCGACACTGAAACAGAATCGGATCCCGACACAGAAATGCAAGAAAATACGCCTGTAACAGAAGAGGGAGAAGTTAAAATCTCTGAAGTGCGAGTGGACGTTTCGTCTGACATTACAGATGCCGTTCAAGAAGTAGATGACGCTGTCGTTTCAGTCATTAATATGCAGCAGGTTGGAGAAGACCCTTTTGGATGGTATGAAGGCGGTCAGACCACTGATGAAGAAAACTTACAACAAGTCGGCACTGGCAGTGGTGCAGTATATAAGGTAGACGGAGACACTGCATATATTTTTACTAATAATCATGTTGTTGACGGTTCTGATGCCATCGAAGTATTATTCAAAGATGGTTCCCGTGTAGAAGCAACGGTTATTGGTGCAGATATCTGGACGGACTTAGCTGTTCTAGCAATCGATTCAGAAGTCGTTTCTAAAACTGCAAAATTCGGTGATTCAGAAAACTTAACAGTTGGTGAACCCGCTATAGCTATCGGTTCACCTTTAGGAACAAATTTTGCATCATCGGTAACATCAGGCATTATTTCAGCTACAGAACGTACGGTTCCTGTGGATACAAATATGGATGGAGAAAATGACTGGGAAATGACGGCCATTCAAACCGATGCAGCAATCAACCCAGGAAATTCAGGTGGTCCGCTTGTCAATATTGCCGGACAAGTTGTGGGTATCAATTCCATGAAAATTTCGTCATCGACCATCGAAGGCATGGGTTTTGCTATTCCGAGTAATGATGCTTTAGATATCATTAATCAGTTAGAGCGAAACGGAGAGGTGGTCAGACCCGTTATCGGTGTAGCCATGGTTGATCTAGCCATGGTCTCACCTCAGCAGCAACAGGCGATACTTAACTTACCTGAAGATGTGACTGAGGGTATTGTTATAGCGGAAGTTCAACCTGATAGCTCCGCTGAAGAAGCCGGACTAGCAGCCAATGATGTTATTGTGTCATTCAATGGCGAAGAGGTCGCGAATGGTATCGAATTAAGACAAGAGATTTATGATACAGAAGTGGGCGATGAAGTTGAAATTGAGTATTATCGTGGAGGAGAACGTCAAACAACGACAATAACCATGAGAAGTACCGACGATGAAACATTATAGCCTAGCAAATGACCAACACAGCCTTTTACTAGGCTGTGTTTTTTTATGTAGAGTTTTTTGGGGCCTAATGGACACAAGCGAGCAACAAATAGCAGGTCACTTGTGTCGATGAGCTGATATTCGGAACAAGTTTAACATCCGTGAAGGCCTACTTGTTTCAATTTGATGCGCATGGGTACAAGTAAAGAGAGTAAAAGGGTTCACTTGTACCGATTGTGCATAAGCTAACTATAGTAGCCCAAAATCAATCTTTTGAAGCCTTGGGATAACTTTGTTCGGGTGTGGATAACTATTGCGGGAATACTTTTACAGCGGTATTCCATCAAAAAAAGTTATGCACAACTACGTTATTGCCTGTGCGTAACTAAATAACAACAGCTATTTTTGTTTTTGTAAACACTGTCATGAAGGTGTTTGCTTGGGTTTTGAAGATGTAGACATAAAGGGAAAATTTTGTGCATAACTTTCAGCTTGAATGAGTTATTTTTTGACGGTTATTCAAGCTTTCATAACCCTAAACGAGAACAAAGAAATGTGGATATGTGTATAACTTTGTGGATAACTGTGGAAAAATGGGTATTAAAAAAAGGATTCCTTGTCAAACCAACAAAGAATCCCTGTGGATAGTGTGAATAACTTATAAAGCTTTAACTGTTTTTTTGACTTTTACATTGCCTTCGATCGCCCGAGAATAAGGACAGACTTCGTGTGCCTGATCCACTAACTCTTCAGCTTCTGCTTGAGTGACCCCTTCGATTTCAACGTAGAGTTCGACGCTTAGACCAAAACCTTTTAATTTTTTCTCAATACTCACCTTAGCTGTGACGGCGGAAGTTGTTTGTTTTTTTGCTTTTCGTGCAGATAACTGCAGTGCACTATCAAAACAAGCCGCATAGCCTGCCGAAAAGAGCTGTTCTGGATTGGTCGTTCCTTTGACTTCCTTGCCACCCAAGCCTTTTGGCATAGATAGATCGAGGTCTAAATTTCCATCTGAAGATTTAACATGTCCCTTACGACCACCAAGCGCAGTGGCTTCTGCGGTATATAATGCTATTCCCATATAAACACCTCTCTATTTTTAGTTGTCTGTAATTAAATTGTACACAATTTAATTGAAAATGTCAAAGTGTATAAACTTATCAAATAAGTTGTTATAATGAAAAGAAAGAGGAGTGTATGAACGTGACAAAGAATATCTTGAGATTAAGCAATCAAGTCTGTTTTCCTTTATATGCAGCAACTAGACAAATCACCAAATTATATCGCCCGTTACTTGAGAAGTTGGGTGTGACCTACCCCCAGTACTTAGTCTTGCTGGTTTTATTCGAAGAAGAGACGGTAACGGTCAAAGAGTTAGGCGAAAAACTGTATCTGGATTCGGGAACATTGACACCAATGTTGAAAAGAATGGAAGAACACGGTTTAGTCGAACGTCGACGCTCAAGTGTAGACGAACGTGTGGTGGACGTAAGTTTAACGAATAAGGGACGCGCAATAGAAAAGCAGGCGGAGAAAATACCCGTTAAATTTTCTAAAGAAATACTATTGGAACAGGATGAATTTGAAGAATTAAAACGTCTATTAACTAAAATACTCGATCAGGTTTAAACTAAGGGAGTCAATTATGGATATCACAATCTTGTCAGTCGGTAAATTAAAAGAGAAATATTTGAAAAAAGGGATAGACGAATACACGAAACGATTAGGTGCCTACACTAAAATCAAAGTTATAGAAGTACCGGATGAAAAAGCACCTGAAAGTCTGAGCGAAGCTGAAATGGTTCAGGTCAAAGACAAAGAAGGCGAACGACTGCTGGCCAAAATACCAGACCAGGCGTACGTCTTTGCCTTGGCCATTGATTCTAAAGAACGGACATCCGAATCCTTTGCCAAGGAGATCGAACAGCTTATGATCCATGGTAAAAGCAAGATCGTTTTTGTCATTGGCGGTTCTCTGGGATTGAGCGAAGCCGTTATGAAAAGAAGCGACACGACCATCTCATTCGGAAAAATGACCTACCCACATCAGTTGATGAGACTGATATTGGTCGAGCAGATTTATAGAGCGTTTCGGATCATGCGGAATGAACCGTACCATAAGTAAATGAGGTTTTTATAATAACCGGGTATGATATGATGTGGGTTCATCGAATGATTTAAAGAGTACCTTAATTGAAGGAGATAATTAAACAGGTATAGTAAGTAGTCATAGGAGATACCATAATGAGTAATAATAGAGATAAATCAAAAAAAACTCAAAGGTTAAAGCAGGGGTATATAGTGACCCCAAAAAGTTAGATTTTTTTAAATATTTGGGCTCGCTATAAATGTACTATATTCATGTATATTTATTTTTTTGTAGATTTTACAAAAGTATATCCTTTTTCTTCTAGCGTTTTCAATCTAGGCTTAATTTTATTAACTACAAATTGATAATTTATTAATTTGTCTGGATGTTCAAAATCTCTTTTACTTACCCAAACAGTATATTTTTTTTCTTCAGGGATTGAATCAAAATCAAATAATTTTTTATTATCAAGAATACCTTGTGCTGTCCAGAATGATAGGTACTGTTTATCAGGAAGATTTGCAACAGCTTCCCACGTAGTTTCTGACCAATTATTAAATTTCATCCAAGTATCTTGTGACGAGATGTAAACACTTAATGCGACATCTTTTCTATCCCAGTAAAGAGAATCCGTTGAAGTGATTTTAATATCTGGAAATAGCACACCTAAAGCATGAAAGTGAAGTTCACTATACTTTTCAAGTAAATATAATTCTTGTGAAAAATCAAATCCTTGTTTTTCTAGCAGACAGTGCCAAGATTGATAAATTTCTTCATGAATCTGATATTCAGTTTTATTTACTCTTTTTTCAGGAATGCCCCACCTATAATTATCAATATATTGTTTGCGTGGCATTATTTCCTCATTTTTTTCATTAAGAATAAACCTAATTGTACTGCTTTCTTTGTATTGCTTTACTAGTTCTAAAGCAATACAAAGTATACAATCTTTTTTTTCTCGAGAAAAATTGCGATAGTGTGTTTGTAAATACTGGTAAAAATCAGTATCCATGTTAGACAATAGATAGGTCTTTAAAGTACTATCTTTTTCGATTAAGCTTTCTAGTTCCTGTATTGTAAAATTTGAAGGTTGTTCATATAAGAAATAACCCTCTTTATTCTTTATAAAAGCATAGGGATAACCATCGTAATTTTTTCTCTGCATATCATATAAAAGAGAACGGAGAAGTTCATCAGGAGATGAATCAGTTACGCTTTTATCCTCTTCTTCTAGTTGGTTTTCAAACTCAAACGGCAAGTCATTTATTAAGATGTTGTAATAATGTGGATAGAATAAATAAACATAGATAACTAATAGTTGTTGATTTGGTTGGACATAATCTAGTTTTCTGCGATCAAAAAATTCATGATTTATATAATCATTAAACTGTTCACGTTCACGTAAGTTTCGCTGTTCTCCTATTATCATTTTCTGTAATTTATCAGGAATGGTAGTCTTTAATTTGTTTTCTAATTCATTGAAGTATTTCTCCCAAATGTTTTTTGGATGTAAGTTGTAGGGTAGTTCAATTTTCTGATTAATAATTTTTTGAAGAAACTTACTATCACTTCTTGCTAGTTTGTCGTAATCACCTACGAAAATAATAGGGATTCTATTCTCAAGAAGATTAAAAAGTACATAAATTTGTTCCTGTCTTATTGAATCAATTCTATCAAAATCGTCTATAACTAATAATCTTTTCTTAAATGGGAATTTTTTTAGTACTTGAATATAAAATGTATCAGATTTCACTTTAAAGAAACTGGATACCGAAACAAAGAGAGCGATTCCACCGGCAATTTGTGCTCCGAGTGTACTAGTATAATGCGATAGACCTAAGTCCAATACACCTGTCATTAATATTGAAATAATAACCGATAAAACTGTAATTAATCTTATTCCCCAGTAGGTTGTTGGCATTAATTTAGTAAAAGCTATCGTTACAACAGATCGTTCATCTTGAATTCTCCACAAATCCAAAAAAGTAAATCTCTTTTTAGAATGTTGTTTCGTGTTAATCAAAAATTCAGTTTTCCCTGACCCCCATCGTCCATTAAGAAAATATGTTTTATCCTTTTCTAACAGTTTAGCAAAGTGTTTCGCGGCTGTTTCTGTATTAATTTCTGTGAGTTCTAGAAATTCCTTTTGTGACTCATTAGTTTGGTAAACCAATTCAGATTTGCTCCTTTCAGAATTTTCATTTAGGATGTACGACAATTATATTAAGTATAACTATAGTTAAATGATTTGTAGATAGCAAATTAGGCAAGATCTAATTAGTAATTTTAATATGCAGACTTTATCTCTTCTCATGATGAAGCAGGATTTACTAATCCGGATGATATAGTAAATCCGGAGAATATAGCTTTCGAGTTCATTGTCGAAGGAGATACGAAAACTGTCATATCGGAAAATCAGTTAAAGCTGTATGTAGAAGTTGAAGAAGGAGAAGAGTTAGTCCTGGGTAGCACGCACTATGTTATTGAGTACTATAATGGTGAAGAGTGAGAAACAATCGATAATGTACTATACGGACAAGAGGAGGCAGAAGTTAGAGTGACATCAGATCAGCCGCTCACGCATGCGTTCACCAATGTTGATGAGTATTATACTGACTTCAATAACGGTATATATTGGATCATAAACTCTGGCTATGCTTTTCCTTTTTATGTATATGTCTTAGAATGAAGGGGCTCCGAAAATCATATTAGGTATAAGTATTTTTAAAAGAGAATTTAAGGATTTATGATTTGAAGCAAGCTATCTAGAAGCAAATAATTGAAATATAGGACAAGAAAACAGCCGAAATCAGTATGTCTACTAATGGTTGCTCTTTAGTTGGTCGAAAGTTACCTTCAATAGTACTAAGCTTGAAGTGTGTGACATAAGTGGAGGGGTTAAAAGCGTCTTTAGAGGTTGATATCATAGAGAAAAGAAAAGCGAAGAAGTTATCGCAAGAGTTGTAGTAGCGAAGATGGAGGTCAGTAGACAGGCCGTATTGAAATGGGAAACAGGTAAATCAGAACCATCAACAAATAATCTTAAAAAATTGGCAGAACTATTTTCATGCAGTGTTAATGATCTACTTTCTTCTGATAAAAGGATAAAAGATTATTAATTAAATACTATAAAAGATTTCTATACAATATTATCGGCGTCATACTGTGCTTCACATGCGTCATTTTAGATATGTCATAAGCGGAGCAGCTTCCATTACATACTGCTATTGGGATATTAGGCCTATCCAGAGTTATTTATTTTATCCAGGGTTATTTTATAAAGCTGTAAAATGAATCAATATTGCTAAACTGGAATACTAGTTAAGAAAAATTTAGGAAATATTTATTTTAAGATAGACGTTAGTTTGGTACCAGCTAGGCAAGAGTACAAAGATGTAGAGAAGTTACTGAGCTCCATAGATTCCAAAAAGAGTAAATTTTTGGATATGTATGAAGAAGGTTTAATAGAAAAAAACTTTTACAAAGCGTTTTAATAGTCTAAATAATCAAAAGGAATAAATTGAACAGAGAATAGAACCAATAACACAACAAAAATCACGAGAGGAGAAGCTCGTACACATTGACTACAAGAAAGTTCATCAAGTCATACAAAAACTTTAGAAAAGCATTTAAAGGCTCACTAACAAGTGAGCAACGAAAGAGGTTAATCCACCTCTTAATAAAAGAAATCACTATCTCCAAAAGTCGAAAAATAGAAACCATTAAAATACAATTAAATAAAGAAGTAATGAAACATTTTTCAACCTAAGAAGGGGAGAGATCATCTAAAAAAGATGACTTCTCCCCTTCTTTTTCTGTTGTTATAGACATTAATCAAATTGGAAAAGGCGAATTTACGAAAATCGAAATATGAGTGCGACTAGTTGAAATTAAGTATCCATTCCTTCTAAGAAACCGTTATTATTTGCTGTATAATTAGAGTTATTACATTAAACTTAGGAGGTAGACAAAACACATGGGAGTAAACGAGTCTGGGTTAAAAAGAACTACGAGTAAAGATGGGCAACTGCAACAAAAACTAATAACTACTAGGAAGAAAAGAGATAGCTTAGACACTAACTTACAAAGGGTAATTAAAAAAACAAAAAAAACGAATGCAGATTTACAAAAAATTGAGAGAGATAGTAAAGCTCTTCTAAAACTTGAAATAGAAATTACTAAATTATTAGGAGAAATTGAAAAGAATACAAAAAAGATGAATGAATATAAAATGAAAGTTGCAAAAGAGCAAGACAAACAGTTCAAAGTATTGATTAAATCAATGGAAAATACTAAAGATGATAACAAGAAACATACAAGAAAAAACAATGACCTTTCCAAAAGATTAAATGAATTATCAGAGGATATAAAACAGTCTGTAACGAAAAAAGAGATAGTAGAATATGATGTATTCCTATCCCATTCTAGTTTAGATAAAGAAGCTTATGTTTCCGAGCTGTCGGATAAGTTAGAGGACAAAAAATTAAAGGTTTTTGAGGATGTTAAAGTATTTAAAATAGGAGGAAGTCAAACTGACATGATGAATATGGGAATACTTAATTCCAGATTTGTAGTAGTCTTCCTATCACCAAATTTTATAGAGAGTGGTTGGTCAGAGTATGAATTTAAAAGTTTTCTAAATAGAGAAATCAACGAAAAGAAGATCATTATTTTACCAATCTGGCATAATGTTTCCCGAGAAGAGGTTAGAGACTATAACCCATATCTAGTCGATAAATTTGCTCTAGATACACAAAAGTATTCAATATATGAAATGGTGGAGAGTATTCATCAAGCGGTTATAGACTCAAAAGAAGACGATAAATAATAAAAAGGGAGAGAACTAGTTGATTTCAAAAATTTCAAAAAGAGACATAAAGGATATTTTAATTGAAGGTATTATGAGTGGTGACTTCTTTTACAATGGAAGAATAGATGAAATTACTTTTTAAATAGAATGTTTGAATTAAATGAGTTACCTACCAACGATGGAAGATACAAAAATATGAAAGAAGATATTCAGCAACATACTGTAAACAATAATGATTGGGAACCATATTGGGCGTTTTCTGATGAAAGATTAAATATATTTGGAGATACAGAAGTACTTACTAGCTTTATTGAGCAAATATTTCACCCATATTATAGAGATGATAAATCTAAGTGGGAAGAATATTTAGATAAAATTAATAAAGTGTTGGATCATGATAATCTTAAATTGAGCGAGCAAGAAAAGGTAAGTGGTAGAACAGTGTACAAGATAATCCCTACTAATAACTCGAAAATAATTACGAATTATAGTGAGCAGATAAAGATAAAATTCAGTACAGCGTATATTGATTCTCAAGTTTCTATTATGATGGATAATATAGAAAAAAATCCCAATATAGCAATTGGTAAGTCCAAAGAACTATTAGAATCTTGCGCGAAAACAATTTTAGATGAGTTAGGTGCAGATTATGATGAAAAAATGGATTTTTCTCCTCTACTAAAGCTAGTTATGAAAGAATTAGGGTTATCTTCAAATACTCAAGATAAGGAAACTCCAGCAGGAAAGATAGCGGTAAAAATACTGGGAAATTTAGGAGCAATTCCACAAAGTATGGCTGAATTAAGAAACATATTTGGAGATGGCCATGGAAAAACAAAGACTTTCGTATCTCTTCCAGCGAGATACGCTAGATTAGCAGTCGGAACATCTACTACTATAGTTTATTTTCTATGGGAAACTTATCAAGAAAAAAAATCCGACTTTTGAAAATGCTTCGGTTTTATAGATTATTATTATCAATGATAAGGAAAAACCTCATTTAGATGCATTACGGAGAACCTTATCATAAGTAAATGAGTTTTAAGAGTAGTTTTTTCTTAGACAGTAATTGTGTTGAGGAGATGTATAGAAGTTAAGAAATAAACTTATTACAGTATTCACAACGAATCTTCGGGTAGAATCGTTGCTTTATAATTGTATTTCATGATAAACAAGAAAATACACGTTCTAAATTTTAATTTATACTAGATGAGTTCACTAAATTAAATCGAAATAATTTAATAATTGATTAAAGCAAGTAATTTCTATTTGATGTTATAATGAATTTAGTACAATTGAGGGAGAGGAAAGATGCATAAAATGGATGGAGTAGATAAAATTAAAAATGATGGAACAATTTTAATAAATAAACTAAGTGAGTACATGGACTATGTTGAAAGACTACCAGAGTCCTTTTCTATATCTAGAGGTCAGAATAGGGATTTTCCTTTAATTCCAGGGGCACTTAGAAATGATGAACGAGGAGCAAGAAAGTATTCAAGACAATCAATAGCACACTTTTTAAATGAATTCAAAGTAAATAGTCATTACTATATGACTGAGCCTTGGGATGTTAAAAATGACTATGAATGGATGGTACACGCTCAACACTACGGTATCCCAACCAAACTATTGGATTTTTCTAAATCTCACATTATTGCATTAATGTTTGCAGTTGAAAAAGCATTTGAAGAAAAGGAAGAAAATTCAGAAAATGGAGTTGTTTGGTTTTTTGATCCTAAAATATTGAACAGTATACATAGTAATAGGACTGATCTATTCTTGCTTTCAGATCAAAATCTGAAATTAGATGATTTCGACGGACCTGTAGTCGTTCAGGGTAGGAAAGCTAACGTTCGAGTAAACGCACAAAACGGTGTTTTCTTGTACTTTCAAGAGTCGAATCCAAATTTTGTAGAGATAATCAAAAGAAATCTAGAAAACACACCACATAAGGAAGAAGATGTAATAAGAAAAGTTGTAATAAATAAGAGCTCAAAGAAGGATATTTTAGTATCCCTCTTTTCAATGGGCTTTGGGTTTACACAAGTTTATCCCGAACTTGCATCTGTAAGTAAAGATATTTTGTTATTGGAACAAATAAATGAATACAAAAAATATAAAAAAGAAATTGAGGATGAAGAATGAGCAACTATAAAATAAACCCTGAGAATGAAAATTTGTCAATAAAGGTTCTTATGGAAAGAATTGAAAAAGGATATGAATTGCAAGAGATAGACGGAAAATTAGAAGATAAAGACATATTAAAATTCAATGGCGCGATTATATTAACACCTGATTATCAAAGAGAATACCGTTTTACATTAGAAGATGAGGTTAAGCTAATTGAATCTGTATTGGTAGGTATTCCAATACCACCTATATTTTTGGCCACAGATAAGCTCCAAGAAGTCAGAGTAACAAACGTTGTGGATGGTCAACATAGATTAAGAGCATTACATAGATTTTATAATAATGATTTCACATTGAATGGAATAAAATTACTCACTGGACTAAACGGCAAAAAATTTGATGATTTAAATATTGACTTAAAATCAGATTTTATGGAACATACATTTTTAGTTACAATCTTCAAGGATTTCCCGGGTAAAGATTTTGAACTAGAAATATTCAACAGATATAATAAAGGAACAAAACCTCTTTCTCCTCAAGAAATCCGCCATGCTGTCTATAATTCTGAATTCAATAGGTATATTAATTCTTTTACTTTAAACTTGTTTAAAAACAAGTCTCTAGAAGAAGCAAATACTTTCTTGAAAAAAGCATATAATGTTACAAAAGATCGTATCCAGAAAAAGAAAGTTCAAGAAGGTATGTTTGTAATTCTTAGTATATTAGAAAATGGAATTAATGAAAATTATGAGAAGTCCCTGATTTATGCAGAAAATTTCATGAAAGAAAAAGCGAAATTGGAAGAAGAAGATAGTAAGTTGTTGGAGACTAACTTTGAACAAGTGAAAAAAACTTTTATTCAGTTTAATCATTTTATATTTGAACTAAAAGAAAAATGTGAATACCCGTTTTCTAAAGAATTGTATGGAATTTCAAGTAGAAATTATAAGTTTCAAATATCTATAGCTATGGTGTTAGCGGGTATTTTCAATAAAATATCTCATGATAATGATACGTTTAAAACATTCATTGAACAGGATAATTACAGAAATAACTTTATGCAAATTATTAAAAACAACTTGCTAGAGTCTTTTTTAGAAGATCCTAATTACAATGCTTCATCTACTAATTCAAGGGAACTTAATAAGCTAGTTAATAGTATTTTTGATCAGTTATTAACATTCTCGAAAAACCTCACTTAGATATTCTACGCAGAACCGTATCATAAGTGAATATGCTTTTTTTGAAAAGTTGTAAGTAAACTCCCTTTAAATTTTGTTATCAAAATTTAAAGGGAGTTTACTTTAGTTAGAAAGTAGGCCTATCACAATATTTGATTATAATTTATTAGATAACTTTGAATTTGAATAGTTGTGTAGAGATATATTGTCTAGGAAATTGTGAAAAGAATTATATCAATTTCCACGAGGAAGAGATGGTGGCATTGATATTAGCGATGATGCGTTTAACCCTAAAGTTATCATTCAATTAAAACATTATGGCGTTACGTCAAATGGTGTGGATACTTCAAATTAAAATTTCTTCTGGAATAGACGGGTTTGCTTGCGGATAGCCATGGAAACGCCTAAAGCCTAGAAGGAAGTCATCCGGCTTTCAAGCCTCAATTGGAGCGTTAACGCCCCTTAATTCGCATTGAATTCTTTACACGGCTATAAGCAACTCCTATTTCTCCGAAAATTTCAAGAAATTGATCTACTTGATCTGGCAACACTAAAGATAACGATGAAAAAATAAATACTGTTAGACAAATTAAAAAAACACTGTTATGATAAATAAGTATACAAGCGCTTACACAAAATTGTATGTTTTGTGGAGGGATAGAAGTGAATTTAGACTGGATAAAAGTACGTTCGTTGTTGACACCGGATAGAATAGCTTTGGTTGATCCGTTAAAAAGAATAGAGTGGACTTACAAAGAAATCAATGTTCGCGCTGAGAACTTAGCCCATTACCTTAAGCAACAAGGCGTGGTAAAAGGAGATAGAGTAGCACTCTATTCGCCAAATGATCTTAGTTACTTTGATCTTTTACTTGCAAGTATAAAGTTAGGAGCCATTTTTATTCCGTTGAATTGGCGACTGAAACCAATTGAAATAAAAAGAGTCATCGAAAACGCAGAACCCAAACTCATTTTGCATTCCAGTCAAATCAGCGAACGTCTGTCTTTTGTAGATGCTTCGTTGCTGTCACTGGATGTCGATAGTGAAGAGTACAATGAGATATGTGAAGATCCAAATCATGTGGAATTTCAATCGGAATCTTTAGAGTTGGATGCACCTGCCATGCTGATCTATACTACTGGAACGACTGGCGACCCAAAAGGTGCCATCATTACGCATAACGGTTTGGTCAACAACTCTATGAATACAATCATGAGCTGGAACATTACGCATGATGATATCACGATTGCCAGTGCTCCGATGTTTCATATAGCAGGTCTTTCCGGTATTGTTATCCCATTATTGCTGATTGGCGGAAAAGTCATCATCAATCGCTTTTTCGACGGAGCCCATACGAATGAAATGATCAAACAATATAAACCTACGATGCTTTTCATGGTGCCAACTATGTATTATGGGCTGATCAGTGCGGAAAACTTTAGCGGAGATAACTTAGAGAGTGTGCATACATTCGTGGCTGGAGGATCCCCGCCGCTCAAAGAGGTTGTAAATTATTTTGTGAAAGAAAATCTTCCATTGATCAATTCATACGGATTGACAGAAGCAGGTCCCAACAATTTTAAATTAACGGGCGAAATCGCTTTGAAACATCCATTCAGTATCGGCTATCCGAGCTTCTTTGTTGATGCAAAAATAGTGGACGAGAATGATAAAGAAGTTAAGCAGGGGCAAGTAGGCGAATTGCTGCTGGCAGGACAGCATACGTTTGACGGATATTGGAACAAGCCAGTAGAAACAAAAAAAGCCTTTTTGGGCGCGTATGTCAGGACAGGCGACTTAGCTAAGAAGGACGAAAATGGACTTTTCTATATCGTTGATCGAAAAAAAGAAATGATCATCACTGGTGGCGAAAATGTTTTCCCATCTGAAGTGGAGCAAGTCTTGAATGATAATCCTCATGTTAAAAGCTCTGTAGTTGTCGGCTATGAACACCCAAGATATGGACAATCTGTTGGAGCGGCACTTATTTATGATGGCGACAGATCAAATATAACAGCGTTAGAGCAACACGCTAATGATAACTTAGCTGGGTATAAAACACCTAAGCACTACCTCTTTTTAGATGTGTTTCCAGTGAATTCGGTGGGTAAAATCGACAAGAGAGAAATCAGTCGGCTTTTGAATGAGCTACCGGTTGTAAAAATAACCACTAAATAAAAAAGTGTTGAGCGTCAAAGGAGAGGATCATCCAATCGTTAAAGGATGATCCAGAATCTTTGGACGCTTTTTTTTTTTTGCAAAATTTTGTACATTTTTCAACAAATCATTTGATCAAATTCCATTAAGCAGATTGCTCAAAGACTTGATAGGAGTGCTTTTTTAAGGACTCATTAAAAAAGCTAATGTTTGGTATTACAAATGGTAATTAGAAAAATAGGAGGATGGCTTCTATAATAAGAATGTAAGCGCTTATACAATAAATAATAAGGAGTGTCTGGAATGAAAAATAGAGAACAAGTATTAGAAATGGAAAAAAGCGAACAAGTATCAAAATTGGAAAATAGAGAACAAATATTGAAGGAAATGTACCCAGAGGATATTTTGAAATTCTCAGAAAATCTAACAGATGGAGAAATTGTTGTATTGCAACGTGTACGTAAAGCAGTAGACGAACATCTGAAACCAGTCATCAATGATTACTGGAAAAGAGGAGAATTTCCGTTTGAAGAATTCAAACATGTAGCAAAAACAGGACTAATAAGTGATCCTGCATTGTTTGAAAATCAACCGAACCAATTTACATGGCGAAATACTTACTTTTTATTCTTGGCATATGATTTATACAAGTTCGATGCTTCGATTGCAACATTCTTTGGAGTACATGCAGGACTTGGCTACTTCTCATTCTTATTAGGCGGCAGCCCAGAACAACAAATGAGATGGTTGCCTAAACTACAAAACTTTGAATTACAAACGTGTTTTGCCTTAACTGAACCTGAACATGGATCTGATACAGCTGCAGGATTATCAACAACTGCACGTCGTGAAGGAGACAAATGGATTATAAATGGTGAAAAACGTTGGATCGGTGGAGCTAGTTCAGCTGATTTGATTCCAGTATATGCAAGAGATTTGGAAGATAACAATGTAAAATGTTTCATCGTAGAAAAAGGACAAAAAGGTTTAAGTGTAGATGATATCGATGACAAGATCGCTTTAAGGATCGTTCAAAATGGAAACATTCATTTGGACAATGTGGAAGTGTCTGAAAGCAATCGTCTACAAAATATCAATGGATTCAAGGATGTCGCAAAAGTATTGTACGCAACACGTGCTGGAGTAGCTTATGCTGGAGCAGGAATGATGGCAGGATCTTTAGAGGCAGCGCTTGAATATACAACAAATCGGGTTCAATTTGGCAAACCAATCGCAAGTTTCCAACTGGTTCAAGAAAAATTAGCAAGAATGCAAGCAAATGCGGTCAATGCATTAGCTTTAAGTGCTCGCTTAGCTGAATTACAAGAAAGAGGCGAATTCAGTGAGATCAATGCTTCTCTTGCTAAGATGAACAACTCTTTACGCTTAAGAGAAACAGCTGCACTTGGACGTGAAGTATGTGGTGGGAACGGTATTACGCTTGAAAGAAATGTAGCACGATTCTTCTGTGATGCAGAAGCTATTTATTCTTATGAAGGTACTCATGAAATGAACGCGTTGATCATTGGACGTAAATTAACTGGTATATCTGCTTTCGTTTAATCGAAACAACATAAAATAGATTGGAAGGTGTCAAGATGACTTTTAAAGAGCAATATCAAATCAAATTAAAAAGCCTGACTGAAGCTGCTTCGCAAATTCAAAGTAATGAGGTAATTTTGTCTAACCCAGTTGCTGCTATGCCGATCTCATTGATCACTGCTATAACTAAAAGGTACGAAGAGTACGAAAACGTCAAATTATATTCGGCATTTGTTATCCATCCCTTTGATTTTTTCACTAATCCGGAAGTTGCAGAGAGAATCAGATTCCATTCTTTCTTCATGGGACCACTAGAACGCCAATTGATTTCATACGGAACATTTTCAATCGATCCCGTCAACTTTTCTAATTTGAATTTGTTGATCGAACAACGGATAAAACCGACAACATTTGTTTCGACGGTTTCTGAAATGGATGCAGATGGATACTTCAACTTCGGACCTATGGGCGTTACTATCGGAGAAGTCGGCAGTAAGGTAGCCGGAAAAGTCATCGTTCAAGTCAACAAAAATGTTCCAGAGGTTAACGGGACCCACAATAAAATTCATATCGATGATGTGGATGTGATTATTGAACAGGATGAGCAGCTGCTTGAAGTTCCAGAAACGCCTTCCAGCAATATCGATAAAAAAATTGCTGAGTGGATCGTTCCTCATGTTAGAGATGGTTCTACTATCCAAATCGGGTTCGGCGGTTTGGCAAATGCTGTAAGTTATGGACTAGATAGTAAAAAAGATTTATCTGTGCATACCGAAATGATCACAGAATCGATGGTGTACTTGACTGAAAAAGGTGTGATTTCTGGACCGATACGAGGCGGTTTCGCAATGGGAACACGCAAATTGTACGACTTCAGTGGTAAGAATGGCCAAATCAGTATCGAGCCATTGCACATTGTAAATGATCCATCGCGAATTGCTCAAATCGATAACTTTGTTTCCGTTAATGGCTGTTTGATGGCTGATTTGACTGGACAAGTGGTCTCAGAAGGATCAGGTACACGATTTATCAGTTCTGTAGGAGGAGCTAATGACTTTGTACGCGGAGCAACAAAATCTAAAGGCGGTCAAAGTTTTATCTGCTTACCTTCTACAAATAAAAACGAAAAAACAGGTGAAGTGACTTCTAACGTTGTGTTCTCCTTCCCTGAAGCAACTCCAGTAACGGTTCCACGGGCTGATGTTCAGTACCTTGTGACTGAGCATGGAATCGCTGATATGTTCAATAGAAGTATTGAAGATCGTGTCGAAGAAATGATTTCAATCGCAGATCCGGCTTTCAGAGAGGAACTGAGAGAACAAGCAATTAAAGCAGGCTACATTAAAAAAATAATATCAATGTCACTAACTTAAGTTTTTGGAGGTATAGAAATGAATATAAAAAAAGCAACAGTATTAGGCGCAGGAACAATGGGAGCTCAAATTGCTGCCTTGTTGGTCAATGCAGGTCTAAAAGTAAAACTATTAGATATCGTTTTAGATAAAGAGGATAAAAATAAACTGAGTAAAGGTGCATACGACAGAATTACACACCCCAAAAAAAGCATGCTGTATAATGCCGATTGGAATAAAAATTTGACGTATGGCAACTTTGAAGATGATTTAAAAGAAGGCAACGATTCCGATATCTTTATTGAAGCTGTCACTGAAAAACTAGCGATCAAACACGATTTGTGGCAAAAGGTGGCTGCTATTGCGAAGCAAGATGCTATTCTTGCTACCAATACTTCCAGTATTCCGATCGGTGCTATTGCTAAACCCCTTCCGGATGAAGCAAAAGCAAGATTTGTAGGTGTGCATTTCTTTAATCCGCCTCGTTACATGAAACTGGTGGAAATTATTCCTCATGAAACAACTGATCCAGTTGTTTCTGAGAATTTGAAAACATTTGTTTCAACGGTATTAGGCAAAGGTGCGGTAGATGCTAATGATGTCAGCGGGTTCGTTGCGAATCGAATCGGAACTTATTCAGCTTCCGACACTGCATACCGTGCAGAACAACTTGGCTTATCGATCACTGAAGTTGATGCGATTACCGGCCAAATTATTGGACGACCTAAGACAGGTACATTCAGATTACTGGATATGGTGGGAATCGATATTGGCTACTTTGTGACAAAAACGATGATGTCCAATCCGGAAGAAACTGAGTATTTTAAAATGCCGAAACTGGTTGAAAAAATGGTTGCTTTGGGCAATCTGGGAGACAAAACGAATCAAGGGTTTTACAAAAAAGACGGCAGAAAACGCTTAGTATTTGATGTGGAAACTGAAACTTATGTTGAACCTAAACCCGTCGAATTGGCTATTTTAAAAGAATTTAGTCGTGATCTAAAGAAAAACTTAACGACTATTTTTGAATCTGAAGATGAAGTGGGCCTTTTCTTATGGGAAACGCTGCGCAATCTAATGTATTACTCAGCTATCAATGTACCTAAAGCAACAAATGAGTACATCAATATAGATCGGGCCATGGTTTGGGGTTACAACTGGGTTGTTGGACCATTCCAACTATGGGACATGATAGGCTTGGATAAAGTTAAAGCAAGAATGGAAAAAGAATTGGGCGAACTGCCGGAATGGATCAAGGAGCGTAACGAACCATTCTATCAAGAAAACCAAAGCATTAGTCCAGCATCCAAACCAGAAGATTTCGCACACAAACAAGTTTGGAAAAATGAAGATTCAGAATTATTTGCGACTCAAGATGATTTCTTGATGCTAGCGATGAGAACGCCAAATAATACCATCACTGTTGGATTTGAAGCGGATATCGTCAAAGCAGTTGATGTACTAGAAAAAGAAGATTATAAAGGATTACTGCTTTACTCAGATGGACCGAACTTCAGTGTAGGTGCAAATCTTTACTACATGAAGATGGCCATCGATCAAGAACTAGTCGACACAGAAACACGCAAAGGATCAGAATTGTTCCATGAAGCCGTCAGACGTATGAAGTTTGCTTCTAAACCGATCGTAACAGCTGCGAAAGGTAGAGCGCTCGGTGGCGGTGCAGAATTAGTGATGGCTTCACCTTACGTAGTAGCTGCGGCTGAAACGTATATTGGTCTAGTAGAAGCGGGTGTTGGATTGATCCCTGGAGGAGGCGGCTTGGCTGAACTAGCTGACCGTGTATATCGTCAAGATGTATCAAGAGCAGATAAGATCCGTCAATTAGGAGATATTTTAACGAAAGTCTCAACAGGTCACGTGACGATGAGTGCTTATGAAGCACAAAAAATCGGATTTTTGAAAGAAACAGATATGATCATTCAAAATGAAGAACTTGTATTTGAAGCAGCATTGCAAACCTTGCGATTGAAAGCTGCTTATAATTACATTCCAAATAACTTAGTCGAATACGAAGTACTTGGAACCAACTTCAAAGCGATCGCAGCAGCTCAAGTTGATTCAATGATCGATGGACACTTTGCTTCCAAATATGATGGTGTCGTTACCGCTGCTATTGCCGATGTATTGGCAGGCGGAAATGTTCCTCTGGGCACGAAAGCCAATCAAAAATGGCTCCAAAAACTCTCAGAAGATAATTTTGTTAAATTGAGCAAGAATGAAAAAACGTATGAACGCATTGTACACATGTTAGAGAAAAAGAGACCATTGAGAAATTAATATGATACTGTGAATAAAGCCAAATTTGGCTTTCTCCGCACTAAATAGAAAGGATTTGTATATGATGCAAGAAGCTTATATCGTAGCATATGGAAGATCGGCTGTAGCGAAAGGAAAGAAAGATGGAGCCTATTTTTATGATAGGCCCGAAGACATCGCTGCTCAAGTTTTAAAAGGCGTTATTAACAGAGTAGAAGGCGATTTCGACCCTGCTCTGATTGAAGATGTTATTGTGGGGTGTTCAACTCCGGAAGGTCTCCAAGGAAACAATATTGCACGTGCTATCGCTCTTAGAAGCGGACTTCCTGAAACAGTGGGTGGACAAACGGTTAACCGTTTCTGCTCTTCAGGACTTCAAACGATTGCTACTGCCGCTAACGCTATTATAGCGGGTCAAGCAGAAGTACTGGCAGCAGGTGGTATCGAATTTATGAGTTCTACTCAAATGGGTGGAAGCGAACCGACCAATAGTCCATACTTACAAGAAAATGGGCCGAAAATCGCTGTTCCAATGGGAATGACGGCAGAAAATGTGGCTGAAAAATACAATGTCTCAAGAAATGAGCAAGATCAATTTGGTGTTGAAAGTCACCAAAAAGCCCATAAGGCCCAAACAGAAGGGCGCTTTAAAGATGAAATCGTTCCAGTAGAGATCCATCGTGTAAAAACGACAGGTGACGAAGTGGAAGTTACAACAGAAATGTTTGATCAAGATGAAGGGATCCGTCCGAATACAACGCTAGATGTTCTAGGGAAATTGCGTACCGTCTTTAAAGCAGACGGCAGCGTAACGGCGGGGACTTCTTCTCAAGTTAGTGATGGAGCTGGATTTGTTATCCTGATGTCTGGGGACAAGGTGAAAGAATTAGGGATCAAACCGATTGCTCGCTTTGTCTCCTTTAACGTGGCGGGTGTCGATCCTAAATATATGGGTATCGGACCAGTATATGCCATTCCTAAAGCACTGAAATTGGCTGGATTGAAACTAGATGATATGGACTTGATCGAATTCAATGAAGCCTTTGCGGCACAAGCTATCGCTTCTATGAATGAACTAGGCATGAACCGTGACATCGTTAACGTCAACGGAGGAGCCATCGCTTTAGGTCATCCATTAGGAGCAACTGGAGCCATCTTGACAGCCAAACTGTTGGGAGAAATGGCGAAGCGTCCTGAAACTAAATACGGTATGGTCACCATGTGTATCGGAATGGGTATGGGAGCAGCAGGCGTTTTTGAATACTTAAGATAAAATTTGTATAGAAAAGAATTTGAACTCTTTACTCCCACATTAATTAGGAATTATTAATGTGGGAGTATTTGATTTGATGTACAATTGAGTTGTATAAGTAACTAGTGTACTTACTTTTAGCTGAATTTTTGTGAGGAGGAAAACATGAAGTTAGACATAGCACAACTTAATTATTTCATTGCCATAGTCGATGCTAATTTAAATCTGACTATGGCAGCACAAAATATCCATGTGACCCAATCGGCACTAAGCCAGTTCATTATCAATTTTGAAAAAGAGGAGAACTTGCAACTTTTTCATCGCAAGAATGGTCGTTTGACCGGTCTGACAACGAGTGGGGAGAAAGTGTATCAGGAGGCCTTAGAAATAGTTGACAAACATGAAAACCTGCATGAAATGTTGGAGCAAGAAGCGCAAATCCAACAAGGAACGATCAGAGTAGGGATCTCAACAATTATTCTGCGGCTGTTTTTTACCAAGTTTATTCCATCCTTTATGATGAAAAATCCAGGGATCAAGATCGATATCATCGAGGCCAACAACGAAGAATTAGTAAACATGCTGAACCAGAATCGCATTCATGCAGCGGTGTTGGATGATCCGAAAAAATTGCATAAAGACAAATTTGAAAAACACATATTGGCATTGACTGAAGTGACAGCTTTTATGAACCCCAATCATCCATTGACCAAAGAAGATAAATTGAATTGGAGAATGTTAGACAACCAGTACGTAGCAACATTTAACAAAGGTTTTGCAACTCATACGCTAGTGATGGATAAATTGAAAAAAATGAAGTCTCAGACAAAAGTATTGATTACGTCCGATTCTTGGGATTACATGGTCGAATCCACAACGCGTACCAATCTGATTGCTTTACTGCCCTCAGCCAATTTTAAAAAGTATTACAATTACTTAGACAACATAGGAGTGGCTGAAAAACACTTCACTGATCCCATCACCTATACGACTGTCTTGTGTTTTCCGGTAAAAAAGAAATACAGCAGTATCGAAAAGTTTGTCTACGATTCTTTTACCAATGAATTCCCAGATTAGGAGAGGATTGAGGCATATGGATATCATTGAATCATTCACGCAATCTCTTCAAGGAGATTTGGGGCAGGAAATAAGGAAAGACACGATCGATCGCCCATATACTTATGAGGATTTTGAAAAATGGGAACTTTATTTTAAAGAAAAAGGGTTATACAAAGAAATTGCCGAAAAAGAGATAAGCGAACAAAATATCCCGGCATTGTGTGAATTTATCTACACGCTGTCGCAATACTTTCCTTCTTTATCGTATTATTTTTTAAGTAAAATTTTGTTTGGAATCTTGGCTTTGAAATTCTCTGCCACCGAAAAACAAAAAGAAAAATACTTAGATAAATTAGTAGAAGAAAATTTGTTTGCAACATTTGCGAGCAAAGAACTGGAAGCCGGCTTTGAACTGAGAAAAATGCAAACGGTTGCGCGTAAAGAAGGAAATGGTTGGGTGATCAATGGAGGAAAAGAAGACATTGCTTGCACCCAAGAATCTGACCTTTTCCTTTTACTGGGGAAAATCGAACTCCCATCACAAGAAAAAAATCAATTTGGTCTTTTTTTATTAGAAAAAAACACACCAGGTATTACAGTCCACTATAGTGAAAACAAAAAAAGTGCAAGTTCCTTACGCACAGCCAGTCTGACGATCGAAAACCTAGCTGTAAAGGAAGATCAATTTTTGGGTAATCTTCAAAATAATCATGAGGTGTTCAATCAAGTTCTTGACTTGTGGAATCTCTTGCTAGCTGCACAATTATTGGGCATTACCCGGAGCGTCTTTGAACAAGGGCTCGATCATGCGTTGGAAATAAATCGCTTCGGGCAAAGGTATATGGATGCGCCATATATCCAACAGCAATTTGCTCAATACAAAATCGAATTAGAAGTCACTGAACAATACTTTTCAGTTATCAATTTCCAGACTCAACCTTCGACGATTCAAGTGACTCAATTAAAGTTTAAAGCGATGGCAGTGTCTCATGAAATCATTGATGGCATTCTCGGAATTTTTGGGTACGCCACACTTGCACCTGATCATGTGTTAAGAAATTTCAAAAGTGTTTCCGAATCGGTCAAAAATATGGGTGAAACACCTGATTTTCATTTGAAAAAAATCAGCAAACAATGGAAAAAAATAAAAAGCTAAAGGTAGGGTGTTTCTATGAATCAATTTTATGAAAAACGAAAAAATGAAAAGCAATCATTTTTAACTGCGCTTGGTGGGAAATTGGAAAATATCGAATCAGGCAAAGCTGTCCTCTCTTTGAAGAAAGAGGATTGGTTGACGCAACATCTAGGCTATTTCCATGGAGGAGTCATTACTTCATTGGCGGATTCGGCAGGGGGAGCAGCTGCCGTTACGATGGTACCCGAAAATTATCAAGTCGTGACTTCCGAATTGACGATGCATTTTCTGCGGCCAGCTGTTGCAGCTGAGGTCATTGCCACAGCTGAAGTGATCAAACCAGGGAAAAAATTGATCATCGTTGAATGTTCCGTAACAGACAAAGAAACTGGGAAACTGATTGCTAAAGCAACTGGTACTTGGATCCCCGTTAAAATAGAAGATGCCATGTTCAAAGGATAACAGAGCTTGTTAGATAATCGTTCGTAAACAAAGCAGGAGCTGGGACAGTTTAATTGTCCCAGCTCCTGCTTCTTTTTATACTTTTTAGTATAGATAGAGTAATTCAATCAGTGGCCAAAAATTGGTTGGACATATAAAGTTATTCATCCACACCAAAAATTATACAGCCTATATAAATATGGAGCCAACATTAGATTCAAATGCTGTTGGCTCATTCATCCTAGGTTCATGCACTTTATCCAAAAAGCTTTCAAAATCTTTTAATACAGGAAAACCTGTGAAAAGTAACTTATTAAAAAAATTAGAATTATATCAATTATAGTAGAAACCTCACTGAGGTATAATACGGAGAACCGTATCATTAATAAATGATTTTCTTAGAAAGAAATGAATTTACAAGGGACATTGTGTGATGATAAGTAGTGGTTTAAATATGTAAGATAAAGAATAAAAAAATGTAAGCATATTGGCAACAACCAATATGCTTACATTTAAATTATTCAAAATATTATTTTGCGCGCTTTGCTTCAATTCGATAGCCATCAGGGTCCGTCACAAAGAAATAACTTGGTGTACCGCCTGAAAGTCCTTTTAACTCACCTGTCTTGTAATCAGAAGCTTTACATACTTCATGCATTTTTTCTAAGTCACTGACAGTCACACCTAAATGACTGAAGCCATTTCCTACATCATATGGCTCAGCATCGTAATTGTAAGTGAGTTCAATTTGTACAGAAGAGCCGGGAGAATTCAGATAAACTAAATCAAACTTATTTTCAGGGAATTTTCTGTGGCTGGCAACTTCAAAATCGAATAAATTAGTGTAAAAGTCTAAAGTAGCATCAATATCTCTGACGCGCAGGCAAATCTCAACTAGTTCTTGGTTCATAATATCATCCTCCAATAGTTTCTTGTTTTATTCTAGCATAAAAAGGACATATAGGCATTTTATTCAGCCCTATGTTATCTTCTATAGTGCTTCTAATAGATCAATAGGCAAAAAGCACAGAGGTTATTATAGTAGTAGAGGGACCCGTACCATAAATAGCGGAGGTCATTTTTTGAAGGGAATAGCGGTTTGAAGGTGTTCCTGACGAGATGTGTGGTAGGGACAGAAGCATAAAGAAATAAGCATAGGTAGAAACCTTGTATTAAAGGGTTTACTGCTTTTTGTTTTTGCTTCAATTCGTTGAACGGCAATACGTTTTTTAAAGGAGGAACAAAGGTAAATCCTCCTTTAAACTAGAGATTTCAGCAACAACAAATTTTTTGAAGCGATAAAAGCGTTTATTGATGCGAATCAGAATGGTATACTCTAGACCGTGGAAGAGTCATCATGAAGATTCTGCGCATTTTTAGAAAAACAGTAATCCGTTTGAAATCCGTTATAATAATTTAACGAAGAAATAGAAAGCAGGAAAATATGAATAAGCAATCATTTGAAACATTTGGGATTAGTCCCGAGATATTAGAAGCACTGAAAAGTTTACGTTACTTCGATCCGACAGCGGTACAGGAAGCAGTCATTCCATTGGCCTTAGAAAAACAGGACATCATCGTCGAGTCCCAGACGGGTAGTGGCAAGACCGTTGCCTTTGGGATTCCGCTTTGTGAACAAGCAGACTGGGAAGAAAACAAACCGCAATCCTTGATTTTGGTTCCAACTCGGGAGCTAGCGCTACAAATCAAGGACGATATCATGAATATCGGCCGGTTGAAGCGGATAAAGGTTACTGCGGTATTCGGGAAGTCCTCCTTTAAAACACAGAAATCTGAACTGAAACAAAAAAGTCACATTGTTGTCGGTACTCCGGGTCGGATACTGGAGCATTTAAAAGAAGGCACATTAGTAGTAGATAAAGTCAGCAGCTTAGTTTTAGATGAAGCGGATGAAATGCTCAATATGGGATTTATTGAACAGGTAGAAGAAATTATTGGTTATTTACCGAAAGAACGTCAAACGATGCTATTTTCTGCTACCGTGCCACCTCAAATAGATCGTTTAGCCAGTTTTTACATGAGCCCTGACCGCGCTTCTGTCAGAATGGAAGCATCAGCGGAGAACACGCCTAAGATTATACACTCGTTTATCAATGTGGAAGAAGATTCTAAGGAGAAACTGCTGCTGGATTTATTGACCATTGAAAATCCAGATGCCTGCATCATCTTTTGTAACACCAAAGACATGGTAGACGGTGTTGAAAATCATTTGAACAAAGCCGGTTTACCCATCGATAAGCTGCATGGCGGTATGGATCAAGACGACCGCTTGGCCGTCATGGATGACTTCCGCTCTGGGAAACTCCGTTATTTAGTGGCGACCGATGTTGCTGCTCGTGGGATCGACATTGATAATGTGACACACGTCATCAACTATGATGTTCCTTTTGAAAAAGAGAGCTATACGCACCGCACAGGCCGGACAGGTCGAGCAGGCAATACGGGACTGGCACTAACGATGGTAAGCAGTAATGACCAAAGACGCTGGCAGGAAACTCGTGACTATGCCTTCGCTGACAACCAGGAGCTTACGGAAGTATTTGCCCCTAATGAACGCCTGGTCACCCGTGCGAAGACAGCTTTTGAAAAGAAAATAAACGCACGCGTTGCACCGAAAATTGCCCGTAACAAAGAGTTGAATAAGGACATCACTAAGATTTACTTCAACGGCGGCAAAAAGAAAAAATTGCGCGCTTTTGATTTCGTCGGGACGTTGACGAGTATCAAGGATGTGTCAGCCGAAGATATCGGCATTATCACGATTCAGGAAAATGTCACCTATATTGAAATATTGAACGGTAAAGGACCCTATGTCATTTCCGAAATGCAAGACCGCACGATTAAAGGAAAAACGTTGAAAGTCCGTAAAGCACACAAGTAAAATAGAAGAGTAATTTGATACTTGAGACTATCTATAAGGGGGATAACAAAGTAACAGAACCTATCCATTCAGAAAATAGATAAGATATTTCAAGTTTTGTTCTTAATTTTAAAAAAAGGCAACTAGGACTAATTAAATAATACCCTTCATAAGTTGAAATGTTCATTCTAACTTATGGAGAGTATTATTATTATCCCAGTAGTAGGATTTCTTGACATTGTTACCCTTATTTATAAATTTAAGTGTTTTATTGTCTTAAAATACAGTATAATTAATGTACAAAAGTCCTCGAGTGTTTAACAGGGATTAGGTATTGGGGGAAATCAAAAATGATTAAAATTATGGCTGATTCAACTTGTGATTTATCGCAAGAAATCGTGGAACGATATAATATTGGACTGGCACCTTTAAACATTGAAATTGAAGGC
Organism: Alkalibacterium sp. f15; assembly: GCF_049389645.1. Taxonomy (GTDB): domain Bacteria; phylum Bacillota; class Bacilli; order Lactobacillales; family Carnobacteriaceae_A; genus Alkalibacterium. The sequence continues at coordinate 1,190,068 of NZ_CP186540.1, forward strand.
GTTAACTATCGCGATAAAGTGGATATAACTTCGGATCAGTTTTTTGAACGACTACCTGAAATGAAAGTGTTACCTAAGACGGGAGCACCTAGTCCTGAAGCCTATTCAGCAATTATCGAGGAAGGCATAGCAGAAGGCTATACCGAATTCTTATGTATTTGTATGTCGAGTGGAACGAGCGCCTCTTACCAGGCTGCAGAAATCGCAAGAGATTCATTTTATGACAATCATGAAGAAACAGAAGTGAAAATTCATGTCGTAGATTCTTTGTCAATGAGTCATGGGAGTGGCTGGTTAATCCTGAAATCTGCACAATTACTTGAAGAAGGCTATACATTTGAAGAATTAGTTACTTTCAGTGAAACTCATAAAAAACGAGTGAAACACTTTTTATGTGTGGACGATTTACACAATTTAACTAAAAGTGGTCGTATCTCAAATGTTGGTGCATTTATTGGAAGTTTGCTGCGCGTAAAACCAATTATGTCCATGAAAGATACGAAAGGTGCAATCATTGCGAAAGTAAGAGGCACCAAGAAAGCGCTGAAATATTATGCTGAAGAATTTCAGAAACGTTATGACCCTGAGTGGACAAATTTCATTATTATCGGGTATTCGAATGATCAGAGTATTGCAAATGAACTTAAAGAAAGAATCGAGCTGCAAACAGATTTTTCAGGAAACATTTATATAATGCAAATGGGCGTTGCAGTGGGGACACATGTAGGTCTAGGCGGCTTATCATTGTTCTTTATGGAAAAAGAAAATATGTAAATAAATGTGAGTCCTTCAGGATAATTCCTGAAGGCTTTTTTCTTCTCTTGAGTGACGATAAGGACGTCATTTTGGGTGAGTGGATGTTGATTATTTGGGTTTAGAAATAGAGCAGAGTATACTAAAAACAAGCAAACTAAAAAGATAATATCGATTAAAAACCTCATTGTCAATGATACGCAGAACCGTATCATAAGTAGCAATATAATAAGCTGAAAAGTAATAGAATTGTAGTATGTTAAAAATCAAAAAATCCTGTCTCTTATGCTATTTATAGGTGGCTATAAAGTATCAAGTTTACCATGACACTGTAGGTTTTTTGCTTATTTTAAAAAATGACAAATATATCTTTATTAAATATAAGTATAACGATTTTTAAAATGGTATAGTTGTTCTATATATTATGGCATTTAGCAAGGTTCGAAAATATTACAAGCAGTATAACAGATTGAATCAGCCTTTTATGTGTTTGAAAAAATATATACTGGAGTCTAAACTATCATCTCAACTCATAGAAAATATAACAGCTATTGTAGAAAAAATAGCTAAAAAGTGTAATACAGAGTATGTAAATAAACTAATTAACTCGTTGTTACCATTAATGTTCAAAGCAAAAGTATAAAGTACTAAACAGGCAAAGAAACCTGACAAAAGAGCAAGACAATCCACAGTATTTGGTAGTCTTGTTCTTCATGAATAGAACTAAAAACTAATTTAGACGTACTACGGGGACCTATCAAAATTGATGATAAAAATTATGGAAATTGTAATTTAAAGGGGAAATAAGCTCATGGAATAAGGAGGAGCAAAAGACATGGTGGATTTTGAAAAAAAGCCTGAAAGGGTACACCTCATTCTTTTGGCGTTAGTCGTTGTTGCCTATATTTTCTCGGCTATCAATCCCGTTGATCGCTTAGCCTGGTTTGGTCAAATGACGTCAGCGGTCTTACTCGTGCTTTTACTCGTTGCTATTTACCATCGTTTTCGTTTCAGTACATTCGTCTATGTGATGGTATTTTTGCATGTCTTGTTATTGTTATACGGTGCTCATTATACATATTCCAATAACCCTTTATTCAATTATTTTCAAGAGCAGTTCGATTGGCAGCGAAATCATTTCGACCGTTTGGGGCATTTTGCCCAAGGATTTGTACCGGCCTTTTTGCTCAAAGAATTTTTTGTTCGTGCTGGTTATGTAAAAAAGGGAAAGGTTATGTGGTTGATCGTAATCCTGTCCTGTCTTGGTTTAAGCGCAGCCTATGAGCTGATTGAGTTTGCCCTTGTCAAAATTTTGGCTGTACCCACTGATTTAGTTATGGGAACACAAGGAGACTATTTTGACACCCATTGGGATATGCTGTGGGCATTGATTGGTGCAAGCATAGCTACTATTATTTTTGGGACATTTCATGATAAACAGATGGCAAAGATGGAAAAAAACTAAATTAAGGGTAGAGATTCCAAATAAATATATGTATCAATAGTGAATGGAATTATAGATGAATAACCGCAGGAGTACATGATAATAGAGCCTTATCATAAATGAATGAGGTCAATAAGCTAATATCCACGAGTCATAACAGTACAAGTAAAATAATCAAGCTATAAAAATCGGTTTAATCGTTAAATGTCATATAATACAATAGATTTAATATGACGATTAAAATCTGAGAATCCAAGGGAATGATGTCTGCTGTATGGATGCACTTTGCTTATGTCTGATTGGAGAGGTTCTCCAGTCAGACATATTCAACTGTCATAATGAAGCTTTGATCAGAAGACTTGGGAGCTGATTCAGGAGGAAAAAATGGATACTAATGATATTGCAAAACTCGCAAACGTTTCGAGAAAAACGGTCCAGCGGGTACTGAACGACTCTTCTCAAGTGAAGAAAGAAACGCGTGAGCGTATCCACAGGATCATGGACGAGCATAATTATTACCCAAATGTCTCAGCAAGGCGCTTGGCGAAAAACAAAACACAAACGCTCGGCCTATTTATTATTCAAGATCCAGAATTAGATAATATATATGCAGATAATTTCTTTTACAGTTCGGTAATCAGTCAGATGATCACTTCCGCTGGAGATCGTGGCTACAATATGCTGGTAACTACCGCGTCGGTCGAGAATACCGCCCCCATTTTGAAACTTTACAGGGAGAAAAGCATTGATGCGGGGATGATTATCAGCTGGTCGAATGTCCAGCACACAGTAGATAAAATCAGAGAATATGGCTATGCAGTCGGGGTGTTCGATCAGAACAACCTCTCTTCAAGCCAGCAGGACATCGCTGTTCCTAAACTGTTGAACAAGGAATCAGCTTTTTTGGCGACGGATTATTTGATCCAGCTCGGGCATGAGAAAATCGGAGTCATTACCGGCGAAGAAACAAACCGGGCTGCAACTGAACGTTTGGAAGGATACAAAGAGGCTCTTAAAAGCGCAGACCTTACAGCAGGACCTTTTTTTTACGGGACATTTGTCGAGAAGTCTGGCTATGATGCAGTTATGGAATGGACTGAGAAAGGAAAGCTCCCGACAGCTATCGTTTGTTCGAACGATGAGGTTGCAATCGGCGCATTGAAAGCATTGAGTGAGCAGGGAATCAAGGTTCCGCAGCAAGTGTCATTGATTGGCTTTGACAATATTCGGCTGACCCAATACACGAATCCTCCATTAACGACTATGCATGTACCAAGAGTAGAGATGGCTGATTATCTGGTGGAGCAAATGATCGGTCAGTTTGAACGGGGGATTCCAGCTACTGAAAAATTATTCAAAGCATCATTGGTTGAACGCCAATCCTGCGCAGCACCGGTAGGTAAAGAACGATAAATGTGTCTATTTAAGATAATTCTGACTATAAAATTACATCACTTATTAAAAGAGCTTGCTATTACCAGCAAGTTCTTTTATAGTTAGACCAACAAATGTCCTGCGTAGGACAAACTACGAATTGGGACTTTAATTGGTGGCTTGCGCGCCAGTATTGAATCGAATGAAAGCGGTGACATTTGGTCGCTGAAAAGTCATAAAGAATAATTCGATCACTGAATCGCAAGGTAAGACCGATTTTAAAAGTAAGAAGAGCAGTCAGCGTTATGGACGAATCTATTCTCAAAAGAGGATGTGATAAATTATTTGATGGGTGGACCCCATCTGAGATAGCTTGGATTTTCTGGGTTTCCAAGAATACTTATTCATGACTGTAATCTAAAAAAATAGGAGTTGAGTTTATATTGTCAAAATCAAAAGTAAATAAAATCAGAACGCTCTGTTTAGCTTCCATACTTGTCCTTAATGCGGCAGGTCCTACTGCGTTAAGTGTAAGCGCCAATACCGAGTCGGAAGAATCAGCGTCTGCTGCGAACTTGCAGACCATTACCTCAATGCAGGCAGCTGGACCGACTACGATCAATGCCGGCTTTGACGGAGGTGTCGGCTTCCAATTTCCGACTTTCAATAATGGTGCTTCCTTTGATGACGTCGAGGGCGACGTCGATTTACTGGTAAAACAGAACGGTGAGTGGATCTCCATCGACAATAATGCGGCCAGCGGATGGGTCTACGACGAGAACTTCGGAAACTGGTGGGAAGGTCCCGGTGGTTACTGGTTCAATCCGGTAGAAGAAACGATGCAGCTCAGAGTGGCTTCAAAAGCAAACACTGAAGTGTTTGTTGAGTATACGTTCAACGTGACACCAGCTGACACTCAAGTGATCACATCGATGGCTCCTGCGGGTCCAACGACCATTGACGTCTCACCATCTGGTGGAACTGGGTTTGAGTTTCCAAGATTCAACACCGGCGCAACATTTAAGGACGTTAAGGATGATATAGCCCTTTTCGTGAAGCAGGGTGACACATGGGTATCGATCGACAACAATGCAGACAGCGGTTGGACCTATGATAATAACTTCGGGAACTGGTGGGAAGGTCCTGGCGGCTACTGGTTTGATCCGGTAGAAGAGACGACAAGTGTGAGAGTAGCCTCAAGAACCAATCCCGAGGCATTTGTGGATTATTCATTAAAAGTGACGCTTCCGGTCAGAAATTCACACACGATCACGAATTTTGATGGCCGAGCAACTTTTGAAGCGGACAGGAACGGTGCTATCGGTTTACCTTCCCCTAGGATCGATGGGGGTTATGCGACAAAAAGTGAAGTGGACAACTTCGTCTATGAAGTGAACGTCGACGGCGAATGGGTCAACATACTGGATTCAGCTACGACAGGATTCAGTTACTCTGCCAATGGCTACAATAGAATGTCCTCTGCTAATCAGTGGGGATACTGGACAGACTATATCTTTGGACTCTGGTTCCAGCCGCTTCAGGAAGACATGGATTTCCGTATAGGCTATCCCTTGAACGGTGAAAAAGATGGAGATATCGGAGACAACTTCGTTCAGTACAAATTTATCGGGAACCCGGATGCCCACCGCCCGGATGATGTCGTGATGGATGACATAGAGGTTGGCATGTCTGATGATCCAACGATTGACGGATGGGATCTGGTCTGGAACGATGAGTTTGATGGAGACGAACTGGACGAAAGCAAGTGGAACTATGATACGGGTTACTATTTGAACGATGACCCGGGAACATGGGGATGGGGTAATAACGAACTTCAACATTACACGGACAGCGAAGAGAATGTCTTTTTGGAAGATGGTAAATTGAATATCGTGGCCTTTGAAGATCCGGCTTCTTTTCCGGAAGATCCAGATCGTATCGCACCTTATTCTTCGGGCAAGATCACTACAAAGGACAAGTTCACATTCGAGTATGGAAGAATCGACTTTAGCGCGAAGCTCCCTGCAGTTACCGGCGCATGGTCTGCTTTATGGATGATGCCGAATGATGATGTTTATGGTGGCTGGGCATCTTCAGGTGAGATCGATGTCATGGAAGCTAGAGGACGTGTACCTGAATCGACAAGCGGTGCCACTCACTTTGGTGGAGAATGGCCAGCAAATACCTATATTGAAGGTAGTCAGACGTTCGAAGATGGTGGAAGGATAGATACGGACTACCATGTCTACAGTCTGATATGGGAAGAAGATCATCTCAGCTGGTATGTCGATGGAGAATTCTTTTTCAAGGTATCAAAAGAACAATGGTTCTCAGCAGCGGCCAGAGAAAATCCGCTGGCACCGTTTGACCAGGAATTCTACGTGATCATGAACCTTGCGATCGGTGGATGGTTCGATGGCGGAAGAGTGCCCGATGCAGAAGATTTACCAGCAACGATGCAAGTTGATTACGTTCGTGTCTACAGTGAACCGGAACCAGTGCAGGTCCCTGTGACCGGCGTCAATCTCAATCGCTCGGAAGTTGAATTGACATCAGATGGTCAAAGAACAAGTCTTTCAGCAACTGTTTCACCATCAAACGCGACAAACAAAAAGGTGACTTGGTCTTCAAGTGATGAAAGTGTGGCGACAGTAAGTGCGAGCGGTGTGGTCACTGCGGTAGCAAATGGTACAGCTACAATCACCGTCACGACTGAAGATGGAGAACAAATCGATACAGCGACAGTGGTCATTGATATCATTCCACAACTGACCTTGGATCAAATGTTCCCGCTGAAGAACGGCACGTTCGGTGATGGGCTTACTCATTGGTCAGCCTGGAACTGGACAGATCACGATGAGTTTATAAATCAGGTCGAAGTAGTCAAGAGCAAAGCTGAAATCGCAATCCCCGCGTTTGATGCCAGTGGTGCAGGTGCTGAAAAAGATGCGGTACAATTCAAGCAATCAGGCATCCAGTTGTATGAAAACGAGGAGTATCTAGTTTCCTTCGATGCACATTCAACGATGTCAAGAGAGATGGGATTAGTACTTCAAAATGGTGAAGCAGAAAGAATGTTTGAGAAAAACCTGTCTCTATCAGAAGAGAGCCAAAGATATACCTATTCATTCAAAGCAACAAGCGATGAAGAGGTTGAGCTGAACTTCCTGCTAGGTCAGTATGCTGATTACGGTGAGCATACGGTTACGATCGATAACGTGGCACTGGAAATCAAAAATCCAGCGGTCAACCAAATCAAAAACCACTCCTTTACCAATGGAACGACTTCATGGGACATGTTTTCGGACGTGGGCGCATCTTCTGTGGTTATAGATGAAGAGCAGCAGATCACGATTCCGTCATTAGGGAATGAATTCTGGAGCATTCAGTTCAGCCAAATGGGCTTGCGTCTGGAAGAATCAAAGTCCTACAGATTGGTCTTTGACATGTCATCTTCTATTGGACGAAAAATAGATGCCATCGTAGAGAGTACGAACTATGACAAGTATCTGTGGGAAACAGTGGAAATCAACGAAGAAATGAATACCTATGCACTCGAATTCACCCACGAAAAAGGCACGGATCCTGCTGCAAAATTTGTGCTTGCATTAGGCAAAGTGGAAGACCAGGAAGCAATCGGTGAGCATGTTGTTTCGATCGATAATGTCTACCTTTACGAAATTCCTGTTCTGCCGGCTGGAGAACCAGATGAGCCTGCAGAACCAGTGACACCTAAAGAAGGATATGGAGTAGGAACAATCACGGAAAACTCTGTTGAGTTTTATGTGAACGATGCGCCATGGGCGATCATTCATTACAATAAAAACGACACGACACCGCAGAATATTATGATGGATAAAGCCGGAGAGAATTACTCTGTTTACACATTGAATGATTTAAAAGAGGGCGATGAAATCATATATGGATTTACCTACGGATTAGCTGAAGGCCAAGATAGTTACGCTGAACAAGTATACGTTCACAATTTCGTGACGCGTCCTGAGACACCGACAGCTGATGAAGTATCTGATCGCTCCACTGAAGTGACCGGATTGGCTGAAGCGGGTTCAACAGTGACAGTAGCGAATGATACGGAAATGTTCACGTCCATTGCTGATGATGAAGGTCTCTACACAGTAGAGATTCCAAAACAGCTGGCCGGAACAGCACTGACGATCACAGCAACTGATGAAGCTGGAAATGTCAGCGAAGAGCTGACCGTTGAGGTAACGGATCGCACACCGCCGGAAATGCCAACCGCCGATGAAGTATCTGACCGCTCCACTGAAGTGACCGGATTAGCTGAAGCTGCTTCAACAGTGACGGTAGCGAATGATACAGAAACGTTCACGTCTATTGCCGATGCTGAAGGTCTTTACACCGTAGAGATTCCGAAACAGAATGCAGAAACAGTATTGATGATCACAGCAACCGATGAAGCTGGAAACGTGAGTGAGGAACTCAGCGTGACCGTTGCAAGCGGTTTGGAAGTGAATGAGATTACTGATGAGTCCAAAGAAGTTACCGGAAAAGCGGAAGCAGATTCAGTTGTTACTGTAGATTTTGGAAATAGAAATCAACGACGCACAGTAACGGCCGATGCTGAGGGTAACTTTAATGTAAGAATTCCTAAGCAAAAAGCTGGATCAGTAGTTGAAGTGACAGTAGAAGATGCATCGGGAACAATCATTGACACCAAAGTAATGACTGTTTCAGAGCACGTTGCACCTGAAGCTCCAAAGGTGAAAAACGTTGACAGCCAGTCTACGTCAGTCACAGGCAAAACAGAAGCATATGCCGATGTAACAGTGAAAGTCGGCGATGAAGTGATCGGAACGGCTCAGGCAGATGACAAAGGCAAGTTTGAAGTCACGATTCCGAGTCAAAAGCAGGGTACACATCTTAGCATCGCTGTTGCTGATGCATCAAATAATGTAAGCCCAGAAACAAACGTAACAGTGAAAAAATAAATGAATTAAACGAAAAGACCGCCTTTCCGATTAGAGGAAAGGCGGTCTTTTCTTGCGTACATGGTGAGAAGTCTGAAAAAAGGCACCGCCTCTGATAGTCAGAGGCGGTGCTTTTGTCTCTTTATGAGCATAGAACATAAAGAAAGTTGGAGCAGCTGAATTTTTTTGCCGGATGTTACTGAACACTTAGCTTATTTGTAGAGATGAGACAGGAAATTTACTTTCGTCCCCCTTTCATAGATCCAAAACGAGAATGCTTTAGGTCTACAACATTTACTGTTATCAATGGTATAATTAAAATAGTTGGAAAACAAACAAAAAAACATTCTAATAGTCTGTGCTGAAAGAGAATTTATTTAATCCGCCAGATGTTTACCGGAATCTTTTTATGATAGTATCCTTTATTGAGTAGGATAAAACTTTAACTTCAGGGCAATCAATTCATCCCACGGGTTGTTTTATAAAATCATTGCCTTAAGATTGTTACGAAGAACCGTACCACGAGTAGATGAAGATTAATATGACAGAGTAAAGAAATGATACCTAGGTATCATTTCTTTACTACATAATGCAACTCTACAAACTGGTTAAATTGTCGTAGTCGTTTTAATGATAAGTCAAAATAATAGTCTTCTTCATTAAAAAGTGGAATGCCTGTTCCAAGTATTACAGGGGCTATGGTGATAATTAGTTCATCAATTAAATTTTCTTTTAGAAATGAGTGTACTAATTTACCCCCTCCAACAAGCCAGATTTTTCTTCTCTCTTGTACTTTCATTCTACTAATGAAGTCAGACGGCGTTTCGTTGATAAAGGTTACATTTTCATCTTCCAAGGAGCTATGAGTGAACACATAACAGTCTTTATCGGGAAAATTTGTTGGGTCGTTTCTCATGATCCAATCGTAGGTGGTTTTACCCATTACCACAGTGTCTACGTCATTATAGAACTCAGAAATACCGTTATCGCCCTCACCTTCTACATTAAATAGCCACTCAAGCGATTCATCTTTTGTTGCAATATAACCATCTAGGCTGGATGCAGTAAATAGCATTACTTTTTGTTCTTTAGTCATACCTGTCACCTCTTTAATTTTAGTTTTTATTTTGTGTGATTTTTACTGGAAGGTAATAGCCTAAATTAAACATTCATAATATTAGGCAGACAATGGACAAGTAAATGATAGCATTAAAATGGTTGGTATAAAAGATAGAGGATTAGGGTTTACTTTAAGAAAAATTAGCAGCGCTAATCTGAGTTTTGAGGAGACATTCTATGTATGAAGATGGGACACACGTCGCTCTAGGCGGCCTTTCTTTTGATTGATGATAAGGGTATAAAATGGTTGGGCCTGTGAACTGTTTGACGGTGGTTGCCAAGAATTTGATAGTATTAAATCCAGAGCAGGTTTAAGTAAAAAGACTCTCTTTTATACAATTGGGTGCTGACATGCATCAAGTCTCTGTTATATAAATCGATCATTTTGATCATTATATAACATGAAAAAACCACTAACATAATGTTATATATGTTATAATTGTGTTGTTAAAAATTAAAAAGATAGAAGGTAAATAGATGAAAAAAATAGTATCTTTATTTGGCGTTTTGATATTTCTAAGTGCATGCACCGATGCAGAGGCTTATGAGACGAATATCTCTACTTTAGAACAAGATGTTCAGGATTTAACGGCTAGTCTTACATATTTAGAAGAAGAAAAAGAAGAACAGGATGCAGAAATAACTAGACTGACTGACGAAAATGACATAATCAAAAAAGATTATGATAAATATAAAGAGCGTATGACTCCTTATGAAGAATTAGAAGAATCAGAAGCACAAGCTAGAAAAATTGAAGCAGATAAAATAGCTGCTGAGGAAAAAGAAGCGGCTGATAAAAAGAAAGCTGAAGAAGAAGCAGCTAAAAAAGCTAAACAAGATGCTAAAGAAAAAGAACAGGCCGAAAAAGAGGCAGCAGAAAAGGCTGAAGAAGAAGCAGCAATAAAAGCCGAAGAAGAAGAACTTGCAAGAGGATATGAAACAGGAATCACATATGACCAATTAGCAAGAACACCTGATGATTATATGGGTGAAAAAATCAAATTCAGTGGAAAGGTTATCCAAGTCATTGAAGGTGATGAAGAAATCCAACTACGATTTGCGGTAAATGATGACTACGACCAAGTAATTTATGTAGCTTATTCTCCTGACATAGTAGAGCAACGGGTATTGGAAGATGATTATTTAACAATTTCCGGTTATTCACTAGGCACTGTTTCATATGAATCCACTATCGGAGGCGTTATAACAATCCCTTCTTCAGTAATAGAGATTATTGAGTTCAATTAAAATATGTCTAACAATCAGCTTATTCAAACTATTGTTGGACATATTACACGGATGAGTAGTGTGACGAGTTAAAAATAACAAAAGAGGACGAATTGGCATCTTTAATGATGCAATCCGTCCTCTTTTTAATTGATGGTAAAGTATATATAGTAAACAAGATAGTGATATCTAACTTGAAATTCGTGATACAAACGTTCCTTTGCTTTAATTATACTAAACTGAGCTTGCAAATAATAGACTGTTATTTTACCAAAAATGCTAGTAGAATGGCTTAATCAGATACGAGCTAATCATCTAGAGGAGGAATAGTTAATGGAAACACCACAATACGAATTAGGCAAAGGGCCATTTTTTCACGGAACTAAAGCTGACTTATCTACCGGGGATCTATTAAGTCCAGGGTACGAATCAAATTATGAAGATAGACGAATCTCAAACTATATTTATTTTACTGCTACACTAGAAGCAGCAAAGTGGGGTGCTGAGCTGGCTTCAGGAAATGGAAAAGAACGGATATACATGGTGAAGCCGATAGGGGAATTTGAAAATGACCCTAATTTAACAGACAAACGGTACCCAGGTAATCCAACACGGTCCTATAGATCTGCTTCCGCAATAAAAATATTGGCTGAGTTGTCATCCTGGGAACGGCATACAGATGAACAGATCAACACAATGCTCGCTGATTTGAAGAAACTGAAAGAAGATGGTCTTGCAGAAATTGATGATTAAAAAAATGTTCTCAGATGATTTGCTTTGTTTTTGATTCGCTGAATAATCTGTTACTGATATAAAAATACCCTTCTCTTAAGCTGAGAAGGGTATTGAAAGGATATTTATTGTACGCCTAAGTATTCCTCCAGTGTTTTACCGCTGTTGTAAACTTTCGTAGCGAGATCTATGCCTAGATAACGTAAATGCCATGGCTCATACATATAGCCTGTGATGTGTTCTTTTCCTTTAGGATACCTCACAATGAAACCATATTTGTGAGCATTCTTCGCCATCCATCTTGAAGCATTAGATTCTGCAAAAGGATTTTTGGCCCCTGTCTGTGAAACATCAAAAGCAAGGCCTGTCTGGTGTTCAGAGTGTCCCGGTTTAGCACTGTAGCGGTCAGCCGCTTTTTCCCCATCTTTTTTTACATAGTTGTTATAGAGATTTTTCTGGTAGTCAAAAGAGCGATAGGTGCTGAAAGCAGTCAACTTGATGCCTTCTTTGTTTGATGCGGATGCCATTTTATTGAAGACTGAACGCGCTTCTTTGTTTTCACCAGGAGCATAGTTTGATGGGAGGGCGTATTTCTTATTAACGAGTAATACCCCGTTGATATGAGTGGGTTTTACTTGTGCCTTTGGTGCTGCAGAAGTAGTTACCTTCTTTAAGAAAATCGAACTCACAAAACCAGTCTTACCGCTATACTTCACTTTAAACCAAGTGCCAGACTTTGATAAATAGTCTACGCTTTTTCCTTTAGGTATCGTAAGGAGTATTTTATGTTTGGTAGAAGCTCCGGATCTCATATTCAAGTTAGACGTTGTCTGATACGCTACTTTACTTGTAGGGGCTGTCTTTGTAGCGGAAGGTTGAACTTTTTTAGGAGCTGCAGGTGAAACACTCCTTACGTAGCTTGAACTCAAAAATCCAGTTTTACCGTTATACTTTACTTTAAACCAAGAGCCGGATTTCGATAGGTACTCTACCTTTTTCCCTTTAGGTATTGTCAGAAGTATTTTATTTTTTGTCGAAGCACCTGATCTCATATTCAAGTTAGCCGTAGTATGGTACTCCACTTTTGCAGCTTCTACAGTATGATTATACCCAGCCCCTATTTCAAATGTCAGTTCAGTTATAAAAAGGGATATCGTAAGTACAGTCAATATAAAAAGACTTTTTCTAGTCCGTGATTTGTTCATAGTACATTCCTCCTGAAAGATAGTTTAATAATGAGAGATTAAAACGTATGTAAAAAAATATGGTATCCAGTTTTCTGATTTTGATATGATATATGCAGTGACTATACTTAGTGTTATGATTAGTCAGTGGTGTCGTTAAGATAGTTTGATTAATAGACTAATGGTATGTATTGAAAATGAAATCAATTAGCTATCAATTGATTATATTATGACTAATATTAATATTCAAGGGTTTTAAAAGTTTAAATATTCATATTTCTCATTTTGTTTAACAGGTGCTTTTAGAGGTAAAGGAAACATTAATATCAAGATAAACAGTATTATCGATTATTCTAAACATTTACTTATAAAATTATTGGCTTCAGACTGATGCGATGATTATTTTTACAAATGATGACAGTTATAATTTTTGTGTTGTGGGAGCGAAAATTAATGAAAAGAATACTAGACGAAGAGTTGATATACGAAATCTTATCGGTAGTGGAAGAGATCCCTAAGGGGAGAGTGGCCACTTACGGCCAGATCGCCCGAATGATTGGCAGAGAAAGAAATTCTCGACTGGTAGGCCGAGTATTAAGCCTGTCGAAATTTTACGGAAGCTCACCTTGTCACAGAGTGGTGAACCATGCGGGCAGACTGGCACCAGGCTGGAAAGAACAACGACAGCTGCTGGAAGATGAAGATGTGCCAATTAACCATGTGGTTATGAAAATCTGTCAATGGCAGGATTGAGGATGCTCTGACAGATAGAGGGAACCTTGGAATAAATAGCTTTTGCTTGATGTTGTAATTCGAGAACGATGTATACATTAATATGAGGAGGGGAGAAAGTGATAGTCAATCTTGAAGAATTTTTAAAAGAACATGCCATTTATTTTGAATTGTATGATCATGATCCTATCTATACGAATGAAGATGCTGTGATCATGAAAAAAGAAAAAGGGTTTACGGGTACAGAAACCAAAGCACTCTTTCTGAAAGGGAAATCCGGACAATACTATTCATTCGTGACGTTCACGACGAAAAACACCGATTTTAAACGCTTGAAGCAAGTTGTAGGTGAGAAACTAGCAATTGTGAAACCAGATGAAATGGAAGAGGTCACTGGTCAAAAAGTAGGTGCTGTAACACCTTTGGGCTATGAAGAGTCCATTCCGATGATAGTAGATGAGGAGTTGTTTGAACAAGAAAAACTTGTTTTTGCTCCCGCCAGACCTGATCAAACCATGGTCATCCTGGCTAAAGATTTGAAAAAAATCATCGCTTTACTCGGAAATGAGTTATATATTTACAGTGAAATTAAAAAGTGAGGAGTTATTCTGATGCACATTCACCCAATCAAATCGCTTTCTGATAATTATATCTGGATCATTGAAGAAGGAACGGAAGCAGTGGTGGTCGATCCGGGGGAAGCTGAAAGCGTGATAGCTTACTTGGAAGAACAACAGTTGCATTTAACCGCCATCCTTTTGACCCATAATCACGACGACCATATCGGTGGGGTTAAAGAAATTTCAGCGAACTATCCTATTATTCCGATTTATGGACCGAAAGAAACCGAACCCATAGCTAAGCTCATCATCCAGGACGGGGATTCCTTTGAACTGCTGGGTCAAACCTTTCAAGTCTTCAAAACGGCTGGGCATACCCAGGGGCACATCAGTTTATTAATGGGAGAAGCACTTTTTTGTGGGGACGCCTTGTTCTCAGCCGGTTGCGGACGAGTCTTTACAAAAGATTACCAAGCTCAATATGATGCCTTACAGAAATTCAAGCGCTTGAACGATGACGTACACGTCTATGCAGCTCATGAGTATACGCAGACCAATTTACGCTTTGCACATTCTCTACAGCCGAACAATGAGGTTGTTTCTAAAGCCTTGGACCAAGTCGACCAGTTGCGAACAGAAGGACATCCAACTTTGCCTTCTACGATCGGAAAGGAAAAAATGATCAATCTTTTCCTTCAGGCTGAGACGTTGGAAGATTTCATTCACCTGCGAAAGGCTCGCGATAATTTCAAGTGAAAGAATTAGAGCTATTTCCAAGCTGTGAAGGGAAGAAAGAATATGAAACGGATTTTAAACGAAGAGTTGATATATGAAATATTATCGGTGGTCGAGGAGATTCCTAAGGGAAAAGTTGCCACATACGGTCAAATCGCCAAGTTGATTGGTAGAGAAAGAAATTCCCGACTGGTAGGCAGAGTGTTGAGCAGGGCAGAATTTTACGGCAGTTACCCGTGTCACAGAGTGGTGAATCATGCTGGCCGATTGGCACCAGGTTGGAAAGACCAACGACAGCTGCTGGAAGATGAAGATGTGCCCATGAAGAATGAAACCCATGTTGATATAAAGAGCTGTCAATGGGAATTCTGAGTACGTTTCAAAGGTATGCTGGAGGTATAAAGTGAAAAACCGCAAAATAAAAAAGGAAATGGCTATATAGCCATTTCCTTTTTTATTTCTACCGGCATATTTGCTGCGACAGCAATATAGGTTAATATTCTAATGCTTTTAATTCTTCTAGGGTAACCTCTTGATCAACATAGTTATCAACCATGAAGCCACTTAAAATTGAAAATTCTTTATAAAAGATATCATAAGCTGTCATTTCAGAATTGAAATTTTCTTCATTTAATTTTAGAATCAATTCCTTCGTTTTGGCCTGAGTGTCGCTGTCAAGTTCCCAATTATCAGGTCTAAGACGGCCAACGTCATCATACTCAGCTTTGTTGCCATAAATCATTTCTCGATAAATTCGGTCTTGATGCATGATTGGTGTTTCGTGAGTGCCTTTTTCAGCCATTATTTTGTAAAGACCGATACAATAAACAGGGAAAAAAGGAATGACTGAACTTGCTTTAGTGGTCACTGCAGTGGCCACCACGATCTTGGCTTTGCCGTTAATATCTGCCAGTAATTCATTGATATTATCAGCTTTTTCATCACAATCTGCTTTCGCACGGCCAAGGGTACCATGACCATAGTAAGGCTGATTCAACTCTGTTCCTAAATAAGAATAATTAGTCGTTAGAACACCGTCAGCCAGCACATCTGCTTCTTTCAGTGCTTTCAGCCATAGTTCCCAGTCTTCGCCACCCATCACTTTGACGGTATCAGCGATTTCCTGGTCAGTTGCGGGGTCCAGCGTTTCAGTGTAATATCTCTGCTCTTGCATATTGATATTAGGGCCAACCACTGGCTCCCCAATGGCTTTGATCGAGGAATAGTAGGTCTCGCCAGTATCAGGATCTGTCCGTCGACCACTTGCGAGGCTATAGACGACTAGATCTACTTTACCCCCAAAATCATTCTTTATATAATCGATGACCTCTTGTTTGGTTTCATGGCTAAAGGCGTCCTGCACAAAGTTTTTGGCAGTCAGCCCATCTTTTTCAGCTGCTTCTCGAAAAGCGATATTGTTGTACCAGCCAGCTGTACCCAGAGATTTTTCGCTCTTGGGTCCTTTTTCATAAGAAATGCCAATCGTATCTGCTCCCGCACCGAAAGCTAGGCTGACTCGGGTGGCTAGACCGTAGCTTGAGGACGCACCGATGATCAATACCTTTTTCGGACCTTCATAAGTCCCTTTATTTTTCACATAATCGATTTGATTCAATACTTCTTGTTTGCATCCAAGTGGATTGACACCTAGAGCTACATTTCCCCGTATATTCTGTTTGAATTTCACCATGATTAGTTCTCCTCCATTAGATCGTCTTAGGAATATAATAGCAGAAAATGATTCTCAAGAGAAATTACTTACTAAAATTTCAATTGATACGCACCTTCGGATGACTAATAATTGACGTTTTATAGAAAAATATCGTAATGGAATGTATTGCTATGGACGCTAAACTGTTTTTTATAGGATGAAAATGCAGAAAGACCCAATCATGTACAACTGATTGGGTCTTTCTGCATTAGGGAATAAGAAAACAGCGATATTTCAGCATATATCCTATTCAAGAGGGACATTCAAACTAAAGCAGAAGAGATTTTCAGGATCGTATTTATTCTTCAAGGTAATCAATCTGTTGAATGCTTCTGGAGTAAATGCATCTTTTGTCTGGTTCCATTTTTCGTCACCGGCTAAAAAGTTCATGTAAACATTACCTGTTGAATAAGGCTCCATTTCGTTCTTGATCCCATTGGCAATTTCTGTATATGCCAGGTTCATTTCTGGTGTAGGGACTAGCCCGACCATATTAAGAATGAATGGTGCATCATGTTGACTATACGCAACGGCATCTTTATCTGCTCGAGCCATTGCCCCTCCGCCGTGATGAATTTCTGCAGCGAAAAGAGGTGTTGGTTCGTTTTGTGGGAAGGCCCGTTTGAGCATAATGCTTACAACATCATCTGACAGCTCGTTGATAATTAAGCTCCGTGCTGTAGCTGGGATGGGATCTTTTGGATCATCACTGATGGTATCCGCATCTTTGAAAGGGATAGCTCCAAATAGATTAGCCATGGGTTCCATCCAGTCCAGCCATGATTTAATTATTTCTTCTCCTTTTTCTACGGGGCCGGCGTAACATCCACGTACGACAACGGCAGATTTACCCTGCAGAAATTCAGGGACTATCGGCAGTGGTGGGTAATTTTCGATTGAAATCGTTGTGGTCCAGTCATCCTCGATACCCGCGATCCACTCTCTATAACGGACAAATACTTCGGAGGCAACCTCACGTGGATACATCAGACTTCCAGCATAAACGGTTTTTACCGGGAATAAGTTTATTTCCATTGCCGTAATGACACCGAAAGCAGCGCCACATCCGCTTAATCCCCAAAACAAATCATTATTTTCATGTTTATTCACATGAATCAGTTCACCATCAGCTGTCACCATATCATATGAAATGACATTATCTACTGAAAGTCCGTATTTTCGTGCCAACCATCCCATTCCGCCACCCATCGTATAGCCGATAGCACCGACATCTGAAGATGAACCCATTAACGGTGCCATTCCTTCCATCTGTGCCTTTTCAAGAACATCGATCCACTTAGCTCCTGCTTCAATGTGTGCCGTTTGATTAATAGGATCTATATAGACTCTCCTCATTGAGCCAACAACAATAAGCATATTATCATTTGCTGGAAGTGCAACGCCGTGCCCAGTGTTTTTTACAGCTACCTTCAGCCCATTCGCTTTAGCAAAACGGACGGCTTCAATAATATCCAAGGTGTTCTCAGCAACGACAATTACTTCAGGCCACTGATCTACTGAAAGCAACCATGAGGTACGAGCACTGTCGTATTCTTCACTAGCAGCTGTTAAGACATTACCACTTATTTTTGACTTCAATTTCTCTAAATTTAGTGCCTCTTTTTTCATCTTCATAATAAATACCTCCTAATTTTATAAGAATGTATGTACATGAGACCTATGTAAGAACTGTCATTGAAATAATAAATGATATTTGATGAGATTTTCGTTTTCGAGGCAGTGTATCTTTAGCAAACGATTCACTACTTCATCTCTGTTTTCTAAATTATATATCAACTCATAACTGATGCCTACAATTTTGATTCCATGTTAATAAAGGTCAAATATACACGGCTCATATAGGGTTATAAAGCTTTGTAACATGAATATACTAAAACTAACTTACGCTTTGCGCATTATTTAGAACCATGGAATAAAGAAAATTCGAAAGTTTTAAATCAGAAAAATGAATTAAGAGCAGTTGATATTCCAACTCGCCCCTCTACGATCTGAAAGCAAAAGAAAATCAATAAAGTCCTTCAGGCTGAGACGTTGGAGGACTTTATTGATTTAAGAGAGGCATGTGATAATTTCCAGTGATGGAATTGGAAATATTTTCAGTGAGCGTAGAGAACTCGGTTATAAATAAGCGATTTTTTTTATTTGTAAGTGATAGAATCTGTAAACGTTACACAATTTATCCCGATACTTTTTTAAAATGGGCGAGTGTGTTTAGGCTTCTTCCAATGATTAGATTGTGAAGAAACGCTTGTAAGTTGAAATCGTTGATACATTGATATATTGGTGATAGTATAACGTTAAATGTAACATATTTAATAAGGAGGAATGATAAAATGAAGGCGCTTTCGTTTGTGGGTATAAATCAAAAAGAGGTTCTAGATAAGGAAAAACCGACGGTACAAAAGAGTACAGATGCTGTTGTAAAACTTGTCAAAACGACTATTTGTGGTACAGATTTACACATTATGGCGGGTCATACTCCAGAAGTACCAGAGGGATTAACTATCGGGCATGAAGGAATTGGAATTGTTGAAGAAGTTGGTAGCGGGATTTCAAACTTCAAGGTCGGAGATAAAGTTTTGATCTCGTGTATTACGTCATGTGGTAAATGTCACTATTGTAAGAAAGGACTCTATGCTCATTGTGAAGACGGTGGGTGGATCCTAGGACACTTAATAGATGGTACTCAAGCAGAATATGTAAGAATACCTCATGCAGACAATAGTCTTCATCATGTGCCTAAAGGAATGGATGATGACAGTCTGGTTATGCTTAGTGATATTCTTCCGACAGGATTGGAAATTGGCGTCATAGCGGGACAAGTTGAACCTGGTTGTACGGTGGCTATCATTGGAGCCGGTCCAATCGGAATGGCAGCACTTTTAACGGCGCAATTTTATTCGCCGGCAAAAATAATTATGGTTGATATCGATGATAACCGTTTAGAAATGTCGAAAAAATTTGGGGCCACACATACCGTTAATTCTAAAAATGCCGAGGAAGCCATCAAGGAGATATTCGCAATAACGGATGACTTAGGTGTAGATGTTGCGATGGAAGCTGTCGGTTACCCTCAAACTTTTGACATATGTCAAAAAATCCTAGCACCTGGCGGAAGATTAGCCAATATCGGCGTACATGGAAAAAGTGTTGAATTGCATTTAGAAGATTTATGGATCAAAAACATCAGCATTTCAGCAGGATTAGTTAGCACAAATACAACCCCTATGTTGCTGAAAACAGTGGAGTCAGGTAAAATCGCTCCGAATGAGCTGGTAACACACCATTATCACTTTAATGACATGTTAGAGGCGTATAAAACTTTTGAGAATGCTTCTGAAAACAAAGCACTGAAATTGATCATTGATTTTGAATAAAAAACTAGCTTAGTAATTGCAAATCAGTTGTTAATTAATGATTTTATGTAAATAAGCATTGGTGCTTCACTGATGCTTATTTTTTTTGCATCATTAATCAACACGACGGAATGTATCATTAGTAAGTCAGGATTTTAACCCAGTATGCAAAGAAAATTCCAGATAAAAAGCTTTTGAAATTTTTATTATAAAATCTCTTTTATTGGATAAAGCCATTTATTTGGATTTATGGGGAGGTAACTGTATGGATTTTGTCGGAGCAGGGTTAGTTATTAGTGCTGCAATTTTATGGGGACTTTCCGGAGGCTTAGGCGGTTTTTTAATGGACAAAGGCTTGGATCCCTTAGTCATCTCCTTTTTTAGGGGAGCAGTGGGGTTTCTTTGTATTCTGATCTGGTTCGTGTTTAAACCGACCCGATGGGATAAGAAGATGCTGTTATGGTCTATCGTTGCAGGTCTGGGAGTAGCTGGAAATTTCATGCTATATTTCATCAGTATTTCAGAGGCAAGCGTTGCTGTAGCAGCAACACTGATGTACACTGCTCCAATTTTTGTTCTCTTTGTATCTTTCGTATTTCGCCTTGAAAAGCCGTCACTATATAAATGGCTGGCTATTGGTTTTGTTATAGTTGGAGTGGTATTATTGACAGAGATTTATAACATTAATTTTGACAGCATCACGATACTCGGACTTGTTACGGGCTTAGGTGCAGGATCATCGTATGCGTTGTTTCTTTTTGGATTTAAATACGCATCTCGATACGGAGAGCCGCAAGGGATTTTAATGATGGCCTTCCTAACCTTTACTCTGTTGATGTTATTTTTCATTGACCGGAATGAAGCTGTTTCGGTCTTTTACTCAACTGACTTGTTATGGATGATTCTATTAGGTGTTATTGGAGCAGGTCTGTCATTTTTCTTATATGTAGCCGGTCTGAAACGAATATCACCGACTTCGGCTTCCGTCATTGCAATGGTGGAACCAGTGACAGCCTCCCTTTTTGGAGTGATCGTTCTGAGTGAAATGCTTACACTGATTCAATTTTTAGGTATGGGGATCATCCTAGCGACGGTTACCCTCTTAAGTCTGAAGCAGAGTTGAAAAAGTACCATTGAGACGCGTTGGAAAGACAGTATAGGGTGTGAACCTAGTGCTGGTTGAGTAACTGATTTGTTTTAAAAAAAAACTGATAAGTAAAGACTCTCATTTATCTTGTGACATAATTTGGAAAACGAAAGGAATTGTTTAATTGAAGCGTGGACGATTGATTATATTTTTTATTACCCTCAATATCATTCTTTTTTACGGATGGAAACTACTGTTTGGAGAAGATTTATGGCTCGGAGCCATAGGTGTTAATGTTCTTCAAACAGCTAGTTTGATATTTTTTGTGACATACATACATAGAGCCTATAGGCGAACAACGAATAAACAAAGGAAATTTTGGTTGCTGTTAACTGTCGGAGGAATATTCTACTTAACAGCTAACATAATATGGTTCTTTTTTCTTGTAGGAAATAATATGCTGTACTCTGATATTGCAAGTTCCCTTTGGTTGCTTGCGTATGTGTTTTTCTTATCGGGACTTGTTTATTGGATAAGGTGGGCTAATCCCACTACCTTCAAAAAAGTTTATCTTTTTAATATCATTATATTCATGATAACAGTATCTTCTATTGTCATTCATTATCTGATCGAACCTATTTTAACCCTTTCAAACCATTCTTTATGGAATACTATGATTACCGTGGCCTATCCTATAATTGATATAAGTTTGACGTTTGTGCTAGTGATTATGTTTTATCTTATTCTAAAAAATAAAGAAAAGAGTGTCATGTTGCTAATTGTGACTGGATTTTCCCTACATGTCATAGCGGATTCTTATTCTGTCTATCTTGAGATTGCAGAAAATTATTCCCAAGGGACCTTCACTGATTTGTTGTGGATAGTTAGTATCTGGCTGATAGGCGCCGCCGGATTTTATGTAAAGGAAGATAGAGAAGAACCTATCTGGGAGATAGAAAAAACATTTAAAAAATTTGGAAACATCCTTCCTTATGCCAGCACGATCGTCCTCCTTTTTTTGGTCATTCAAAGCTATCAATGGCAATTAAACGTCTTAAGTATAGGTTTATCTGTCATTATTTTTATGATTATTATGCGACAATTATATATCGTAAAAGAAAACGATAAACTAATAGATGAATTCAAACACCTAGCTTACCACGACCCCTTAACCGGATTGAAAAATCGAATAAGCTTTGAGGAATATCTGGATTATGAGATGCAAAAGTGCAGAGATAGTAGTACAGCTTTATTATTGATCGATTTGGATCGCTTTAAAGTGATCAATGATACGCTGGGTCATCAAGCTGGAGACTTTATATTGATGAAAATTTCGAAATATTTGCAACAAATTCTAACAGCTGACACGCAAGTGTTTAGACTAGGTGGAGATGAATTTGCCATTGTATTGCCTGACGCAACAGAAGAAAAATGTATACAGCTTACAGAAACAGTGCTGGAAAAATTCCGGAAACCCTTCTCGATACATGGGCATGAAATTATAGTTACGGCAAGTATCGGAATAAGTTTGTTCCCACTACACGCTCGGACGTATGAAGAATTGTTCAAGTATGCGGATGCTGCCATGTATCTCGCAAAAGAAAACGGGAAGAACGGGTATAGATTTTATGATGATGACCTTAATCAGATCATGGCGCGAAGAATGAGAATAGAAAGTGACCTGAGAAAGGCACTTGAAGAAAAACAGTTTAAAGTTTACTATCAACCTAAACTAGAATTGAAATCAAAAAAGATTGTGGGTATGGAAGCCTTGTTGCGATGGAAACATCCGGAACTGGGTTGGATCTCTCCCGCTGAGTTTATCCCGATTGCCGAGGAAACAGGTCAGATTGTCTCGATCGGGGAATGGGTTTTAAATGAGGCGTGTAAACAGAATGTGAGCTGGCAGCAAAGAGGTTTGCCGTTAGTAAGCGTGTCTGTCAATGTGTCAGTGAGACAATTTCAACAAGGGAGATTTTTATCTGTCGTTGAAAAAGCTTTACGTGAATCTGGTCTGCAATCTCAGTTTCTGGAAATAGAAGTAACTGAGAGCATTATGCAAAATATAAATGATAGCATAAAAATCTTAACAAGCTTAAGAAAAAAAGGCGTTAAAATAGCCATTGATGATTTTGGAAAAGGCTATTCATCGCTACACATGATCCGGCAGTTACCTATCGACACGATAAAATTAGATAAATCGTTTATTGATGATATCGATGATGAAATGCAGCTGGCCATGGTTAAAACTATTATCCTTTTAGGCATTGATTTAAATTTAACTGTTGTCGCCGAAGGAATAGAAAGCGAGTATCAATTAAACAAGTTGATTGAAGGTCATTGTCATATCGGTCAAGGTTATCTTTTCTCAAAAGCAGTGAAAGCAGAAAAGATGGAAAAATTTTTAAAGGATAGTAGTGGTGTATATCTTCAAAAATGATTCAAGTTGACTAAAAAAAGAAGTAGGAATGCTATTTACAAAGGTTAGAGCAATGGAAATGTTTATCAAAGAAACATCAGTTAACCTTTTGCTGGTCCGAAATTTGTTTTGAAGACTTTAAAGAAAGAAGGTCAAAGCATGGAGTATATGATCACGCATTTACCGAAAGAGAACTGGAAGGGTACGATCATCCCGATACAATACAGTACGGATCAGTATTATGATGTAACTGTAGAGAAACGACAAACAGGGTATCGTATCGAAATAGAGAAAAAAGATTTTGAGGAAACAGTGACCCGCGCTGCAGATGAAGACGATTTTTCGGATAGATTATACGAAGATCACTGGGAAAATGCGTTTGCGTGGGGAGTCATCGTTGAAGGAGAATTGGTGGCTGCAATTGAAACAAATCCGGAATCCTGGTCCAATCGTCTGCGGATCACAGAGCTCTGGGTGGCAGATGACTACCAGAAGCAAGGTATAGGTCAGGCGTTGATCGATATTGCCAAAGAACAAGCGAGAGGTGAACGGCGACGAGCCATCATTCTGGAAACGCAGTCGTCCAATGTCAATGCAATCGAATTTTATCAGCACGAAGGATTTGGTTTGATTGGTCTGGATACCTGCAGCTATGGTAACGATGATCTACAAAGAAAAGAAGTGAGACTGGAATTTGGATGGTTTCCAGAAAAAAAACTGAAAGTAACGCGTGAAGAGATAGCTATCTGCATGGAAACAAAGGACGATCACCACGAAGTCGAGTTAATGGCTCAGCATGCTTTCTGGAACAAGTATCAACCAGGGTGCGAGGAACATTATCTTGTTCATGCTTTAAGACAGGATAAAGACTACCTCCCGGAGCTAAGTCGGGTAGCAGTAAAAGAGGGAGAAGTCATCGGGTGCATCATGTATTCAAAAGCACAGGTCATTGATGGAGATGTCTCACATGATGTGCTGACGTTCGGTCCTCTGTGTGTTGAACCGAAATGGCAGGGATGTGGGGTCGGTGAATTGTTATTGAACGAAACCATGAATCTGGCAAGCGAGGCAGGATACAAAGGAATTATCATTTTTGGAGAACCTGATTATTATCCGCGGTTAGGATTTGAAACGTGTGATAAATT
Organism: Alkalibacterium sp. f15; assembly: GCF_049389645.1. GTDB lineage: Bacteria > Bacillota > Bacilli > Lactobacillales > Carnobacteriaceae_A > Alkalibacterium. The sequence goes on from NZ_CP186540.1 coordinate 1,214,616, forward strand.
TGGAATCACAACAGCAAGCGGTAAAAATTTCGAAGCATTTATGGGGATAGAATTAACAGAAAATAGCCTGCAAGATGTAAAAGGGAAATTTTACGCTTCACCTATTTTTGAAAACATTCCAGAAGATAAAGTGGAGGCATACAACCAAAAATTTCCTCCCTTACAAAAATTGAAGTTTCCCGGACAGTGGGAGTAGGATCGTGGATAGAAGTATATTAAATAAAATAAAAAAGGTGAGTGGAAAATGATTAAAGGAATTCATCATAAAGGGTTTCAAGTAACAGATATGGAAAAGACACTGCATTTTTACTGTGAAGTACTCGGTTTTAAACATGCCTTTGACCTGAAGGATTCAGATGGATACCCGTGGATCGAGTACGTCAAGATTGCGGAGGGGTCATTTGTAGAGTTCTTCTATGGAGGAACTGAAGAAGAGAAAAAACAATACGACCACATTTGTTTTGAAGTAGAGGGTATAGAAGCTTTAGCTGAAAAGTTAAGAGACAAAGGCATTAGCTTTGCTTCAGAACTATCTACAGGAAAAGATAGCAATAAGCAGTTCTGGATTAGGGACCCGGATGGCAATTGGCTGGAATTCATGGAACTCGATCCCGATTCACCGCAAATGAGAAGTTGATTTTTATGCGGCAAACGAAATTCAGATAGATGAACTAAAACAAACTGACTTACGACCCTGCCTATTCAGGTAAGGTATCGTAAGCCAGTTTATTTATTATCGGTTGATGTTGAGGATGGATTTCTAAAAGTTCATTTTTTGTAAACAATTGAAAGTCCGCAAAATCAAAACCGGGAACCACTGTACAACTCACCAGCGCATAACCAGCTTCTACGGTAGAACCAAAAATGGTGCCCGCTGGAACGGTATGGTGTAACTGATGCTTTTTGTGCGTCTCCAAGCTTAAGGTTGCTTCCTGATACGAACCTTCTGGGGTGAGAGAGTGGATGGTTAGTGGATGACCAGCATGATAAAACCATAATTCGTCAGATGTAAGTCTGTGAAAGTGAGAAGGATTAGCTGCTGTTAATAGGAAATAAATGTTTGTGTATAGAGGTAATGGTTTGCCGTCTTTTGTATACGTTTCATCAGACAAATCGGTTTGTCTGAAGTAGCCACCTTCTGGATGTGGTTCAAGCTGCAATTCTTTGATCCATTGTTCTGCTGATTTCAAATTCTTTTCTCCTCACTTAATAGCTTTACTAGCTCAATGATTTTATTATTAGTTTAGCATACAAGTGATATATTTAATCTACATGAATCAAATTTGAACAGTTCTTTGATGAAAGAATAGTTTTGAAAAAGTGAGGTCTGAAAAGAAGTAGAGAATGAATGAGTTAGGTTAAAAAATATAATGATTTGATGCTAGAGGCTATTCAAAAAAGCTGAAAGAACTCACTTAACTCTAAAAACAACCTGAAAATTAACGTATAAAAATTCACAAACTTCTAATCAACTTACTATTTATACTTATTTATTAATAGTAAAATTAATGATATAATGAGCAAAGAAAAAAAGAAAAGGAATGATTTCAATGATGAACAATAAAATGAAATTTACAGTGAATGCAAAAAGTGACGGTTTTGCTTTAACAGCTACAGCTGGTAAACATGAATTAGTCATGGATGAATCAGAGCGTTTTGGTGGAAAAGATTCCGGTCCCAATCCAATGCAGACTGCTCTCGCAGCATTAGTATCTTGTGAGAATGTCACAGCTAATATGGCCGCAAGAGAAATGGACTTTGATTTAAAATGCTTAACTATTAATGTGACAGGTAGCTTTGATCCTCGTGGGTTTATGGGTGATGCATCCGTTCAACCATATTTTGAAGAAGTGACCATCAATGTTAAAGTGGATACAACCGAATCTGATGAGCGTATTCAAGCAATCAAAGAGCAAGTAGAAGCGCGATGCCCAATTTATACGCTGTTTAAAGCTGCAGGCGTTAAAATGAACGATACCTGGGTAAAAGCGTAATTTTTCAAATATGAGCAAGCAGACATCTGAAGGATGTCTGCTTTTTTATAATTAAAATATCCAAAATCAAGCTGGAAATAGTGAAAAATAATAATAATTAATTATCCATCTTTTATGTTAGATAGACAAACAATTCGAAAAAAAGGACTGGATAAACCTCTGATTGTAGTTGACAAACAGACATAGGATTGAGATAATAGCTCCAATTGAATATTGGTATCTTTAAATCAGTCCCGAGAGGCTGACAAGGACTACGGATGAGGAAAATGGGCTACGAGTGTATCTTCTACACGTGTATTTATTTTTCGAACGCTTCTTGTCATACCGGCAGGAAGCTTTTTTTATGCAAATTTTTCTGTGTAAAAGCCTGCTTGGTATGGGTACTAATAAGCAACCAAACAAGGAGGGAAAATGGGGTTTCACAAGATTGAAAAGGTCTGCTTGTTGGAAAGTGAATTGGGTATAGAAAGTAAATTAGTGAGTACTTTCTTCTTGGAACCCCCTGCTTCGTTTGGACACAGACTTGACAACGGGGGAACCAAAATGGGACGTTATTCAAAGGTGTTGATACGTGGACTGAACGAAGAAAGACACTGACTAAAGAGGGTCGTAAAGATGGGAGCGATAAACGCTTTACAGTGTTAAATTGCACAGGGAATAGAAGCGATTCGGACGCACGTGGATATCTGTGATTCATCGCTTACTGTTCTGAAAGCCTTGCTGGAAGTAAAAGAAGAAATGAAGGACTTTGTTGACATTCAATTAGTCGCTTTTCCTCAGGAAGGCTTCCTTTCATATTCTGATGGGACGGAATTCGTGGAGGAAGCCTTGAAACTGGTAGCGGATGTAGTCGGGGGTATTCCTCACTATGAATTTACGCGTGAAGACGGCGTGGAGTCGATGGAAATTGCTTTTGATCTAAAAAAACAGCCATCATTTTGATGATAGCTGCTTTTTTTTTGCTTTATAAGCTTTCAAAAAAATTAGATGAAAATATATAAAAAGTGAAAAATATAGTTTATGTAGTATTAAATTATAATGATATAATCAATAAAAGTTTGGAAAAAAAACTATAGATGGAATTGTTTCATAAATATAAGCGTATTAATGAAATAATAATCAATATGTGGTACTTTGTTTCATAAAGTAAGCGTTTCATTGACACTATGTTTTATACTGTTAATATATTAGTGAAGAGGGAGATAGATTATGGCCATAGCTACAATAAAATTGAAAGAATACAAAAAAGATGCTAGCCCGACTGAAATGTCTATCATCGATTATATATTGAAGAATACTGAAGAAACGAGTCGAATGACGATTTACAACTTAGCTGAGAAGACGTTCTCATCCCCTTCCACTATCATTCGTCTTTGCAAAAAGAATGGGTATATGGGTTACAAAGATTTTGTGAAAGATTTAATTTATGAACAAGCGGTTCGATCTAACTACAGAGACAAACATATTGCGGAATTGACACGCACCGATGAGATTGAAGAAATCATTAATAAAGTGACGCATAAAAACATTTTATCACTCGAAGAAACTGAGAAACTAATTGACACAGAAGTAATCAAAACCTGTGTCAATAAGTTGTTTGAGTGTGAGAAATTGACGATTTTTGGCATAGGCGCTTCGCTTATTGTGGCAAAAGATGCTCAGCTCAAATTTACACGTATTAACAAAATGTCTTACGTCAGCGAAGACTGGCACACGCAACTCCTTATGGCTAAGAATATGAGTGAGCGCGATGTAGCTTTAGTTATATCTTATTCCGGTCAAACAGAGGAGATAATAACCTGTGCGGAAGTTGCAAAAGAGAATGGGGCAACAATCATTTCAATCACTAAAACAGATGAGTCACCAATCAACCGATTAGCTGATTATGCAATCTATGTATCAGCTAATGAATTTAGTTTTAGAAGTGGGGCAATGTCATCTCGTATGGCCCAACTAAATATCATTGATATTCTATACACGTGTTACATCAACAAAATGTATGAAGAATCCCTAGAAATTCTTGAAAAAACTCAAATAAAAAAGGAGGGATGATATTGTTAGATTTGCGAAGCATAGAAACAGAGAAACAGAATCCTCATACGATGAATCTTGATCAAATGAGTATAAAAGAGGCACTGACGGTCATGAACAATGAAGACAAGAAAGTTACTGAAGCAATTGAGGAGGTGATTCCTGAAATTGAAAGTGCCATCCATATTATCGTTAACCAGTTGAGAAAAGGAGGCAGATTGATATACACGGGCGCCGGTACAAGTGGACGTTTAGGTGTTTTAGATGCAGCTGAGTGTCCACCAACATTTGGTACACCTAAAGAAAAAGTTGTGGGATTAATTGCTGGGGGCCAAAAAGCTTTTACTGAAGCAATCGAAGGTTCAGAAGATAACCAAGAGATGGGTAAAGAGGATTTAATTGATCTTGGTTTGAATGCAAATGATGTTGTTGTCGGCTTGGCAGCCAGTGGAAGAACACCTTATGTGATAGGTGCACTTACTTATGCAAATGAAATTAAAGTTCCAACTGTTGCTATTTCTTGTAATAAAAATAGCGAAATCGGTCAAGTAGCGAATATAGCTATTGAGGCCGTATCAGGTCCTGAAGTGTTAACAGGTTCAACCCGCCTAAAAGCTGGATCAACACAGAAAATGATCCTAAATATGTTGTCTACTGTATCAATGGTGGGCATTGGGAAAGTATATAAAAACTTAATGGTCGATGTTCAACCAACCAATGAGAAATTGATCACTCGTGCTGAGAATATTGTCATGAGGGCAACAGATGTTGATAGAGATACGGCAATAAATAAGTTAGCAGAAAGTGACGGTAAAGTCAAAGTTGCCATTATTATGATTTTATTAGATATCGATAAAGAGGCTGCCGTCAAAAAATTGGAAGAGTCTGAAGGACATATAAGGATAGCAGTGGATCAATATTATGAAAATCATAAGGAGGAAACGAAATGAAAGTTTTAATGGTATGTTCTGGTGGAATGTCTAGCTCTATTATAGTCAAGGCATTAAAAAAAGAAGCTGAAAAACAGGGTATGGATATGGATATTAAAGCAGTTGGAACAGGGGAATTTGCTGAAGAAGTTAAAAATGATTATAATTATGTACTTGTAGCCCCTCAGGTTAAACATAGATTTAAGGAATACAAAGAGGCATCTGATGAAGCTAATGTACCTTGTGAATTAATTCCGCCTAGAGGATATACTCCGATTGGCGCACCCGGTTTAATGAAACAAATTAAAGCAGGAGCTAAATAAAAAACGGAAGGATTGGATAAGTATGATGGAGAAATTTTTAATGTGGTTAGAAGAAAAATTTATGCCTCCAATGGCAAGACTTGCAGAACAAAGACATTTGAAAGCGGTACGTGACGGAGTTATATCTACATTACCATTAATTATAGTGGGATCATTCTTTATTATTATAGCTCAACCACCGGTTGAATTTTTACAGGAATTAGTAAACCCTTATATAGGTGAGATCTTGATTCCATTCAGAGTTACTGTTGGTATGTTAAGTGTATATGCCGCATACGGAATGGGATACAGTCTAGCCAGGTCCTATAAACTTGATGGTTTATCTGGAGGGGTCTTATCATTAGTAACATTCCTGATGATGAATATTCCATTAAATGTAGATGGTTTTATTACAGAAGCAACCGAAGCAGGAATTGTAGGAGCAGAACCGATAGGTTGGGTTTTACCTATGGCGAATTTAGGTGGAGCAGGAATGTTTACAGCTATTCTTTCAATGATAGTTGCTGTTGAGATTTTAAGATTTATGCAAGAAAGAAACTTTACTATAACAATGCCAGAACAAGTTCCAGATTCAGTTGCACGTTCCTTTGAAGCTTTATTCCCTGCAGCTGTGGTTATCACACTTGCTTGGATTATTCGAGTTTTACTTGGATTTGATATCAACGAGTTATTAATGACTATATTCTCACCATTAATTGAAATTTCAGGGAATAATTATTTTGGAGTCATGTTACCAGTATTGCTTGTTACAATATTATGGGCAGCCGGTATTCATGGTATGTCAGTAATTGGATCTGTTATGCGACCTGCTTGGTTGGTTATGTTAGATGCTAACATTGAAGCTGTCGCAGATGGTGGAAGTATGGCCTTTGGAGAAGGCGGGCTTCCTTATATCGCACCAGAACCATTTTATCAGTGGTTTGTATGGGTAGGAGGAGCAGGTGCAACATTAGCTCTAGCGATTTTATTCGTAATGTCTAAATCGGTATATCTTAAACAGGTAGGTAAATTCAGTATTATTCCGGGACTATTTAACATTAATGAACCAATGATTTTTGGGGCACCAATTGTTATGAATCCAATCTTAGCAATCCCATTTATTATAGCTCCAGTTGTGACTACTTCAATCTCATATTTTGCAGTAAACCTTGGGTTAGTTAGCGGATTTACAATTATGGCCCCGTGGACTCTTCCAGCTCCAATAGGTGCTTGGATGGCAACGGGTGGAAGTATTGCTGCAGTTATACTAGTCTTACTCAATATTCTGGTTGCAATGGCAATTTACTATCCGTTCTTTAAAGTTTATGAAAAGAAAATGATTGAAGAAGAAAATGCAGAATCAACAGATAATCAAGAAGTAATTGATGGCGAAACAGTAAATGCATAAAAAACAAGAGGTTGAAATTTTTCAACCTCTTATTTTTTTAAAAACTTATATTTAGGAGATGTTTTGAAATGGATATGGAACAGCTGATTTTTGAAATAATTGCTAGTGCAGGAGAATCTCGTGATTTAACATATCAAGCACTAGATAATATTAATGATGGAAAAATTGATGAAGCTTATAAGTTGATTGAAGAAGCGGAAAAAACAATGAACACTGCTCATAACGTACAAACTAAATTGATTCAAAGTGAGATACAAGGTGAAAAAATTGATGGTGGTTTATTAATGATTCATGCACAGGATCACATGATGACAGCAATAGCAGAACATCAAATGGTCAAACGAATGTTACCTATTTTTGAAAAGTTATTGAAGTAAAGGAGTAATAATTATGGAATACATTTTATTTACTGTCTCATTATTAATAGTTTTTTTAAGTGGGATTTGGGTAGTGAAAAAATTCAGAACTAAATATCAACCGAATAGATGGTTTGCAGGTTTTCTTGGGCCGTTCGTATTAATTGTTCCTTTGGTAGCTTTTCCAAATCTACCTAATTTAATTTGGGTAATATTAATTGTAGTATTTATCTGGACAAACATTTATTTTTTCGAAACATCTAAAGAAATGCTAGAGAGCGGAAAAATAAAAACTGGATTTGGCCGAAAATCTTCGTAATTGAGAGCTTAAGTGAGGAAGATCTAAATGAATTATTATATAGGGGTAGATGCGGGAGGAACAAAAACCTCCGCATCTTCATATGATGATAAAGAAAATAGTTTAAGCGAAGTAAAAAATGGTCCTGGGAATATTAGTGTTAATCAGACTGATGCTTTGAATAATATATACAAGAGTATCGATGATATTTTAAAGATTGAAAAGGAACATAATCTTAAAGGTATCGCTATGGGTATAGCAGGTCTACCTAATGATAAAAAGGAAGAATTTATTTCATTGTTTAATAAGAAATACAATGTTCCTATTATAATAGAATCTGATTACATGATGGCATTTAAAAGCACATTCAAAAAAAATAATGGTATCTTAGTCATTGCAGGAACTGGTGTAGTAATGTTTGGTTCATATGATGAGCAAACGGTTAAACTTGGTGGATGGGGTCATTTGCTAGGGGATGAAGGTAGCGGCTATGATATTGTCATACGAACAATTAAGCATGCTATCGATTTATTTGAAGAAAAAAATACACAAGCAGAAGTAATTACTGAATTAATAACGGCTATTGGTTGCGACGATTTTGAGGGATTGAAGAGGTACATCTATGCAAATGAAAAAAGCGAGATTGCGAAATTTGCTCCTCTAATAGTTGAAAAAGCAAAAAAGGGTGACCCGTTTGTAGTATCAATAATCAATGAGGTAGTTGACATACTCTATAGTAAAATTAAATTGATATCCAAAAAATTAGGTCTTGAAAAGATGACAGAATTCTCTGCTATGGGTGGCGTCTTAAGCCCCGACTCATTTGTGTTAGAGTTACTATTACTAAAAATCAACTCAGATCATAGTTATCTGAAGTATATCCCTTCCGGCAATCCTTCAGCAGCAGCTGTAGCGATGATTAATAACAGTATTAAAGAGAAAAGTCGGTATGCTGTAGGGTTAATGTCAGGAACGTCTTTAGACGGAATAGACACTGTATTATGCAGAGTTTATGGTTATGATTTGAAAACTATTATTGATGTCGTTGATTTTGAGACATATGACTATGAAAAAGAAAGTTTAAATAAAATAGAAAAAATAGTGAGTGGAGTTAAAGTATTATTATCTGATATTTCTGAATTAAATGTAGCATTGGGTTATGAGTATGCAAAGGCAGTAAAAAACATTTGCGAAAAAAATAATGTTGATACTGGTAATTTATACTTTATAGCGTCCCATGGCCAAACTGTTTTTCACGAGGCAACAGGCAATAAAAACATTAGGCGATCTACTATGCAGCTTGGAGAACCCTCAATTATTGCATATGAAACAGGAGCAAAAGTCATATCAAACTTTAGGGCAAAGGATATGGCGGCATTTGGAGAAGGTGCTCCATTAGTGCCTAAGAGTGAGCTTATCTTGTATCAAGATGGGTATGACAAAATTTTGTTGAATATAGGTGGAATAAGTAATATGACTTATTTGCCTAACGATGGCAATCAAAATAATATGAGTGGTTTCGACACTGGACCAGGTAATATGATGATCAACGAAGCAGTCAATTATTTCTATAACAAAGATTATGATAATCAAGGCAAGATAGCAAGTGAAGGGAAGCTAGTTAAACCTTTACTTGATGAATTGATGAGTCATTGGTTCATAAGTAAAAAACCACCTAAATCTACAGGTAGAGATGAATTTGGAAAAGAATATACACTGTCACTTATAAAAAAATATAGTGAAGAAAAACCTGAAGATATCATAAAGACAATGACTGTATTTACGGCATCGTCTATTGCTAAACACGTGAAAGAAATCATTCAATCAAACAAAAATGTTGACCGCTTAATTGTTGGTGGCGGAGGAACATACAACTTAACCTTACTTAAATGTATTAAACAAAATCTATCTGATACAAAAATTGAAGTTTTAACGCAAGATGAAATAGGGTATTCATCAGATGCAAAAGAAGCTATTGCATTCGTAGTTCTAGGCAACCAGACAATTCATCAGAGACCAGGCAATATCCCTAATGTGACAGGTGCTCACAAAGAAGTGATTCTGGGGTCTATAACATATCCAAATTAATTTTTAAAGGAGATTATATTTTATGAAAAGATTAGGTATATCCATTTATCCGGAACACACAAGCTATGAAGAAAATATTCGCTATATGGATCTCGCAAGCAAGTATGGCTTCAAGCGCATTTTTACTTGTTTGTTGTCAGTTAAAAAAAGTAAAGAAGAGATAATCAAAGAATTTAAAGACATAATCGAATATGGTAACAAATTAGGAATGGAAACTATCTTAGATGTCAGTCCTAGAGTGTTTGATGAACTAAACATATCCTACAAAGACTTGTCCTTTTTTAATGAGACAGGTGCTGCAGGTATTCGTTTAGACATGAGTTATTCTGGCAATGAAGAATCGTTAATGACCTTTAACCCGCATGATTTGAAAATTGAAGTAAACATGAGTACAGGAGCTAGATATATTGATAATGTAATGCAGTACAAACCAAATATGGAGAATATCATTGGTTGCCATAACTTTTATCCACACAGATATTCTGGACTCTCACTTGAGCATTTCATGAAAACATCGAAACAATTCAAAAGTCTTGGGTTAAAAACAGCTGCTTTTGTAAATTCGGAGAGTGCTGAAATCGGTCCCTGGCCAGTAGATGAAGGGTTATGTACACTAGAGGCCCACCGCGAGCTACCGATTGATGTCCAGGCAAAACATTTATTTGCTACAGAATTAATAGATGATGTTATAATTGCTAACGCTTTTGCATCTGAAGAAGAATTGAAAAGACTTGCAGAAGTGAACCCTGAACTACTAAGAATGAAAGTACAACTAAATAAAGATATACCCGACTTAGAAAGAAAAATTGCACTCGAAGAATTCCATTTTAATCGCGGGGATGTTTCCCCTTATCTTATTCGTTCAACTCAAAGCAGAGTGAAGTATAAAGGGCATGAGTTTAAAGTCTTTAATCCAAAAGATATCAAACGTGGTGATATCTTGGTTGATAGCAGTTTATATGCTCATTATGCCGGAGAACTCCAAATAGCCTTAAAAGACATGGAAAATTCAGGGAAAACCAATGTCATAGGACGAATAGATGAAGAGGAACTCTTCTTATTAGATATGATGCAGCCTTGGCAAAAATTTGAATTGTACGAAAAATAAATATCAACTAGAAAGATAGAGATGAAAAGCCTCATTAGAATTAACCATCGGAGTTCATGCTAGTTAAAGTCTCGAAATCGTCAAAAGACTATTACATGTATAACTTTTAACCTATTTAAAAGATGAGTTGGTTCGCCTTCAGGAGTCTAGAGAGCCTGCTCAAGCCGGTAAACATATCGAACCGCGTAATATACTAGAGCGACTTAAAGGATCTGCCACAATGGATAATGAGCGCTATAAACGCTGCTCGGGTGAGATGCAGGTGACTAAATCAGGTTATCCTGAAGATGAACGGGTAGAAGTTATTGGAAGAATCTTAGAAAAGTATCACTTGCTTTTGAAAAACGGTGCACAGTTTATGTTTGCTCCTGAAACAAATGAATGAAATAGAGGATAGTAAAAACGGTGTTCCTTCATTGGAGCGCTGTTTTTTTATACGGGGACATCTCAGTAATTGTATGGTCAAGTAAATCGATTTCTACCCAAATCAATCAACAAACGACTATGTGAAAATTGACAGAAAAGACTCGAAACGAACGGTTTAATTTGAATGTTAGAATAGTCGCCTGTATTATCGTATAATGAAGTATCAATTGAATTTACAAAGGATGTTTTAGTCATGATCAATGTAATAGGCGTACTCCCGGATGACACGATGGAAACAGGTGTGCGAGTGGACGAGGAGAACTTAAAGAAATATAAATGGTATTGGGTAGATTTCAGCAACCCAACGGCAGATGAATTTCGTCTTTTGGATTACGTTTTTCATTTTCATCCACTAGCTATTGAAGACTGCGGGATACTGCTTCAGCGACCCAAACTGGATTATTATGAGGGATACGATTTCTATATCACTCAAACAGTCAAAAGGGAGGGTGTAGAAGTGATAAAAGAAGAACTGGATTTCTTTGTCGGAAAGAATTTTATCGTAACCTTTCACTTTGAAACTTCTAAAGAAGTGGATCAAGTTTGGAGCCGAATCACAACTCAAGCCGCTGCAGAAGAATGGGACCCATATTATGTCTTTTATCAAACATTGGACAAACTGGTTGATACTTGCTTTCCACTTATATATCACATTGAAAATAAATTGGATGTGATTGAAGACAACCGGGAGAAACGATCGATGGACGAACTGATGGATGAACTTTTTGACGTGCGGCATATGCTGTTGCATATCCGTCAGACAGTCAATCCGATGAGGGATCTGCTTTACCGGATGCTGAATTCTCAGCACTTAACGGAAGTAAAGAACAGACGGGAATATTTTTCCGATATTTATGATCATTTACTTAAGGTATCGGAACTGGTCAGTTCAAACAGGGAATTTACAACGGATATTCGTGATAATTATCTTTCCATGACGTCTCATCAGTCCAATGAAGTCATGAAAATTTTGACTATCATCACGTCTATCTTCATACCACTGACATTGATCTCCGGCATTTACGGAATGAACTTTGTCAATATGCCCGAACTGGAATGGAAATATGCCTACTATATTGTACTGGGAGTCATGCTCATAATCGGTCTTTCACTTTTTTACTGGTTCAGGAAAAAAGGATGGTTCAATTAGGCAGTAATAAATATTAATGCAGATACGGATCAGGATATGCTCCCAATAAAGAAGCGTAGAAATAATAAAATTTCTACGCTTCTTTATTGGGAGCTTTTTTGAAAAAAATTGATAGACAGCTAAAGGAAAATGAGGCTTACCAGCGTATTTTTTGAAGCATGTTCTGGAGAACGTTCTCTTCTTCGTCAGTGAGCTGCCAATCAGAAATCTCATCTTTGATATCATTTAAACGTCCGTTTTCCCGGACAAATCCGTTTAAACGGGCTGCTATGGTGGAATCTGTGAAATGCTGATGGTCGGAAAATAAAGGAAGGATAGATTCCATGGCTTTAGGGAATCGCTTAAGGAAATATTTTTGATGTCGATTTTCCGCTGGGTAAAACGGCCGGTCATATTGGATTTCTGTGCCGATAGTTTTTCCATGTCGCTTCTCCCACTCGATTTTTATCAGCTCAACCGTTTCCCGCTGATTAGTGGAATGCACGATCAACAGCGAAAGATACTGTCGTCCTTTAAAACTGCGGTCCTTTACCGCATCATGACTGTCCCAGTAAATCTGTAGAATATCTTCATAAGAAAGAAGAGAAGAATCGAAATCGATCTGGATAGCTTCGGTGTGATCTCCGATGTTTCTATAAGTGGGTTCAGCCGTAGTTCCTCCCGTGAAACCGGTGCGGGTATGTATCACACCGGGATATTGTCCGAATTGGCTCTCTGGTCCCCAGAAACAGCCCATACCAAATGTGGCTGTTTCCATAGTTTTTGCTCGACGATTAAGATTCAACATGGTCTCTAACTCCTTTTTATAGCATCTCATTATCTGACAGACTACCCTTCTCTTCTGACAAATAGGTTTACTCTTATTTTACATAACAAAATTCAGGAAGTTCTTACGCTTAATTTTAACACGTTCGCTTTTCCAATCAATTTTAAGACTTACCATTAAAATCTATTAAGAATATAGGTAGTCATTTTTGGTATACTTCATATAAATAGATTGAATATTTAAGGAGTAAGATATATAGAATATATTAAATGCGTTATCCTTAATAATGGATTCTTTTGTGCGGAGCATATGCACCGATCGTCACGTCATCCCGCTTTGATCTTTAGTTTAACCGTACTGACAAATATGCTGGACGGTCTGCTCTTCTTGGTTTTCATGACTCAGAATAGTTAACTGGTCAGCGTATCTGTCATCCTATTTGTTTCTTTACATCTTATCTTCAAGAAAAAAACTTTTTATTTTGTTTGGAAAAACAGGTAAAATAAGCAACTATAAATAAACGTAACCCTCTAACCGAGTTTTACGTATAAAATGAGTATCATGATAATGAGGGAAAATGATGAATCCAGTATTTAAATTTCTATTACGATTAGCGTCTTCACCACGCATCGACATGCAGGAAGACTATCAGTGGGTCAGAAAAGTGCAGAAGCTCTTATCAAGTGCGCCGACTGCACGCTTTCGATCGCTTGATGACAAGATTTATTCGGCAAACAGCAATCATGAAATTCCGGTTCGTATTTTTTATCCCAAGAAAAAGATGCATCCTGAACCTGTCTTATTTATCCATGGCGGGGGTTGGGTAATTGGAGACATCGACACGTACACACGTGCCTGTATCAATATCGCGGATTATCTGGGTCGTGTTGTTTATTCAGTCGATTACCGTTTAGCGCCTGAGTACCCTTATCCAGCAGGGTTGAATGACGTTTACCAAGTAGCAGAAATCTTACTCACACCATTAGAAGAGGAAGAAGAAGAAGATTGGATCATTATGGGCGACTCCGCTGGTGGGAACTTAGCTGCCATTGTCTCTTTGTTGCTAAGGGATCGCAAAAAATGGATGCCTAAAAAACAGGTGTTGATCTACCCTGTCACTTACTGGGATCATAGTGAAAATTCTCCTTTTAAATCCATCAAGACCAACGGGTATAATTACGGGATGACCATCAAAAAAATTCAAAGCTTCATGGAATTGTATGCGCCTGATTTATCTACACGGAAAAGTCCGTTGATCTCGCCTTTGATGTCCGAAGATTTGAGTAATCAGCCAGAAACATTAGTCATTACGGCCGAGTATGATCCACTGCGTGACGAAGGTGAAGCGTACGGGAAAGCATTAGAGGAAGCCGGTAACAAGGTCAAGGTGCACCGTGTTTTAAATAGTGTCCATGGGTTCATCAATTATCCAGCTTTCACTGAACCGATGGAAGAAGCGCTAAAGGAAATTCAGACGTTTTTAAATGATTAAGGAGGAGCAGCTGTGGAGAAGAAAAGATGGGTAAAATTAGATAACGCCTCTAATATTTTTCTGGCTGCACGTAGCGAAACAGATACGAAAGTATTCCGTTTATCTGCAGAAATGACAGAAGTCATTGATCCGGTTCTATTACAATCAGCTTTACAGGAGACTTATAAAACTTATCCGCTTTTTCATAATGTTTTGAGACGGGGGATTTTTTGGTATTACCTGGAAGAACGTGTAGGAACGCCTAAAGTACAACCGGAAACGAGTCCGCCGTGTTCTCCGATCTATCATTATGATAAACGTGAATTTCTTTTTCGAGTGCTCTATTATAAAGACCGTATTCATCTGGAAGTCTTTCATGCCTTAACTGACGGAACGGGTGCTTTATGGTTCTTTGAAGACTTATTGACAGAATACGTGAGGTTGCGTCAAGCGAAAGTGTTGGAATCTATAGACAAGCCAGAGCAGAGAGAGAAAGCTGATTTGGAAGACAGTTTCAAACGGTATTTCAGTAAAAAGAAAAAGTATGCAACCATTGAGGCAAGTACAGATCCGCTGAAAAAGTATCAGGAAAAAGAATTGGCAGATGATAATAAGCCTTTAGAACAAACACCCAAAACGATGTCTGTTTATCATGTTAAGGGTGAAAAAACAGCGGATCATCGCCAGCGTGTCATTGAAATGAGTCTGCCATTAAAAGAGATGCTCACTTTAGCACGTAACAAAAAGGTTTCTTTAACAATTTATGTGACCGCCCTGTATATGCTGGCTGTTTATCTTGCGAAAGAAGACAAGTCGAAAGATGTGACGATCACCACGTCGATACCCATTAATCTGAGACAGTTCTTTCCGTCAGTTTCCGTACGGAACTTTTTCAGCACCACCATTGTTTCGTATACATTTAAGCCTGACAAAGATAATTATTTAGATGAGCTTTATGCAACTTTAGCGCAACAGTTTAAATCACGACTGCAAAAAGAGGCGTTGGAAAAGAGATTGAAACGATTCATTTCATTCGAGTTTAATCCTCTGACACGGATTGCTTTTCGACCGATCAAAGATGGTGTTTTAAAGCTCGTCAATTATATTATCAACAAAAAAACAACGGTGGCGATGTCTAATCTCGGTCGGGTAAAGTTGCCTGAAGGGATGGAAAACTACGTTAAGCAAACCTTTTTTTACACAGCGGCGATTCGTCCTCAATTTTGTTTGATGAGTTACCAAGAGACACTCACGATCAGTTTTACGAGTCCTTTTGTAGAAACAGATATACACCGTGAATTTGTACGATTGCTTAGTGAAAGAGAAATCCCTGTCATAATGGATGTCAACCGAGTGTCCCGAGAGGAGATGGAATAAGATGAAGCATTGCCCAAAATGTCGAGCTGATGTAAAAGGGGACTGGGAAAAATGTCCGCTCTGTCAGACTTCATTAAAAAAAAGTGACAGCGAGATAATCGAAGAGTCCGATTTTCCGGAAATCCCTTTGCAGTTCAACCGTAAAAAAATAAAACAGCATCTTAGTTTGAGTTCATTCTTAATGATTCTTCTCTATTTTGTTGCGCACTTTATCTGGCGCTTTCAATTTTTCAATTTAGAGTATGTCTTGTTTGGCATAATGATCATGTGGGTAATGATGCATGTCATTGTTCGAAAACGACGAAACATAGTCAAGGGAATAGTGTATATATTGGTTCTGTTTTCGCTATTAAGTTTATACTTTGATTATATTAACGGATGGTTGGGGTGGTCACTCACATTTGTTATTCCTATCTTATGTATATCGGCTTTGCTGGCTATGTTTATCTCCATCCAGGTTGTCAATTTAAAAGCGGAAGATTATGTTTTATATCTGCAGCTAGCCGCTATACTGGGATTGATCCCGGCTGTGTTTTTACTAATGAACTGGGTGGTTGTTGCATTACCAAGTTTATTGTCTGTAGTTTTCAGTCTTGTGATGTCCATTGCCGTCTTTTACCGCCACCGTCAAGCTGTCATCAGCGAACTAGAAAAACGTATGCATGTGTGAACAGACTAGCATGCAACGAGTGAGGAAGTGCATGAGATGAAAAATATTTTTGTGGTCGGAGCGATTATCCGATCAAACGGAAAACTACTATGTGCCCAAAGGAGTCAATCGATGACGCTCTCTGAATTGTGGGAATTTCCTGGTGGGAAAATAGAAGCCGGAGAAACACATCAAGAAGCTTTGAAGCGTGAAATAAAAGAAGAACTGGAACTGGATATTCAAGTGAGTGATCAGTTGTTTGAAAAAGCCTGCTATACTTATGATTTTGGCCGCGTTCATTTAGCCACCTATCTTTGTACATTAATAGAAGGCACCCCTTCATTATATGAGCACCAAGCTATTAAGTGGTTAAAATCCAAAGAGTTAATGTCTTTAAAATGGGCGCCGGCGGATATTCCGATTGTAGAAAAACTAATGAAAGAACAGGTATAGATATGGCGGACATGCTGGAGCGCTCATTAAAAAAAGCCTTTATCGATCATCGTATTCAAGGCTCTCATTATGATCCAAAATTAATTATTAATGATGTATCGAAAAAAGAATTCATGCTTAATGCTTTGCATGACGAATTAAATAGTTGCACAGATTTTTTCTTCTCGGTCGCATTTATTACGCAGGACGGTTTAGCTGCTCTAAAAGCGCAGTTAGCTGATTTACATAAAAAAGGTGTCAAAGGACGCATTTTAACGTCTGTTTATCTCGCTTTTAATAAACCGGAAGTTTTCACTGACCTACTGAATATCCCCAATGTAGAAGTCAGAATTTCAGGGAAAACAGGCTTTCACTCGAAAGGTTACTTGTTTACCCATCATAAAAACCATTCATTTATAGTGGGCAGTTCGAATCTGACGATGAGTGCCTTGAAAGTAAATTACGAGTGGAATGTGAAATTAACATCGTATGATCACGGGCAGATGATTCAAGATATTCAGGATCATATGGAAAACGAATGGCATGAATCAAAAATACTGACACGAAGTTGGGTAGAAAACTACACGCTTAATTACAATCCGCAGATAGAGTTTAAGCGATCAGTGGTGGATGAAGATTATCCTGTTATTATTGAACCGAATTTGATGCAGCGAGATGCTTTAAGAAATCTACGTGGCCTCAGAGCACGCGGAGCCAAAAAAGGGCTTGTTATTTCGGCCACAGGCACAGGGAAAACGTTTCTCTCTGCGTTTGATGTCGATCAGTTTTCTCCAAATCGTGTTCTGTTTATCGTTCACCGGGAACAGATTTTAAATCAAGCCAAAGAAGATTACAAAAAGATTCTAGGTGGTAAGCCTTCAGATTATGGGATTCTTTCAGGTTCACACAAAGACTTGGAGGCTAAATACTTGTTTGCAACGATCCAGACAATTTCAAAGGAAGCTATCTATAGCAGTTTTTGTCAGGATCACTTTGATTACATTCTGATTGACGAAGTACATAAAGCTGGCGCCATTTCTTATCATAAAGTTATCGATTACTTTTCTCCAGAATTTCTTTTGGGTATGACGGCAACTCCGGAGCGAACAGACGGCTTTAATATTTTTGAACTGTTTGATTACAATATCGCTTATGAAATTCGCTTACAGGAAGCTTTAGAAGAAGATATGCTGTGTCCGTTTCATTACTATGGTGTGATTGATTATGAAAAAAATGGTGAACTGATTTCAGATGAAACAGAGTTTTCACAATTAATAGAAGAAGAGCGCGTGAACTATCTTTTAAACAAATTGAGTTATTATGGTTGTTCAGGTAATATACCCAAAGGACTGATTTTCTGTAGCCGTAAGAGAGAAGCGAAAGCTCTTTCTATAGAATTTGAGGCCAGGGGGATAGCGAGCGCTTATTTGTCTGGAGAAGATTCTTTAGCGAAAAGGGAAGAAGTAGTAAAGCGTTTAGAACGTGGAGAAATCAATTATATTTTTACGGTTGATATTTTTAATGAGGGTATTGATATACCAAAGATTAATCAAGTTGTAATGCTTAGAAACACTCAGTCCAGTATTATTTTTATTCAACAACTTGGTCGTGGACTGCGTAAAGACACGTCTAAAAAATATGTCACAGTGATTGATTTCATAGGAAACTATAAAAACAATTACCTCATTCCAATGGCTCTTTCTGGAGATGTATCAAGGAATAAAAATAAAGTCAGAAAAGATACGTATGATACCGATTTTATTTCTGGGGTATCTTCAATCAATTTTGAAGAGATAGCTAAAAAGAAAATTTTCGAGTCGATTAATAAGACTTCAATGGATTCGATGGCTGAACTGAGAAAAGCATTTCAGCTGCTTTACAATCGCTTGGGTCGCGTCCCTTACCTTAAAGACTTTAAAGAACAAGAAATGCTAGATCCAGTCTTGCTTGCAAATAAAAAGAGAAGTTATTATGATTTTTTGTTAAGTATGAAAGAAAATAAAGAAATCCTAACGGAAGAGGAACAAATGTATTTAATGATTGCGTCTCGCGAACTCCTCCCCGGAATGAGAAAACACGAATTAATGTTGCTACAAAGATTAATTGATGATCAGAAAAATGATGTAAAAAAAGCAGTATCGATTGAAGAGTTGACAAAGTGGTATGAAAATCTAAGTGTTATCAGCAATAATAAGACGATTCAGTCTGTGCTAAATACGTTGAATTTAAATTTTTTTACCGGCATGACCCGTAAAACGTATGGAGACTACCCACTTATCTCGATAGAAAAAAACAAGATCAAACTGTCAAAAGGAATGAGAGCGGCGTTAATTAATGGTTATTTTGAGAAGTTATTCATAGATATTATTGGTACAGGGTTATTGAATGCGACAGCCTACCAGCCAAATACACAGTTAACATTGTATGAAAAATACAGGAGAAAAGATGTACTGAGACTTCTCAACTGGGAAGAACAGATGGTTGATCAGAACATTGGCGGATATACAGCGAAAAACGGCGAATTTATTATTTTTGTCACGCTTGAAAAAGGAGAAAACTTTGCCGGAGCCCTGATGGCTTATGAGGATGAGCTCCTAGACTCGACGACACTAAAATGGTTCACGAAGTCGCCGCGAACATTAAAGTCACCTGAAGTTGAAAAGCTGAAGAACCCAAAGAGCTGGACTTTCCGTCTGTTTGCAAAAAAATCGGATGATGAAGGGAGTGACTTCTATTATTTAGGTGAAGTTAATCCTGTTCAGGAAACGATTAATGAGTTGAAAAAAGCGACACGAGAGGGTAAAAAGAAAAACGTGGTGGAGATGCTCCTAAAACTAGATAATCCCATCGAAAATAGTTTGTATCGTTATCTAACACTTGTAGAGTAAAAAAACACTGTATTATCTCGTTTCGTTCGAGATAATACAGTGTTTTTTTCTTGTCATTATTCTTTTGATTTTTGCTTAAACGAATACAGGGCATTTTTTGCATGTTTCAGTTGCTGCATTACTATCACAGTAGAAATCCGGAAGAAGCCTCGGCTGTCGGTGTTGCTGTTCTCGATGATCTCTTATCACTCCTGCATTTTGGTTTAAAAGATAAAGGAGCCGTTAATGTTATCTTAGTACAAGCCACCCGTTCCAGTATCGAAACTTATCTTGATACGCTGACTTCAGTGTTTATACATTCTTCAGAAAAAGAACCGAATCGTCCGAGTATCAAACGCTTAGATGATAGTGGAATTCCCTTTGTATCAGAAGATGTTTTTCAGCGGGAGTTAGATGTCATAAGCAAGCGGCGAATGCAACTTCTTGGCGCAGTGAATTCGGACAACCATGATTGGCCCAAAGCAAAAGATTAAAGTATATATAGAATGAAAAAAGGCTGGGATTTAAGTATCCTAGCCTTTTTCTGCTTGATTTATGTTGGAGAGATGTCGCGATAAGAAACGCTTGATGCGGAGGCGGTATTCATCCTTATCTGTAATATAGCTATACGCATGCGCAGCTCCAGGAACGATGTAGAGCTCTTTAGGACCGTTGGTAGCGTGATAAACATCATAAGCCATGTAAGTGGGAACAAAAGTATCTTCGTCACCGTGGATGAACAAGAGAGGCGTCTGACTCTTTTGAACCTGTTTTTCTGGATTAGCTTCGCCGAACCAAAAGCCTGCTTTCATTTTTGTAATAAAACTGGTCAGCGGGATGATCGGGTACTGCGGTAGTTTATACATAGTTTTCAGTTGATGCGCCATTTCCTTGGATACGGAACTGTAGCCGCAGTCCTCCACGATCGCTTTGACATTGAGGGGAATAGCTTCACCACTAACATTCATGACAGTGGCTCCACCCATGCTGAGTCCGTAAAGAACGACTTCAAGATCATCGCCCAATTTTTCAATCATCTGCTCGATCCACAACACGTAATCTTTTCTTTCGTGCCATCCGAATCCGATATAATTGCCTTCACTCTCGCCGTGACCTCTGGCATCAGGAAGTAAAAGATTGAATCCCAGATCATAAAAAAGTTTCGCCCAAGGTGCCATATCTAGGTTGCTGCTACTATACCCGTGGGCAATAATGACGAGTTTCTTGGACTCTTCTTTTGCAGGTATAAATAGTCCGGAAAGCAGCAGACCGTCTGTAGCACGTTGAAACAAAATATCCTTTTCTACAGTCTGATACCATCTTTTTTCATTTTCCCAAGGATCATCAGGGTAAATTTCTTCCATGCTGTATTCCTCTACAAATTCTTTTTTACTGATGCCCACGGCAGTTTTGTAAAAATAGGTACTTACATAAGTGAAAAAACTGGTCGTTATTCCTAACGCGCCAAGTAATCCCCATTTCGTTCCTTTTCTCATAACAACGTCTCCTTTGTCTCTATCTAACTATTATAACCAAAAAAGATGAAAAAAATACGAAGATTTATATTTCTAGTGCTTGACATCCTATTTTATAAGGTCTAGTATACCTGGTAGGGTATTTAATATAAAGAAAAGTTGAGGCGATAAGCATGTTTGGATTATTTAATCGTGTACCAAGTGCGACTACAAACCAATTAGAATCAGAATTAACCAACAAACCAATGATATTAGATGTGCGTATGCCGGGCGAATACCGCCAAGGGCATATTCCGGGATCGAAAAATTTTCCCTTAAATAAAATAGAGCAATATAAAGGCAAGACGGATGAAAAACTTTACCTTATTTGTCAGTCAGGCATGAGAAGTAAACGCGCGGCGACAGCGCTACAGAAAAAAGGTTTTGATGTAGTGAATGTGCGTGGCGGTATGAATCAATGGAATGGAACAGTCAGAGGAGGAAAAATTTAATTGAGTAAAGTAGTTATTATCGGTGGTGTTGCTGGCGGTATGTCAGCTGCAACACGTTTACGCCGTTTAGATGAAAATGCAGAAATCATTATCTTTGAAAAAGGGCCATATGTCTCTTTCGCAAACTGTGGCTTACCTTATTATGTGTCAGGTGAAATCGCAGACCGTGATAAATTGTTAGTGCAAACTCCTGAAACACTGTATGATCGTTTCCGTTTAGACGTGAGACCACATACTGAAGTTTTAGCCATCAATTCAGAAGACAAAACAGTTTCAGTTAAACACAATGGTGAAGTGTCAACTGAGAGTTACGATAAGTTGATCTTATCGCCCGGTGCAAGACCGTTTGTTCCTGAAATCAGTGGCTTAAGTGAATGCGACAATGTTTATACGTTGAGAAATGTGCCAGACCTGGATCAAATCATGGAACGTATTGATGGAACAGATCCTAAAGAGGCCGTTGTTGTGGGTGCCGGATTTATCGGTATCGAAATGGCTGAGAACTTGAAACACAGAGGGATCAACGTCACCATCGTTGAAAAAGCTCCTCATGTCTTACCGCCATTAGATGAGGAAATGGCAGCCTTTGTGCAAAATGAATTACGCGAAAACGGAGTCAAAGTCATTACATCACAATCAGCGGTCGCTTTCAAAGAAGAAGGCAGAATCGTTGTCTTGGAAGACGGTAGTGAATTAACCACGGATATGACAGTGATGTCTATCGGGGTTCAACCTGAAAACAGACTGGCACAATCAGCGGGTATCGAGCTCGGTTTCCGCGGCGGTATTTTAGTGGATGAAAATTATGAGACAAGTCTTTCTGATGTTTATGCCGTCGGAGATGCTATTGTCGTTAAAAACCAAATAACGGGCAGCGACGCTTTGATCTCACTTGCTTCACCTGCAAACCGTCAAGGACGTCAAGTGGCAGATGTAATTGCCGGAATGAAACGTAAAAATAAGGGCAGTATCGGGACAGCCATCGTTCGTGTATTCGGACTTGCAGCTGCTTCAGCTGGCTTAAATGAGCGTATGGCCAAAATGGCAGGTTTAGATGTTGCTTCTGTGCACACGCTGAGCAGTAGTCATGCTAGTTATTATCCTGGCGCAACAGATATCACATTGAAACTTGTCTTCAATCCTAAAGACGGAACCATTTATGGCGCACAAGGCGTCGGTAGTAAAGGTGTAGATAAACGCATCGATATTATTTCAACAGCTATTAAAGCTGGCTTGACCGTGCATGATTTACCAGAACTGGAATTCACTTATGCACCTCCGTTTGGTTCAGCAAAAGACCCAGTCAACATGATTGGTTATGCTGCACTTAATGTTATGGAAGGCATGAGCGAGTCAGTACAATGGCACGAATTGAACGAGGAAATAGAAAACGGCGCCGTTCTTTTAGACGTGCGCAGCGAAGCAGAACTAGAAACGTCAGGTCGCTTCCCTAATTCCATCAATATACCACTCAATGATCTACGTGATCGCGTGAATGAACTGGATAAAAATCAAGCGTACGTAATCAGTTGCCGTAGTGGTCAAAGAAGTTACATCGGCGAACGAATGCTCAAACAATTAGGCTATAATGTAAAAAACTTGGATGGTGCGTTTGCGCTTTATCAAACAGTGAAACCTGAAGAAATAGAAATTTTAAAATTGGAGGAAATTGAAATTGTTTAACTCAATTAGTATGGACGAATTTGGACAAAAACAAAAAAAAGAAAAAGTAAATGTCATCGACGTAAGAGAAGCGGGTGAATTTTCATCAGGACATATTCCTGGTGCAATCAATATCCCTTTAAGTGAATTTGCTCAACACCTAGATAAAATCGAGAAAGATAAAGAACAATATGTCGTTTGTTTATCTGGAGCACGTTCTTCAGTTGCGTGTGACTTTTTAGGCAATAACGGGTATACTGTTGTTAACATTATGGGCGGCATGTCAGCTTGGAGAGGAGACATCGAATAATATGGTGAAATGTGACAAAAGCATTCTTAATCGCTTGAAACGAACTGAAGGTCAGATCAGAGGTATTCAACGGATGTTGGAAGAGGAAAAAGAATGTTCAGATCTTGTCACACAATTATCAGCTGTTCGGTCAAGCGTTGACCGTATCATGGGATTGATCGTTGCGGAAAACTTGAAGCAATGTCTTGAGAACCCATCGACGAATCCAGATGAACAGGCAGAAAATATTCAAAAAGCGATTCAATTGGTCATAAAAAAATAAGCGTGAATTTAGAAGGCCTCATTTAAACGTGAGGTCTTTTTTTGATGAGTAAAACCTGTGTGAGACTGAAGAATAAATCATGAACACTATAACTCAAACCAGCTTCTATGGTTGGTAAGATAATTTAGAATCAAATAAGACTCTTTCGATAATCTTGAGAAAATAATATGCGATTAGTCACTTCAGTGGTCTATAATAGAGACTGAAAAAGGAAGTCAGACCTGAGTGGCTGCTATAAGCGCATATAGTAAAGACTGAAGAGAGAAGGCAAGCTTGAGTAGCTGCTATAAGCGCCTATAGTAAAGACTGAAGAGAGAAGGCAAGCTTGAGTAGCTGCTATAAGCGCCTATAGTAAAGACTGAAGAGAGAAGGCAAGCTTGAGTAGCTGCTATAAGCGCCTATAGTAAAGACTGAAGAGTGAAGGCAAGCTTGAGTTGATAGTATAAGCGCCTATAGTAAAGACTGAAGAGAGAAAACAGGCTTGGGTTATCAATAAAGCGATTTTACTATTGAGAATACTAAATATAACCAAAAAAAGCTGAACTTAACATTTTAACTACAGCTGTCCGGATAAATAGAATTTATTGATTTTTTAAGACCAATATAGTGTAATTATGTTAAAGTGAATAAAAAGACAGGGGCGATGATCTAATGAACAATGAAGCAATTATTAACGATACGAAGCAGATGGTTCGAGAAAAACTTCTCAATGAAGGAACGGGACACGACTGGTATCATATTGAACGCGTCTGGAAAATGGCTCTCAACTTGGCAGAGAAAGAGAAGGCTAATCGATTTATAGTCGGATTGGCTGCTTTACTGCACGACTTGATCGATGATAAACTGGTCACTAATAAAGATGAAGCGGTTCAAGAAGTCATGTACTGGCTTGACGGTGTCGGTGTTTCTTCGACCGACAGCGAAAAGATATTAGAAATTATCGAAACTATTTCTTTCAAAGGTGGTAACAGCAGAAAGCTACATACGATCGAAGCGCAAGTGGTCCAGGATGCAGACCGCCTGGATGCCATTGGAGCCATAGGCATCGCCCGCTGTTTTGCGTATGCAGGAAGTAAGGGGAATCCTCTGTTCGATCCTGAATTGTCAGTGAGAGAAGATATGACGGAAGATGAATACCGTAAAGGTAAAACGAGTGCGGTACATCATTTTTACGAAAAATTATTAAAGCTGAAAGATTTAATGAACACAGACGCTGCCAAAGAAATAGCTGAAGAACGGCACGCTTTTATGGAAGATTACCTCACCCAGTTTTTTAATGAATGGGAAGGGAAATAAAAATACTGTCACGTCTTCTATAGACGTAACAGTCTTTTTTTACTGAAACAGATTTTCCACATAAGGGCTGGACTGATTCTTAGTCGAGCGGAACAGTTTGCTAAATAAAAGGAGTATGAGCAAAAAGCCAATGATGAATATAGCTGAAAAAACAAGGTAATCAGTAGGTAGTTCTTCTGATAGGGTGAGTAGGCTCTCGACACCAACATCTCCATCATCAGGCACGAGAAAAACTGGTAAAATGACAAGGAAATTATACAGGCTGTGTGTGAAAATGGCGTAAAAGAGATTGTTGAATTTAACGTAAACAAGTGCGCACAACAGACCTATGAGCAATTGAGGAATGAAAAAGGATTGGATATGAAAGAACATAAAGAGTAAGGAACTATAAACGATGCCTTTCTTGAGCGAATACTTGTCGATCCATTTATTCATTATATAACCACGAAAGACGATTTCTTCGACAATGGGGGCAGCGATCACTGCAATAACAAAGAGATAAAAAAGCGAAATGTCATCCTCGGCGGTCAACTGGTCAATGTAAGGGATAATAATTTTAAAAGCATTCGGGATAAACGATGTAATAGTCAACAGAAATATTGAAAAACTTGTTGCCACAACAGCAGTCAACAGTGTCCAACCGCTGATTTTTAGGAGTTCATCCCATTTTTTCGGATTGGATTTCGCGACGGACCGAATACTCAGTGCTTGTTTTTTCATCAGTGAGATGACTATTTTATAAACCAGGAAATAGAGCAAACTATCAGATAATGTCCTTATAAAGGGAGTATGATCTTGACCAAACGTAAGAATAAGATTGGTTGTCAGAAAAACCACGCCCATTAAGGCAAAAAATGACCGCCATAACAATCCCCAAAGGGTCGCATGCCTGAAAGTTCTCTGATACATCTAATCACCTTCTTCAAGTTATGTTAAGTATAGACTAGCATAGTTTGTTTAAGAATCATAGATTAAAACCTTTACCTTACAGATTTATGATAAACTAGTGTCAAAGTGATTCAAGGAGGATTTTATGGAACCGATCGTAGAGCTAGTCGATGTGACGAAACAATTTGATGGGAAACCGGTGCTGAAGGGCGTCACCTTTTCTGTTATGCCAGGAGAAATAATCGGCTACATAGGACCTAACGGGGCAGGCAAGAGTACGACCGTAAAAATAATTTTAGGGATGTTGGAAAAAGATGGAGGAACCATTCGGTTATTCAATCAACCGCTGAATGCCGGCGACGTAGCCTACAAGGCAAGAATCGGGTATGTGCCGGAGAATGCAGAGCTCTATGAGACGTTAACTGCCAAAGAATACTTATTATTTGTCGGCGAATTGTATGGCATGGAAGAGAAAGAGATTATCGGAAAAGCCAGTCAAATGATGGATGCTTTAGGAATCAAAGAGTCCTTTCACGGACGTTTATCCACCTTTTCAAAAGGGATGCGTCAGAAGGTCCTAATTATCTCAAGCTTGATTCATAATCCGGATATTTTATTTTGGGACGAACCGTTAAGCGGATTGGATGCGAATAGTGTCCAAGTGATCAAAGAACTGTTAGTTAAATTGAAAAAAGAAGGAAAAACCATTTTTTATTCTTCACATGTCATGGATACTGTCGAGAAGTTGAGTGACCGGATCTTGATCTTGCATGATGGATACGTGATTGCGGATGGCCCGTTCAGTGAATTGAAGAAAGAAGCAGAAGGAACTCTCGAACAACTATTCAACACATTGACCGGTTTTGATCAACATGAAGCATTGGCTGATCAATTTCTCAGTGGGATGAAAGGGGAATTCACTCATGATGCGTGAGGTTTTAGGCATGGATGAGCGAGCCAAAGAACCAGTTTATTTGAAAATAATAGATAAATTAGCACCGGTCTACCAAAAGTTTGGGATAGATTACAGGCAAATGCGGACCATACTCAAAATGAAAATGACCATGGATAGCCGCAAAGAAGCGGCCGTTCAGGGCATGCGTTCCAAAGCCAAGCAAAATGAGGAGAAAAACCATTTCTTCTCAAGCTTGTGGGTATACACCATTATCAGTGTGTTCTTCCTGCTATTATTTGTTTACGACAATTGGATTTTTCAGTATACAACCTATTTCAGCTATATATTTGTTATGTTATTTTCGACCATGCTGGCCAATTTTTCCAATATATTACTGGACGTGAAAGACTCGGAGCTGATAGGAACAAAACCGGTGTCGCAAAAGACGATTGGAGCGGCCAAGGCGACACATGTGGCGATCTATCTTGTTTCATTTACTTTCGCCATCGGCCTGGCCGTAATGTTAGCAACGTTTTATTTTAATGGTATTCTGGCTGGATTGATTCTGATTATGTTAACTTTTCTAGCTTCCTTGTGGTCGCTCGGATTAACGATCGTGATGTACGCGACGGTTCTGAAACACTTCGATGGTGAACGGCTCAAAAATATCATAGCGTACAGTCAAATTGGCTTGTCTGTCTTTATGGTCATGGGTTATTACTTGATAAGTCAAATATTTGAAGTGATCGATCCGGAAACATTTTTGGTTGAGATGAACCTTTCCGTCGGGCATGCGTTGCTTTTCCCGATGTGGTTTGTCGCACCGTTTGGACTAGTGCAGGAGGGTTTTCAAACCGTTTATGTGGTATACACGCTGTTCTTGCTTTTAGGAACTATAACGATTGCTGTACTCTATCACTTTAATATTGATAAAATCGACAGCAACTTGCAGAAGATGAACAAGGGGAAAACCCAACCGTCCAATCGGTCTGTTTTAGAAAAGGTTGCCGCCAAAACATTGAGCTTTGATTCGCTGGAAAGAGCTTATTTCCATTTCACCTGGCAGTTAACGAAAAACGAACGGGAATTCAAAACACGTTTGTATCCCTCGATCGCCAGTGCGATGGTATTCCCGGTGGTCATGTTCTTCTCCAGTTTGAGAGGGGATCAACCCATCACCGCTCAAAACACACTGACCTTTCTGTATTTGCCATACTTTACCATGCTGGCGATTCCGATGATTGCTGTGGCGACACAGTTTTCAGTGAATTATAAAGGGCGCTGGCAATTCGAATTGAGTCCAGTGCATGCAAAAGGCCCCTTTTTTCGGGCTGTAACGAAGGTCATGCTGATCAAGATCCTGTTACCGATGTATTCGGTCATCAGCGGTTTGATCATTATACTGACAGGTATAACCTATATTATTCAACTGGTCAATGGCTTTTTACTGATGAGTGTCATTCTGTATTTTGAAATGAAGCGGTCAAGTCAGGAATTACCTTTTTCGAGAAAATACGCAGCCTCGGAAGCTAATCAAGGGTGCATGTCCAGTCTGATCTTCTTTGTGCCCGTCTTTATCATTTCATTTATCATGATCCTGGTTCAAGCTTTTGTCCCTTATGCCGTATGGGGAGTCTTGATCGGACTCATTGCTTTAAATATATGGTGGATGAAAAAAGGTTTTAATAACTAAGCGTTTAATAGTGAACTAAAGTGACGGAAATAGCGAGAAAACAAGCTTTAAAGACAAGAAGAAGAGGGCTTTGCTCCTTTTTTTTCTTTGCTAATTAAGATACAATTAGACCAATTAGATTATTTATGAGGAGATTATTAAACATGGAACGTATCATATTAACAGGAGACCGTCCGACAGGCAAATTACACTTGGGACATTATGTCGGTTCACTCCAAAATCGTTTGAGATTACAAGAAGACGAAAACAATAAAGTTTTTGTCATGATAGCCGATCAACAGGCTTTAACAGATAATGCTAAAAATCCTGAAAAAGTACAGCAGAACTTAGTGGAAGTAGCCTTGGACTACTTGGCAGTAGGACTGGATCCCAAAAGGACAACCATCTTTGTGCAGTCTCAGATCCCGCAGTTACCTGAATTGACAATGTATTACCTCAACTTAGTGACTGTTGCTCGTTTACAACGTAACCCCACAGTTAAATCTGAAATCTTGGAAAAGGGATTCAACGAAAGTATTCCGGCAGGTTTCTTCATGTACCCAGTGAGTCAAGCCGCAGATATTACGGCCTTTAAAGCGACCCACGTCCCGGTTGGTGAAGATCAGAAACCGATGGTCGAACAGACTCGAGAAATCGCACGCGATTTCAACCGCACATATGGGCAAGAGGTGTTGGTCGAACCGGAAATCATTTTACCTCCAAAAGGCCAAGGCCGTTTAGTCGGTATCGACGGTAAAGGTAAAATGAGTAAATCACTTAATAACGGGATATACTTATCTGACAGTGCTGAAGATGTTCAAAAGAAAATAATGAAAATGTACACCGATCCCAAACATATACATGTCGAAGATCCCGGTCAAGTGGAAGGCAACGTCGTCTTTACTTATCTGGACGTCTTTGACGAAGATAAAGAAAAGGTTCAGGAGTTGAAAGACCAGTACCGTCAGGGGGGTTTGGGTGACGTAAAAATCAAACGTTACTTGAATGATGTCCTGCAGGCTAAACTACAACCCATCCGTGAACGCCGCGAGGAATTTGCGAAGGACAGAGGGGCTGTACTGGAAATGCTCAAAGCCGGCAGTGAGAAGGCAGAAGCTGTTGCTGCTCAAACCTTGGATGAAGTGAAGGAAGCAATGGGAATCAATTATTTCAAATAAGAGAAGTGTGAATCACGATAGAAACATAGTTGAAGGCGAACATGTTTATGTTGAAAATTGGTGGAGTAATCACTCAATAATGAAAAAAGCATTTGATGCAAGATATCAAATGCTTTTTTTCGTATTTAATTTGAATTAATAATGACCAGTCAAAGTTGGCTAAGAAATGAGGAGTCACCAAAAAAGCTATCTTCTGAAGAACGTTATTTCAATGCAAAAACCGGCAGAAATCAAGGGTGAGTTGATTTCTGTCGGTTTTATCAAGTATAAATCCTTAAACGTAAGGGAATTCGATCAAGTCCGTGTCTACATCATCTATATGGACAGAGGCCAGTACGTCTGCATTACGGAACAGATTCTTGCAGTCATCACTTAGCCGAACGATTTTGAATTGCTTGCCTTGTTCAGCGTAGCGTTTAGTGATCGAACTAATGGCTTCTACCGCCGAATAGTCGGATACTTTCGCATATTTCAAGTCCAGTATGACTTCTTCTGGGTCATTATCGAAATCAAAGATGTCTTTAAAATTAAGAACAGATCCAAAGAAAATCGTCCCGTTGATTTTATAGGTTTTTTCTCCAGCAACATCCTCTTCAACATTAGCGTAGATAACTTTTCCTTTTTCCCAAGCAAAAATCAATGCAGAGACGATGACACCTACGATAACGGCTGTAGCTAGATCTGAGAAAATAGTGATCAAAGATACAATGACTTAATACCATTTTTTGCGTTGGAGTCGAGCTTTCTTTAAAAAATCTTTCAGTTCTTCTTCGTTCGTGTTAACGAGAGCGTTTTTAAACACATCTAATTGTTCTTCAAAGCATGTAATTGAATCGAGCAGGGCATCTTTATTCATTGAGAACAACTCAGCCCATAACTCCTCATTAATGTCAGCGATACGGGTCAGTTCCTTAAAACTATTGCCGGCGAAAAGCAGGGTATCAGGTGACGCTTGAGTACTATTTACGACGGAGACCGATAAGGCATGCATGAGTTGACTGACGTAAGCAATCTGTTCATCGTGCTGTTCAGGCATGACACGGGTAATCGTCTTGAAACCAGCATCTTTGTAAAGCTGTTCAACTTTCTTTATATTCTCTTCCTTGTTAGATGAAACAGGTGTGATCAGGGCATTAGCCTCTTTAAATTTTGATTCTTCTGCACCAGCTATCCCTTTTTTCTCGCTTCCGCGCATAGGATGGGCAAAAATGAAGTCGACATGATCAGGCAATAGACGTTCAACATCACGGATGAGGGATGTTTTTACACCGGTCACGTCAGTTATAACCGCGCCTTGTTTGAAATGGTCTTTATTCTCATCAATGAAAGAGGCAATCTGACCAGGGTAAAGGGTCAGTAAAACAATATCAGCTTCTGCTATAACGTGTTCTGGCGAAGTCGTTCCCTCGTGAATATACCCTTTATCAAGTGCCAACTGAAGAGTTTCTTCATCGAT
Source organism: Alkalibacterium sp. f15 (assembly GCF_049389645.1). Taxonomy (GTDB): domain Bacteria; phylum Bacillota; class Bacilli; order Lactobacillales; family Carnobacteriaceae_A; genus Alkalibacterium. Next base: position 1,245,853 of record NZ_CP186540.1, read on the forward strand.
ATCGACTCCTACAATCCGGTCATATCCTTGCTTCATTAATCTCATTGCAAAAGAACCGCCAATTGCACCGAGACCTACGATCACTAAATTCATTTAGATTGCTCCTCTGATAAAATAGCTTCTAGTGCTTGTATTCCTAAAAGATAACTGGTAGAACCAAAACCTGAAATTTGACCTATACAAGCAGGCGCAACCACAGAATGTTTTCTGAAATCCTCACGTGAATGAATGGCGCTCAGATGCACTTCAACAGTTGGAATCGAAACTGCTTTAAGTGCATCATGGATAGCGTAGCTGTAATGCGTGTAAGCGGCGGGATTAATGACTATACCGTCCACATCTGCTCGGTAGGCCTCCTGGATCTTGTCGATCAGCTGTCCTTCTGAATTGCTTTGGAAAAATTCATAGGTATGACCATGCTTGATAAGATAGTCTTGCATGCGTCTATTGATATCGTCCAGTGTTTCGGTTCCGTAAATTTCTGGTTCTCTCGTTCCTAATAGATTTAAATTTGGTCCATGGATGATCCAGATGTTCATTTGTTTAGCTCCTGTTCTTTATTTTTTATAATTAAAATAAGTTGATCAACGGTATCTTCAAGAGAAAGGTTGTTTTTAACGACATGGTCTGCAGATGATGCGTATAATTCTTTTCGCTCTGTATATAAACTGTTAATGCGCTCTTTACCTGAAGCTAAAAGTGGTCGGTTATCGATTTTGATGTCACTCAAAATATGTTCCACTGGTCGGTCGATCCAAATGATCAAACCGGCTCGGTGTAAGGCTTCTCTGTTTTCTTTTTTTATTATAGCGCCACCGCCCGTTGAAATAACGGCTCTATTAAATTTTATCATGTCTTGACACGCAGATGATTCAAGCGTGCGAAAATAATCTTCACCGAGCTGAAACAACTCCGGAATCGTTTTGGCTGCTTTTTCTTCAATATAGTCATCCATATCGATAAAGGAATAACCGAGTGCATCACTCAGGTATCTTCCGATAGTGCTCTTGCCGCTGCCGGTCATTCCAACGAGTATAATCGTGTCTTGCATACCTTAACCTTCTTTCCATTGATGAAAATCATGAATCAGTTCTTCGATAAGGGTATCAGAAATGTTTTGTTCTTCCCATATTTCTACAGAACTTACAGCTTGACCAATCAACATATCCAGACCATTGGCGAAAGGCTTGCCCTGTTTTTCTGCAGATGAAAGCAGTTGGGTCCGTTCGGGATTATAAATCAGATCGATAACACAGCCAAACGGTAAGACTTCCTCTTCCGAAATAGGTGAAAAGTCCATATTGGGATACATACCGACAGGAGTCGTGTTGATCAGATAATCCGCTTTGAGGCCAATCAATTTGTTGTAGGTAGTATAATCGACTTTCGAATCTTTGGAAGTCTGTTCCGCTTTTCGGGAAACAAGCGTGATTTTTTTTGCGCCATGATCGATCAGATAGGTGATTGCCATTTTAGCAGCTCCGCCCGTTCCCAAGATTACAAAAGAGTGATCGGTGATCTGCCACGCTCTTCTCTTGAAAATCAGTCCAAAGCCTTCATAGTCCGTATTATAGCCTATTAATCTGCCCTTTTTGTTATGGATCGTATTTACAACTTGAAGAGATTCAGCGACGGAAGATAACTCATCCAAATACGGAATGACTGCTTCTTTGTAAGGAATAGTCACATTGACGCCATCGATTGAAAGAAGACGTATCGCTTTTATAGCTTCCTGCATTTGAGAAGGTTGGAAAGGGAAAGGTTTGTATCCAGCTTCGATTTTGGCTTTATAATAGATCTCTTTATGTAATTGGGGAGACAAGCTGTGAGAAAGCTTTTCACCAAATAAACCATAGAATTTCATATCCATATCTCCTTTGTTGTATTTTGTTAGAAGTATAGACAAAAGAAGTGGAAATAACAAATAGTTTTTTGGTCAAGAAAAAAATATAAAAAATAAACTTATGATAAACCCTAAATTTATAGGGTTTATGAGATGCTGATTATAAAAAAAGTTAAATTTTTTAATATTAGTGTTGACTTTTAAAATCAACATTGCTAGTATTGGACTCACAGTTGAACAACAGCTGAACTATTAATTGAGGAGCGTCTTGAAAATGATATTACAATCAGAAAACCTTATGACCTCACAATTTAATACCTGGTATTACAGCTTCTTAGATAACATTTCTATGGAGGCTGGATAACTTTTTGCTGTTTTGAAAAGTGCCCCATAGATTTCGAAAGAAATCGAATGGGCGCACACAATATAAATGTTCAACTGATTTATATAAGTGATTTTTACCAACGCTGCATTCGATCAACCTTTTAAAGGTTCGAATGTGGCGTTTTTTATTTTGTCAAAAGTGTTTGATCCAGCTGGATTTGAGGAAAAAAGTATCTCAATGTGATCATCAACAAAAAACTAAGTTAGGCAGGGGGGAAAAGAAACCTATTATCATATTGGACTCAAATGAAATAGTGCCAAGCATTAGGTTAGCAGTGAAAACCTTTATGCAGAAGAAAAAAATGAACACCAAAGCATGATCGGAAAATACAAAAAATATAAATATAAAAGGAGATAATAAAATGATTATCGTATTAAAACAAGGAACCAGCGTTCAAGCAATCAAGGAAATCACGGAAAAAATCGAAGCACAGGGAGTCATGGTCAGTAATTTCTCAGATGTAAAACGTGATTTTCTTGGAGTTATTGGTGATACGACTGGACTTGATGAGCATAGAATACAAGCACGTCCAGAAGTCGAAAAAATAATCAGAGTAGAAGAACCATACAAACGAGCGAATCGTAAATTCCACCCTGAGAATTCAGAGATTCAGGTCGGACAGGAAACCATTGGGGGACACAAACTGGGTATCATAGCCGGTCCGTGTTCTGTTGAAAGTGAAGAACAGATCGTTCGAGTGGCTAAACAAATAAAAGCAGCCGGAGCTAATTTCCTGCGCGGTGGGGCGTTCAAGCCGAGAACCTCTCCATACAGTTTCCAAGGTTTAGAATTGGAAGGCTTGCGCATGCTGCAAGTGGCTAAAGCAGAAACAGGCTTGCCTATTGTAACAGAACTCATGTCAACAAAGTGGATAGATGAATTTGTGGATTCTGTCGACATGATCCAAATCGGCGCACGAAACATGCAGAACTTCGATTTGCTTAAAGAAGTCGGTAAAACAAACACACCTGTGCTGCTCAAACGTGGACTCTCGGCCACTTACAAAGAATGGTTGATGTCGGCAGAATACATCATGTCTGAAGGGAATGAAAACGTCATTTTATGTGAGCGTGGAATCAGAACGTTCGAACCAGGAACACGTAATACATTGGACATTCAGGCGGTCCCAGTAATCAAGAAATTATCACACTTACCTATCATCATTGACCCGAGTCACGCAGGAGGGATGTCTTACCTGGTAGAAGCCGGTGCTAAATCGGGTATCGTTGCCGGTGCAGACGGACTGATGATCGAGGTACACAATGATCCTGAAAATGCATGGAGTGATGGGGAACAGTGCCTGACACCTGATGAATTTGGCTTATTGATGGAAAAAGCAACTAAATTGGCTGAAATAGAAGGACGTTCGATCTTACAAACCAATAAAGTAATGACACAGTAAGGAGCCAGTTTGATGCAGAAAATCAATGTAGAAGTATCCCAACAAACGATAGAATATCCTATAAAAATCGAAAAAGAACTACTTCAGCATGTAGGAGAACAAATCAAAACAGTGTTCTCAGGGAAGCGGGTAGCCATCATTACCGACAAGAATGTTTCCGGTCATTATGGAGAAACGGTCAAAAACCAACTGGTCGAAGCCGGTTATGAAACAGACATGATCATTCTCGAACCGGGAGAAGAGACCAAGACCTTTCAAACGATGCCGCAGATTTACAGTCGATTGATCGAAATGGGGATCACCCGAAGCGATCTCATTATTGCATTGGGTGGTGGCGTTGTTGGTGACATTGCCGGATTTGTTGCCGGGACGTTTTTAAGAGGCATCTCTTTCGTTCAGATTCCAACGACACTTCTCGCGCAAGTGGATAGCAGTGTGGGCGGTAAAGTTGGCGTCGATTTACCAGAAGGAAAAAACCTGGCAGGAACTTTTTATCATCCGATGATGGTCTTGATCGATCCACTTGTTTTGAACACACTTACTGATGCCTATTTTTCAGACGGGATGGCGGAAGTAATCAAGTATGGCTGTATCAAAGACGAAACCTTCTTTAATTTTCTGGAAGGATTAACGTCCAGACTGGATGTTATGGCTAATATTGAATCAATCATTGAAACCTGCTGCAGGATCAAAGAGCACGTGGTGCAATTGGATGAGAGAGACACAGGCGAACGGATGTTGCTTAACTTCGGCCATACTTTAGGACATGCGATCGAAGCCTTTTATGCGTACAAGAAGTATACGCACGGGCAGGCGATAGCGATCGGCATGGTGAAAATAACTGAACTGGCAGAACAAAAAGGCATGACTGGTAATGAAATGTCTGGTCAGTTGAGAAAATGTCTGATCCGTCATCAATTACCGGTAGATTTAGACCGTCCAGAAGATTATGCATCGATTATTCCGTATATTAAAAAGGACAAGAAAAATCTTGATGAACAGCTGTACTTGATCATTTTAGAAAAAATGGGAAGTGCCAGGCGAGAAAAGTCCGATATAACTTTTTTTAATAGACTAAAGACGGGAGGACAAAACGCGTGACAGATTTAAGAATAGAACCAGTGAAGCTAAAAGGGCCGGTAACTGTGCCACCTTCTAAAAGTTTAGCTCACCGAGCCATCATCTGCGCTAGCCTGGCCAAAGGACGCAGTGAAATAAAAAACATTCAATACTCAGATGACATCACAGCCACGATCGAAGGCATGCAAATGCTTGGAGCGGTCATTCAAAAAAACGAAGGCTCATTATCAATCGAGGGTATCAAAGACTATGCTCCCACTCAAGGAAGAACCATAAACTGTAATGAATCAGGCTCGACCTTGCGTTTTCTCATTCCGCTCGCTACTTTATTTGAAGGAGAAACCCACTTTACTGGTCAGGGTAAATTAGGAACGCGACCGCTGGCTACGTATCAAGCGATTTTCGAAAAACAGGGGTTAAAGTATGAATCGTCAAATACAGGGAAACTGGATTTAACAGTAGAAGGTTCTCTTCAACCAGGAGCCTATGAAGTTAGGGGAGATGTGAGTTCACAGTTCATCACCGGGCTCTTGCTCACCTTGCCACTTTTAGGGGCAACATCAGAAATTAGAATGACCACACCATTAGAATCAGAAGGCTACGTTGACCTGACCCTGTCGATGCTGGAATCTTTCGGCATACACATTGAATTTGACAAAGAACGTCAACTTTTCAGTATAGAGGGAAACCAAGTGTACCGTGCTCAAGATGTAACGATAGACGGCGATTATTCTCAGGCAGCTTTCTTTTTAAGTGCCCGTGCGTTAGGGAATCTGGTCAGTGTTGAAGGGTTAAACGAAAGGTCACTGCAAGGCGATCGAGCGATAGTAAGTATTTTAGAGCAGCTAGGTGGTGTCCAGCCAAATAATAACAAGGGCATGAATATATTCGCTGAACAGTTGACCATTGATCAAACAATCGACGGCGCGCAATGTCCGGATATCATACCGATTGTCGCTTTAGTTGCGGCACTATCAAGTGGAAAAACAAAAATCATCAACCTGGAGAGACTCCGTATAAAGGAAAGTGACCGGTTGGAAGCGACACAGAAAGAGTTAGCTCAATTAGGCGCAGATATAGAAGTGGATGGTGACTCACTTGTCATCAAAGGCGTGGATAGCTTGAAAGGGAATACGAGCGTTTGGAGCCATAAAGATCACCGGATAGCGATGATGCTGGCAATCGCTTCAACCGTTTGCGAAGCGCCAATCATCATCAAAGATACTGAGTGTGTGGCAAAATCATATCCAGATTTTTGGGACATATTCGAACAATTAGGAGGGAAAAGCAGTGAGTGGAATTTGGGGTAAAAATTTACAGGTATCCATATTTGGAGAATCACACGGCGTGGCGATCGGCATAACAATCGACGGTATACCGCCTGGATTGGAAATAGATATGGACCGCGTTTTATTTGAGATGGCCAGACGTGCACCGGGGCAGAATGAATTGACAACGTCTAGAAAAGAGAAGGATCTGCCGGAGCTTTTAAGTGGATTTTTGGATGGCAAAACGACGGGTGCACCTTTGACTGCAATCATACGTAACAGCAATACCCGATCGACAGACTATAGTTTACTTAAAAATGTGATGCGTCCGGGGCATGCTGATTTTTCAAGCCGTGTCAGATACAAAGGGCACAATGATCACCGAGGGAGTGGCCATTTTTCCGGAAGGATCACTGCTCCGTTAGTCTTTGCGGGGGCCATTTGTAAACAGTGGCTCGAACAAAAAGGGGTCACGATCGGTGCACACATTCAATCGATCGGTTCTGTTGAGGACGAAAAGTTTGTAGATCAGAGACAAGTTTCGCTGGAGCAAGTCGAGAACCTTAAGCATCAGCAATTACCTTTGTTCAAAGAAAATAAAACCGAAGAAATGCGAAAAGTCATTCTTGAGGCAAAAGACGACGGCGATTCTGTCGGCGGAGTCGTTGAGACGTTTGTCTTAGGTGTACCAGCCGGATACGGCAATCCATTTTTTGACTCTGTTGAATCGACTTTGGCTCATTTGGTTTTCTCGGTACCGGCAATCAAAGGTATCGAGTTCGGGACGGGGTTTGATATCACTAAGATGCGTGGGTCAGAAGCGAATGACGAATACTATTATGATGAAGATGGACAGGTAAAAACACGTTCAAACAATAATGGCGGGATTGTCGGGGGCATCACTCACGGTATGCCTATCGTTTTCCGCGCGGCTGTAAAACCTCCAGCCTCTATTACGAAAAAGCAGCAGACCATAAACGTTGATGAAGGAAAAGCAGCAGAATTATCGGTGGAAGGAAGACATGATCCGTGTATCGTCCCTCGTGTACTGCCTGTTTTAGAAGCAGTGACGGCGTTAGCCTTGATGGACTTGATGATAGGGGTGGCGGCTGATGAATGAACTGGAAAGTTATAGACAAGAAATTGATGCAGTCGACCAGGAATTGACTCGGTTATTTGAGAAAAGACTGGAAACTGTATTAAAAGTTGGGGAATATAAGAAAAAGCATCAGCTACCGGTATTGGATGCAGATAGAGAAAAGAAAGTTATTGAAAAAAATATTGCTCGACTGAGAAATACAGACTTTCAGGAAGAAGTGACCATGTTTTATAAAGCTATTATGAACATTACAAAGCAGACGCAGGAACGGTTTATGGAAAAAGAGGAAGAGTAGAATGAAAAGGTGTTGGAGTATTATCTTTTGAGATCACTTTTTAATCAAATCAAAAACAGACAAAATCAATGAGTAATTGATTTTGTCTGTTTTTTTTTGCTAAAAGCGTAAGCGATCAGCGGATCTGACCTTCTCCAAAGATTATATACTTGGAAGAGGTGAGTTCAGGTAAGCCCATAGGACCTCTGGCGTGAAGTTTTTGCGTGCTGATACCTATTTCAGCACCAAAACCAAATTCAAAACCATCCGTAAAGCGAGTAGAAGCATTCACGTAAACAGCCGCAGAATCAACTTCGCGGTGAAAACGTTGACCGGCAAAGTAATCGTCGGTCACGATCGCTTCCGAGTGTCCGGTACTGTACCGGTTGATGTGAGCGATAGCTTCGTCAAAAGAATCGACCACTTTAACAGCCAGGATATAATCCAAGAATTCCGTTTCCCAGTCTGCTTCTGTGGCTGGGGTGAAGTCTTTCAGGTATTTCTGTGCTTCCTTATCTGCTCTAAGTTCGACGTTCCATTCGTTCAAAGCTTTTTCGATCACAGGCAGGAAAGTTTCAGCCACATTTTTATGAATGAGGAGTGTTTCAGCCGCATTGCATACCGATGGACGGTCTGTTTTAGCGTTCACGATGATAGCTTTTGCCATTTCAAGCTGGGCGGACTGATCGATATAGACGTGACAGTTCCCGGTCCCTGTCTCGATGACCGGAACGGTGGCGTTTTCGACCACCGCTCTGATCAAGTTGGCGCCGCCTCGTGGAATCAAAACGTCCAGGTAACGGTTCAGTTTCATCATTTCGTTGGCTGATTCTCTGGAAGTGTCTTCCACTAATTGAATCGCCGTTTCAGGCAGAGTGCTGTCTTTTAAAGACGCGCGTAGACTAGTCACGACAGCTAAGTTGGAGTTGAAGGCTTCTTTTCCGCCACGTAAAATGACGATATTTCCCGATTTGAAACAGAGTCCGGCGGCATCGGATGTCACATTTGGACGGGCTTCATAAATGATGCCGATAACACCCAAGGGAACCGATTGTTTGCCGATTTTAAGACCAGCTTCGTTGGTCCACATGCTTTCGACCAGTCCAATGGGATCGGGCAGTTTGGCGATATCTTTCAGTCCTTGTGCCATCGCTTCGACGCGTTCTTTTGTCAACGTGAGTCGGTCGAGTAACGATTCTGTGATACCGTCTGCTTCAGCCTGTCGGGTATCTAATTTATTAGCTTCCAAAATTTTATCTGTATCACGCAGCAAACCTTCTGCCATCAATAGTAATGCTTCATTCTTGGCTCTTGAAGAGGCTTGAGCTAAATGACGCTCAGCTTCTTTGGCTTTTTTTCCAAGTTCGATTAATGTTTCCACGTTTAAAACTCCCTCCAGTCGCTATTTAGAAAACAAGGTTCCTTCGTTCATGCCATCTAAAATCCTGAATAAGATGGTCAGATCTGTCCCGTTGGCCAGTACCATTTGTTTGTTTGCTTTCAAAACGATTTGAGCGGCAGTCAGTTTCGTGATCATGCCACCTGTACCGAATTTTGTAGAAGAGTCTTGAGCGAGTTCCAGGATGTCATCGGTTATTTCATTTATTGTTTCAAAGAGCTCTGCATCATTGTGTTTCATTGGATTTTTATCGTAAAAGCCGTCAATATCCGACAGCATAATGAGTAAATCAGCTTCTGTCAACTCGAGCACGATCGCGGACAAGGTGTCGTTGTCACCGAATCGCGTCAGATGATCGAGTTCTTCTACAGAAACCGTATCATTTTCGTTGACGATAGGGACAACATGCTTGATGAGAAGCTGTTCAAAGGTGTTCACCGTATTTCTTCGGCTCACAGGATAGTCTGTGACGTCTTTGGTCAGTAAGACTTGCCCGATATGATGTCCGTAATGATAGAAGAACTTGCTGTACAAACTCATGAGTTCTGTCTGACCGATCGAAGCAATGGCTTGCTGCTCGGGGATCGTTACAGGACGTTGGGTCAAGTTCATGCGAGATAAGCCGACACCGATGGCACCGGAAGAAACCAGAATGATTTCTTTACCCTGGTTTTTCAGATCGCTCAATACGAATGACAGCTTTTCCATCTGTTGCAGATTGATCGATCCATTTGGGTACATGATGGTGCTGGTACCGACTTTGATGACTATCCGTTTACTCTGTTTTAATTTTTCTCGATTTTCTTTATTCATAAGGTACCCATTCTCTCTTTGATAAGCGTTCTTGGTTGTCTATTAACTTTCCATAGTATAACAAGTTATATAAAAAAATGCTAGATTCCCTTGTTGTTATAGGTTAAAAGTTAAGGAAAACCCCTCTCAAATAAAAATATTGAGAGGGGTGGATGACTATTAATTGTTGAGTATATCTAGTCTATATTCAAATAATTCAATGTTCGTGGAATCGTGTTTAGTCATATCTTTGGGCTCGATCGTTCCGGTAAATAATGTTTCCTGCGTTTTGATATCAGTGATCTGGAAGAAATGAATGATTAGGCCTGAAGCCTAATCAAGACCTTATTAATTATTGAATCTTTAGTATTCCAAAAATGAAACGTTCGTGAGTATGCCGAAGATGAGTCAAGTTAGCCTCACTGAAACAGAAATGTCTGTGAGTATGCCGAAGAAGAGTCAAGTTAGCCTCACTGAAACAGAAATGTCTCTGAGTATGCCGAAGATGAGTCAACTTAGCCTCACTGAAACAGAAATGTCTGTGAGTATGCCGAAGATGAGTCAACTTAGCCTCACTGAAACAGAAACGTCCGTGAGTATGCCGAAGATGAACTAACTTAGCCTCACTGAAACAGAAATGTCTGTGAGTATGCCGAAGATGAGTCAACTTAGCCTCACTGAAACAGAAATGTCTGTGAGTATGCCGAAGAAGAGTCAACTTAGCCTTACTGAAACAGAAATGTCTGTGAGTATGCCGAAGATGAACTAACTAAATGTCACCCACGGTATAACTAGTCGCTAGATCGCCTTAACAAACTCTGAAACACCATGAATCCCCAACTATCAAGAAAAGAGGCTGGGACAAATATAGTGACCCCCGAAAGTTAGACCTAAAAAATCTAACTTTCGGGGGTCGGCTCAAAAGTCCCAGCCTCTTTTCGGCTTTATTCTTTATTTGATTTTTATAGAAGAGGGTTTAAGTTCATCCAGTAAGGCTCCTTCTTCCGTATCGAGTGCCAAGGGATATTTGGCGGACAAATTACGTTTGGTCGATCTGTATGCCAGAACGAGAGGGATCAGAGCTGCAAACCAGGCAAGCGGGCTTGCTATGACTATCCCAGTAAAGCCTAAATGCACAGACAAGAAGAAGGCAGCTACAATGCGGGCAAGTAATTCTCCAACGCCCGCGACGGTTGGGGCAAAACTATTACCGAGACCTTGTAGGGTGTGTCTGTATATAAATAACACAGACAAGACAGCATATAAGGATGAACTCGCTAAGAAATAATGCTGGATCATTTGAAGCACTTCGGCGGGTGCATCAGCTCCGACAAATAAGGTGGCAAAGTGTCTACCCCAGATCAAAAGAATGAGACCAATCACTAAACTGTAACCAATACTCATTTTGAGAGCCTGGTTGACTCCGTGCCAGACACGGTCCAACTTTCTTGCACCGTAGTTTTGGGCTGCAAAAGTCGACATCGTTACACCAAAAGACTGAAGCGGGAGCACAGCAATAGAATCGATCTTCTGAGCAGCAGTAAATGCCGCAACGGCAGAGGCACCCAACAGATTTAGCCTCATAGTGATGGCCACAGCACCAATTGCAATGATGGAATATTGAAATCCATAAGGTAACCCGATGCGCAGATGTTCCTTGAATTCAGCTTTATCCAGTTTCCAATCTTCTTTGTGGATACGTAGGAGAGGTACTTTTTTCCAGATAAACCAGAGAGTCAAGATACTTGAAGTGACCTGGGCAGTAATGGTGGCTAAAGCAGCGCCTCGAATGCCTAAGTCAAAGACAAGAATAAAGACATAGTCTAGTATGACATTTAAAATAGAAGTCACAATTAAAAAGTAAAGTGGTGTCTTGCTGTCGCCAATAGCTCGCAGTATGTTAGCTAAATAATTAAAGAGGATGACAGCACCGATACCTCTAAACAAAACGTTTAAATAGTCGTAAGCATAAGTGTAGGTCTCATCAGGTGTCTGCATAAATGTTAATATTTCCTCTGTAAAGGTTGTGGTCAGCACAGTTAAAGTTACACCGATGACCAAGCTTATGATCAAGCCGGTTGCTAAATTTTTTCTTAAGGCTTTCTCATCCTTGCCTCCAAAACGTTGAGCGGTAATAACGGATAAGCCGGCAGTGATTCCGATAGCTAAACCGAGGATCAAAAATTGTAAGCTTAATGTTGAACCGATAGCTGAAAATGCATTTACGCCAATGGTTTGACTGACGATATAGGCATCAGCCATGTTATAAAGTTGTTGAAACAAGTTTCCAATCAATAAAGGAACCGTAAAACTAAGAATTAGTTTAAGGGGACTTCCTTGTGTCATATCTTTCTTCAGTGTTATCACTCCTGTATTTCCGGACACATTATGACAATATGTCACAAATCGATAAAATCAAATCGATAGTTTAAATTTTATAAGTACCAGATAATTATAGTCTTATTGTAATTAAAAACAAGAGTTAAACACACTTTTTACCGAAACATTTCAAAGGGTGTTCACTGTTCGGTATTTTCTGGTTTTTAAAAAAAGAGTATCAAGAAGCTTAGGAAATACCATTTCTCGAATGCAACAAGTCCTGGTCGCTAAAAGAGATAGAAAAACTTATTCCATTCGTAAAGAATGCAAAACAATAATAAGGTATAATGGAAGAAAGGTGATTTATATTTGGAAAAGAGCTGAAACGGTTGACTTTTTCACTATATCTAGTAACGTGATGAGCGAGACTATAATAAAAATATTTCTACATCAAAGTAGAAAAAAATAGGAGTGTATTAAAATGAAACAATTTATTACGGATTCTATAAAAAATGAAAGTTTACGTACACTGAAAAAATTAATTGCCATTCCATCGGTGAATACGACCAATGGTGACGAAGTGGCTTTTCCGCCCTTTGGAAAAGGGATCGATCAGGCCTTAAAAGAAACACTCGCTGTCTGTGATAAATTAGGAATGGACACGTTTTATGACCCTGAAGGATATTACGGCTATGCAGAATATGGAGACGGCGAAGAAACGGTCGGCGTTCTCTGCCACTTGGACGTGGTACCTGAAGGAGATAGAGAAAAGTGGGAATCAGATCCTTTCAAAGGGGTGGAACGTGATGGCGTCCTTTATGGTCGCGGTTCACAAGATGATAAGGGTCCGACGATTGCGGCACTTTATGCATTTAAAGCAGTTGTGGATGCTGAAGAAACGTTTAATAAAAAGATTCGGTTTATTTTCGGAACAGATGAAGAAATATTATGGCGTTGTATGAATAATTATGTCGAGCATGAAGAATTGCCAGATCTCGGTTTTGTCCCGGACAGCGCTTTTCCGTTAACCTACGCTGAAAAAGGATTATTGCAAGCGAAAATCATCGGACCGGGTGCGTCAAAACTGAAGCTCCAATGCGGGAGTGCGCCTAATGTGGTGCCCGAGAAAGCCGAGTATGCAGGGACTGGGATTACTGAATTGTCCCGAATTTTTGATAACATGGACATTCCCTATAATAAAGAAGAGAAGTCTATTACTGTAAAAGGAAAAAGTGTGCATGCGAGTGTTGCGGGTGAAGGTAAAAATGCCATTGCGCTTTTAGCAAAAGGCTTAGTTGCGTTCCAACCTCATCCCGTCATTTCGTTTATTTCTGAAAAAATCGGTTTGGAGACCAACGGCGAAACACTCTTTGGTCAAGTCAAAGATGAGGTTTCAGGTGAATTAACGGTCAATGTCGGTACTTTGGAAATAAACGAGAACACTTCAGAAGTCATGCTGGATATTCGAATTCCTGTAACGTATGATAAAGAAAAAATCGTTTCAGCGTTAAAAGAGAAAAGCAGTGAATACGGGTTGGATTATCAGGAACATGATTATCTAGCTTCTCTGTATGTTCCAAAAGAGAGCAAACTGGTCCAGTCGTTATTAGCGATATATAGAGATAAAACAGGAGATTATGAAAGTGAGCCATTAACTTCGGGCGGGGCCACTTATGCACGGGCAATGCCTAATATGGTTGCTTTTGGCGCGCACTTCCCCGACAGTAAAAGTCTAGCGCACCAGGAAAATGAAGGAATCAAATTAGATGAGTATTATGAAGCCATGGACATCTATGCTGAGACCATTTACCGTTTGTGTTGCACAGAGGATCAGCAAAGTAATGGAGAGTGAATTAATTAATGGAAACGAAACACAAAGCAGTCGTATTAGGAAATAATTATTACATCGGTTTGAGTATCATAAGATGCTTAGGAAAATCGGGAATCCCTGTAGCCGTTCTGGATTATCAGGAAAAAGGAGCTTACGCGCGTCAATCCAAGTATGTGACTGAGAAATTGATTGGACCGCACTATTCTAAAGAATCAGATAAGCTAAAAGATTTCCTCATTGCCTACGCCAAGAATCAAGACTACAAACCCGTATTGTATCCCACAGCTGATCAATACGTTGAATTTGTTGATAAATATCTACTTGAATTGAAAGAGTATTTTTTGATCAATCAAACCGAACAAGGTTTTTGGAGTGATTTGATCGACAAGGATAAACTGTACGTTTTAGCGCAACAGCATAACGTACGTGTTCCTCAAAACATTCAAGTAGGAAATGCTGATATCGTTGAAGAAGTAGAGAAAGAATTGGGCTACCCGTGCATTATCAAACCATCTGACTCTTCAAGATTCGTTTCAAAATTCCGCAAAAAACTATTTAAAGTAACCAATCGTCAAGAGTTGGAAGAAGGATTGAAAAAAGCTAAGGATGCTAATATAGAGGTTGTTGTGCAACAATTGATTCAAGGTTTTGATGATCACATGTACACATTTGATGCTTACTTGAATCAAGAAGCAAAAATCACTCACTGGGTCACCGCACAGAAAGAACGCCAGTATCCCATTAATTTCGGTGCATCCGTTTATATCAAGCAGAAATATGTGCCAGAACTCCACGAAATCGGAGCACCTTTCCTTGAAGCCATTGGATACAAAGGGTTTGCTGAAATCGAATTTAAAAAAGATGAACAGACCGGTGAATATTACCTGATTGAAATCAATGTGCGTACCACTAATTTCAATCAAATGTTAGCAGAATTAGGATTCAATATGCCACTTCTGGCTTATAAAGAATTAACAGGCCAAGAAATCGGCCAAGATAGCCTGAAAGTATCGACAAATTTAGCTTTCCATTATATGTATGAAGACTTACATGCGTCATTAGCCTACGTGAAATCGGGCCAATTGACATGGAAATCAATTCTAAAAACCTATACAGAAAAAAGAGTGGGCTCAATCTGGGTAGCAAGTGATCCAAAGCCGGGGATATATTACGTAGGGAATTTATTGAACAAAGTGAAAAAAAAAGTCGGAAAAAGATAAAAATAAAATAGAAATTTGCATCTATCAATGAATTTCTAAAAAGGAGAACTGAACCATGCAATTATTTGAGCTACTCCAGGCAATTAAGGTAATAAAATCAAAAGATTCAAAAGATGTTGAAATCAGTAAGATAGCCTATCATTCTGATGATGCTCAGGAAAATTCGTTATTTGTATGTATTAAAGGGTATCAGACAGATGGGCATCAGTATGCTCAAGAAGCGGTAAATAATGGAGCAGTTGCTTTAATTGTTGAAAACATCCTTCCAGATATTGCTGTGCCTCAATACTTAGTTGATGATAGCCGAAAAGCCTTGGCTGCTTTAAGTGATAAGTATTTTAATCATCCTTCACAAAGCATCACTATTGTAGGTATTACCGCAACCAATGGGAAAACATCAACATCATTTATGACAAATGCTATTTTAGAAGAAAACAACTGGAAAACAGGTCTTATCGGTACCGTGATGGTCAAATATGGTGATACACTTGTACCGAGCATCTTGACCACTCCCGAATCTTTAGATCTACACGGGTATTTCAATAAAATGCGCGATGAAAAAATTTCTCATGTCACGATGGAAGTGTCTTCTTCGGCACTGGATCTGAGTCGAGTGGGGAGTGTTTCTTTTGATATTGTGGCTTTAAATAATATCAGTCGGGAACATATCGATCTGCATGGCTCGTTTGAAGAATACTACAACGCTAAAGCAAGTTTGATACGCGAAGCAAGAGCGGATCAGTTTGCAGTATTGAATTTGGATGATGACTATTCCGCTTCATTAGCTAAAGAGACAGCAGCTACAGTGATCACCTATGGTATTGAAAACAATTCAGGTCATCTTATGTGTAAAGATATCGATTTATCAACGGGACGAGGTAATTTCACTATAGAAATAAACAAACCGTTTAAAAATATCAAAGGTGAAACCGTTGAAAAAACATCCTTTAAAGTCAATTTATCGGTAGCAGGTTATCATTCTGTTTATAATGCAATGGCGGCTATCACAATTGGTTTAATTAGTGGTGTGTCTGTTGAAACAATACAATCGGGGATCGAAAGCTTTAAAGGAGTCGAACGTCGTTTCCAATTTATTTATGAAAATGATTTTAAAATAGTAGACGATCATTTTGCAAATGCTGGGAATATTGAAGTTACCTTAGAAACGTTAACGAAAATGGATTATAAAAAATTACACATAGTTTATGCGATCAGAGGTAATCGTGGGGTAACAACGAACAGAGAGAACGCACAGACGATTGCCAAATGGGTGCCAGAACTCGGCATCAAGAAAGTCATCGTCTCTTTGAGTGAATCTCATGTGGTAGAAAAAGATAATGTCTTAACTGAAGAATTGGAAGCATTTAAAGAAGAAATGGCTAAGGTTGGTGTGGAAATTGAACTGCATAAAGAAATGCCAGCCGCTTTGGAATCCAGCCTCGATCAAGTAGAAAATGGAGATGTCATTTTAATTGGTGGTGCACAAGGTATGGATTTTGGTGCGAAATATATTTTGAATCAATTAGTTGAAAAACGACCTGATTTGAACGCGCAAGAAGTTTTGGCTCCACTTGAAGAGCGAGTGGCTGGTATTGATGAACTGTTTTTAGGAAACAACTAAAATCGCTGAATCACAGAATCGGGGTGAAAAGATGGAACATCCATTCTCTATTGCAAAAATTAAAAATGTCGGTTTGAATGCGAATGTCATCAAAATAGTAGCTGTTACAGCTATGTTCGTCGATCATTTTTCGCGAGTGATCACAGAAGATGGTACGGCGGGAAGATGGGGCTTGCATTTGATTGGTCGTTTGGCGGCACCGCTTATTGCGTATCTTGTTGCCGAAGGACATCATTACACTTCAGATAAAAAAGCTTATGCTATGCGAATATTCATATTCGCTCTGATTTCTCATGTTCCCTATATCATGTACTTCGATTTTGGCTTTTTTCAGGCAACGAGCGTTTTCTGGTCTTTATTGATGGGATTGATCGCTTTAACTGCAGCAACAAACGAAAAGTTATCTGATGTATGGAAAGTGGTCATTGTCGTTGCTAGTTTAATACTGGCAACACCGGCTAACTGGAATTATATTGGCGTGCTGTGGGTTTTGAATTTCGGATTATTTAGAGACAAGTTGAATTGGAAAATGACTGGATTTGTATTGATCACTTTACTGTTCTACATTATACCCGGCTTACAAGAATATGGTGGGTTTGTAATGTACCGCTTCGGTAGTTTGATGGCTTTACCCATTCTTTATTTGTACAATAGAAAGCCCGGGAAAAGAACGTGGTTTACAAAATGGGCATTTTACTGGTTCTATCCTCTACATTTAATTTTCTTATACGTGCTACAGTTATTTTTGACCTGAAGACGTTAAGGTCTTATACTGTGTAAAAGTATAAGCAGAAACAAAGAGATGTAAATGGCTGAACAGATAAAGGAGCTTTAATGTTGAGAAAAAATAGATCTTTATTGAATGGTTTAATCATCATACTGAGTTTTTCAATTGTTATTGTAGGCATAAGTACCTATCTGCAACAATCCGAAAAAAACGAACAAACAGAAGAAACAGCAACTGAACCTGGCAATCAAAACGGCTCAGATAAGAACGATAATAGCGAAGAAAAACCGGAACTTCCAATGTGGTATACAGATGGGACATTTGAGCTGCCAATTGTCGGAGCAGCCGGTTATACTTCAGTCAAACAAGCGTTGTATGAAGAGCCCGATTCAAATGCGGGTTCTCTTCAAGAATTGAGTCCCGGTACACCTTTTGAAATAAGAGGAGAAGTAGGGGGATATTGGCTTGTCCGATCCGACACTTTTGAAGGATGGATCGAACATCGTTTTGCTTTTATCAATTTACCGGATGTTATCCCATCGATCATTTACAATCATACAAATAGTTATGATTCCCGGTTTCAATCGTCTCGAGTAGAAATTCCAGAGTTGACAGGTGAACCACTTAATCCAATGATTGAATATAATGATCGTCTGCAAAAAGAAGAATTCATTATGCCCTTACTATATCAAACAGCGAAAAAATTGTTCTATGCGCAACAATTAGCACTGCAAAATGGAGAGAGCTTAGTGGTGTATGAGACTTTCAGACCGAGAGATGTTCAGCTGCTCGTTAATGATTCCTTGACTCAACTAGTCGAAGAGAACGAAAAGGTGGCGGAAGGCATTGCTGACGAGCCTTGGAGTATGACCTGGTTTATAAACATGAATGTATCCAATCATCAAAGAGGGATAGCTATTGATCTCAGTCTAGCTGAAGTAGAAGGAATCATAGACCAGACGATAGGCGACTATAGAACCTTAACAGTGGAAAATTATACGGAATACATTATGCACACACCTCTTCATGAATTAAGTGCGGAGTCAGCTATTTTTGAACGACCAATTGCTTCTGCAGACCGTGAAGGTTGGAAAGACTTAACTATTAATTCTAAAATGACTGAACCGTCGCTTAAACTTCAGGAATACATGGTTGAAGCCGGTTTTAACCCTTTAGCTTCCGAGTGGTGGCATTTTAATGATGTCGATGCGCTAGAAGATTTAGAGAAAGAAGCCGGATCAGGGGAGTTTTATATCAAGGAAACTTTCAATAGTGTACCGTTATGGAAAGACCTTACACTTACAAAAGAATAGAAAGAAAATAGCGCAACTTATTTTAGTTTTTTAAGTTTAATGAATAATTGCTTATAAGTGTTTGAGGAATATGTTAAGGAGACTAATTGTGAAATGGAATAAATTGATTGAAAATATACAAGGATTATCTGGCGATACGATACCCGAAACAACTGAAATAAAAGGTGTGACAGATCAGTCAACTGAGGTTGAAGAAGGCTTTGTGTTCGTCGCGGTAAAGGGTTTCAAAAATGATGGTCATCGTTATATCTCTCAAGCAATTGAAAAGGGAGCAAGTGTGATCATTGGTCAACAAGACATTGAATTAAAAGATACTCCCTATATCAAACATGAGAACACCAGAAAATTACTCGGGCAATTAGCCGCAAGCTATCATAACAATCCAACCAAGACCAAATTAGTCATTGGAGTTACTGGAACCAACGGGAAAACAACAACCGGATTATTCCTGACACATCTCTTAAGAAAAAAAGGATATACCGTGTCATTCTTTGGTACTGTATTTAATGAAATGAATGGGGAACGGACAAAAAGCTCTTTAACAACTCCGAGCGCATCAACTATACAAAAGGCGTTAGCTGAGTCTAACGACGAGGCCGTTGTTATTGAAGTATCCTCTCAAGGGTTAGAGCAACATCGCATGGAAGGCATGTCTTTTGACTATGCGCTGTTCACTAATTTGCAGCATGATCATCTAGACTATCACAACACTATAGAAGAGTATTTTTTTGCTAAGAAGAAGTTGTTTGCTTTATTGAAAGATTCAGGTAAAGCGATAGTCAATGAAGATGATAAATGGGGGGAGAAACTTTCACAGTTATTGACAGAAGAAGGCCTGACTGTTTTAACTGTAGGCGAAAAGCATCAATATACGCGATATCACTTGGAAGGATCGACGCAAGGGTCGTGTACGATCGGAGACAAAGCTTATGCGGTCGAATTACCTCTGCCCGGTAAATATAATCTGTCTAATTTATCCATGGCTATGACAGTTTTACAAGATCTGAACGAGGATATAACCAATATTTCTCAAGTAATGAAAGATTTAGAACCGATACCGGGACGTTTTGAGGTAGAGACGCTCTCTGAAAACGTCAAAGGTGTGATAGATTATGCCCACACGGCAGAAGCCTTGCAAGGTCTATTACCTACAATCAAAGAAATATATCCCAATCATCGTTTGGTGCACATCTTCGGATTTAGAGGAAACAGAGACAGCACTAAAAGAGAAAAGATGATGCAAATTTCCGCTCAATTTAGTGATGAGACCATTTTGACTTTAGATGATTTAAATGGTTTGAGTGAGGATGCAATGGAAGCAAAGTACCTGGAATTTGTTAAAGATCAACCATCCGGACAAGTGAAAATCATTTTGGATCGGACGATAGCTATTTCAGATGCCACGAAAAACGCAACAGAACCAACACTCGTTGTTGTTACTGGAAAAGGGCACGAATCGTATCAGCAAGATTTTGAACTATCATTAAAATCAGATAAAGAAACGTTTCTATTTTTGAAAAAATAGAATGTAAGATGTGCATGATCATATAATAAAAGCATGTTTTACTAAGAAGTTTCCACCGTAGACTTTTTAATAATGGGATCAAATAAGAAAGAACTAATAGTTCAATAAAAAAGCGGGACTGCCCGTGGAAGTAAGTATTTTATCAAGCTTAGACGGGAGGGTTAGTATGAATAATGAGGAGAGAGTTATCGGCGTTTTAGGTGGAATGGGACCTGAAGCAACGGCTAGTTTTTATATGAAAGTCATCAAAGAAACGCAAGTAGAGAAAGATCAGGATCATTTCCGAACGATCATTGATAGCAATCCCAAAATTCCCGATCGGACACAAGCCATTTTATACGGTGGCCCTTCTCCCGTTTCAGAGATGATCAATACCGCAGCTAATTTGCAACTGGCCGGTGCGACAGTCGCGGTCATGCCGTGCATCACCGCTCACTACTTTTTTGAGGTTATTCAAAAAGAAGTAGACATACCCCTTCATCACGTCCTTAAGGGTTTAAATAAGTATGTTGATGAAACGTATCCCAACATTAAAAAAATCGGCGTATTATCGACGACTGCAACCAGAAATACCCGTTTGTTTGAGACGCATCTGGTTGACAAAGAGATTGCCTATCCAAACGATTTCGAACAGGAACATATGGTAATGCAGGCTATATACGGCGAAAATGGAATCAAACAGGGCAACACAGGCCAGCATACTAAAATGCTCTTAGTGGAAGTAGCTGAGCGGTTGATCAAAGAAGAAGGGTGCGAATTAATTGTTGGTGGATGTACGGAAGTGGAATTAGTCTTAAACGCAACAGATTTGTCTGTGCCTTTTATCGATCCCATGCTTGTTGCTGCGAGAGATTTAACGAGACCTGAAAAGATTAGCGTAAGTGAGTTAAGAAGTAACTGATATATATAGCGTCAGGCTGTATTTTATCAATCATTAGGATTATAAATGATTGATGCATAGGTAGTTGAAGTAGAGATATCAAAGGAGAAGGTCTATTGAGACAAGACACGGAGATATCAATCTCAGGAAAACTAACATTGGAAGATTTCATCAAATATAATCACTATCATATGAATAAAGTGCTGAAGTTGTATGTTGCTATAAGTTTTATGGTGATTTTTTTGATACTCTGGATACCTATGTCTGGGAGTATTCTATTGGTACTTATTTTCGCGGGGGCCCCAGCATTGTTGCTTTCGGGCCTGCTTTATTTGTTTTCCAAACAGTTGAAAAAGAGGCAGTCCATCGAAGAATATAAGAGTGATCAGCTGATCAAACAAATGGTAAATTATACTTTTGATGCTGATGGAATGACTCAGCTCATCAAAAGTTCAAATAATCAGTATGAATGGGATGACTTTTTTAAGGCTCGAGAAAACAAAGCGATGTTTTTACTGTATCTCTCAAAAAATAAAGCGCTGATTTTACCTAAGCGTTTTTTCGATTCACAAAAACAAATAGATACCTTTAAACATCTTGTTTCAGAAAACATAAATAAATTTGAAATGAATGCTGATTAAAAAAGTATTTACAGACAAACTGATGACGCTGCAAGACTTGACTATTTCAAATATCGATTATTAGCTATGGGTTCTTATGATTTTATAAGAATCGTAGTTTTTTTTGTTGACTTTTATAGATTACAGTTGTAAACTATAAAAGAAGTTAAATGTTTACAACTGTAAACCGGAGGAGGTTCAATCATGCATGAAAATCAAATTTCTCCCTCAGAATGGGAAGTGATGCGCGTCGTATGGACGACCCATCCCATAACAAGTAAAGAAATTGACGATATCTTAAAAGAGAAAAAAGAGTGGAAATTAGCGACAACCAAGACATTGATCGGACGCCTGGTGAAAAAGGGCATGCTTTCAACTGAGAAACAAGGTCGGAAGTACCAATACAGCCCTGTTGTTTCAGAAAAAGAAAGTATTGATGAGGCAATAGATGATTTACTTGGTCAAATGTGTACCACAAAAGTGGGGCAAACCATCGAATCGATTTTAGAAAAAAGCTCGTTAAGCATAAGTGACTTGGAACGTCTTGAAGCACTGATCCAAGAGAAGAAAGTTGATGCACCAGAAAAAATAAAATGTGGGTGTACGCCCGGACAATGTTCCTGTGTGCATTAAGGAGGAAAAGTGATGGAAACGAAATCTTATCCGATCGAGGGGATGACCTGTGCGTCATGCGCTTCGACAGTAGAAAAAACGGCGAAAAATTTAAATGGTGTGCTTGAAGCATCCGTCAACCTTGCTTCAGAAAAACTGAATATCAAGGTTGAAAAAGGGAATTTTGATCCGAAAGAACTCGAAAAACAAATAGATGGAACTGGCTATACCCTTATCATGCCACAATATGTGACAAAGACCTTCGATGTGGAAGGGATGACGTGTGCCTCTTGTTCTGCAACAGTGGAGAAGACGGCGGCTAAACTTAACGGTATGGAAAAGGCGTCCGTTAACTTGGCTTCTGAAAAAATGTCTGTCACGTACAATCCGCTCGAATTATCAGTACGAGATATTTCAGATGCTATATCCAATACTGGTTATAAAGCTTTTCCTATAGACGAAGACCAGATGGAGATTTCTCGACCAGACGAAACCGAAAAGATGTCTAAAGAAGAAATGTACAGAAAACGGACGATCTTGTCCGCACTCTTTACGATTCCAGTCATGATCGTTTCCATGGGCCCCATGGTGGGCATAATGCCACCTGGTATAATCGATCCCATGTACAACGCAACAAATTTTGCTTTACTGCAGTTGGCATTGACACTCCCAGTCATGTGGTCCGGCAGATCTTATTTTGAACAGGGATTTAAAACATTATCCAAAGGCCATCCTAATATGAATTCATTGATTTCATTAGGTACAGCTGCCGCATTCATTTATAGTCTGGCCGCGACGTTTGCGATCATATTCATGAATGCTGACTTGGCTATGATGCTGTATTATGAAACAAGTGCGGTCATACTAGCTTTTCACACATTAGGAAAATATCTGGAAGAACGTTCAAAAGGACGCATGTCAGAAGCGATTCAGAAATTAATGGATTTAGCACCAAAAACAGCGCGTGTGGTGCATAATGACACTGAAGAAGAAGTGGCCATTGAAAAAGTGTCACCGGGAGATATCATACGGGTACGCCCGGGTGAGAAAATGGCAGTAGATGGGATCATCGTCAGCGGTCGCACTGCAGTGGATGAATCCATGCTGACGGGTGAAAGTATGCCGGTGGCTAAAGAGATAGGCGACAACATTATTGGGGCCAGCATGAATAAAAACGGATCGATAGATTACCGTGCAACTAAAGTAGGTAAAGATACCACGCTCTCTCAAATCATCCAGCTTGTCGAAGAAGCGCAAGGGTCAAAAGCACCGATCGCCAAATTGGCTGATGTCATTACGGGCTATTTTGTGCCCATCGTCATGGGACTGGCCTTGGTTTCCGGCTTGGTCTGGCTCATAGCTGGTCAGAGTTTCATCTTTGCACTCACCATTTTAATTTCTGTCCTTGTTATCGCCTGTCCGTGTGCGTTAGGACTGGCAACACCAACTGCCATTATGGTCGGCACGGGTAAGGGAGCAGAACACGGTGTCTTAATTAAAAGTGGGGATGCGCTAGAAACTATTCACAACGTGGATACGATCGTCTTTGATAAAACCGGAACGTTGACAGAAGGCAAACCGGTCGTTACCGATTTGATCATGCGTAAAGGTTCATCGTTTTCAAGAGAGACCTTGCTTCAACTTGCGGCTTCTGCAGAAAAAGGAAGCGAACACCCTCTTGGCGAAGCGATCGTTAAACAAGCCGAGAATGAGCAGCTTAAGTTAACAGATGTGTCAGACTTTGAAGCTATTCCCGGTCAAGGACTGCTTGCAAAAGTAAATGAATATACTCTTTATTTCGGGAACAAGAAATTGATGGCGGAACAGCGATTAGCCATTAATGAACTGGAAGATATTGCCAATCAGTTGGCGGACGAAGGTAAGACACCGATGTATCTGGCTGTTGACAAGACTGTCGAAGGCATTATTGCAGTAGCAGATACGTTAAAAGAAAACAGTTTTGAAACCATTCAAGCTCTGCGTAAACAGGGCATTGAAATTGCGATGATCACAGGTGACAACACGCGAACCGCTAATGCAGTAGCGAAACAAGCAGGCATTGACCGCGTCTTGAGTGATGTATTACCTGAAGATAAAGCAAATGAAGTTAAGAAACTGCAGGAAGAAGGTAAAAAGGTAGCGATGGTTGGTGACGGTATAAATGACGCACCGGCTCTTGCTCAAGCAGATGTGGGTATTGCCATAGGTTCTGGGACGGATGTTGCCGTAGAATCAGCAGACGTCGTCTTGATGCGTAGTGATATCAAAGAAGTGTTGACAGCAATAGAATTGAGTAAAGACACATTGAAAAATATCAAACAAAATTTATTCTGGGCATTTGCTTATAATATCGTTGGTATTCCTATCGCTATGGGTGGACTTTATCTACTGGGTGGTCCACTCTTGAATCCAGCTTTTGCTGCAGCAGCGATGAGTTTCAGCTCAGTTTCTGTATTGCTCAATGCACTACGTTTGAAAAAATTCAAACCCACATTAGCAGAAAGAGTCAATGAACAATAAATAATAAAGGAGAGATCAAATATGAATTATCAGGCAAAAGTCGAAGGTATGAGCTGTAAGGGTTGTGCCAATTCCGTTAAAGCGGCCTTCTCAAATATTGAAGGCGTCTCACAAGTTGACATTAATTTGGATGAAAAAGAAGCGACATTTGAATCATCCCAAGCGGTAACGAAACAACAATTGGAAAATGCTCTTGCGGATACAAGCTATACGGTAGAATCATTAAAATGATTGAATGATTGAAAAACACTTTGCTCATGAATTCGAGCAAGGTGTTTTTTTGTAAATTTGTATAGTGTTGGATCAACGTTCGTATTAAGTTTCTTGAACCATTATCGTTACCGATATATTGCCTTATAGAAAGGAAAAAAAGCAGGTCTTATCTGAAACGTCTCTATTTTTTTATTGTTATTGAAACAAAAGGGCTTACAGAAAGAGGAAAATAGTGTATCATAAAAATAACCAATAAAAACAAGTTAAGAAGTGAAGACACATAAAAGAAGGTGAGTAGATGATTAAAGGTAAAGCATATGTCCCGTTTAGAATTCAACTGTCTCCCATAAAACAAATGGCCATGTTTCATTTTCATAAAAATCCAGACACAGAATACGATACATTTGAATTGCATTATATCGAAGGAGAGTCTTATGGCTCAGGATTTCGAGTGCTGGCATGGAGGAAGGATGGCTATCGAGACTCCTATGTTCAAGATTCTCTAACTATTTCAGAAGAAGATGAAATTTTATCAGTTGGAGGAAAAGGGTTGAAAGAACGCTATATTGTCGAATTCGATGAAGCTTATTTCAATCACGTGGATGGACGATTGGACGCCGGTTTTGTATTTAACGATAAACTTGATCGTCGCATTGTGTTATATGTTGATGAACGGATCGAAAAAGAATCAAATCCGTTAACCTGGCTCCCTTCAGTGGGGAATCACTTAGAGGAACCACATTCTATGCCGCTTTTTTTCCTTTATGATTTTGACTTTGCCAGAAAAAGAGACACTGACATTTTTCTGTCTATCGATGGCAATGTTAAAGAGGTTGATCCGTTCGCTTTTCCAAAAGATTTTCAGTCTCGGTATTATGTCGAATTTTCAACGAATTCGGTGGTTGCTAACTTCAACAAAGCAGGAAAATACGCACTTGAACAAGTTGAAATCAATGAGCAGGGCATAGCCAAAACGGATAGTCACACGTACTTATATGAAAAAGTTAATGACCTGTATAAGCTGAAAAGAATGACGCTGGAACACGAAACACATCCTGTTGAAGTGAGTTTTTCACCAGCTTTTCCCAATCACCGTGAAGTAGCAGAAGCCAAACCGTTTTACGGAGAATTTGTCATTCGTCCTTCAGGAGAAGCGGGGTTCTTAAAAGGTAAATACAATGTCTTGTACCAGCAAGGTAAAGCCATTATCAATCTTACTTTTCCTGAATCGTGGAACACACCCAAAGGAGCAAATTACGAACGAATCATCAATAGTATGACACCAAATATCAAATCATGGTATCAGACATATCAATGTAGACAAGTGGTGCAGCTTGAAGGTATGGACACGTTCATAGAATGGACGCGTGTAAATCCGGATAGGCGCTCATAATAATAATTAAATAGAGTATCAATGGACTGGATTTTGTATCATGATTCAGTCCGTTGATACTTTTTTCTAGGAGTCGTACACTTCATCACTAATGTATTCTTGGGCATTTAAAAGTGATCAGTAAGGGAGGTAAGGTAAAATGAAAATCTTAGTTAGTGGTTTTGATCCATTTGGTGGTGAAAAAGTGAACCCTGCGTATGAAGCGGTAAAATTGTTGCCAGATAACATAGCGGGTGCCGAGATAGTGAAACTAGAAATACCGACCGTATTTTATAAAGCTGCAGACGTCATTGAGCTAAAAGTTAAAGAAATCGACCCGGATGTCATTCTTTGTATCGGTCAGGCAGGAGGACGCTATGGTGTGACACCTGAACGTGTAGCTATCAATGTTGATGATGCGCGTATTCCGGATAATGAGGACAATCAGCCCATTGATTTAAAAATAAAAGAAGACGGACCAGCCGCTTATTTTAGCTTGTTACCTGTCAAGGCGATGGTGCTGAAAATGAGAGAGGCAAACGTACCTGCAAGCGTTTCTAATTCTGCCGGAACATTTGTATGTAATCATATCATGTATCAAATCTTATACATGATCGATAAGAAGTATCCTGATAAAATCGGTGGATTTATCCATTGTCCGTTTATTCCTGAACAAGTGATAAACAAACCGAATCAACCTTCAATGCATCTAGAAGGTATCTCAAAAGGATTACAAGCCGGAATCGAAGCAATCGTCGAGAGACAAGGTAAAGGTGATATCAAAGAAATTGGTGGCGCTATTCATTGATCAATGCTATTGTAAAAGCAGCAGTTTTAATACTGCTGCTTTTTTAATACATAAAAGAAAGAAGACGAGCTTATGTTAACAGGACTAGGATTATTGTTACTGCTGGGATATATCGGGGGGAAAATGGCCTCGAAAGTTAAACTGCCGCCTCTCATCGGTATGCTTTTTGTGGGTGTACTAATGGGCCCTTATATGCTTAATTGGCTGGACTCAGATTTATTATTAGTTTCGCAAGATATTCGGACGTTTGCCTTAATAATTATTTTACTAAGAGCGGGATTAGGGATAAAAAAAGAACAGATCAAAGAAGTGGGTGTGATAGCTCTGAAAATGAGCAGTATCCCCTGTTTGATCGAAGGGTTTACCGTTACCGGTTTAGCTTACTATCTGCTGGGATTTTCATTCGCAGAAGCAGGGATGCTTGGTTTTATCATTGCGGCGGTGTCACCTGCCGTTGTGGTTCCAAGCATGCTGGACTTGAAGGAAAAGCGACTAGGTGAAGATAAGCAAGTCCCCACATTACTCCTAGCGGGGACGTCCATTGATGATGTTTTTGCTATAACATTGTTTACATTCTTTCTAGGTTTAGGAACAGAAGCAATGGAAAGTTCACTATTGCTTGATATTGCACGTATTCCATTAAGTATTATTGGTGGCGTAGTAATAGGTGGTGTGCTTGCTTTGTTTGCTGTTTATATATTTAAGCTCATTCATAAAAAATATATTGAAAAATTGGTGCTTTTACTTGGAGCCACAATACTTTTTGTTGAGTGGGGAGATGCTTTGGGTATAGCAAGTTTATTAGGTGTGATGATAATCGGTTTTCTCCTACTGGAAAAGGTTCCTGCACAGTCGAAGGAATTTTCTCTAGCCTTAGGCGGATTATGGGTGTTTCTCCAGATCCTTTTGTTTGCCCTAGTGGGTGCAGAGGTCAATATTGCTGTTGCGTTAGATTCAGGATTTATTGGCTTAGGTATTATTTTAATTGGCCTTCTGGCTCGAAGTGCGGGTGTATGGATAGCCACAATGAGTAGCGACCTAAATACAAAAGAGCGTTTATTTTGTATGATAGCGTACACACCTAAAGCCACTGTACAAGCCGCGATCGGCGCCGTGCCTTTAGCTTTGGGTTTTGAACAGGGTGCTACGATTTTAGCTATTGCGGTGTTGTCGATTATCGTGACAGCCCCCTTGGGTGCGTTAGCTATCTATGCTACGGCACCCAAACTTTTGAAGCAGGGATGAAAATACGTTCAATTGATTTTCAAAAAAGATTTGACAATGTATTGTGAAGTGAGTATAGTAATAAACAAGTCGAAAATTAAAATTTAACAAGAAAACAATGTGAAAAGAAAAGTACATTTAGGAAGTCTTCTTAGAGAGTCTGTGCCGGTGAAAGCAGATAAGAGTGAATAAATGGAAAATGGTCTTGGAAGTGGAGTAAACGATCTTGCTGAAGGTAAGTTTACTACGGGTTCACCCGTTACAGTGACGCAGTCTACAAGAAGAATCTTGTGTACTGGCAGAGACAGTATCAGTGATGATGCTGTAAATTAAGGTGGTAACACGATAGATTTAGTCGTCCTTAAAAAAGTCTTTTTGATAAAAAAAGATTTTTTTAAGGTCGTTTTTTTTTACTTAAAGAACTGAATAGACAAAAAAACTGCAATGAAGAGTAAAGTACACTTATAATACAGCAACAACAGAGAGCCTGGGTAGATGAGAACAGGTTTGCTTGAATAAGTGGAAAATGGACTCGAAGCAGGATACCGAGTGTAACTAATACGGTTATATAAGGCTATCATGGGTTCGCCCACTACAGCGACGGAGCATAAGGAAACTCTTTGTGCTCTTTGAGGAACCAGTCGTGAGACAGGTTTGAAAAAAGGTGGTAACACGGACTAATCGTTCGTCCTTATAATCAGAGACATACTGATTATAAGGATGAACGATTTTTTTGTTTTTAAAAGGGAATACGATACTAGGGGGATACAAATGATTGAACTGAAGAATGTGGACGTGACGTTTCAAGATGGGAAACAGACGGTGAAAGCCGTCCGGGATGTGTCATTAAAAATAGACAAGGGAGATATTTACGGGATCGTCGGCTATAGTGGTGCCGGTAAAAGTACACTGGTTAGAACGATAAATTTGTTGCAGCGCCCGACGTCAGGATCGGTAATAGTAGATGCACAAGAATTATCTACGTTACCTGCCAAGTCGCTACGTACTGCACGAAAAAAAATAGGAATGATTTTTCAGCACTTCAACTTGATGCGGGCACGTACAGTAACTGGGAATGTCGCTTATCCCCTGAGAAAATCAGGTTTATCAAAAAAAGAAATCAACGATAAAGTGGATGACCTGCTGGAACTGGTCGGGTTGGCGGATAAGAAACATACCTATCCATCGCAGTTATCCGGAGGTCAGAAACAAAGAGTCGCGATTGCCAGAGCGTTGGCGAATGATCCGGAAGTCTTGCTATGTGATGAAGCAACGAGTGCTCTGGATCCTAAAACAACCTCTTCCATTCTGGAACTACTGAAACGACTCAATAAACAATTGTCGTTGACTATCGTGATCATTACACATGAAATGCAGGTCGTAAAAGAAATATGTAATAAGGTAGCAGTGATGGATGACGGGGAAGTGGTCGAGCAAGGGGATTTGGTTTCACTGTTCACTGCTCCTAAAGAAGCATTGACTCATGAGTTTATTGATACGGCGACCCACCTTGATCAAGCTTTGGAAAAGCTCAGGAAACACCCCACTCTGCTCGATCTAAGTGCAGACGATGTGCTCGCCAACATTACATATGTAGGAGCAAGTACGGGCACACCGCTCATAGCGAGTCTTTATGCACAGTTTGGAGTAACGACGAATATCTTATACGGAAATGTAGAGATCCTGCAGCAGACACCAGTGGGGAATTTGATTGTGGTCTTTTCTGGGGAGAAAAGGCAGCGGGAAAAAGCAGTCGCTTACCTTGAATCGAATAACATTGTAGTGAAACGGATCCAAAATGCACAGACGATTATACCAATTAAACAAGAAAAAATTAGTTAGGAGAATCGACATGATCAGCTGGTTTGAAACCTATTTTGAAAACGCACTGAGTATTCAACCGGAAATACTGAACAGTATATGGGAAACCTTGTATATGCTCGGTATATCAGCGCTTATTTCGGGGGTTTTGGGTATTATATTGGGCATTATACTTGTAGTAACTGAAAGACGAGGTATCTTGGAAAATCAAAAGGTATACGATTTTCTGGAAAGAAGTGTGAATGCTTTCCGTTCGGTACCCTTTATCATTATGCTGACATTGATTGCCCCGTTTACACGTTTTATAGTGGGTACATCGATCGGGACAACAGCAGCTATCGTTCCGCTTGTCATAGGGACGGTGCCGTTCTACTCCCGTCAGGTTCAAAATGCCTTGCTGGAGGTGGATAAAGGGGTCATTGAAGCGGCGGAAGCAATGGGATCATCACCTTTAGAAATTATTTTTCGAGTCTATCTGAAAGAAGGACTGTCCTCGATCATTCGAGTATCTTCTGTTACGATCATTAACTTGATCGGGCTGACTGCAATGGCTGGAGCGATCGGAGCAGGTGGCTTGGGGAACTTGGCTGTTGCGAGAGGGTACAATCGATTCCAGTCTGACGTGACGCTCGTTGCGACGATCGCCATCATGATCATCGTGTTGATGAGTCAGATGATAGGTAATTTTCTAGTAAGAAAAACGAGTCACTAAAAATAAAAACTAAAAGGGGAAATTAAAAATGAAAAAGACATTAAAATGGATTACACGTTTAGGCTTAGGATTTTTACTATTATTATTAGTGGCATGTGATGCATCTGCTGGAAGTTCAGATACAGTGACGATCGGTGTAATAGGAGAAGATAATGACGTTTGGGATTTTGTTGCAGAAAAACTGGAAAGGGAAGAAGGCATAACAATTGAATTGGTCCGCTTTACAGATTATGCTCAACCAAACAATGCATTGGCTCAAGAAGAAATCGATTTGAATGCTTTTCAGCATAAACTATTCCTGGAATCCTTCAACGCAGACAGCGGAGCGACACTGGTACCCATTGGGGAAACGGTCATTTCACCTTTAGGGATCTATTCTGATACACTAGCTGATGTGAATGAATTGGAAGAAGACGCTACGGTAGCCATACCTAACGATGTAACCAATGGTGGACGTGCCTTATTACTGCTGCAGACGGCTGGACTGATTTCAGTTGATCCAGAGGCCGGAGTGACGCCAACTGTGAATGATATAACAAATAATCCATTAAACTTGGAAATTCAGGAGCTGGATGCTTCTCAAACAGCCAGAGCACTTCAGGATGTAGATATATCGATCATCAATTCAGGAATGGCAGTGGATGCGGGCTTTGTTCCTAACGAAGATTCAATCTTCCTAGAGCCGGTGAATGACCAGTCAGAACCATATATCAATATCATTGTATCCAGAGAAGAAGATGCGGATAATGACGTGTTCCAGAAAGTAGTAGAAGCTTACCAGTCTGAAGATACAAAAGAGGTTATCGCAGAAACATCTGAAGGGTCTTCGATACCAGCATGGGATTAATTAGAAAAATGATAAAATCAGTTTCCTGAAAAGTTTTGCGAAAATTATGAAAAGGGTGATCATTATGACAACGACTTTAACCGATACATCTATCAAAGCACAGGTTCTTGAAGGTGCAGAAGAAGTCATTGCTTTAAGACGATACTTTCATCAGTACCCGGAAGCCAGTCTGAAGGAATATGAAACGATCAAGCGCATAAAAGAAGAATTAGTGAGATTAGATATCCCCTTCGAATCTGTCGGTGAAACGGGTGCAATAGGCACGATAGAAGGACAGAGGGGATCTGGTAAAACAATTTTACTTCGGGCAGACATAGATGCACTGGAATTAGAAGATGCGAAGAATAAACCGTACAAATCTAAAAACCCAGGTCTGCATCATGCCTGTGGACACGATGGACATACAGCTGCCTTGCTAGGAGCAGCTAAAATATTGAAGAGCCACGAAGATAAATTCTCAGGAACCATTAAGTTGGCCTTTCAGCAGGCAGAAGAAATTGGAGCCGGTGCACGCCAATTTGTTAAGGGTGGATTTGTTGAAGGGGTCGAGCAGGTATTCGGGCTCCACTTAGATTCAAGCGTCCCAGTAGGTAAAATCGTTTCGGTATCGGGCGCAACAAATGCATCCTGTGACATATTTAAAATCAAGGTTCATGGAAAAAGCGCGCATGTCGCTCAACCTGATAAAGGAATCGATGCTTTACTGACTGCCGCAGCAATAACAGTAGAACTCCAGAGCATCGTTGGTCGCGAAGTCAGCCCACTAGATAATGTGGTCGTCGCTATAGGGGTTCTGAATGCGGGAACTAGGTATAATATCGTAGCTAATCATGCATTTTTGGAAGGGACCGTACGAACATTTAGTCATGAAACGAGAAATCTGGTACTGAAGGCAGTGGAACGAGTGGCGAAGAGTGTTGCAGATTCACATAGAGCAACTATAGAATTTGAGAACTATGATGCAGCAGCGCCACTGATCAATGCAGAAGGTCCTGCAAATCGAGCTGCTCAAGTTGCTTCATCTATCGTTGGAGCAGAAAATGTGATTTTGAATAAACCAAAAAGTATGGGAGCAGATGATTTTGCTGATTTCCTTGCAGAAGCACCTGGCGTATACGCCCGAGTAGGCACACGCGATTTAGGTGATCCAGATACATGGTATGGTCATCATCATGAGAAATTTGATATCGCTGAAAAAGGATTAGCTGTTGCGACAGAACTTCATATCCGTTATGCCTTAGACTATTTAAAATAAAGACAAACAAAAAAGGAGACACCGTGAATATCAATCACGGTGTCTCCTTTTTAAGTTCATTGTCTCAAATAGTCTTTAAATTAAGGCTATTATTCGCCAATGCCTTCTGTCCATTCAGAAACAGTATCTTCATTCTCTTCGATCCAGTTACGTGCAGCTTCTTCAGGAGTTGAGCCTTCTTGGATTTCTAGCATGACGCCTTCCATGTCAGCTGTTTCCCAAAAGAAGTTATCAAGTATTTGATTAGCTTCTGGTAAGTCATCTTCAAAGCCTACACGAGTGAAGGTGTCGATTGTTTCTGCATCACCGAATATTCCTTGAGGATCTTCAAGATATTTTAAATCGTATGACTCGAATTTCCAGTGAGGAGACCAGCCGGTAACGATAATATCTTCTTCTTTTTCATAAGCGTCTGCCAATTGAGTCATCATCGCACCAGAAGATGATGTCTGAACATTCCAGTCTGCTAAGTTATCGTAGTCTGCTAAAGCTTGTTCTGCATTAGCAACAACGCCTGCGCCGGCTTCGATACCAGTAATGGTTTGACCAGCTTCATCTGTTAAATCAGCGATTGAATCTACATCCATATATGCAGGAACAACTAAACCAACAGCAGCACCTTCCAAGTTAGGTCCTAGATGGACTAAATCGTCTGAATATTGTTCAAGTTGAGGTGCATGTGTATTCGGTAACCAAGCAGAGACCATTGCGTCAGCTTCTCCATTAGAGACAGCTTCCCACATAATAGCGTTATCTAATTGTGTTAATTTAACATCGTAACCGACATCTTCCAATACTTGTCCAAGTACGTTTGTAGAAGCAATTTCTGAGTCCCAAGCGACATAAGCCAGATTGATTTCGCCTTCGAGTGATCCTTCAGTTGCTTCGTCGCCAGTTGTGTCTGCTCCGTCTTCACACGCCGCTAAAAATAGTGCTGAAGCAGATGCTGCCGTTAAACCTAATTTTTTCCAAGTAATGTTCAAAATAAAAACTCCTTTTAATTTTGTATATCTATTGAAGACTAAGCTAATTCTTAGTCTCTGTTAAATCCTTGCATCGTTCTGTCTAAAATAATTGCCAAGACAACTAAAGCGAAACCGGCGACAAATCCAGGTCCAACTTGAGCACGTTGTAAGGCGTTGATGACACGTTCACCTAAACCAGGTGCACCGATCATTGAAGCAATAACAACCATTGATAAGGCAAGTAAGATAGTCTGGTTAATACCAGCCATGATCGTTGCCTTAGCCAGCGGTAATTCCACTTTAAATAATTGTTGTGATCCTGTGCTACCAAATGACTGGGCAGCTTCAACCATTTCATCAGTTACTTGCCTAATTCCCAGGTTAGTAAATCGAACCGTCGGTGGTAAAGCGAAGATAACAGCAGAGAACACACCTGGAACCATACCGATTCCAAAGAATGCGACAGCTGGTATCAAGTAAACAAATGCCGGCATGGTCTGCATAAAGTCTAAGATGGGTGTGATAAGCACATTTGCCCATTCGCTCTTAGCCATCAGTATACCAACGGGTACCCCAATAATAATAGAGAGCAAGCTTGCGACAACAACCAGTGTGATGGTGTACATCAATGGTTCCCATAATCCCTGATTATAAATATAAATCAGGCCCAACAAGGTAAATACCGGCAACCCTATTTTTTTACCAGTAGCGAAAAAGGCTAAGGCAGTAAGCAATAGGATGAATAAGACTGGTGGAACAACGAGTAATAAATCTGTTACTGTGTCCATTGTCCAGTTACCTGCATCACGTAAGGCATCAAAAAGCCACGAGAAATTGTCCGTTAACCAGGATATAAAATTAGCCATCCATTCGGAAACAGGAATTTGAGGTATGATATCTAAAATACTATTCTCCATTATTTGAATCCTCCTCTTTTTCCCTAGCTAAGGCACCAATGACTAAACTACGGATAACGATACCTTCTAATTTATTGTTTTCATCAACCACTGCAACAGGTGTGTCAGAGCCATGAATGATATCGTACAAGTCATAAATCAAGGTGTCTTTAGAAACTTTAGGAATATCTGTTCGTATAATACTATCAAGGCTACGTATGTTAGATTTAACAGCCTCTAACACGTCTGTATCTGTAACATAACCTTTTAATTGCTGTTGTTTATCAATAATGAGCATGCTTGATAAGCCAGCTGTCTTCATTTCCTGTGCAGCCACACGTGGACCTGCTTTGCTCGATCGCAATGTTTGAGGACGGATCATAATATTTTCAGCCGTTAAGACTTTAGAACGATCGACATCTTCAACGAAACGCTCGACATATTCATTGGCCGGGTTTGTAAGAATTTCTTCTCCGGTACCCACTTGAACCACTTCGCCATCTTTCATAATAGCGATACGGTCACCAATACGTAATGACTCGTTCAAGTCATGGGTGATAAAGATGATTGTTTTTTGCATTTTTTCCTGCATTTCCAGTAATTCATCTTGCATGTCGCGTCGAATAAGTGGATCCAGTGCAGAGAACGCTTCGTCCATGAGTAAGATCTCAGGATCATTTGCTAACGCACGAGCTAATCCCACACGCTGCTGCATCCCACCAGATAATTGATTTGGACGTTGATCCTTATATGGAAGAAGTCCGGCATTATCAAGTGCTTTCTCAGCTTTTTTCTGACGCGTTTCCTTGTCTATGCCTTGTACCTCTAAGCCGTATTCTGTGTTTTCCAGAATAGTGCGGTGAGGGAATAGGCCGAAGTTCTGAAACACCATCGATACTTTTTCACGACGAACCTTACGCAGTTCATCTTTATTCATTTTTGAAACATCTTCACCGTCAATCAATATGCTTCCTTCGGTTGGTTCAATCAAACGGTTAAGCATACGCACTAATGTTGATTTACCACTACCGGAAAGTCCCATAATAACGAATATTTCGCCTTCTTCTACTTTGAAACTAGCTCGGTTGACACCAACTGTGGCTCCGGTCTTCTTAAGAATGTCATCTTTTGATGAGCCGCTCTTAACTAGTTCTAAAGCTTGTTTTTCTTTTTTGCCAAAGATTTTGACCAAATTTTGAATTTCGACTTTAGTTGTCAAAGATTTTCAGCCTCCTTAAATGTATTTTATATTCAATATTGACCTTATAATTTCAACGCTGGGCAACAGTTTAACGTGAAACGTTGAAAAACAAGTGTTATTAACGTCTGTTACACAACTATAATTATACCAAGCGATAGAAGTATAGTAAAACAATCAAACCTACTGTCAAGGTTTTTAATAGGGTGTTATCGTTTACGTAGCCTTTCAAAGCAGCTTTCTAAGAATTTGATTAGAAATTACAAATAAGTGACAAATTGATATAAATCGTAATATTCTTTGTGAAAATAAGCGTCTTATAAGAGTGTGAAACTTGCAGTTATGCGTTTTTTGATGTGAAAAAAAGGGGTTTTTAATGTTGCGGCATCGTTTATGCATAAACGATGCCGCAAATTTATGCAACTCTAAACATTATGAGTGTTTTTTTAATCTTTGTTTGCTTTTCAAGTTCTATCCATAATCCTAAAACCATAAAACCAAATGGATTCTTAACGCGTTTCACGAGTATACAAGTAGTACTTGAACGTAATGAGGATCTCTTGTCTAATGTTTTGCGGTTAGGCAGGAGATTAATTGTTCCAAAGTCTTCCTGATAGGTATTTACATAGAGTTTTAATACAATGGATTAAAAGAAGGGGAATAGAAAATGAAAAAAAGGTGCGGTTGGGTGACCGAAGATGCCGTTTATATTCATTATCATGATAAAGAATGGGGACGACCGCTTTATGATGATCAGAAACTGTTTGAACTGTTATGTTTAGAAGGTGCCCAGGCCGGTTTGAGTTGGCTAACGGTATTGAAAAAAAGAGACGGCTACCGAGAAGCGTTTGATCAGTTCAACCCTGAGCTCATTAGCCAGTATAGCGAAGATAAAATTCAGACTTTGTTGAAGAACGAAAAGATCATTCGAAATAAACTGAAAGTAAGGTCGGTAGTGACAAATGCACAGGCTTTTTTAAAAATAGTAGAAGGTGATCAGTCGTTTTCTGATTACTTGTGGGAATTTGTAGAGGGCGAACCTATTCAAAATAGTTGGGATAGTATAGAAGATATTCCGTCTCAGACAGAAAGAAGTCAATTCATGAGTAAACAGCTCAAAAAAGCTGGCTTTAAATTTGTTGGTCCAACGATATGTTATGCATTCATGCAGTCCAGCGGGATGGTCAATGACCACGTCACTGAATGTTTTTGCTACCAGGAAATCAAAAATGAGGAGGGAACGCAATGAATCGTCTGAATTTAGTTTGCATAGGGGTAAAAGATATGTCTCGGGCTTTAGCTTTTTACAAAGGAATTGGTTTTCAAACACCTGAAACAAGTGAAAGTCCACCAATCGTCTTCTTTGATAATGAAGGAAGCAAGTTGGAACTGTATCCCATATCGGAGTTGCAAACAGATATCGATCCAGACGATCCGCCAGCGCTTTCCGTTGGAGAATTTTCCGGTATCACATTTGCCTGCAATATGAAAACTAAAGAAGACGTTGATGCCACAATGAAATTAGTAGAAGCGGCAGGGGGAGAAGTAGTCAAGTCGCCTCAAACGGTATTCTGGGGCTGCTATAGCGGCTATTTCAGAGATTTAGACGGCTACTACTGGGAACTTGCTTATTCAGATGATTGGAAATTTGATGATCGGAACATGTTGATTATCGAAACCGAATAAAAAGAACCCTTCAAGCTCAAGCTTGAAGGGTTCTTTTGTTTATAAGATTTTATCTAAGAAGTTTTTGGTTCGTTCCTGTTGAGGATGATTGAAAAGTTGAGAAGGGGGTCCGATTTCCACGATATGGCCGTCATCCATAAAGACAACACGGTCAGCAACTTCCCTGGCGAATCCCATTTCGTGTGTAACGACAACCATGGTCATGCCTTGACTCGCTAATTTCTGCATGACTTCTAGGACATCACCTACCATTTCCGGGTCTAACGCACTTGTGGGTTCATCAAACAACATAATATCCGGATCCATAGCTAGTGCGCGCGCAATCGCTGCACGTTGTTTTTGTCCACCAGATAACGAATTAGGGTAAGCATCTGCCTTGTCTGACATGCCAACGCTTTCCAGCAATGACATGCCGAGTTCTCTACCTTCTTTTTTTGACAGGTTTCTTAACTCTTTGGGTGCCAGTAGAATGTTTTCCATAACTGTAAGATGTGGAAACAAGTTGAATTCTTGAAAGACCATACCGATGTTCTCTCTTATTTTATTGATATTTTGCTTGGCATCAGTCAAATCATGATCATCCACGATGACCTTCCCGTCATTGACATCTTCCAGTAAATTCATACACCTTAAATAGGTGCTTTTCCCGGATCCGGAAGGGCCAATGATAACGACGACTTCTCCTTCCTGGACTTCCAGGTCTAATCCTTTCAACACTTCAAGATCTCCGAAACTTTTATGCAGATTTTCTGTTTTTAATTTAGTCATTCATGAGACTCCTCTCAATTAGGTTAGAAAGTTTAGTTAGGATCGTAATAATAATGAGATAAATCAACCCGACGATGATCCACATCGCTCCCGACTGATACGAACGAGCAATAATGATACGACCCGACTGGGTCAATTCAACGATACCGATAACGGAAAGAATAGACGTATCTTTAAGTGTAATGACAAACTGATTAATTAATGAAGGAATCATTATTTTAATCGCTTGTGGCAAGACGACTTTTTGCATGGATTGTCTGTAGGGCAAACCAAGGCTTCGCGAAGCTTCCAGTTGACCGATAGGCACAGCGGCTATCCCGCCTCGCACCTGTTCAGCAATGTAAGCAGTGGTGTTCAGACTCAACGTAATAATACCTGCAGCAAAGGCTGAGAGTTGAATGTTAAATAATTGTGGAACGGTGAAATACATAAAGAACGCTAAGACAATTAAAGGAATCCCACGCAATACAGTGACATAAATATTGGCGATCAGATTAAGGGCCTTGTTTTTAGTAGCGCTGAATAATCCGATAATGGTTCCGGCCACTAGAGAGATACCGAAAGCAACAAGTGTGAGGACCAGTGTGCGTCCAAGCCCGGCCATCAATGCATCGAAGTTGTTTGACAGTAGCGAGAAGAACCCGGCGCTTTCAGCAACTGATGCGTCTTCGGCACTGATGAGATAAGTGTCTAAGATCTCGTCGTACGTGCCATCTTCCATCACATTCACTAAACCGGCATTGAACATTGCCAGTAATTCCTGATTTTGTCCGCCGTTAACTGCGAAACCAACAGGATAGCCTGCTTCTGGTTCAGTAGGCAGTTTCAAGGGTAAGCCTTGTTGAATCGCATAAGCCATGACGGG
Source organism: Alkalibacterium sp. f15 (assembly GCF_049389645.1). GTDB lineage: Bacteria > Bacillota > Bacilli > Lactobacillales > Carnobacteriaceae_A > Alkalibacterium. Next base: position 1,285,213 of record NZ_CP186540.1, read on the forward strand.
ATAATCTTCCACGGCCGCGTCAGAATGTCCAGCCACTACAGCTTCATACATGTTGGCGGAATCTTCGAACTGATTGATCGTGACATCAAACTCTTGTGCGAGTTCCTCAGCGAACTGTGCACCTGTCGTTCCTACTTTGACAGCTAAGTTTTTTCCGTCTAAATCAGCATAAGATGAAATCTCATCGTTGTCTTCATGAACAGCCAGGACGGGTCCGGCATCAATGTACGGTTCGGAAAAATCGAATGATTCTTCTCGTTCAGGGGTAATGCTCATGGCAGCGATCATGCCATCCACCTGATTCGCTTCCAAAGCTTGAAGGCCTGCGCTGAAGTTCATCGGTCTCAGTTCATATTCAAACCCCTGGTCTTCAGCAATAGCGGCAAGTAAATCAATATCGATGCCGACATACTCATCATCCTCATTCTGGTATTCGAATGGAGCGAAGGTGACATCGGTTGCGATGATATAAGGATCTTCCTGAGCCTCAACAGGTTTAACTGGACTCAAAGAGCTTAATAATAGCAGCAGTGTAAAAGTAATGCTGACTATAAATATAGGTTTCTTTTTCATTTTCATCTTCTTTCTCCTCTCAAAATAGCAAGTATAAAAAATAACTACTCATAATTTTATATTAAAACTCGATGAAAAACAAATGAAAAGAAAAAAAGTTTTAACTTAGAAAGCGCTAACTTAAGTGTGTTTTCACATTGTGGTTATCCTCCTTTCGGGCGAAACGACCTATCGTGTCGCTATGAAATGAGGCTATTATGGCTCCATATCAACGATTATGGGATGGAATGTTCTAATAAGATTTAATGTGTCTAGTAAGTTGAAAAAATAAAAATAAATTTCGATCAGAAGGTGACACTTTCGCTTTTACTTTCGTTATTAGGAGTGTAAGCAGTGATCACCTTACAAAAAACCAGAGGAGGACAAAAATATGCAGAAAGAATGGAATGGAAGTAAAGTAGATATCATGCTAGAAGATGTAGAAAATGAAAAACACATTCGTCGTCGTTTCAGTGGTGCATTGCAAGGATTAACAGATGAACAGGTGACCGCTTTTACACAAGCTTTAAGTACAGTGAATGCTTTGCCCATATCATATGCAGCAGTGGTTGAAGAATACCGTTACACCTTTTAACAAGATCATTTAACAATAATGAAGAGGAGGAAAAAATATGGTTAAAAGATTAGAATTACGTTTTGAAACAGGCGAAGGTAAAACGAAGGTGATTGGTGTCGAGCAAGCGGCTGAAAACTTGGATCCGTTAGTCGTTCAGTCTGCTATGGAGCAAATCATCAATCAGGATATGTTTGAGGATCAAGGCATCAAGATGTTTACAAAAATTAAAGATGCCCGTTATGTCACACGTATAGTAGAAGATATCATCGCAGAAGCATAATAATAAACAGGAACCGCCTCTTCCAATGAGGCGGTTTTTATTTGTGAAATTTAATCAGTTGAAAAGAGGGTGAATAGCCTGTCAATATTAATTCGAGGCAGTTCGAAAGAAAAGTTCGTACATGAGGAGGGTTCGGTAAGTAGCGAACGGATCTTTTTTGCTAAGTGTCGAAGTTAACCAAGTTCGGCCTGTTGAGTGTGTATGTTCTTCGCTACTTACCGAACATCGCGCGTATTCGGTAAGTAGCAAAAGGAAGGGTCTCGCTAATAGTCGAATAAGGCTCTGTTCGGTCGTTTCAAGCCTGTAATTAAATTCAAAGTGTCGAATAAGGCTCAACTTCGGTAAGTAGCGTTCAAAATCTTGCTGCAAATGACCAAAGGTGTTGAACTGAACTGTTTGTTGACCATTTCCAATGACTTAGTGGGACTTTGAAAAAGTAAGTTTTTTTGCTATACTACTTATGTAAAGAAAGTAAAGGAGACTACAATGTGAAAACATTTCTTTTAGCGCTAGTTAAATTTTATCAGAAACTCATTTCCCCTTTGTTCCCGCCAAGTTGTCGTTATTATCCAACGTGCTCACATTATACTGTCGAAGCTTTAGAGAAACATGGAGCGTTTAAAGGATTCATCATGGGTGTCTCACGAATCCTAAGATGTAATCCGTTTTTCAAAGGTGGCGTTGATAAAGTGCCCGATTATTTCACTATGAAAAGAAATCCTGATGGCGAAAACGAAATGTATCTAGGTTCCGGCGTTACAGTCAAGAAAAAAGAAGAGTAATCTAAAATAAAGTAGACGATGAAAGGACCACTGATGAGAGTCACATTAACTGAGAATAACTTTTCTGATGTTATAGGTTCACCGCACCTTGTTTTTCTTCATTTTTGGTCTGATTTTTGTGGACCGTGTAAAGTTCAATCTCGAGTACTGGAGCAACTGGAAGAAAAGTATGATAAAAGAGTTGTATTAGGTGAAATCAATAGTCAAGAACAATTAGATTGGATAGAAGCTTTTGGGATTAAGTCTACACCGACGACTCTCTTGTTTTATAAAGGGAGTGTCATAGCTAGACTGATCGGTGTACATTCTCTATCTAAAATTGAACAGGTCATAAATAAAGCTGGGGTGCTCGAGTGAGTATCTCAGCTTTTTAGTTTACTGTTATAAGGAGTAAGGGTAGAGGGAACGCTTCGTCATGTTGGTCTATCCTTCTTACTAAAAGTTGACCTACACGTTTTTGCCGTGAGGCTTTCGAGACAAAGTATCCGCTTTATTCGCAAAGACAAATAAGGTAAGATGGAGCTACAGAGAAAAGAGAAGAGTCCGTTCGCTTCACTTTTCAATTTATCATTGTTGGGAGTGTTAGTAATGAAAGGATTGGCCAATCTATTTATTATTGTGGGACTGGCATTACTAAGCTGGTTCGGCTATTCATTGTATCAGCAAGAACAGATGCAGTCCGTAACGATAGAAGAAGCGGAAAGTGCACTTGAAAATTTACGCCAAGAGAACGATTCGGTAACTCTTGAGGAAGAAATCCAGCAATTTGCACCGGGTGCTCACGAAGCATTTGGTCTATTGCATGTGCCAAAATTGGATAGAAGTATCGGGATCGTGGAAGGAACAGATCCTGATGCCTTGGATAAAGGAGTCGGACATATGTCGAGCACCGTCTTTCCAGGCCAGGGCGAACAAATCATTTTATCCGGGCATCGTGACACGGTCTTTAAAAATTTTGCAGAGTTAGAACTAGGAGATACATTCATTGTAGAAATGCCTTATGGTGATCATACGTATGAGATAAGGGAAACGGAGATAGTGGATGCAGACGATACGTCAGTTGTCGGTAAAATGGGTGAGGAAGTCCTAGTTGTTTCAACATGCTACCCTTTCTCCTATTTAGGTGATGCGCCAGAACGATTCGTCTTTTACGCCTATCCGGTGTTGGAGTAATCAAATACAATTTTTACTGATCAACTCAATTCTTTACTCGAATTGGGTTTTCCTTTTAGCGTCACTCTTTTTTATTTTTTATTAGAGGGATAATGGCAAAGAAATCAAGCAAAGAGAGAAGACTGGCTGATGATGAATAAGGAGAACTATGTGGCTAAAGGTTACCGCGTACCTAGACTGATGTTTAAAGATTTTATCTTAAGTATCCTAACCTTAGGTTTCAAGCGACCTGACCATATAAGAGAAGAAGCTAAAACGTTTGTGTATTTATTTGAAGAGAAACGAATAAGCATAGTTGAAGAAAGTTTAAGTGGAGATAGAAAAGAAGTCGATCAAAAAATATTGATGTCAGACAGCGAGCAGGAAGAGATCCTTTCCAAGGGTAAGTTTACCGTGGGAGCTTTCGTTTATTACCTAGATAAAAACCGATAAAACCATCAGAAAACAATCAGTAAAACTAAGATGAAAATGCTATAAGATTGTTTCGTGAAGGCATCGATCCATCCACGATTTCTGATGCCTTGCTTAATGCTGACCATTACCTGGTTTTGAAAGGTTTCGGTGAAGGTTGAAGAGGCTGTCTCAAAGAGAACCGGACTTTTTGTATCAATACTTATTAGATAAGAAAGGATGTCCGGTTTTTCTTTCAGGTATGCCTTGGAGAACCTCAGTAAAGAATTGAAGGAGACATTAAGGAGTCCCTGAGCTGATTTAATGAAAATCGCAGTGGGCAGGGAACGCTAGTACCTCTGAGGACAGGTTTGCTTTTTGGAAACACGTTTAAGCTGAATGAATTGTATAAGGCAATGAGGTTAGGACGTATGTTCCAACCTCTTTTTCTTTATAAAAACTTTAGTATTCCAGGTCCTTTTACATGATAAGATAGAAGCGAAGAGGTTAAGGAGGGACATTTAAGATGCGTATACTGGTTGCAGATGATGATAAGGAAATTTGTGATTTGCTGGAAATATATATAAAGAATGAAGGCTATGAAGTAGAAAAAGCTTACGATGGCCAAGAAGTCATCGATAAATTAGAGCGACTGGAGATTGACTGCCTGATCCTTGATGTCATGATGCCTAAGAAAAGCGGGTTGGAAGTTGTTAAAGAGATAAGAAAAACTTCTTCATTGCCGATACTGATGCTTAGTGCAAAAACGGCAGACATAGATAAGATCCGTGGCTTGACCAACGGTGCCGATGATTATGTGGTCAAACCGTTCAATCCGCTGGAAGTCTTGGCTCGAGTGAAGTCCTTAATAAGAAGAAGTAGCTACGGAACGAATCAAAGTGACTCTGGGGAACTGGAGATCGGTCCATTAATAATCAGAAAAGACCAGCATCAAGTAGAAACCCTGGATGGGGTAGATATTCAATTGACGGCCTTGGAATTTGGTATTTTGTATCTGTTAGCAACCAACCCCAACCGTGTCTTTAGCGCAGACGATATTTTCGAGAAAGTCTGGAAACAAGAAAGTCTGGTACCGGCAAAAACGGTGATGGTTCATGTCAGTCATTTACGTGATAAGATCGAAAAAGCGACAGACGGAGAAAGTATTGTGAAAACAGTGTGGGGCGTTGGATATAAAATAGAAGGTTAGTAAGGAGGTTTCACCATGCACTTGACCCGAACGGAACGGTGGCGTTTAGCGTTTGAAGCAGTCGTAACAGCTGGAATCATTTTCCTCTGTTATTTTGCTGTATATGAAATTTTTCGTTGGTTCGTTATCACATTCCAAGACGTCTTCAACGAATTTTGGTTTTTTGGGAATGTTGTTGAAGATATTGGTAATCAAGAAATATGGGGACTCACACCGCTGGTATTTCTCTTTTTAATCATCGTTGCCGGCGTTGCGATATACTGGCGGTTAAAAAGACGTTACCGTCAATACGAATTGAAACATATCATCAAAGAACTGCATTATATAGCTAAAGGGAATTATGACCATCGTATTCGGGGGTCTTATAGCGGAGATATCGGGAAAGTGGTGGAAAGCATTCATGTACTTGTCGATTCCACCGTTGAAGCAATGGAAGAAGAACGTCGGATCGAACAAAGTAAAGATGAACTAATAACGAATGTCAGCCATGATATTCGGACACCTTTGACTTCTATTATTGGATACCTCGGTTTAATAGAAGAAGATCGTTACGGTTCAGAAGAGGAAGCCAAAAAATATGTCCATACAGCTTATGAAAAAGCGAAACAAATGAAAGTTCTCGTGGATGACCTGTTTGAATACACGACAGTAAGGCAAACGACTGTCCCGCTCGAGTATGTTTCTTTTGATATGGTTCAATTACTTGAACAAGTTGCGATCGATTTCGAGTTGGAAGCTCAGAAGAAGGAGCGGGAGATTCATATTTCATCTTCTCACAAGCAGATCATGATGCGGGCGGATACGGAGAAAATCGTGCGTATTTTTCATAACTTGCTGTCCAATGCTTTGAAATATGGCGACGGCGGCTCGTTAGTTCTCATCGAGGCAAAAAAAGGAGAAAAAAATGTTTTTGTTTCAATAAAAAACAATGGGAAGACATTACCAAAAGAAGCCATTGAACAATTATTTGAACGTTTTTATAGAGCAGAAACCTCCCGTTCGCAAGAGACTGCGGGGACTGGTCTAGGACTAGCTATTGCTCAAAGCATAGTAGAACTACATAAAGGTACGATTACCGCCCGCGTGGACGATGGCTGGACTGTGTTTGACGTTGTGTTACCTTTGGAAAATGAATAACATAAAAGAGTAAGGCGAGTTAAACCCGTTTTGCTCTTTTTTTTGTCTTGAACATTCAAATGCTTCCTGTCAAATCGGCGTGTCAGAAATATGAAAACTCAATGAAGAAGGTTGTATTTTTAATAGTGACAGGGTACTATAAGACATGTTGAATTGAAAATGATTTTCAATCATAGTCACTGAAAACGAGAGAATGAATCTGACATAGGGGTAAATAAAAAATGAATAATACACGTAATCTTAAAACACTAAAAGCAAGTTTGACAGCAAGTATGACTTTACCGATTCTAATGGTCGGAACAGCTGTATTCGCAGAAGAACCGTCTATAGATATCGAAGCAGAAAGTTCTCTCTTAATTGATTTTGAGACAGGTCAAATATTACATGATCAAAATGCGGAAGCCTACCGTGGAATTGCATCGATGACCAAGATGCTGGTTGAATATATCTTGTTTGAAGAAATTGAAGCAGGGAATCTGTCGTGGGATACAGAAGTAACTATCAGCGAATATGCCTACACCATTAGCCAGGACTATGCTCTTTCTAATGTACCGTTACAAATGAATGGTACATACACAGTTAAAGAGCTGTATGAAGCGCTGGCTATTTACTCAGCAAACGGAGCAACCATCGCTTTGGCCGAGCAAATGGAAGGATCAGAATCAGCTTTTGTTGATCGTATGCGTTCACTGGTTGAAGAGTGGGGAGTCGATGAGTATGAACTTTATAATACTACCGGCCTGAACAACAGTTATTTAGTTGGCAATCATTATCCAGGCAGCGAAACAGATGATGAAAATGCGATGTCTGCTAAAAACATTGCTAAAGTAGCTAAAAATTTAATTAAAGATTATCCTGAGGTACTTGAAACGTCAAGCATACCGACTAAAATATTCAGAGAAGGCACGTCTGATGCTATTTCGATGATGAACTGGAACTGGATGCTGGAAGGGTTATCGCATGAACATATAAATGTGGATGGATTGAAAACGGGGACCACCGGTTTTGCCGGAGCGACGTTTACAGGAACAGCAGAATCTGAAGGTCGTCGCTTGATCTCGGTGGTTATGGGCGCCGGTGACGGCATGACGGACCGAGGGTTACGCTTTAACGAAACGGCTAAACTGTTTGATCATGGATTTGACGAATGGACATACAATACGTTAGTCGAAGGAGACGTCGTGCTGCAAAATGTCGATCCTCTAGTTGTTAAAAACGGTTTGGCAGAAAATGTTTCATTGAAGACAGTGGATAGTCTTTCTTATTACGTTCCTGTCTCCAATCAAGATGAGAAAGCCAGCTACTCATTTCAGCCCAACGAAGAACTGTTGAATCAAGATGGTGAAATAGAAGCGCCTATTAAAGAGGGAGACATCCTTGGTGAACTGATTTTAGATAATCAGGATAACGTCGAGTATCTTGAAGGAGAAGCTGAGCAGACTGTTCAAGTGGCTGCAGCTGACTCTGTCGACCGAGCAGGTTTCTTTACCGTATTCTCTAACTTGGTTAAAGACTTCTTCAGTAAACTTGGTGATCGCTTCTAATCGACGCGTTAAGTGTTGACGTTTGAGAATGAAGTAAGGTAGAATAAAGGTACAGATAAATGAGTAAAAGAATAGCGAGCTAGTACAGAATCAAACAAGTCTAGAGAGTCAGTGGATGGTGGAAACTGACCTTGTTTATTCTCGAATCCATCGTTTAAGTTTAAATAATGAAGCATTAAGCCTAAATTATTTCGGCGTGGACCGTTATCCCTGAGAGCGCAAAAAGATAACTGCGGTGTCTTTTTGAATCAGGGTGGTACCGCGAGAAGCAGTCCTTTCGTCCCTTTCTTTGGGATAAAAGGACTGCTTTTTTTTATACCTATTAAAATAAAAAACGAAAGAAGGAAAAATAATGCTAGATATTAAACGCATTCGTAACGATTTTGAAGCAACGAAAGAAAGACTGGGAACACGTGGAGTGGCTGCTGAAGAATTAGACCAACTCAAAGCCTTGGATGAAAAAAGAAGAGAGCATATTCAAAAATCAGAACTTCTAAAACAACACCGTAACGATGTTTCTACTGATATCGCCGAAAAGAAACGAAACAAGGAAAATGCAGATGACGCCATAGCAGCAATGAAAAAGGTTGGCGCAGATATTAAAGCGATCGATGCCGATTTGGAACTGTTAGAGGAACAAGTGAATAGCATAGCGGCGGGTCTGCCTAATTTACCACATGCTTCTATTCCGGTAGGCGCAGATGAAGAGTCTAATATCGAAGTACGCAAATGGGGAGAACCAACCGAGTTTGACTTTGAGCCTCAGCCTCATTGGGATTTAGGGACTGCATTAGGTATTTTAGATTTCGAACGCGGAGCTAAAGTAGCTCGTAGCCGATTCCTTTTTTACAGAGGATTGGGTGCGCGTTTAGAGAGAGCCCTTTACAACTTCATGCTGGACTTGCATGTTACTGAACATGATTATGAGGAAATTATTCCTCCGTATTTAGCTAATGATGATGCGCTATACGGTACAGGCCAATTCCCTAAATTCAAAGAAGACGTGTTCCAAATCAAAGATCAGCCCTTAACTTTAATTCCAACGGCAGAAGTGCCTTTAACAAACTATTATCAAAATGAAATTTTAGAAGAAAAGGATTTGCCAAAATACTTTACGGCGCTTTCTCCATCTTTCCGTTCTGAAGCAGGTAGCGCAGGTAGAGATACACGTGGATTGATCCGTTTGCATCAATTCAATAAAGTGGAAATGGTGAAGTTCTCTAAACCGGAAGACTCTTACGAGGAACTGGAAAAAATGACCAATAATGCCGAGGACATCCTGCAAAAACTGGGGTTACCATATCGTGTGGTTCTTCTGTCAACGGGAGACACCGGCTTCGCAGCAGCTAAAACATATGATCTGGAAGTCTGGATCCCTGCTCAAAATACGTACAGAGAAATCAGTTCATGTTCCAATACAGAGGATTTCCAAGCGCGAAGAGCTATGATTAGATATAGAAAAGAATCAGATGGTAAAATAGACTACGTACACACGCTCAATGGTTCGGGACTAGCTGTAGGTCGAACAGTTGCAGCACTCATGGAAAACTATCAACAAAAAGACGGCAGCATCAAAATACCAGAGGTCTTGGTTCCCTATATGGGTGGAGTCAAAGAAATTCGTCGAGCTTAAGTCAAGGAACATACAGTGAAGGAGAATGATGATGGTTAATGAACAGAGAGCAATATTTGCAGGTGGTTGTTTTTGGTGTATGGTTCAACCTTTTGATTCATTAGCAGGGATTATTTCGATTACTTCCGGTTACACAGGAGGTCATGTAGAGAACCCCACTTACCGAAAAGTGACTTCCGGTAGGACTGGGCATACAGAAGCCGTAGAGATCGTTTATGATCCTGATGAGATCTCATATAAAGATCTCGTAGAAATTTACTGGAGACAAACAGATCCAACGGACGCTGGAGGCCAATTTGCAGATCGGGGCGATTCTTACAGACCGGTTATTTTTTATCAAGACGAGCATCAGAAACAAGTGGCTGAAGAATCGAAAAGAGAATTGGAACAAAGTGGTAAATTTAGCGAACCTATCGTCACGAAAATTGAAAAGGCCAAACCTTTTTATCCTGCCGAAGACTATCACCAGGATTATTATAAGAAAGAATCGGCTCATTACAAAAGATACAGTGTCGGATCTGGAAGAGCTCACTTTATCGAAAAGACATGGAAAAACTAGTGCAGTAGCAAGGAAAATATCCTTCTTTGTCATTTGTTTTATAGAAAATAAAAAAAACAGTTGACAAAGAGGCGATATCTTTGTATGATATAAGAGTTGCTACAGAAACTATTTCAACGTTTTGTAGTTATATTGTATAGTGATTATGGCGAGAAGGATCCACCTGTTCCCATTTCGAACACAGTAGTTAAGCTTCTCAGCGCCGAGGATAGTGAAGGGTTTCCCTTTGTGAAAGCAGGACATTGCTATGCAGTATATTTTGGAGGTTTAGCTCAGTTGGGAGAGCATCTGCCTTACAAGCAGAGGGTCAGCGGTTCGAGCCCGTTAACCTCCATTTTTTCAAGAGCCGTTAGCTCAGTTGGTAGAGCATCTGACTTTTAATCAGAGGGTCGCTGGTTCGAGCCCAGCACGGCTCATATATATAAAGTGTTTTCTTTATATATTATATGCGGATGTGGCGGAATTGGCAGACGCACTAGATTTAGGATCTAGCGCTTCACGGCGTGGGGGTTCAAGTCCCTCCATCCGCATTGTACCATTATTTTTATTTGGCCGGCTTAGCTCAGTTGGTAGAGCAACTGATTTGTAATCAGTGGGTCGAGGGTTCGATTCCTTTAGCCGGCATCTTCCTGCGAAAGTAGTTCAGTGGTAGAACATCACCTTGCCAAGGTGGGGGTCGCGGGTTCGAATCCCGTCTTTCGCTTTCCAATTCTCATTGTTAAATCAGTGGTATCCCATGCCGGGGTGGCGGAATTGGTAGACGCACAGGACTTAAAATCCTGCGGAGAGTTTTCTCCGTGCCGGTTCGACTCCGGCCCTCGGCATTATCTATATTATTTAGATGGAGCACCCTTAGCTCAATTGGATAGAGTACCTGACTACGAATCAGGCGGTTAGAGGTTCAAGTCCTCTAGGGTGCATGCAACACGTAACAAAAAGTACGGGAAGTGGCTCAGCTTGGTAGAGCACCTGGTTTGGGACCAGGGGGTCGCAGGTTCGAATCCTGTCTTCCCGATGTATTAAAGTTAAAATGGCGGTGTAGCTCAGCTGGCTAGAGCGTACGGTTCATACCCGTGAGGTCGTGGGTTCGACTCCCTCCGCCGCTATAAAAAATCCGATTAACGGACCTTTAGCTCAGTTGGTTAGAGCAAACGGCTCATAACCGTTCGGTCGCAGGTTCGAGTCCTGCAAGGTCCATATTAATCATTTATATTGTTATCGCGGAGTAGAGCAGTTGGCAGCTCGTCGGGCTCATAACCCGGAGGTCGCAGGTTCAAGTCCTGCCTCCGCAATTGCCATGACTGTTGATGCTTTAGGGTTTACAGACATGTACACTTGGACGACTGTCCGCAATTTGTCGTATAGAGTTTTCAACTGGTCCCGTAGTGTAGCGGTTATCACGCCTGCCTGTCACGCAGGAGATCGCGGGTTCGAATCCCGTCGGGACCGTTAAGAAAAAGATATGCGGGTGTAGTTTAGTGGTAAAACCCCAGCCTTCCAAGCTGACGTCGGGAGTTCGATTCTCCTCACCCGCTTTATACTAAATGTATAAGATAGATTGTTTAGGGCCTATAGCTCAGCTGGTTAGAGCGCACGCCTGATAAGCGTGAGGTCGGTGGTTCGAGTCCACTTAGGCCCATAGAACAAAAAAGGCCCCTTGGTCAAGCGGTTAAGACACCGCCCTTTCACGGCGGTAACACGGGTTCGAATCCCGTAGGGGTCATTATATGGAGGATTACCCAAGTCCGGCTTAAGGGAACGGTCTTGAAAACCGTCAGGCGTGTCAAAACGCGCGTGGGTTCGAATCCCACATCCTCCTTTATCGTTGTTGTAGTTGCTTTAGCAACGTACAAACATGATACACTTGGACGCAAGTCCGCAGTGTAACCTTAAATGGTTTTTTTATTATCGCGGAGTAGAGCAGTTGGCAGCTCGTCGGGCTCATAACCCGGAGGTCGCAGGTTCAAGTCCTGCCTCCGCAATTGTCATGATTGTTGATGCTTTAGCGTGTACAGTTATGGTACACTTGGACGACAGTCCGTAGTGTCTTATGAAAATTTCCAACTGGTCCCGTAGTGTAGCGGTTATCACGCCTGCCTGTCACGCAGGAGATCGCGGGTTCGAATCCCGTCGGGACCGCTTTTTTTGGCGCAGTAGCTCAGTTGGTAGAGCAACGGATTGAAGCTCCGTGTGTCGGCAGTTCGACTCTGTCCTGCGCCATTCAACTTAATATGCTGGAGGGATAGCGAAGTGGTCAAACGCAGCGGACTGTAAATCCGTTCCTTCGGGTTCGTAGGTTCAAATCCTACTCCCTCCATTAAATAGGGGTATAGTTTAACGGTAAAACTATGGTCTCCAAAACCATCAATGTGGGTTCGATTCCTACTACCCCTGTTTCAGTAAATTGTTAGATGAATACTTATGATTTTTGTGATATACTATTTATTGGAAATAATAATATGGCGATTGTGGCGAAGTGGTTAACGCACCGGGTTGTGGTCTCGGCATTCGTGGGTTCGATTCCCATCAGTCGCCCTTAATTGGGCTATCGCCAAGCGGTAAGGCAGCGGGTTTTGATCCCGTCATTCCTAGGTTCGAATCCTAGTAGCCCAGTTTAACAATAGTAAGATTAATATGGCGGTATAGCCAAGTGGTAAGGCAGAGGTCTGCAAAACCTTCATCACCGGTTCAAATCCGGTTACCGCCTTATCTTTTCAAAGTATTTAGCCGGCGTGGCGGAATTGGTAGACGCGCTGGACTCAAAATCCAGTGCCCGTTAAGGGCGTGCCGGTTCGATTCCGGCCGCCGGTATTATATTTCTAAAAAAACCTCACAACCTCTATTTATTTAGAGGTTGTGAGGTTTTTTGTTTTCCTTCAAAATGAAACTTCCTTCTATTATAATGGAAGGGATGCTTTTCAGGATTTTAACAATAGCGTAAAGGGAGCCGATTGAATATTATCCAAAGTTTGTTTTGTTGAAATAGATAATAGTTAGTTAAGGTTAATTGAACCGGATGAGGGAATCGTTGTGCGGTGTGAATGTTTGGATAAACAAGGAGAGAGTGTTCGTCATATTGTGTTCGAGACAAACGGAATGGAACGCATACTTGTAGCCCTGACAGAAAGTAACCTGGGACATTAGAATCAGGATGAGAGATATGCGTTTATAGATATGTTTAAAGAGTCAGAAGTATTGATAGAGTTATTGGTAAACGACTAAGGTGTGAAAGTGAATAAAGGTGGTTGCAACACTAGTAGACTAATACCATGACGAAATATTTTACAAGGTAGCTCTTTTTCGTTTGATAAACGATATAGAATATGTCGGTTTAATATATTCGACCCGCGAAAATCTAATTGATAAACTAAGAGATAAACCCACTTGGTCATACTCGCTTCAGATAATCGTTTGAATCCTGATAAAGGGGATGTCAGAAAATGGTTAATGAAAATAAATGAACTGGCGATTACTAAGCATGTAGATGAGGGTAGGTCATGGGTTGCCTAGTTATGAAGATAACACTTCTTATATAAAAAAGGTTAGGTGGATACTTTATTCATCATCCTGGTGATCACGTTAACGTTTGTTATCGATTCGAGGAAAAGCATGAACCATGTAATGGAAAAGAATCTTTTGAAATCATCGATGAACATTATTTTGTTGAACGTAATGAAGGGATCTCTATTTTTCTAAACTCAAAATCTAAACATGGTGAATCCGTTGGGGGTTGGGCGAAGGGAAGATCTGCAGTTATGCGCCGAAACGCGATGGAGAAGGTACAATGAAGAAAACTGTTCAAAATAATTTGAAAGAAATGATTAAACAGCTATTACATTCGTATACGTGAAACAAAATATGTTATGAGAGCTTGGGCCGATTAAAGGGAGTATCAAGCAAAGCGGTATAAGCATAAACAAGTTTCTTTTGAAAAAAAAAAATAAGGATTGACTTAAATGCGAAAACCTGGTATATTTATTCCTGTTGCTGATTTAAGGCAACAAATGCTTTTCTTTTTCTTGTCAGGTCTCGGTCAAACGAGCGACAAAAGAACTTTTAAAAAGTTCTTGACAATCGAATTGAAAGCCTGTAATATTGTACTAGTTGACACATCACGTCGTCAGCGATTGAACGAAATAGATCTTTGAAAACTGAACAAAGTAAACAATCAAATGTGCAGGTGTCTTGTGTCCAATTTATTGGGCCAAGGCAACACAAACGAGTTAACATGTTTAACTCGGAATTATGTAACACGAGCTATTTCAAACTTAAAATTGAGAGTTTGATCCTGGCTCAGGACGAACGCTGGCGGCATGCCTAATACATGCAAGTCGAACGATGAAGCACTCTGCTTGCAGAGTGCGGAAGAGTGGCGAACGGGTGAGTAACACGTGGGGAACCTGCCCATAAGAGGGGGATAACATCCGGAAACGGGTGCTAATACCGCATAGGTGATTTTAGCGCATGCTTTAATCATTAAAGATGGCTTCGGCTATCGCTTATGGATGGCCCCGCGGCGTATTAGCTAGTTGGTAAGGTAATGGCTTACCAAGGCATTGATACGTAGCCGACCTGAGAGGGTGATCGGCCACACTGGGACTGAGACACGGCCCAGACTCCTACGGGAGGCAGCAGTAGGGAATCTTCCACAATGGGCGAAAGCCTGATGGAGCAATGCCGCGTGAGTGATGAAGGTTTTCGGATCGTAAAGCTCTGTTGTTAGAGAAGAACAAGAGGTGTAGTAACTGGCACCTCCTTGACGGTATCTAACCAGAAAGTCACGGCTAACTACGTGCCAGCAGCCGCGGTAATACGTAGGTGACAAGCGTTGTCCGGATTTATTGGGCGTAAAGCGAGCGCAGGCGGTCTATTAAGTCTGATGTGAAAGCCCACGGCTCAACCGTGGAGGGTCATTGGAAACTGGTAGACTTGAATGCAGAAGAGGAAAGTGGAATTCCATGTGTAGCGGTGAAATGCGTAGATATATGGAGGAACACCAGTGGCGAAGGCGACTTTCTGGTCTGTAATTGACGCTGAGGCTCGAAAGCGTGGGGAGCAAACAGGATTAGATACCCTGGTAGTCCACGCCGTAAACGATGAGTGCTAAGTGTTGGAGGGTTTCCGCCCTTCAGTGCTGGAGCTAACGCATTAAGCACTCCGCCTGGGGAGTACGGCCGCAAGGCTGAAACTCAAAGGAATTGACGGGGACCCGCACAAGCGGTGGAGCATGTGGTTTAATTCGAAGCAACGCGAAGAACCTTACCAGATCTTGACATCCTCTGACAACCCAAGAAATTGGGCTTTCCCTTCGGGGACAGAGTGACAGGTGGTGCATGGTTGTCGTCAGCTCGTGTCGTGAGATGTTGGGTTAAGTCCCGTAACGAGCGCAACCCTTATTGTTAGTTGCCAGCATTCAGTTGGGCACTCTAGCGAGACTGCCGGTGATAAACCGGAGGAAGGCGGGGATGACGTCAAATCATCATGCCCCTTATGATCTGGGCTACACACGTGCTACAATGGATGGTACAACGAGTCGCAAAACCGCAAGGTCTAGCCAATCTCTTAAAGCCATTCTCAGTTCGGATTGCAGGCTGCAACTCGCCTGCATGAAGCTGGAATCGCTAGTAATCGCGAATCAGAACGTCGCGGTGAATACGTTCCCGGGTCTTGTACACACCGCCCGTCACACCACGAGAGTTTGTAACACCCGAAGTCGGTAGGGTAACCCTTAGGGGAGCCAGCCGCCGAAGGTGGGATGGATGATTGGGGTGAAGTCGTAACAAGGTAGCCGTATCGGAAGGTGCGGCTGGATCACCTCCTTTCTAAGGATATTGCCATTAGGGCAAACGGAGCCTACACATTTGATGATTACTTTGTTTAGTTTTGAGGGATAGGTTTCCTTCAATCTTTGTTCTTTGAAAACTAGATAGTTGATTATATAACAAACACAAAAGTTAAGACACAACACCGAAACAAAATAAAACTGAGACCGTCTTGTTTAGACAAGACACTCAGCGCTATAAATACCCTTAACCGTCAGGTTAAGTGAATAAGGGCGCACGGTGAATGCCTTGGCACTAGGAGCCGATGAAGGACGGGACTAACGCCGATATGCTTCGGGAGCTGTAAGTAAGCTTTGATCCGGAGATTTCCGAATGGGGGAACCCATCACTTTTCATCAAGTGATATATCTGTAGTGAATACATAGCTATGGATAAGGTAACGCAGGGAACTGAAACATCTAAGTACCTGCAGGAAGAGAAAGCAAATGCGATTCCCTGAGTAGCGGCGAGCGAAACGGAAGAGGCCAAACCAAAAGGCTTGCCTTTTGGGGTTGTAGGACTGGCGACATGGACGAGAGCGAATAGCAGAAATGACTGGAAAGTCATGCGAGACAGGGTGAAAGCCCCGTATGCGACATTCAAACTTGCCTAGCCGGTATCCTGAGTACGGCGGAACACGAGAAATTCCGTCGGAATCCGGGAGGACCATCTCCCAAGCCTAAATACTACCTAGTGACCGATAGTGAACCAGTACCGTGAGGGAAAGGTGAAAAGAACCCCGGAAGGGGAGTGAAACAGCACCTGAAACCGTGTGCTTACAAGTAGTCAGAGCCCGTTAATGGGTGATGGCGTACCTTTTGTAGAATGGACCGGCGAGTGACGATGACATGCAAGGTTAAGCCGAAGAGGTGGAGCCGCAGCGAAAGCGAGTCTGAATAGGGCGTTGAGTATGCCGTCGTCGACCCGAAACCAAGTGACCTACCCATGTCCAGGGTGAAGGTGCAGTGAAATGCACTGGAGGCCCGAACCCGTGTACGTTGAAAAGTGCTGGGATGAGGTGTGGGTAGCGGAGAAATTCCAATCGAACTTGGAGATAGCTGGTTCTCTCCGAAATAGCTTTAGGGCTAGCCTCGGATAATATGCATCGTGGAGGTAGAGCGACTGTTTGGACTAGGGGCCCTTATCGGGTTACCGAATCCTGATAAACTCCGAATGCCACAGATGTAGATCCGGGAGTCACACTGCGAGTGATAAGATCCGTAGTGGAAAGGGAAACAGCCCAGACCGTCGGCTAAGGCCCCAAATTCTTGTTAAGTGGAAAAGGATGTGGGGCTGCTTAGACAACTAGGATGTTGGCTCAGAAGCAGCCATCATCATTTAAAGAGTGCGTAATAGCTCACTAGTCGAGTGGCCCTGCGCCGAAAATGTATCGGGGCTAAACAAGGTGCCGAAGCCACGGATAGAACCAATGGTTCTATGGTAGGAGAGCGTTCTAAGGGCGTTGAAGCAAGATCGTGAGGACTTGTGGAGCGCTTAGAAGTGAGAATGCCGGTATGAGTAGCGAAAGACGGGTGAGAATCCCGTCCACCGAATGACTAAGGTTTCCTGGGGAAGGCTCGTCCTCCCAGGGTTAGTCGGGACCTAAGCTGAGGCCGAAAGGCGTAAGCGATGGACAACAGGTAGAGATTCCTGTACCAGTCTGCTTTGTTTGAACAATGGAGGGACGCAGAAGGCTAAGATGAGCACGCTGATGGAATAGCGTGTCCAAGCAATAAGTCTGAGAAAGAGTCAAATGCTTTTTCTCGCACGGACAAGTTGTGATGGGGAGGGAATTAGAGTACCGAAGCATCTGATGTCACACTGCCAAGAAAAGCTTCTAGTTAGAAGTAGGCTGCCCGTACCGCAAACCGACACAGGTAGTCGAGGAGAGAATCCTAAGGTGATCGAGAGAACTCTCGTTAAGGAACTCGGCAAAATGACCCCGTAACTTCGGGAGAAGGGGTGCTGACCAATTGGTCAGCCGCAGTGAATAGGCCCAAGCGACTGTTTACCAAAAACACAGGTCTCTGCTAATTCGAAAGAAGATGTATAGGGGCTGACACCTGCCCGGTGCTGGAAGGTTAAGAGGAAGGGTTAGCTTCGGCGAAGCTCTGAATTGAAGCCCCAGTAAACGGCGGCCGTAACTATAACGGTCCTAAGGTAGCGAAATTCCTTGTCGGGTAAGTTCCGACCCGCACGAAAGGTGTAACGATTTGGGCACTGTCTCAACGAGAGACTCGGTGAAATTATAGTACCTGTGAAAATGCAGGTTACCCGCGACAGGACGGAAAGACCCCATGGAGCTTTACTGTAGTTTGATATTGAGTGTCTGTACAGCTGTACAGGATAGGTAGGAGCCTATGAAGCCAGGACGCCAGTCTTGGTGGAGGCGTTGGTGGGATACTACCCTCGCTGTATGGCCACTCTAACCCACGACCGTTAACCGGTCGGGAGACAGTGTCAGATGGACAGTTTGACTGGGGCGGTCGCCTCCTAAAATGTAACGGAGGCGCCCAAAGGTTCCCTCAGAATGGTTGGAAATCATTCGTAGAGTGTAAAGGCAAAAGGGAGCTTGACTGCGAGACCTACAAGTCGAGCAGGGACGAAAGTCGGGCTTAGTGATCCGGTGGTACCGTATGGAAGGGCCATCGCTCAACGGATAAAAGCTACCCTGGGGATAACAGGCTTATCTCCCCCAAGAGTTCACATCGACGGGGAGGTTTGGCACCTCGATGTCGGCTCATCGCATCCTGGGGCTGTAGTCGGTCCCAAGGGTTGGGCTGTTCGCCCATTAAAGCGGTACGCGAGCTGGGTTCAGAACGTCGTGAGACAGTTCGGTCCCTATCCGTCGCGGGCGTTGGAGATTTGAGAAGAGCTATCCTTAGTACGAGAGGACCGGGATGGACATACCGCTGGTGTACCAGTTGTCAAGCCATTGGCATCGCTGGGTAGCTATGTGTGGAAAGGATAAACGCTGAAAGCATCTAAGCGTGAAGCCCCCTTCAAGATGAGATCTCCCATTCCTTTAAGGAAGTAAGACCCCTGAAAGATTATCAGGTAGATAGGCTGGAAGTGGAAGCGTAGTGATATGTGGAGCGGACCAGTACTAATCGGTCGAGGACTTAACCACCAAAGGTGGGATAAGGGTATGATGTGGAGTTGTGTTGACTCCTTTGTGTGTGTGTAAAATCAACTGTCTAGTTTTGAGAGAACAAGGTTCTCATCTAAATAAGAAGAGTCACTGTGCGGTGGCGATGGCGGGAAGGATCCACCTGTTCCCATTCCGAACACAGCCGTTAAGCTTCCCAGCGCCGAGGATAGTGAAGGGTTTCCCTTTGTGAAAGCAGGACGTTGCCGTGCAGCTCTTTTTTTTTATCTAAAAATAGATCAGATTATTCCGCAATAGCTCAGCTGGTAGAGCGCATGACTGTTAATCATGATGTCGCAGGTTCGAGCCCTGCTTGTGGAGTTTTTTTGTGCTCAAATTTAGCGAGGGCAAAAAAAATGAATAAAAATAAAATAAAATAAAGGTTGACGCAAAGGCGAAAACCTGGTATATTTATTCCTGTTGCTGATTTAAAGCAACAAATGCTTTTCTTTTTCTTGTCAGGTCTCGGTCAAACGAGCGACAAAAGAACTTTTAAAAAGTTCTTGACAATCGAATTGAAAGCCTGTAATATTGTACTAGTTGACACATCACGTTGTCAGCGATTGAACGAAATAGATCTTTGAAAACTGAACAAAGTAAACAATCAAATGTGCAGGTGTCTTGTGTCCAATTTATTGGGCCAAGGCAACACAAACGAGTTAACATGTTTAACTCGGAATTATGTAACACGAGCTATTTCAAACTTAAAATTGAGAGTTTGATCCTGGCTCAGGACGAACGCTGGCGGCATGCCTAATACATGCAAGTCGAACGATGAAGCACTCTGCTTGCAGAGTGCGGAAGAGTGGCGAACGGGTGAGTAACACGTGGGAACCTGCCCATAAGAGGGGATAACATCCGGAAACGGGTGCTAATACCGCATAGGTGATTTTAGCGCATGCTTTAATCATTAAAGATGGCTTCGGCTATCGCTTATGGATGGCCCCGCGGCGTATTAGCTAGTTGGTAAGGTAATGGCTTACCAAGGCATTGATACGTAGCCGACCTGAGAGGGTGATCGGCCACACTGGGACTGAGACACGGCCCAGACTCCTACGGGAGGCAGCAGTAGGGAATCTTCCACAATGGGCGAAAGCCTGATGGAGCAATGCCGCGTGAGTGATGAAGGTTTTCGGATCGTAAAGCTCTGTTGTTAGAGAAGAACAAGAGGTGTAGTAACTGGCACCTCCTTGACGGTATCTAACCAGAAAGTCACGGCTAACTACGTGCCAGCAGCCGCGGTAATACGTAGGTGACAAGCGTTGTCCGGATTTATTGGGCGTAAAGCGAGCGCAGGCGGTCTATTAAGTCTGATGTGAAAGCCCACGGCTCAACCGTGGAGGGTCATTGGAAACTGGTAGACTTGAATGCAGAAGAGGAAAGTGGAATTCCATGTGTAGCGGTGAAATGCGTAGATATATGGAGGAACACCAGTGGCGAAGGCGACTTTCTGGTCTGTAATTGACGCTGAGGCTCGAAAGCGTGGGGAGCAAACAGGATTAGATACCCTGGTAGTCCACGCCGTAAACGATGAGTGCTAAGTGTTGGAGGGTTTCCGCCCTTCAGTGCTGGAGCTAACGCATTAAGCACTCCGCCTGGGGAGTACGGCCGCAAGGCTGAAACTCAAAGGAATTGACGGGGACCCGCACAAGCGGTGGAGCATGTGGTTTAATTCGAAGCAACGCGAAGAACCTTACCAGATCTTGACATCCTCTGACAACCCAAGAAATTGGGCTTTCCTTCGGGGACAGAGTGACAGGTGGTGCATGGTTGTCGTCAGCTCGTGTCGTGAGATGTTGGGTTAAGTCCCGTAACGAGCGCAACCCTTATTGTTAGTTGCCAGCATTCAGTTGGGCACTCTAGCGAGACTGCCGGTGATAAACCGGAGGAAGGCGGGGATGACGTCAAATCATCATGCCCCTTATGATCTGGGCTACACACGTGCTACAATGGATGGTACAACGAGTCGCAAAACCGCAAGGTCTAGCCAATCTCTTAAAGCCATTCTCAGTTCGGATTGCAGGCTGCAACTCGCCTGCATGAAGCTGGAATCGCTAGTAATCGCGAATCAGAACGTCGCGGTGAATACGTTCCCGGGTCTTGTACACACCGCCCGTCACACCACGAGAGTTTGTAACACCCGAAGTCGGTAGGGTAACCCTTAGGGGAGCCAGCCGCCGAAGGTGGGATGGATGATTGGGGTGAAGTCGTAACAAGGTAGCCGTATCGGAAGGTGCGGCTGGATCACCTCCTTTCTAAGGATATTGCCATTAGGGCAAACGGAGCCTACACATTTGATGATTACTTTGTTTAGTTTTGAGGGATAGGTTTCCTTCAATCTTTGTTCTTTGAAAACTAGATAGTTGATTATATAACAAACACAAAAGTTAAGACACAACACCGAAACAAAATAAAACTGAGACCGTCTTGTTTAGACAAGACACTCAGCGCTATAAATACCCTTAACCGTCAGGTTAAGTGAATAAGGGCGCACGGTGAATGCCTTGGCACTAGGAGCCGATGAAGGACGGACTAACGCCGATATGCTTCGGGGAGCTGTAAGTAAGCTTTGATCCGGAGATTTCCGAATGGGGGAACCCATCACTTTTCATCAAGTGATATATCTGTAGTGAATACATAGCTATGGATAAGGTAACGCAGGGAACTGAAACATCTAAGTACCTGCAGGAAGAGAAAGCAAATGCGATTCCCTGAGTAGCGGCGAGCGAAACGGAAGAGGCCAAACCAAAAGGCTTGCCTTTTGGGGTTGTAGGACTGGCGACATGGACGAGAGCGAATAGCAGAAATGACTGGAAAGTCATGCGAGACAGGGTGAAAGCCCCGTATGCGACATTCAAACTTGCCTAGCCGGTATCCTGAGTACGGCGGAACACGAGAAATTCCGTCGGAATCCGGGAGGACCATCTCCCAAGCCTAAATACTACCTAGTGACCGATAGTGAACCAGTACCGTGAGGGAAAGGTGAAAAGAACCCCGGAAGGGGAGTGAAACAGCACCTGAAACCGTGTGCTTACAAGTAGTCAGAGCCCGTTAATGGGTGATGGCGTACCTTTTGTAGAATGGACCGGCGAGTGACGATGACATGCAAGGTTAAGCCGAAGAGGTGGAGCCGCAGCGAAAGCGAGTCTGAATAGGGCGTTGAGTATGCCGTCGTCGACCCGAAACCAAGTGACCTACCCATGTCCAGGGTGAAGGTGCAGTGAAATGCACTGGAGGCCCGAACCCGTGTACGTTGAAAAGTGCTGGGATGAGGTGTGGGTAGCGGAGAAATTCCAATCGAACTTGGAGATAGCTGGTTCTCTCCGAAATAGCTTTAGGGCTAGCCTCGGATAATATGCATCGTGGAGGTAGAGCGACTGTTTGGACTAGGGGCCCTTATCGGGTTACCGAATCCTGATAAACTCCGAATGCCACAGATGTAGATCCGGGAGTCACACTGCGAGTGATAAGATCCGTAGTGGAAAGGGAAACAGCCCAGACCGTCGGCTAAGGCCCCAAATTCTTGTTAAGTGGAAAAGGATGTGGGGCTGCTTAGACAACTAGGATGTTGGCTCAGAAGCAGCCATCATTTAAAGAGTGCGTAATAGCTCACTAGTCGAGTGGCCCTGCGCCGAAAATGTATCGGGGCTAAACAAGGTGCCGAAGCCACGGATAGAACCAATGGTTCTATGGTAGGAGAGCGTTCTAAGGGCGTTGAAGCAAGATCGTGAGGACTTGTGGAGCGCTTAGAAGTGAGAATGCCGGTATGAGTAGCGAAAGACGGGTGAGAATCCCGTCCACCGAATGACTAAGGTTTCCTGGGGAAGGCTCGTCCTCCCAGGGTTAGTCGGGACCTAAGCTGAGGCCGAAAGGCGTAAGCGATGGACAACAGGTAGAGATTCCTGTACCAGTCTGCTTTGTTTGAACAATGGAGGGACGCAGAAGGCTAAGATGAGCACGCTGATGGAATAGCGTGTCCAAGCAATAAGTCTGAGAAAGAGTCAAATGCTTTTTCTCGCACGGACAAGTTGTGATGGGGAGGGAATTAGAGTACCGAAGCATCTGATGTCACACTGCCAAGAAAAGCTTCTAGTTAGAAGTAGGCTGCCCGTACCGCAAACCGACACAGGTAGTCGAGGAGAGAATCCTAAGGTGATCGAGAGAACTCTCGTTAAGGAACTCGGCAAAATGACCCCGTAACTTCGGGAGAAGGGGTGCTGACCAATTGGTCAGCCGCAGTGAATAGGCCCAAGCGACTGTTTACCAAAAACACAGGTCTCTGCTAATTCGAAAGAAGATGTATAGGGGCTGACACCTGCCCGGTGCTGGAAGGTTAAGAGGAAGGGTTAGCTTCGGCGAAGCTCTGAATTGAAGCCCCAGTAAACGGCGGCCGTAACTATAACGGTCCTAAGGTAGCGAAATTCCTTGTCGGGTAAGTTCCGACCCGCACGAAAGGTGTAACGATTTGGGCACTGTCTCAACGAGAGACTCGGTGAAATTATAGTACCTGTGAAAATGCAGGTTACCCGCGACAGGACGGAAAGACCCCATGGAGCTTTACTGTAGTTTGATATTGAGTGTCTGTACAGCTTGTACAGGATAGGTAGGAGCCTATGAAGCCAGGACGCCAGTCTTGGTGGAGGCGTTGGTGGGATACTACCCTCGCTGTATGGCCACTCTAACCCACGACCGTTAACCGGTCGGGAGACAGTGTCAGATGGACAGTTTGACTGGGGCGGTCGCCTCCTAAAATGTAACGGAGGCGCCCAAAGGTTCCCTCAGAATGGTTGGAAATCATTCGTAGAGTGTAAAGGCAAAAGGGAGCTTGACTGCGAGACCTACAAGTCGAGCAGGGACGAAAGTCGGGCTTAGTGATCCGGTGGTACCGTATGGAAGGGCCATCGCTCAACGGATAAAAGCTACCCTGGGGATAACAGGCTTATCTCCCCCCAAGAGTTCACATCGACGGGGAGGTTTGGCACCTCGATGTCGGCTCATCGCATCCTGGGGCTGTAGTCGGTCCCAAGGGTTGGGCTGTTCGCCCATTAAAGCGGTACGCGAGCTGGGTTCAGAACGTCGTGAGACAGTTCGGTCCCTATCCGTCGCGGGCGTTGGAGATTTGAGAAGAGCTATCCTTAGTACGAGAGGACCGGGATGGACATACCGCTGGTGTACCAGTTGTCAAGCCATTGGCATCGCTGGGTAGCTATGTGTGGAAAGGATAAACGCTGAAAGCATCTAAGCGTGAAGCCCCCTTCAAGATGAGATCTCCCATTCCTTTAAGGAAGTAAGACCCCCTGAAAGATTATCAGGTAGATAGGCTGGAAGTGGAAGCGTAGTGATATGTGGAGCGGACCAGTACTAATCGGTCGAGGACTTAACCACCAAAGGTGGGATAAGGGTATGATGTGGAGTTGTGTTGACTCCTTTGTGTGTGTGTAAAATCAACTGTCTAGTTTTGAGAGAACAAGGTTCTCATCTAAATAAGAAGAGTCACTGTGCGGTGGCGATGGCGGGAAGGATCCACCTGTTCCCATTCCGAACACAGCCGTTAAGCTTCCCAGCGCCGAGGATAGTGAAGGGTTTCCCTTTGTGAAAGCAGGACGTTGCCGTGCAGCTCTTTTTTATCTAAAAATAGATCAGATTATTCCGCAATAGCTCAGCTGGTAGAGCGCATGACTGTTAATCATGATGTCGCAGGTTCGAGCCCTGCTTGTGGAGTTTTTTTGTGCTCAAATTTAGACGATCCACAAGTAGCAAGTAGATAAAAATAGAGCGATTGAGTTTTCCAACTCAATCGCTCTATTTTTATTCATTACTATTAAAGTGATAAATGGGCTCGTCTTTTTTTTCATCGTAATCAACAACTAAATCATATCTGCTGAAAAACCAATCATCCTCTGCACCAGCATAATAAGTGACACCATTAAGCACTGTTTTTCCTAAAAGATCAGCATCAGGATGTTCCACACTTATACCTACTGAGAACCCTTCGTGTACTTCAGTTTTTCCGTAAGTTTTACCAAAAAAACGAAGAGAATCGCCAGATTCTAGTGCTAATTCATCTTCAAACCATTTAACAGCTCTGTCTGTAAGTAATATTTCCATTATGATAAATTCCTTTCTTCTATCTATAGTTAGAATACCATGAAATACCCTCATGGCATAAGTATTGAGGTTTATTCGCGAATAGGTATCCAATTAGGGATGGATACTAAAGTGTTCCAAAGAGGATCTGGAATGTAGTAGGTTGAACGCTGTGATTTGATTAAGGAAGTTTGAATAGTTTCCTCTGAATTATTTTCAATTTTTTGGACCCATTTCGGATCGATTATGAGCTGCTTTCCTAGAGCAATCAATTGAGAATAATCTAATGCTTTTTCCGCATCAGCAGGCGTTTTAATTGAACCAACACTAATAAGCGGTACCCTATCATTAATATGTTTCCCTATAGTATGGGGGATTTGATGTTTGTATTTACGAAATCCCACCAATGAAGGCTGGTAATAATAGTTAACCGAAAGGTGCAAATAATCAATTTGTTGATTGATCAAAGCATCAACTAGATACAAGGTGTCCTCTAATCTGATACCGGGTGTCTCCATTTCTTCAGGAGAGAAGCGATACCCCAATAGAAAAGTGTTTTGTGCATGTTCTTTGATTATAGATTGACAATGCCTGACGACTTCAAGTGGAAAGGTCAACCTTTTTTCAATAGACCCGCCCCATTTGTCTGTTCGCTGGTTGGAGTGTGGTGAAAAAAATTGTTGAATAAGATAGGTGTTAGCGCCATGAAGTTCGACGCCGTCAAAACCTGCTTCAATAGCACGTCTAACTGCTGCACCAAATTGGTGGATAAGAATATTTATTCCGCCATCCGTCAATTCCTTGGGTGTATCTGCCCACTTTCTTTCTGCACGAATAGGTGAAGGTGAAATAGGTTGTCTTCCTCCATTATATTGTCGTTGACTCATTCTACCTCCGTGGTAGATTTGAAGAATAGCTTTGGCACCTTGTAATTTTATTACTTTAGCTAGTTTGCTCAGTCCGTCTGTATGACCATCTCTAGCGATACTCATTCCATTAGGGAACGCTTGTCCCTCAGACGAGATATAGGCACAGGCTGTAATGACAGCACCTGGTCCGCTCGATCGCACAAGATAATAAATGAGTTCTTCTTCGGTTACTTCACCCTCGGCTGTACTTGAGCTAGTTGTCATTGGAGCCATAATTACTCTGTTTCTTAAAGTTATTCCCTCTTTGATAGTGTAAGGGGTTAAAAATGTATAAGTCATGTAATCCCTCTCTGACTGATGTTTAAGATCATGTGAATAGTTAAGATGTAACAGTAAACGTTTTTACTGTATAAAAGTAAGCCATATTCTTCATTCTATAGTGAATAGCAAGGGATGTCAACGAAGTTAGACAGTGACGATTTACAAAAAAAGAGTAGTCAAAATATATCGAGGAAAAATTTCTTCTTTTCCCAATATATATTTCGACTACTCTGTAAATTTTTAATTATAGGTATGAATTATTGAGAAGTATAGCCACCATCAACCGGGATAGTGATGCCTGTCAAGAATTCATTTTCAGCAATGAAGACAACGGTATGAGCGATTTCTTCGGGTTGTCCCAGTCTGCCGATCGGGTGTTTATCTACTAAGTTGTCGTAGTATTCACCTAAAGCTTCTCTATTTACCATTCCAGTTTCTACATATCCAGGAGCGACTGCTGCGCAGCGGATATTGTCTTTCGCGTACTGCAAGGCAAGTGATTTAGTCATCAAGACCACGGCACCTTTTGATGCATTATAAGCAAACGCAGTAGGTTCACCGACTATCCCTAATATAGAGGCGCAGTTTACGACAACACCCCCACCGTTTTTACGCATTTCTCTAACCGCATACTTGCTACCGAAGAAAACACCGTCTTGATTGATCTTGATAACTTTGGAATAGTCTTCATAAGTTAAATCGTGTGTTTCTCCCTGTGCACCAATACCAGCATTGTTGAAAATAACATCGATGGAACCAAACTTTTCGACCGTTTGTTTGATCAGTGACTCGACTTCATCTTCTTTGGAGACATCTGCTTTAATGAAAACAACTTCGCCTTTGTCTTTCAACCGATCGACTTGCTTTTCGCCAGATTCAACATCGTAGTCACTTAAGACAACTTTGCACCCTTTAGCCAAGAAAGCTTCAACAGTTGCTAAACCAATTCCTGAAGCTCCACCAGTAATGACAGCGACTTTACCTTTTAGTTCATTCATCTTATGCACTCCTTTACGTATTTTAGTTCACAATTTCATTATACAATAAAAATATATCTTTACAAAAGAAAACCCTTTCATTGCTTTTGTAAAAGTATGTATACAAAAATAAATGAGATGGATATGTTTGTGATAGGGTACTGAAACCTGTAACAAAGTAACCCGGGGTAATGATATTTTCTCTCTTCGGCAAACTGCACAAAACGATTCCAACTTTTTTGTGCACGTTTACATAGGAATGGAAAAGCGTTTTCAATATAATAGGAATTGTCAACTAATCAATGTTTGATTCAAACTCGAATCATAAAAATTAAAATTAGAAGGGTGTTTTTACTAATGGTAGAAATTGCACTGAAAAATATTTATAAAAGTTATGACAATTCGGATGAATTTGCTGTATCCGATTTTGATATGCGTGTCAAAGATCGTGAATTTATCGTTTTCGTTGGACCATCAGGTTGTGGTAAATCAACAACACTACGTATGATTGCAGGTCTTGAAGAAATTACTGACGGTGAATTATGGATCGGCGACACAATGATGAACGATGTAGCGCCTAAAGATCGTGATATCGCAATGGTTTTCCAAAACTATGCACTGTATCCACATATGACTGTATATGACAACATGGCTTTCGGATTGAAATTACGTAAGTACAAAAAAGATGAAATCAAAAAACGTGTTGAAAATGCTGCCGACATCTTAGGCTTAACTCCTTTACTTGATCGTAAACCAGCTGCATTATCTGGTGGACAACGTCAACGTGTGGCTTTAGGTCGTGCGATCGTTCGTGATGCTAAAGTATTCTTGATGGATGAGCCACTTTCTAACTTAGATGCTAAACTACGTGTTGCCATGCGTGCGGAGATTGCTAAATTGCACCGACGTTTAAACACAACATCTATCTACGTTACCCATGACCAAACAGAAGCGATGACAATGGCTGACCGTATCGTCATTTTGAAAGACGGATTTATCCAACAAATTGGTACACCAAAAGAAGTTTACGACACCCCAGTTAATATATTTGTTGGTGGATTTATCGGTTCACCTGCTATGAACTTTTTCGATGTGACCCTTCAAGGTAACCGTATTTCAAACAATGATGGTTTAGACATTGAAGTACCAGAAGGTAAAATGAAGTTATTACGTGATAAAGGATTTAAAGATGGAGTGAAATTAGTCTTTGGTATCCGTCCTGAAGATATCAAGAGTGAGCAAATCGCTTTAGATACTTCTCCAAACTCAGTAGTAAGATCAAAAGTTACCGTTTCTGAACTCTTAGGTGCTGAAACCATGCTTTATTCAGAATTAGGAAGCATTGAATTTATCGCCCGTGTTGATGCTCGTGACTATTATAAACCGGATACAGAAATTGATCTAGCCTTTGATATGGGTAAATCACATTTCTTCGATCCAGAAAGTACTAACGTTATCCGTTAATTTGAGATAATTTTTAGTTTAAATACAATAGCCCCCTTTTTTCCTCTTTGAGTATACATTGTATACTCAGAGAGGTTTTTTATTTTATCCATTTATGTCCGGTCTGTTTTAGTGTAAAATAGAAGTATTGCACAGCAGTTCGAAAGGGGAGTTGAATTTACACTATTTCTATTTAGTGTAGGTAATATTATGAAAAAAATCAGAGGTTTTGAAATCGTATCGAAGTATGAAAATGAAGAACTATCGTTACCCAAGAGAGCAACGGAAGGTTCGGCGGGTTATGACTTAACGGCTGCGGTGGATATCGTTGTGCCATCAGTATTTAAAGCTCTAAAAAAGAACGATCATAGTGAGACGAATCCGATGAGTTCTATACTGGTTCCCACAGGTGTTAAAGCTTACATGCCTGGCAATGAATACTTGCTTTTAGCTAATCGTTCAAGTAATCCGATGAAACGACAACTGGCAGTCCCAAATGGTATCGGGGTGGTTGATGCCGATTATTATGGTAACGAAGGTAACGAAGGGGAAATATTTGTTCAATTTATTAATTACGGCTTAGAGGATATTGAAATTTCCAAAGGGGAAAGAATTGCTCAAGGTATTTTTTCCAAATACGAAGTCGTTGATGATGAAGAACAATCATTCGATAAACGTACGGGTGGATTCGGATCATCAGGAAGATAAGACAGAAAAAGCCTTACTGATCTTATGGAAAATCGATAGAACAAGCAACTGAATAACTACACCGCTCAATTGCTGATAAACTTTCTGCTTCAGCATGTTTAGTTAAAAAGTCTACTCTATACTCAAACGATAGGGATTAGCTGAGTTGTTAGACGACACTAAGTAAATATAATGCATTTATAGAAAATAAAAGGAGTCATGAATTTGGCTAAAAAGAAAGCAACTGTATTTGTTTGTCAAAACTGTGGGTATGAATTACCCAAGTATTTGGGTAAATGCCCGAGTTGTAATGCCTGGAATCAGATGGTCGAAGAAAAACTGCCGGACAAAACCGATAGTCGAAGTCGGGTGACCATGTCAGGCAAAAAATCTAAAGCAGTACCGATAACTAGCATCACCATAGAAAATGAAGAACGCGTTAAAACTCAAATGGTGGAGTTTAATCGTGTTTTAGGCGGCGGAGTCGTTCCTGGTTCGCTTGTATTGATTGGTGGCGATCCTGGTATAGGGAAATCGACACTGCTTCTACAAGTGTCTGCTCAACTCAACCAGCAAGGAGGGAAAGTCCTCTATGTTTCCGGTGAAGAAAGCACGTCTCAAATCAAGATGAGAGCTGAGCGCTTAGAGCTAAGAGGGTCTGATTTTTATATCTACACTGAAACGGAAGTTAGCGCCATCGCAGAAACGATTGAAACATTAAAACCAGATTATGTCATTATTGACTCGATTCAAACGATGCATCATGTGAATATTGATAGTGCTTCTGGAAGTGTCTCTCAGGTTAGAGAGTCAACGTCTACGTTCATGCAGATAGCGAAGATGAACGGTATAGCCATTTTCATTGTGGGTCATGTAACCAAAGAAGGTTCCATTGCCGGTCCGAAAATGCTTGAGCATATGGTTGATACGGTGCTTTACTTTGAAGGTGAGCAGCACCATACCTTTAGAATTCTAAGAGCCGTCAAAAACCGATTTGGTTCAACCAATGAAATCGGTATCTTTGAAATGCGAAACGGGGGACTAGAAGAGGTCTTGAACCCCTCTCAGCTCTTTTTGGAAGAACGATTAGCGGGAGCGACTGGCTCTGCTGTCGTGGCAGCTATGGAGGGTACACGACCGATCCTGGTCGAAATACAGTCACTTATTGCACCTACTGTTTTTGGAAATGCGAAACGTACCGCAAGTGGGTTGGATCACTCGAGAGTTTCACTTATTTTGGCTGTATTAGAAAAACGGACAGGTTTACTTTTGCAGAATCAAGACGCCTATCTAAAAGCGGCAGGTGGTGTACGCCTGGATGAACCAGCCATCGATCTAGCCATTGCCATTAGCATAGCTTCCAGTTACAAGGAAAAAGAAACGAGACCAACGGATTGTTTTATCGGCGAAATTGGCTTGACTGGTGAAATACGAAGCATTTCTAAAATCGAACAGCGGGTCAAAGAAGCGGCAAAACTTGGGTTTAAACGGGTGTTCATCCCTAAAAACAATATAGATAATGGTTGGGATATGCCTAAAAATATAGAAATCATCGGATGTACCACCTTATCAGAAGCGATAAAACGTGCGTTTTCTTAAACGGAAAAATACGATTTATTCGTAATTATGGCTCAGGTTGGTATACTGATAGAGTGAAATGTTATGAAAAACATAATTGAAAAGGAGGAAGTAAATGGTAGCGAAATTAATACTGTTCACGTTCACCTTAGTTGGAGGAAGTATAGGTTACAACGTCTTCCCAGATTTGATTTCAAACTGGAATGATGCGCCTAGCTGGCTTGTTCATCCAATTGTGGGAATGGTCTTAGGAGCAGGCGTTTTTTACATGGTGTCCTTTTATGCGGTTAAACCCATTGAAAAAGGTATTGCTAAAATCGAAAAAATATTCAGTGAACTAAGCATGGCTTATCTCATATTTGGAAGCATCGGTGCAATTGTTGGACTTATTCTTGCTTTATTAATTAGTTTTCCTTTGAATGCTTTGAATATGATTATTGTAAGTGATGTGATTCCTTTCGTATTAACGATTGCGTTAGCTTATATCTTTTTCCAGCTTGGCTCTTCTAGGAGAGAAGAAATCAGACGCTTGTTTCAACCAAAAATAGTTAAGCAGGAAAATAGTGACGTTTTGGATAGAAAAGAAGGGGAATCTTTCCGGAAATACAAAGTGCTGGATACGAGTACAATTATTGATGGTCGAATCTTGGACGTTGTAAGAACAGGATTCTTAGAAGGCGTGTTAGTTATCTCTCATTACGTGCTCAAAGAATTACAATATATTGCTGATTCTTCGGACAGTTTGAAACGCGTCAGAGGGCGTCGAGGATTAGATATTTTGAATGCCTTACAAAAAGAAAAAGGGATCACTTTAGAAATGGACGACAGCGATATCCCGGAAGCTGAAGAAGTGGATCTAAAACTTGTTCATCTGGCTAAAAAATTAGATGGCATGATCATCACGAATGATTTTAATCTTAATAAGGTTGCCGAGTTTCAAAATGTTTCGGTTTTAAATATCAATGAACTGGCCAATGCAGTAAAACCGGTAGTTATCCCAGGTGAAGAAATGCGAGTCATGATCGTCAAGAACGGAACAGAACGCAATCAAGGTGTCGCTTATTTGGATGATGGGACTATGATAGTAGTCGAAGAAGGTAAATTTCATATGAATGAAATGCTGGATGTCGTGGTTACAAGTTCACTTCAAACCAATGCTGGACGCATGATTTTTGCTAAAATGACATCAGATCAGAAGTCGCTTGATAATAAGAAAGATTCAGATGGATGATCAGTATGAAGCGATACTCTTAGCTGCTGGTTCAGCCAAACGATTCGAGCATCCAGCGCAGCTGAATAAGTTACTGATGCCTTTAAACCAGCGCCCCGTATTTGATTATTCTCTTAAACTATTACTCGATGATGAAAAATGTTTAAAGATATGGTTCGTCATAAATACTGAAAATGAAGCGACGATAAAAGAGACTGTAAAAGAGTTGTATAAAGAAGTGCCTGGCAAAATAAACTGGGTCCTTGGAGGCAGAGAGAGACAAGATAGTGTTTCTCGGGCCTTGAGTAAGATGTCCAGCAGTAAGAACAAGAAAGTGCTGGTCCATGATGCTGCGCGACCCTTTGTAACAAGCGAACTACTAGATAAATTGATCGATAAGGGTAAAGGCTCAGTGGCCGCTACCTTAGCTATCCCGGCTAAAGATTCAATCAAGTTAGTCAAAGATTCACACGTCTACCAGTCCCTTTATCGACCGGAAGTATGGCATATCCAGACACCTCAGCTTTTTGATTGTCAGGTTTTAACTGAAGCCATAAAAACAGCAGAAAAAGACGGATTTTATGGTAATGAAGAAGCAGAACTAGTCGAACGCTTGGGGTATCCTGTCGAAATCGTTGAAGGATCCGATTACAATTTCAAATTGACCACAGCGTTTGATTACCGTGTGGCGAAAATGCTTAAAGAAAACAAGTGAAAATAAAACATAATGAGCTGATTGTTTAAGGGTTTTTGTGGAAGAATGGACCAAATAATGGTATGTTATCAGTACTATGACTTTTAATAAAATAACACTAATCTATAATATAGGGAGCGTTTTATTATGACAGAAAAAATTCGTGTACGTTACGCACCAAGTCCAACAGGGCATTTGCATATTGGAAATGCACGTACGGCATTATTCAATTATTTGTTTGCCCGTCATCATGGCGGAGATTTCATTATTCGTATTGAAGATACCGATCAAAAAAGAGAAATAGAAGCTGGCGAGCAGAGCCAGCTGGAAAATTTGAAATGGTTAGGAATTGATTGGGATGAAAGTCCAACGGAGGGCGGACCTTATGGCCCTTACCGTCAATCAGAACGTAAAGATATTTATGACCCACTGATCGACCAACTGATGGCAAGTAACCGTGCGTATAAGTGTTACTGTACAAGCGAGGAGCTGGAAGCTGAACGTGAAGCGCAGCGTGCGCGTGGCGAAATGCCCCATTACAACGGGAAATGTGCGCATTTATCTGCTGCTGAACAGAAAGCAAAAGAAGAAGAGGGCATTACACCTGTCATTCGTTTCCGTATTCCCAAGGGAAGCACCTTCACTTTTGATGATATGGTCAAAGGGGATATTGCTTTTGAATCGGACTCTATTGGTGGCGATTGGATCATTCGCAAACGTGATGGTATGCCAACCTACAACTTTGCTGTAACCATCGATGATCATTACATGAAAATCTCTCATGTCCTTAGAGGTGACGATCATATCGCTAACACACCAAAACAGATAATGGTATACGAGGCCTTTGAATGGAAAGCACCACGCTTTGGGCACATGACATTGATCATTAATGCTGAAACGGGTAAAAAGTTAAGCAAACGTGATGAATCGATCTTACAATTTATCGAACAATACCGTGAACTGGGTTACATGCCGGAAGCGCTTTTCAACTTCATTACCTTACTTGGATGGTCTCCTGTAGGTGAAGATGAATTATTCTCTAAAGAAGAGTTCGTGGAAATGTTTGATCATAAACGTCTAGGAACATCTCCGGCAGCGTTTGATGGGAACAAATTGGAATGGATCAGTAATCAGTACATGAAGAACATGGACATAGATGAATTAACACTGAAAGCCATTCCGCATTTAGTTGAAGCCGGTTATGTCGAAGCCGATCCTTCAGAAGAAGAAAGCGAATGGGTCAAGAAATTAATTGGTCTTTATCAGGAACAAATGAGCTATGCTGCTGAAATCACGAAGCTTGCCGTTTTGTTCTTTGAAGATTCACTGGACTGGTCAGATGAGTCTAAAGACGTTCTTAAAGGCGAAACTGTACCGACTGTTTTAGAAGCATTTATCGAACAACTTAAAACGGTTGAACCTTTTGAAGCAGACGCTATCAAAAAAGCGATCAAAGCTGTTCAAAAAGAAACAGGTATCAAAGGCAAAAACCTATTCATGCCTATTCGTGTGGCTGTTACAGGTCAGCAACATGGCCCGCAGTTACATGACACCATTGAATTGCTAGGCAGAGATAAAGCAATTGCCAACATCAACAAAGCACAAGAGTTAATCAAATCCTTTTAAAGCATAAACTGTTAAGAAAGGCTATGAAGCCATGCGACCAGGATTTTCTTTCAACCGGTTGCATGGCTTTTCTTTTTGGCGGATAAGAGCAAGAACAAAGAGGATGATATATACTTTTTTTAAAGCAATAATAAAAGAAGGGAGTCTCTCAAGATGATACACGTTTACAATACACTGACACGAAAAAAAGAGCCGTTTAGACCGCTTGAAGAAGGAAAAATAAAAATGTACGTGTGTGGACCCACGGTGTATAACTATATTCATATCGGAAATGCGAGAAGCACCGTGGCCTTTGATACGATACGCCGTTATTTCACATACAGAGGCTACGAAGTCGCATATGTTTCAAACTTTACTGACGTTGACGACAAAATCATTCGGGCGGCGAAAGAATTGGGACAAACGGCACCAGAAGTGGCAGACAAGTTTATCGAAGCGTTTTATGCTGATACAGAAGCTTTGGAAGTTGAAAAACCAACGCATGCTCCGCGTGTGATGGAGAATATTCCGGATATCATAGCATTTGTCGAAGTACTGATCGGAAATGGGTATGCGTATGAATCAGATGGAGATGTCTATTACCGTACGCGTCGGTTCAAGAAGTACGGCGAACTCAGTCGCATGTCTATAGATGATTTAGAACTTGGAGCGAGCAATAGATTAGGTGATGAAACAGATAAAAAAGAAGACCCGATCGACTTTGCTTTATGGAAAGCAGCCAAAGAAGGCGAAATCAGCTGGGACTCTCCTTGGGGTAAAGGCAGACCCGGCTGGCATATCGAGTGTTCGGTTATGGCGACAAAATACCTGGGTGACACGATAGATATTCATGCGGGGGGTCAAGACTTGGCTTTTCCACATCATGAAAATGAAATTGCCCAGTCAGAAGCAAAAACGCATCAAACGTTCGCAAACTATTGGATGCATAATGGCTTTGTAACGATGAATGACGAAAAAATGAGCAAGTCCATTGGGAATGTGGTGCTGGTCAAAGATCTGCGTGAGAAACATGATCCAAAAGCGTTGCGTTTCTTTATGGCGACGGCGCATTATCGTCGTCCAATCAACTATTCCATTGAAGTCATTGAAGAAGCCAAGACTAACTTGAACCGTATAGAGACCGCATATTTTAATGCCTCTCATCGGTTGGAACAGGCGGAAGAAACAAGAGATACAGACACCGCTGATTTGAATCAACTCGAAGCCTATAAGATGGATTTCATCGAACATATGGATGACGATTTCCAGGCACAAAATGGGATCACGGTGGTTTATGATCTCGTTCGTTTCATCAACCGATATATGGATGCAGCCGCTGTCTCAAAAGAGGTTCTTAAACGTGCCTTAGCGCTTATCGAAGAATTCATGTATGTCTTTGGCATAACTATAGAGATGTCTGAAGAACTGCTTGACGTTGATGTTGAAAAACTGATCGAGGAAAGAGAAACCGCTCGTAAAGAACGCAACTTCCAGCGAGCAGACGAAATCCGAGATCTTCTGAAGGAACAAAATATTTTACTGGAAGACACCCCTCAAGGCATACGCTGGAAACGAGGAGAGTAGGATGAGCAAATCTGTTGATCCTAAACTCCTAAATGGTTTAGCGCTGGCATATATGGGTGATGCCGTGTATGAACAAGCAGTAAGAGAACACCTTATCTATACGGGTAAAACAAAACCCAACCGGCTGCATGTTTCAGCCACTTCTTATGTTTCAGCAAATGCTCAAGCTTATCTCACGGGAAAAATGCTGGAACAGGACCTGCTGTCTGAAGAAGAAACAACTTATTATAAACGGGGTCGCAATGCAAAGAGTTATTCAAAGGCGAAAAATGCAGACTCCAGGACCTATAGTCAATCGACTGGGTTCGAGGCGCTGATCGGCTTTTTGTATTTAACAGAGCAGACCGAAAGACTGCGTGAGCTGATGACGTGGTGCATCAAAGAAATCGAAAAGATTTAAGGCGAAAGGAGACGGAAACATGTCGATAAAAAAACGAGAAAACTACAACGAAAAAGAGGAAACTGATAAACAGCTGGAGACGTCTATTGCAGACGATGAAATGGTTTATGGAAGAAACCCGGTGCTGGAAACCCTAAAGTCTGAACGTGATGTGAACAAATTGTTCGTTCAGGACGGTTTAACAGATAATAAAATCACTAAAGTACTCAATGAAGCGAAAAAGAGAAAAGTACAGCTGTCTTTTGTTCCCAAGACAAAGTTGGACCATCTATCTGACGGTGGGAACCACCAGGGATTGCTACTGGCCGCAAGTCCAGTGAATTACGCCAGTTTGGACGATTTGTTTGAAAAAGCCAAGGCGAAAAATGAAGAACCATTCTTTATACTCCTGGACGGCATCGAAGATCCACATAATCTGGGATCGATTTTGAGAACAGCTGATGCAAGCGGGGTGCATGGTGTTATTATTCCCAAGCGCAGAGCGGTCGGGTTGACCTCTACTGTAGCTAAAGCTTCAGCGGGAGCCATTGAACATGTCCTTGTCGCTCGTGTGACAAACATGGCACAGACCATCGATGAACTCAAGGACCGTGGGTTATGGATATTCGGTACGGATATGAAAGGGAAAGACTACCGTTATTGGGAAGTATCTTCACCGATCGGACTCGTCATTGGGAGTGAAGGGAAAGGGATCTCTCGCTTAGTGAAAGAAAAAGTGGATGAAACCCTGTCTATTCCAATGGTCGGAGACGTTCAAAGCTTAAATGCGGGCGTGGCATCGAGTTTACTGATGTACGAAGTCTTCAGAAAAAGAAATGTGCTGTAAGCCTTTATATAAAATGAGTGAGAGGAGGGGAGTTTAGTGAAAAAAGAACTGCTGTATGTGGATGGGTATAACATGATCGGTGCCTGGCCTGAGTTAGTGAAACTGAAACACCAGGATCAAATGGCAGATGCCCGTGATTTGCTTTTGCATGAACTGAGTAACTATGCCAAGTACGAAGGCATAGAAATCCGTATCGTCTTTGATGCACAGCTTGTTCCCGGGATTACGCAGCGTTATGATAAATTCGATGTCGTTGTGATTTTTACAAAAGAAGGCGAAACTGCCGACAGTTTTATCGAAAAAGCAGTTGGTGATGAAAATCTGCTTATCACGCAAGTCCAGGTAGCGACCTCGGATCTGGCGGAGCAGTGGATCATATTTCAAAAAGGTGCGACGCGTAAATCCGCGAATGAACTGTATAAGGACATCAAACAGGCGAAAAAGAATATTGCGATCGACAGTGCCGTTTACCGCATGCAGACCAAAACACGCAACTCCCCTCTTAAAGAGGAAGATCGTAAAAAACTCGAAGCTTTATATTTTGATATGGTGAAAAAAACGCATAACAAATAAGTGCTGATTTTATAAAGCCTGCACAAATGACTAATTACGTCATTTGTGCAGGCTTTTTTTATTTAATGAGAATTTACTCACAATCTAAAAAAAATTAATGACTTAAGGATTATAAAGTAAGTATAATAAAATGAAACGCTTTCAAAGAATGCAAGGCACGCCCTATAAATGTACTGTTCTGTTATTGATGAAAAACAATAACCAAAAGGAGAAGAGAGGATGCAATTTTATACAGAAAAAGAAGAGCCGCAGACAAAAAAAATTTATAAAGATATCAGTGATCCAGTAGTCGATGCATTGATTTTTCAAATTCAAGCTGGAAATGATTCGGTTTTTCCGGAACTCATAGACCGATGTGAGTCCTTATTAAGGAAGTCGACCTATCGACGATTTGTAAAAGGATATGAACGTGAAGATTTATATCAGGAAGCGTGCATGATTCTGGTGGAGTGCGTTGGAAAATATGATCTTGACAGAGGAATGAGTTTTAATCAATATGTGTGTTTGTCTCTGGACAACCATTTTAACCGATTGATCAGATGGAACAATGCCTTAAAAAGAAAATCGTTTAGAGACTCCATATCTCTGGAAGGGGTTTTGGAAGAAAACGGCTATCAACTGGTGGGCCCTTCTAAAGCAATCCAACCGGAAGATAAACCTATTGTTAATGAGACGATGGAAGAATACATAGAATATTTGTCTTCTTTCGAGAAAGAAGTATGTCTCAACTGCTTTTTGGGATATTCCTATGATAAAATCGCAGCAGACTTAAATTGTTCTAGGGAGAAAGTTATGAACGCCAAGCACCGGTGTACTGAGAAGTACCGCAAGCATTTTATATGATGGAACATAAATAGAGCACTTATTTATAATTAACCTGTATTCATTGAATAGTTTCAGGTAAAAATAAAAAAGCCTCTCAGGGCTTTTTTGTTTTTACCTATTTACGACAAGCCTTTGTTTAGCTTGTTTAGTGATTTAGGTCTTTTTTTTTCCTCATGTGTGTCTCTGAAGCGTTGGATGGTTGAGACATGTTCCATCAGGAAGTTAGCTGCTATCCCGATCGCTATCCCCGACAGGATGCCCATCGAAGACAGGATCGGAAGGTAAAGGAGCACGGTCCACGTCTGTGCGATGCTACTCGCAACAAGCAGCTGTCCCAGGTTATGCAAGATACCGCCCGTAGCACTCACGCCAATAATGCTGACACGTTTTCCGCCAAAGTATTTAACGAATAACATCCCGAAGTAACTGAGGAGGGCCCCGGCGGTACTGTAAAGAAAGGTTGAAAGAGTACCCCCGAGTAATGTCGTCATCAAGAGTCGCATCCATACCACTGTAAAACTATCTTTAAAAGGAAGTGTGTAGATGGCGACGATTATTATTAAATTAGCTATTCCCAGCTTCGCACCGGGTGCAAAGGCGAAAGGAAAAGGGATGCTGCGTTCAATCAAGCCTAAAATAACAGCCTGAGCGGAAAGCAGCGAAATGTAGATCATTTTTTGTGTGCGGTTCATATAAATCCCTTCTTTTCTACACTAACTTGTAATAGTTATAGTTTGCCACAAATGGAGTCAAGTAGCTACGGGCATTAAAAAAATATTAAATCAAATCAAATATTCTGAAAACATAGACAGAATAGCACTTTTCGGGTAATATGTACAGAGAAAATGAATGGGAAGGATAATGAATAATGAAAAAGCGCAATAAAATGGCTTTTGCTTTAATTGGGCTACCTCTTTTCGTATTCTTTTTAGGGGCCTGTGAACAGCAAGACCCAAGAGGACTGGCTGAGAGACCCATTGAACGTACTGAATTCTTACTTGGAACTGTTGCAAGCATCAAAGTATATAACGAAGGACAAGAAGAAGCACTGGATCTGGCTTTTGAACGTGTCACAGAACTTGACGAGTGGTTTGCGATGCAAAAGGAAGATTCTGAAATTTCAGAAGTGAACCGTCAAGCAGGTATAGCACCGGTAGAGGTGTCTGAAGAAGTCTTTCACGTGATGGAACGTGCCCTTTATTATGCGGAAGAATCTGGTGGAAAGTTTGACCCGACCATTGGAGCGGTGACGAGCTTATGGAATATCGGACAGGATTATGCAGCTGTCCCTGACTTGGATGAATTAAATGCGATTTTAGATGTCGTTGACTACAATTTAGTTGAGTTGAACGAGGAAGACCAGACGATCTTTCTTCAGGAAAAAGGCATGAAAATTGATTTAGGCGCGATCGCTAAAGGTTATATTACGGATGAGGCCGCCCGGATACTCACTGAAGAAGGTGTGAATACAGCAATCGTTGATTTAGGCGGGGATATCGTAGTCGTGGGTAACAGCACGCGAGGCGAAGAGGAACCCTGGCGCGTTGGTATTCAAGATCCTTACGGTGAACGGGGTACCATACTTGGAATGATCGACCTGTCAGACAGCGCGATTGTAACATCGGGTATCTACGAACGCAATATCGAAGAAGATGGAAAGTCTTATCACCACTTAATGAATCCGGCAACAGGTTTTCCTGTTGAGAACAATATATCCGGTATCAGTATCATTGCGGACAATGCGATGGATGCAGATGCGATAGCGAATATAGCTTTTTCTAAAGGCGTAGAAGAGGGACTTGACTATATCAACGAGCTACCGGGTGTAGATGTTATCTATGTAACGAAAGATAAAAAAGTGTACGCTTCGGATGATGTCATTGACCGAGTAGAAATTACAGATGAATCTTTTGATAAAGTAGAATAGACTGATTTGACAGTCTTTCACTTAGATGTTAAAGTAAATGGACACTGCACAATTTTAACTTTAGATATGTAATGCGAAAAGCGAGGATAAACCAATGAAGAAAAAATTAGCACTAGCTTGTACTGTATGTGGTTCGAGAAATTACACCAAAGAAGTAGGCGACAAAACGCGTACAGAACGTTTGGAAATAAAAAAATATTGTCGTTATTGTAAAAAACACACATTGCACAGAGAAACAAAATAAAGACGAGCGAAATGAACGTGGAAGGAGTTACACATGAATAAAGTCAAAACATTTTTAGGCGAAGTGAAACATGAATTAAATGAAACGACATGGCCTACAAAAGTAGCTATGAAAAAAAATACAATAACTGTATTTGGTGTCATGGCATTTTTCGGCGTTTTCTTTTATGCCGTTGACTCTGTCATTACTTTTTTATTGAATTTAGTATGACAAAAGGGAAAACAAGTAGAATTCGTTAAGGGTTCGTGCTATACTACACTACGAGAACCGATAAAAAACCTTCTCTTTCGCAGTATGCGAAGAAGGTTTTTTTTGATACAAAAAAACAGGAAAAAAAGGAGTCAAAAATGAATTCTAACATGGAAGAATTAGAAACCTCAAAAGCGTGGTATGTGTTACAAGCGTATTCAGGTTATGAAAACAAAGTGAAACAGAACTT
This sequence comes from Alkalibacterium sp. f15, assembly GCF_049389645.1. Classification (GTDB taxonomy): domain Bacteria; phylum Bacillota; class Bacilli; order Lactobacillales; family Carnobacteriaceae_A; genus Alkalibacterium. The sequence goes on from NZ_CP186540.1 coordinate 1,326,309, forward strand.
GGAATCTCGAGCACAGAGTATGAAGATGGAACATAATATCCTGCAAGTGTTGATACCTGAAGAAGAAAAAACCGAAGAAAAAGACGGCAAAACAAAAACGGAAATGGAAAAAACATTTCCTGGTTATGTGTTAGTTGAAATGATCATGTCAGATGAAGCATGGTATATTGTGAGGAATACGCCTGGAGTAACAGGATTCGTAGGCTCGCACGGCGCGGGGAGCAAACCTGCACCTTTATTACCTGAAGAGATGGATCAAATTCTCCGTAGTATGGGTATTAATCCGCGCAAAGTGGAAATGGACCTTGAAATTGGAGAACGTATCAAGATCAACGAAGGCGCGTTTGCTGGCATGGAAGGAAATGTGACTGCGCTCGAAACTGAAAAAGGTAAAATCAAAGCATCGATTGAAATGTTTGGTAGAGAAACGAACGCCGAACTGGATTACAATCAAATCTCAAAAATAGATTAAGCAGATATTGCGTAATCTACTGAAGTATGGTAATATTTGTCAGTGCGCTTTATACACTTCTTTAGTGTAAAAGAGTAGAAACATAGTGGGAGAGGAAAATTGAAACCTCATTTAACCACTCACGGACACAAAATCAAGGAGGTATGTCTCGTGGCAAAAAAAGTAGTCAAGATCGTAAAATTACAAATACCCGCAGGGAAAGCTAATCCAGCACCCCCAGTAGGTCCGGCATTAGGACAAGCTCAAGTAAACATTATGGGATTCTGTAAAGAGTTTAACGCTCGTACAGCTGACCAAGCAGGTATGATCATTCCTGTTGTTATTTCTGTTTATGAAGATCGTTCATTCACATTTATCACTAAAACTCCACCTGCAGCAGTATTATTGAAAAAAGCAGCTGGCGTTGAGTCTGGTTCTGGCGAACCAAACACTAAAAAAGTGGGATCTGTTACAAGCGATCAAGTTAGAGAAATTGCTGAAACAAAAATGGAAGACCTAAACGCAGCTAGTGTAGAAGCAGCAATGCGCATGGTTGAAGGTACAGCACGCAGTATGGGATTCACTGTCGAAGGTTAATTAGACAATCTCATTGCTTGCTGGCTCCGCATCCAATCATTTAGAGCTCGCTTTAAATGGAATAGAAGGTATTAGTTAAGTCAATACGTTCAGTGCGGAGATCAAGTGGGAGGTCAAACCGTTAACACCACAATAAGGAGGAAAAAATTATGGCGAAAAAAAGCAAAAAATTCTTAGCTGCTTTGGAAAAAGTAGACAGAGAAAATAAATATGATGCAATTGAAGCATTAAAATTAGTTAAAGAACTTGACTACTCTAATTTCGACGCTAGTGTTGAAGTGGCTTACAGATTAGGTGTAGATCCAAAACAAGCGGATCAACAAATCCGTGGCGCAATGGTATTACCACACGGAACAGGTAAAACTCAAACGGTTATTGTTTTCGCAAAAGGCGACGCTGCTAAAGCTGCTGAAGAAGCAGGCGCAGATTTCGTTGGCGACAGCGACCTAGTAGAAAAAGTTCAAGGTGGATGGTTAGACTTTGACGTTGTTGTAGCAGCTCCAGATATGATGGCTGAGGTAGGAAAATTAGGTCGTGTATTAGGACCTAAAGGTTTAATGCCGAACCCTAAAACAGGAACAGTTACACCAGATGTAGCGAAAGCTGTTAATGACATCAAAGCTGGTCAAGTCACATACCGTGTCGACCGTCAATCAAATATACATGTACCAATCGGTAAAGTGTCATTTGATCTTGAAAAATTACAAGAAAACTTAGTTGCGTTGCATGACGTTATTGTAAAAGCAAAACCTGCAAGTTCTAAAGGTGTTTACATTAAAAACATGGCAATAGCAAGTACGTTTGGTCCTGGCGTAAAAGTAGACCAGAGTACAGTTCTCAAGTAAAAATAATTTAATTTCTCTTGACCTGCATACAATAGCTTGCTATACTTATGCAGGTCAAAGAAATAAATTAAATATGTATTTGTAAATGAAGGTAATGGATTACTATTACCGGATAATACCGAAGACAGTATGTGGCTTAGGCCTTAATATCATACCGAGGACACATGTGATTACATTAATCAACTATGATCCCTCTATGTCTACGGTGACATGGGGTTTTTTTATACGATAAATTCCTTCTGGAACGTAAGTAAAATCAAATCCTCATTTCAATCGATCAGGAGGTGAAATATCAATGAGTAAAGCAAATGTCATTGCAAAAAAAGAAGAAATCGTCAATGATATTACGAAGAAATTTCAAGATGCTGAAGCTGTCATAGTTTTTGACTATCGTGGTTTAACAGTGGAACAAGTGACTGAATTACGTAAACAATTACGTGAATCAGGAATTGAAATGCGTGTATTGAAAAATACTATGCTTCGTCGTGCTGCAGAAGCAGCTGAATTATCAGAATTAGTGGATATCTTTAAAGGACCCACAGCTGTAGCGTTCAGTAACGAAGAAGTAGTAGCCCCTGCAAAAATTATTGCAGAATTCGCTAAAACTGCAGAAGCTTTAGAAATTAAAGGTGGCGTATTGGAAGGTAAAGTGGCAAGTGTTGAACAAATCAACAAAATTGCTAAACTACCAAGTCGAGACGGACTACTTTCTATGCTATTATCTGTACTTCAAGCACCTATTCGAAACACAGCCTTGGCAATCAAAGCTGTTGCAGAGAAAAAAGAAGAAGAAGAAGCTGCATAAAGCAGTCTATTCGCTTAATTTACAGCTATGCTTTTGTATAGCTGGTTAAAAAAACTAACTTAAACTATAAATGGAGGAAAACAAAAATGGCATTAGATATTGAAAAGATCATTGCTGACTTGAAAGAGTCAACTGTCGTAGAATTAAACGACTTAGTAAGTGCAATTGAAGAAGAATTTGGCGTTGAAGCAGCAGCACCCGTTGCAGCAGCAGGAGCAGCAGCAGCAGAAGAAGAACAAACAGAATTTACTGTTGAATTAACAAGTGTAGGTTCAGCAAAAATTAAAGTTATCAAAGCAGTTCGTGAAGTTACTGGTTTAGGCTTGAAAGAAGCTAAAGCATTAGTAGATGGCGCACCTGCAGCAATTAAAGAAAACATTTCTAAAGACGAAGCAGAAGAAATGAAAGCTAAATTAGAAGAAGCTGGCGCTTCTGTAGAAGTTAAATAATTTCATTTAACTAAAACACATTGAATCCCTTTGCTGTAAGGAGTATCTTTATAGCGAAGGGGTTTTTTTGTTCTACACTTTTGTGTCAATTTCGTTATTAAGTAGGAATCGGACTGAATATCTGATAGAATGTGTCATTGAATAGGCTTTATCTTAATGCTTACCAGAATTTACGTGCACAAAGAAAAGGAGAAAAAAATGAATGTCGACAAATATCCTCACCGTATTGATTATGGGATAATTTTATCCGTAATGCTTTTAGCTATCATAAGCATAGTTTCAATATATTCTACGACAGTGATGATTCAAGGTGACCCGTTAAGTATGACGCTACGCCAAATCCTGTGGTACGGATTAGGAACAATAGCCGTACTTGTAATCATGCAGTTTGATTCGGAGCAATTATGGAAGATGACGAGTTATATATATATCTTAGGGATTGTCGCCCTAGTTTTGACACTCATACTTTATGATCGAAACATGGCAATGAGAACGGGTGGGAAATCCTGGGTCCGTATTGGTCCATTGGGCACTCTTCAACCTTCGGAATTTGTCAAGATCCCTTTTATTCTGATGCTGGCTAAAACAGTGACCAAACACAACAGTACGTATAAAGCGAGAGACTATTCCAGTGATTTTCTCTTGATGGGGAAATTGGCTTTATATTCCTCATTGCCGCTCATTTTAGTTTTTATGCAAAATGATTTAGGAACGGGATTGGTTTATATGGCGATCCTCGTGGGTGTTGTGCTGCTTTCAGGAATTAAATGGCAAATATTGTTACCCATTTTCCTGATTATTTCTACAATAGGGCTGACACTTATTGTGTTAGCCACCTATAACCGTGACCTATTACTCGCCACTGGTTTATTTAAACCTTATCAATTTGCACGGATCGATACTTGGTTGAACCCACATCAGGGCTCAACAGATGCGACCTATCAAGTGACGCAGGCGTTCAAGTCTATTGGTTCAGGGGGCGTATTTGGTAAAGGATTTGGAGTGAGTGAGGTTTATGTCCCGGTTCGAGAATCAGATATGATCTTTACGACCATTGCTGAAAACTTTGGATTCGCAGGTGGATCATTTCTTATTTTCATTTACTTTGTCCTCGTGTATCATATGATCAAAGTGGTCTACGACACGAGAAATGAATTTTATGCTTATATTGCCACTGGAGTAATTATGATGATCGCTTTTCACGTGCTGGAAAACGTTGGAATGAATATTGGGTTGCTGCCGATAACAGGTATTCCTTTACCGTTTGTTTCTCAAGGGGGCTCATCTCTACTTGGAAATATGATGGGTATAGGCTTGATCATGTCCATGCGTTACCATCATAAATCTTACTTCTTTTCGGGCGAAGGAGAAGACTTTCATCCGGGAACATCATAAGATGCGTAGAAAAGGAGTGGCTTTATGTTAAAGAATAGAATAAAGTATGTTGATAAATATTTAGTGTTACCTTATATTGCTCTGACGCTGTTCAGTATCATCATGGTCTATAGTGCGAGCAGTTACAGCGCGTTAAATGATTATGGTAACCCACACCATTATTTACCCAGACAAGCTGTTTTTGTAGGCATGTCATATTTCCTTTTTACTGTCTCGCTGTTTTTACCTTTGCAGATATTGAAACAGAAGAAGGTTGTTATTTTTGGGATCATACTCACTGCGGTCTCGTTATTTTTTCTTCTGCTATTTGGCAGAGAGATATATGGAGCGAAAAGGTGGATCGAAACACCGTTTTTTAATATCCAGCCGGCTGAATTCACTAAATTTATGGTTATCTGGTATCTAGCTTATATCTTATCTAAAAAACAAAAGAAAATTTCTGAAGACTTTTATCGTGCGGTGGTTGCACCTGTTTTCCTGGTAGCTTTAATCGTGTTGTTCATATACATTCAACCAGATACGGGGTCCTCTTTTATTATCGTTATCATAAGTGCCGTTATGATTTTTGCCAGTGGGGTGTCTCCTAAATTAGGAATAAGCTTCGGCTTGTTTGGCGTGGGAAGCCTCTTTGGGCTGACTCAACTCATAAGGAAGTTTGGTACAGACCTTTTCTTTCTTGATGAGTATCGATACAATCGCTTCTTGGGATTCTGGGATCCGTTTCAGCTAGCTGAAGGCGCAGGGTTGCAACTTGTTAATTCTTACTATGCTTTAAGTCGTGGAGGCTTGCTTGGTGTAGGCTTTGGCGATAGCGTCCAAAAGACCGGTTATCTACCGTTTCCTTACACAGACTTCATCGTTTCTATCATCGGAGAAGAATTTGGCTTGCTCGGTATTACCGTTCTTTTTTTGATTTTTGCTTTGATGGTCTCTCGGATGATCTTGACAGGCATCCGGTCAAAGAGTGCATTCAACTCATTATTGAGTATCGGTATCGCATCCATGTTTCTTATTCAATCGCTCATTAATCTCATGGGTGTCGTTGGCTTGATGCCTATCACCGGTGTGACCTTTCCCTTCGTCAGTTACGGAGGATCAAGTTTGATGGTGTTATCTGTTTCATTGGGTTTGGTAGCGAATGTCTCAGCTCGGGTCAACTATCAACGAGCACAATCTCAACTCTAGGAGGAACGTATGCGTTTATATATTAAGCAAAAAGTCTGGTCATTTAAAGACCGTTTCACAATCAAAGACGACGTGGAACGTGATGTGTATTACGTTGAAGGAGAGATGCTTACCTTTGCGAAGAAGTTGCGGTTGTTTGATCAGCAGAATGAAGAGCAACTGTATATTGAGCAAAAATTATGGCGCTTCTTTCCGGAGTATGATCTGTACCAAGACGGACAGCAAGTCGCAACGGTAAAAAAAGACTTTGAGCTCTTCAAGAATAACTATACGATCTTAGGACCGGACTGGCATATTGAAGGTTCGGTAATGGCCCACGACTATGTCATCAAAGAAGGTAACAAAGTGATCGCAGACATCAATAAAAAGTGGCTGTCATGGGGAGACGCATATGAAATAATCATTCATGATGAGAAATCGGTCTCTGTTCTGCTTGGTGTAGTCATCGTCATCGATGCTGTCATCTCTCAAGCAAGAAATGGTCAGTCAGCTACATAAATAAATATCGATCGACGAAAAAAGGCCGGGACATAATGTCCAGGTCTTTTTTTGTAGAGTGATCATTCTTCAAAGAGCAGATTATCAATTTCATACTTAAAGGTGTGTCGAAAATGGGGGGATTATATACTTCCGAAGAAAAACCTAATGAGTGTGCTAACAAGACCCTAGTTCGGCAAGCTCAGCGGAAAATCCAAGCGAGTGGTGCTAAGAAGGCCTAACTTCGGCAAGCTCAGTGGAAAATCCAAGCGAGTGGTGCTAAGAAGGCCTAACTTCGGCAAGCTCAGCGGAAAATCCTGGCGAGTGGTGCCAAGAAGGCCTAACTTCGGCAAGCTCAGTGGAAAATCAAAGTGAGTAGTGCTAAGAAGGCCTAACTTCGGCAAGCTCAGCGGAAAATCAAAGTGAGTGGTGCTAAGTAAGCCTAACTTCGGCAAGCTCAGTGGAAAATCCAAGCGAGTGGTGCTAAGTAAGCCTAACTTCGGCAAGCTCAGCGGAAAATCCAAGCGAGTGGTGCCAAGAAGGCCTAACTTCGGCAAGCTCAGTGGAAAATCAAAGTGAGTAGTGCTAAGAAGGCCTGACTTCGGCAAGCTCAGTGGAAAATCAAAGTGAGTAGTGACAAGAAAGCCTTGATTTGTGTATTTCGTGTAGATTTATCACATGGTCAGAGTGGTTTATGACACAAAAAACGAATTTTATGCGTACATAGCCACAGGAGTTATCATGAGGATCGTATTTCACGTTTTTGAAGATATAGGGATGAATATTGGGCTGCTCCCAATGACAGGTATTCCGTTCCCTTTTGTTTCTCAAGGGGGATCATCGCTCTTAGGAAATATGATGGGAATAGGATTGATAATGTCTATGTGTTACCATCACAAATCCTATTTGTTTTCTGGTGAGGGAGAAGAATTTTATTAGGGAGTATAAATCTAGTAATTTTGAAGCGATCAAGAAACAGAAAAACGAATAAAAGAAAAAGTCGGTAAACCTTGGAATGGAGGCTTACCGACTTTTTCAACATCCTTTTAAGTAAAGTTTTGTGCCACAAAGAGTAAGGGGATGTTTACCCAAGTGCAATGGTAAAGACCAAGGCAAATAAACCTGAACTTGTAAAGTATTAAGCGTAGCCAGCCAGAATCATGGTTAAATTCGCGCCTATTCCGGCTGAAAACGAAAGGATGTGGGGAATTCTGATGTATGATTCTTTTTTTGGAAATCCTGTTGTTTACAGCAATAAGGCTCATCAATTGCTCTATTCGGGATTTGAACAGCCCTGATTTGGCTGAGGAGGATCATAAATGGCGATATTTAAGATAACGTTTGTTTTCTTATCGGAGATCGTATCATCAAATGAATATTATGTTATACTAGATTTTATAAAAATAGTCAGGAATCCTCTTAGAATAAATATCTTGAATGTAAACAGTAAGCATTTCTGAGAGTGTTTTTTCTCTTAATGTCAGGGAGTTAGGAACTTGAAAAATCAATAATACATACTCTGAATAATTTTTCTGATAAAGTATATAAAACAATGAATCCACGTAGCAAATCAAATGATATAAAAAATAATAGTAAGGAGCAGCACTATGATCAAAAATTTTTTACTGTCTCATTTTAAATTTATTGATTGGTCCAAAATCGCTTATGTTCTGAAAGGTATCCTTGTAGGGGCAGTTGCCGGAATAGTCGTGAGTGCTTTCCGATGGGCCGTTTATCGAATTCTAGATTTTATGCCATATATCTATTCCTTTTTACGTGATAACCCAGATTGGATAATCGTTTGGGTTATTCTCGCTTTAGTAATTGCCTTTATCGTTATCTTGATAGGAAGAGATGAACCTGATATACAAGGGAATGGTGTGTCAGAATTAAAAGGGCAACTGCAGGGTACCCTTAAACTCGATTGGTTTTCGATTTTATGGAAAAAATTTATTGCGAGTACGTTGGTTCTTGGCATGGGTCTCCCCGTCGGAAGAGAGGGCCCCTCCATTCAAATCGGAGGAGTAGTTGGACAAGGGTTAAATAAAGTCTTCAAAGGAAATAAATCCCAGGAGAACATATTTATATCCGCGGGTGCGGCAGCGGGTTTATCTGCGGCGTTTAACGCCCCGCTATCAGGGTTAGTTATCATATTAGAAGAAGTCCACCACCGATTTTCAACAATTCTGATTCTGTCGGTTTTCTCAGCTTCGGTCACTGCCAATTACGTGGCGTTTCATATTTTTGGAGTTGAACCCGCATTATCGTTAGGGCGAATGAATGTGTTTCCGTTGGAGCATTATTTTTATCTGGTAGCTTTGGGTGCGAGCCTCGCGCTTGCCGGCTGGGTATTCCAGAAAGCTCTTTTTCAGATGCCAAAAATATATGCCAAGTTACCCATTCCTAAATATTTGTATGGGTTCATACCCTTCCTTATTGTTATTCCAACCGGATTATTTTGGGAGGATATGTTAGGCGGAGGTACAGGTATCATTACGACATTGGCTTCGGGTAGAACAGCGACAACCGTATTACTGGCTATTCTTCTGTTCAGATTTCTGACATTTAACATAGCTTTTGGATCCGGTATTCCTGCGGGGGTTTTAATACCGATGCTATCAATGGGAGCGATACTAGGAGCGATATTTGGAAACATGGTCTTGGACGCAACCGGCCTGGATGATTTCTATCTTAGAAGCTTCATCATTTATGCGATGGGCGGTTTTTTCACTTCGATTTCTAAAGCGCCTTTAACGGCTATTATATTAATTACCGAAATTACAGAATCGATATCTCAGATGATGCCTATTGCAGTAGTTTGTTTAACTGCCTATATCGTGGCGGATATCATTGGTCTCGAGCCTCTAGATGAAGTGACGCTAGAAAACAAGACTTCACGCATTCCTACTGTCTTCGAAGGTAAACTATCGAACATTGATATTTTTATAGAACCGGATAGTTATTTAGATGGGGCTCTGTTAAGTAACCTGACGCTGCCTTATAATTCCAAAGTGCTCAGGATCAAACGTCATCATCATGAATTTATGCCCCACAGAGATACAGTCTTTCTAGCTGGAGACGAATTAAGAATCGCCTGTGACTCTGGATTTGTCAAAGAGGTGAATAAATACCTTGCAAAAGTCAACTGATTATTTTATCTCAATTTCATTAAAAAACAGAGCATAGGTTACAGGGACAACTAATTAAGCGGTGGTTACAGCAGAACAATTTGGTGTAGTCTCGAATTTTGATCCCAAATACAAAAGGTCATTCTCCTGTAATCAGAGAATGACCTTTTGTATTTGGTACGATCAATAGGATCGGATATTAGCAGATCAGCAATTGAACGCATGACAACGCCTTTGAAGCGATTCGCTTTAAAGGTGTTAAGCTCGTTTTAAAGCGTGTCTTTGTGCCACGAAAAGTAAGGGGATGTTTATCATGTGGAAGACAAGAGCCACAGTGAAAGCCAAGGTATATGAACCTGTAAAGTCATACGCATAGCCAACTAGAGTCATGGATAAAGCGGCGCCAATCCCCGCTGAAAACGAAAGGATGGGGTAAATTCTGACGTATAACTCTTCTCCAAAAAATTCTGTCGTTAAGAGCGGTAAAGCGACTGAAGGAATCGTAAAGACGGTACCAAATAGAAAGGCTGCGAATATCAGAAGATAGATATTGGTCAGTGTCAGAAGCATGACGATGCTTGCTGCATTAAGAATCAGCGTGAGGACGCTGGATCTAATGATTCCTAAATAGTCGCTCAATGAACCGAAGATAAGTTTAAAGGTGATATTTCCGATCATGACAGCAGATAACAACACACCACCAATTTGTTCAGACAGAAAGTTTGATTCTGCAAAACCGGGTAAGTGCTGTGAAATCCCTGCTATTGATGTGTGGGTAAATGCAATCACAAAAATAAGTATAAAGGCTATATTAGTGTAAGAAAAATTGAGCCAGTTCGGTTTTTTAATCAGACGTTCCGCTGCATCCTTTGAATCGTCATGACCATAAGGAAGAAGCCCTTCGTCTTTGGGATCCAGAGAGTAGGGGAAAAGTATAGCGGGTAAAGCCAACACTATCATGAGCAGTCCCATAGCGATGAAAGCATTCTCCCAGCCAAATGAACTGATTAATGTGGTGAATATGGGTGAGAAGACAGCACCCGCGATGCCGCTGAAACTAAAAGAGAGGCTCATTGCCAATCCTCTTTTCTTTTCAAACCAGTTATTAATAATGAGAGACAGGGGGACCATCGCATAAAGACCGGCTCCAATCCCTCGAATCGTACCAAGTATGTAAAATACCCATATCTGATTAGTGAAAGCCATTGCGATGGTAGATAAAGAAGCGAGGGCAACACCAGTGGTTAATATTTTCTTCCAGCCAAAGCGATAAATAAGCGGGGCGAAAAATAAAGAGATAACTGCCAGAGAAATGGACGACAACGTGGCGTGCATGGCAAAGGTTCCTCGGTAAACTTCTAAATCTTCAGAAACAGGTGTGTAAAAAACGCCGATCACGTTCATTGTCAATCCGATGGCACTTGCGAACATCAGGCAGCTTACAGCTAAAACCAGCCAGTGCTTCAAACTCTTTGAGGGGGTATTCATTTAAAGTAGACCTCTTCCTAGTGATATATTACATTTAGTATACTAGCACATTCTCATTAAAGTAAAGCCTATTCAAGAAAACAATAAAGGGGAAGCGAAATTAGTCTTGCATTAATGATAGACACTTGGTAAAATAGAAGAAAGCAAAATTCCTTTAATTCTATTCAGAGAGATAGAAAAGGATGGAAAAATTTTATAAGCTAAAATGTCTAGGAGTATGCTGCACGTGTTAATTGCGTGAAGACAGTTATTCTGAAACGGAATTAGCATCCATCTTACCTAAAGGTCCTTTTGCACAATGAAAAGGGCATTTTTTTATGCCCAAAAATAAGGAAGAGGGATGATTAAGTATGGCAGTTATACAACGACCATTAATATTAGACGTGGAGGATAAACCGACTCTCTTTACAGGGTTGTTTTTAAGTCTACAGCACGTGTTTGCAATGTTCGGGGCAACGATACTCGTCCCTGTGCTACTCAATATGCCTGTCTCCGTTGCGCTATTAGCGAGTGGAGTCGGCACGATCATTTATCAGATCGCAACAAAAGCGAAAGTGCCAGTTTATCTCGGTTCGTCATTTGCCTATATTGCCGCGATGCAAATAGCGATAGAGCAAATGGGCGGTGACATCAGCGCCGCACAGACGGGCGTCATCATGGCCGGGCTGCTTTATATTGTTATTGCCGGGATCGTACGATTCGCCGGAACGGCTTGGGTGGATACCATTTTGCCTCCGATAGTTATTGGACCAATGATCATGGTTATCGGGTTAGGCTTAGCCAGCAATGCTGTCCAAAGCGCAGGCTTCGTCATGGATTCCGACTGGCGCACGATTCTAGTTGCCGTTTCGACCTTTTTGATCACAGCATTTATTAATACTTCCGCCAAAGGATTTATGAAAATCATCCCTTTCTTGATAGGCATAGTCGGCGGGTACATTTTGGCGATACTTTTGGGTATTGTCGATTTTACCGCAGTAGCAGAAGCACGGTGGTTTGCTTTGCCAGAATTGTATCTCCCCTTTGAAACCAACACCTTCAATAATTATTCGTTTTACTTCGGACCGGAATCTTGGGCGATCCTGCCTATCGTGTTAGTCACTGTGGCTGAACATATTGGTGATCACACGGTTTTAGGAAAAATCTGTGACAGAGAGTTTTTAAAAGAACCCGGTTTGAAACGCACGTTGATCGGTGACGGCGCAGCAACAGCTGTGTCAGCCTTTTTCGGCGGACCGGCCAATACAACTTACGGAGAAAATACAGGCGTCATCGGTATGACGCGCATAGCGTCTGTTTCAGTCATTAGAAACGCGGCCTTTATTGCCATTACTTTAAGTTTTATGGGCAAGTTTACGGCACTCATTTCAACCATCCCAGGTGCGGTCCTTGGTGGGATGTCTATCCTGTTATATGGAGTCATCGCAAGTAACGGACTGAAAGTCATGATCGAAGATAAAGTAGACTTCAATCAGTCCAGAAATCTGGTTATTGCAAGTTCGATGTTGGTGATTGGCTTGGGCGGCGCAGTGTTTGACATCGCAGGCTTTATGACCTTGTCAGGAACAGCTCTCAGTGCTATCGTAGGGATCGTCCTCAACCAGTTGTTACCAAAACAAGAAACGGAAGAGGAGTAAGTCTCGAGCAAGTACTAGATATCAAGTGAACATCCGTTGTGATACAGCCCTTAGCATAGTATACTGTTAGAGAAGAGTTCTAAGGGAAAGAGGCTTTATAAAATGACTGATCACTATTACACTTCTAAGCCGAGCGCAAAAGAGAATGAAAAGAGTTTTGAAGTGGATTTAAAAGGTATCAAATTAAAATTATATACAGATTCAGGTGTTTTTTCCAAAGACCGCGTCGATTTCGGGTCACAAGTCTTGATCGAAGCCATCGATCCCGCTGTTTTTCCGAATGAAAAAGTATTGGACATGGGTTGCGGATATGGACCGGTAGGCTTGTCGCTGGCTAAAGCCTATCCAGAATTGACCGTTCAGATGGTGGATGTCAATGAACGAGCAATCAATCTTGCCAGGAAGAATGCTGAGAAAAACAAGATCGAAAATGTTGATATTTATCTTTCTTCCATATATGAACAGGTAAAAGAGCAGGCGTTTGGTGCCGTGATTTCTAATCCGCCGATTCGTGCGGGCAAAAAAGTCGTGCATCAGATCATTTCAGATGCCTATGAGCATTTGGCCGACAAAGGTGTGCTGATTATTGTGATTCAAAAGAAACAGGGCGCACCGAGTGCCAACCAGAGAATGATTGATGTGTTTGGCAATGTGGAGCGTATCGGTCTAGTTAAAGGCTATTGGGTTTTGCAATCAATTAAATAAAAAATTTGGTGGAAAGAATAACCTTTGACTCTACAGGCAAAGGTTATTCTTTTTTTGTATCCACTTTAACAGTGGATTTGTTCTTGACATATAGATGGCTTTAATATAAAATTAGTAGACGCTTAACAAAGTATGAAAATGAAATACGTGCGAAATATTGTCCGTACGCGATTTTTGAAGCTAAACAAAAGAATGTGTGATGATTGCGACTGTATCTTTCACTAATCTTTTGTATTTTTTTTGGTCTAAAATAGGTTGAAACCCTAAATTTTAAACGAATGGTAACATTCGTAACAAGATTGTAATGTTTTTATTGAAAATATTTCGATTCAGACCGAGTGGCTTTTGATTATGGCGATTAGTGATTAATAATAAGGGGTGAAGAGGTTGGCAGGCCAAAATGTGAAATACGGCAAGCACCGTACACGTAGAAGTTATTCACGAATAAGTGAAGTATTAGAACTTCCAAACTTAATTGAAATTCAAACTAATTCATATGATTGGTTCCTAAAACAAGGACTTAAGGATATGTTTAAAGATATCTCTCCTGTGGAAGACTTTTCTGGAAATCTAGCGTTAGATTTTACGGACTATAAATTCCAGGAACCAAAATATACTACAGACGAAGCAAGACAACACGATGCAAATTATTCGGCACCTTTGTATGTAAAGTTACGTTTAATGGTCAAAGATACAGGAGAAGTAAAAGAGCAAGAAGTGTTCTTTGGTGACTTCCCATTGATGACTGAAGAAGGAACGTTTATTATCAACGGTTCTGAACGTGTTATCGTTTCGCAACTTGTTCGTTCGCCAGGTGTATACTTTCATCCGAAAGTTGAAAAGAATGGAATGGAAGGGTTCGGTTCAACCGTCATACCTAACCGAGGCGCTTGGCTAGAATATGAAACGGATTCTAAAGGGTTATCCAATGTACGTATCGACCGTACACGCAAGATCCCTTTGAGTGTACTTGTTCGTGCACTAGGTTTCGGATCAGATGATGAAATCTTGGATATCTTTGGAGAAAATGAAAGCCTGTCTGCAACGCTGGAAAAAGATATTCATAAAAATAATTCTGATTCTCGCGTCGAAGAGGCATTGAAAGATTTGTATGAACGTCTACGTCCGGGAGAACCCAAAACGGCAGATTCTTCACGTAGCTTACTGACCACCCGTTTCTTTGATCCTAAGCGTTATGACTTAGCGCGTGTTGGTCGTTATAAAATGAATAAAAAACTGGACTTAAAAATTCGTTTAATGGGGCTTACTTTAGCAGAATCTCTTGTAGATGGTGAAACAGGCGAGTTACTGGCTAAAGAAGGAACTGTTATTACGCGTGAACTCATGAACGAATTAGGTCCGCGTATTGATAACGGATTGAATCATGTCACGCTCCATCCTTCAGATGATGGTGTTGTGCCAGAACCAATCGAAATTCAAATGTTTAAAGTCTATTCCCCAAGTGATAATATACGTGTCGTTCATGTCATCGGAAATGCTTATCCGGATAGAGAAATGAAATACATCATCCCGGCCGATATGATTGCGTCAATGAACTACTTCTTCAATTTACAAGAAGGTATTGGCGAAACAGATGACATCGACCACTTAGGAAACAGACGTATCCGTTCGGTTGGAGAGTTATTACAAAACCAGTTCCGTATCGGTCTATCTCGTATGGAACGTGTGGTACGTGAGCGTATGTCTATTCAAGACACGTCAACGACGACACCACAACAATTAGTAAACATTCGTCCAGTTGTTGCGTCGATCAAGGAATTCTTTGGTTCGTCTCAACTGTCTCAGTTTATGGATCAAACGAACCCACTAGGTGAGTTGACCCACAAACGACGTCTATCTGCTTTAGGACCCGGTGGATTAACACGTGACCGTGCTGGTTATGAAGTACGAGACGTCCACTATTCTCACTATGGCCGCATGTGTCCGATCGAAACGCCTGAGGGACCAAACATCGGGTTGATCAACAGTTTATCAACGTATGCAAAAATTAATGAATTTGGTTTTATCGAAACTCCTTACCGTAAAGTAGATAAGAAGACCGGTCGAGTGACGGATAAAATCGATTATTTAACTGCAGATGTAGAGGACTTATATGTGGTAGCCCAAGCGAATGCACCTTTAAATGAAGATGGGTCATTTGTTAATGATCTAGTATTAGCGCGAACAAAAGATAACAACGAAGAATTAGAAGTATCCAAAGTAGATTACATGGATGTATCACCTAAACAGGTTGTTTCTGTAGCGACGGCAAGTATTCCGTTCTTGGAAAACGATGACTCCAACCGTGCGTTAATGGGTGCAAACATGCAGCGTCAAGCGGTTCCTTTGATTCAACCAGAAGGACCACTCGTAGGAACAGGGATTGAATTTACGGCGGCACGAGATTCTGGTGCGGCAGTGATTGCTAAAAATTCAGGTAAAGTAGAATATGTGGATGCAAGAACAATCCGTGTCAGACGTGAAGACGGTACTTTAGATAAATATCAATTAGCTAAATTTAAACGATCAAATGCTGGAACTTCATACAATCAACGTGCTTTAGCACGTCATGGTGATGTTGTTGATAAAGGGGATATCTTAGCAGATGGTCCTTCCATGGAAAATGGCGAAATGGCTATTGGACGTAACCCCCTGATTGCCTTTACAACATTCGATGGATACAACTTTGAAGATGCGATAATCATGAGTGAACGTTTAGTCAAAGATGACGTGTATACTTCGATCCATATAGAAGAACATGAATCAGAAGCGAGAGATACAAAATTAGGACCCGAAGAAATCACTCGAGAACTGCCTAATGTGGGTGACGATGCGCTTAAGAACTTAGACGATCGCGGCATCATCCGTATCGGGGCAGAAGTACACGATGGTGATATCCTGGTCGGTAAAGTAACACCTAAAGGCGTATCAGAACTATCTGCAGAAGAAAAACTGCTGCATGCTATTTTCGGTGAAAAAGCGCGTGAAGTAAGAGATACGTCTCTGCGTGTTTCACACGGTAGCGGGGGTATTGTTCATGACGTGAAAATCTTTACACGTGAATCCGGGGACGAATTATCTCCTGGAGTGAACTATCTCGTTCGTGTATTCATCGTTCAAAAACGTAAAATCAACGTTGGTGACAAGCTTGCTGGACGTCACGGTAATAAGGGTGTTGTATCCTTGATTTTACCTGAGGAAGATATGCCGTTCATGCCAGATGGCACACCTGTCGATATTATGTTGAACCCACTTGGCGTGCCTTCACGTATGAATATCGGACAAGTACTCGAGCTTCATATGGGGATGGCTGCACGTAAATTAGGTATTCATGTCGCTACGCCAGTATTTGATGGGGCATCAGATCAAGAAGTCTGGGATATCATTAAAGAAGCGGGCATGGATGAAGACGCCAAAACAGTGCTGATCGATGGCCGTACAGGCGAACCGTTTGATAACAGAATATCTGTCGGAGTCATGTACTATATCAAGTTGGCGCACATGGTCGACGATAAACTGCATGCACGTTCCACTGGACCATATTCACTCGTTACGCAACAACCACTTGGTGGTAAAGCGCAATTTGGTGGACAACGTTTTGGTGAGATGGAAGTTTGGGCTCTTGAAGCATATGGAGCAGCGTATACCTTGCAAGAAATTCTGACGTATAAATCCGATGACGTTGTTGGTCGTGTGAAAACATACGAAGCCATTGTCAAAGGTGAAACCATTCCTAAACCGGGCGTTCCAGAATCCTTCCGTGTTCTTGTCAAAGAGCTTCAATCATTAGGATTAGACCTGAAAGTCTTAGATATAAATAAAGAAGCAATCAATTTAGAAGATTCTGATGAAGATGATGATTTTGGAAACATTGACTCTTTGGAAAAAATGAAAAAAGAACAAGATGAAAAACGTGCAGAAGAAGCTAAGAAAAAAGCTGAAGAAGAAACCGCACGTGCCGAACTAGAACAGCAACAAGAGCAAGAGTGAAAAATGTAGCCTAAACGAGAGTGCGGTCGAATGATCGGCTCTCGATCAGTTACATGAAAATGAGTAATAGAAACGTGAAGCAATAGGGCAGCTTCATAATCTACAAAAGGGAGGTAGCCCCTTTGATCGATGTAAATAAATTTGAAAGTATCCAGATTGGATTGGCTTCACCAGACAAGATCCGTAGTTGGTCTTATGGAGAAGTTAAAAAACCAGAAACAATTAATTACCGAACATTGAAACCAGAAAGAGATGGCTTATTCTGTGAAAGAATATTTGGACCATCAAAAGACTACGAATGTGCGTGCGGTAAGTACAAACGTGTTCATTATAAAGGCATTGTTTGTGACCGTTGTGGAGTCGAAGTAACAAAATCTAAAGTCCGAAGAGAACGTATGGGACATATAGAACTAGCGGCACCAGTCACACATATCTGGTATTTTAAAGGGATTCCAAGTCGTATGGGTCTGATTTTAGACATGTCACCACGCGCGCTGGAAGAAATCATTTATTTTGCTTCTTACGTTGTCATCGATCCAGGTGATACACCACTCGAGAGAAAACAATTAATGACAGAAAGAGAATACCGTGAGCGTCGTGCACAATATGGAAAATCTTTCCAAGCTGATATTGGTGCCGAAGCCATTAAGTCATTATTAAACAATGTAGATTTAGTAGAAGAAGCCAAAGAGCTGAAAGAATTGCTTCAAACGGCTTCCGGTCAAAAACGCACACGTGCGATTCGTCGTTTAGACATTCTGGAAGCATTTAGAAATTCAGGGAACGATCCGTCATGGATGGTTATGGACGTTGTACCAATCATCCCGCCTGAAATCAGACCGATGGTTCAACTCGAAGGTGGACGCTTCGCAACAAGTGACTTGAATGATCTTTATCGTCGAGTCATTAACCGTAACAACCGTTTGAAACGTTTATTAGATTTAAATGCACCGCATATCATTGTTCAAAACGAAAAACGTATGCTGCAGGAAGCGGTCGACGCATTAGTTGATAATGGTCGTCGTGGGCGTGCAGTAACTGGACCAGGTAACCGTCCACTTAAATCGTTGTCTCATATGTTGAAAGGGAAACAAGGACGTTTCCGTCAAAACTTATTGGGTAAACGTGTAGACTATTCTGGCCGATCAGTTATCGTAGTTGGACCAACCTTGAAAATGTATCAGTGTGGTCTGCCGAAAGAAATGGCAATAGAACTGTTCAAACCTTTTGTTATGCGTGAGTTAGTTGTAAGAGAAATTGCAAATAACATTAAAAATGCTAAGCGAAAAGTGGAACGCATGGATGAAGAAGTCTGGGCAGTCTTACAGGACGTTATTCGTGAACATCCCGTTCTTCTAAACCGCGCACCTACATTACACCGTTTGGGTATTCAGGCGTTTGAACCGATTCTTGTCGAAGGTAAAGCAATCCGTCTTCACCCGCTAGTCTGTGAAGCCTATAATGCCGATTTCGATGGAGACCAAATGGCTGTTCACGTTCCTTTAAGTGATGAAGCGCAGGCAGAAGCACGTATTCTGATGCTTGGTGCTCAAAACATCTTGAACCCTAAAGATGGTAAACCCGTTGTAACGCCTTCACAGGACATGGTTTTAGGAAACTATTACCTGACTATGGAAGTGGACGGAAAAATCGGAGAAGGAATGGTATTCTCGAGTACTGCTGAAGCTGTTCAAGCTTATCAAACTGGCTATGTTCACTTGCATACACGCGTTGCGGTACATGCGTCATCATTAACGGGTAAACCATTCACAGATTACCAAAAAGACCAATTCTTGATTACAACAGTCGGGAAATTGATTTTCAACGAAATTATGCCTAAAGAATTCGCATATTTAAATGAACCAACGATGGAAAACCTTGAGGAAAAAACACCTGATAAATATTTTGTCCCTTATGGTACAGATATCAGAAAACATATCACCGAGATGCCACTAGTTGTTCCATTTAAAAAGAAAAACTTAAGTAATATCATTGCTGAGGTCTTTAAACAGTTCCAAGTAACTGAAACATCTAAAATGCTTGATAAGATGAAAAACTTAGGCTATAAATATTCGACGAAATCCGGTATCACAGTTGGGATCGCCGACATTTCTCACTTGGAAGAAAAAGAAGAAATCTTAGAGAAGGCGCATAAGCAAGTAGAGCGTATCAATGCGTCACATCGTCGTGGTTTAATTACTGAAGAAGAACGTTATACTTCTATCATTGAAGTATGGACGAAAACAAAAGATACGATTCAAGCGCACTTAATGACCACTTTAGATAATCACAACAACATCTTCATGATGAGTGATTCCGGAGCGCGTGGTAATATCTCTAACTTTACACAGTTAGCAGGAATGCGTGGATTGATGGCTGCTCCAAGTGGACGAATCATGGAACTGCCGATCACATCGAACTTCCGAGAAGGCTTATCCGTTTTGGAAATGTTTATCTCAACTCACGGAGCTCGTAAAGGTATGACTGATACAGCGCTTAAAACAGCTGACTCAGGTTATCTTACACGTCGTTTGGTTGACGTAGCACAAGACGTTATTATTCGTAATGAAGATTGTGGGACGAAACGTGGTTTAGTTGTTGAAGCGATTCGTGACGGCAATGAAATCATTGAGCCGCTAGAAGAACGTATCAGCGGAAGACATGCACGTAAAACAGTGTTACATCCTAAAACGGGTGAAGTTATGGTTTCTGAAAACGACTTGATCACTGAAGGTTTGTCTAGAGCGATCGTTGAAGCAGGAATTGAACAAGTAACCATTCGTTCAGCCTTTACATGTAACGCTAAACATGGTGTATGTAAAAAATGTTATGGTCGTAACTTAGCAACGGGACGCACAGTAGAAGTTGGAGAAGCAGTCGGAACCATCGCTGCCCAGTCTATCGGCGAACCAGGCACGCAGTTAACTATGCGTACGTTCCATACCGGGGGAGTTGCCGGTGATGATATCACTCAAGGTCTTCCTCGTGTTCAAGAGATATTTGAAGCAAGACATCCTAAAGGGCAAGCTGTCATTACGGAAGTAACGGGCGAGATTATCTCGATCGATGAAAAACAGGGTGAGAGAACGAAAGAAATCACAGTTAAAGGTGCAACAGATACACGAACGTATACCGTGCCAAGTAATGCACGTATGCGTATCAAAGAAGGCAGCTTCATTGAACGTGGCGATGCCTTTAACGAAGGTTCGATCGATCCAAAACAATTGCTCGCAGTTAGTGATGTTCTTAAATTACAAAACTACTTGCTTAAAGAAGTTCAATACGCTTACCGTAGTCAAGGGGTAGAAATTGGCGATAAACATATCGAAGTAATGGTTCGCCAAATGCTGCAAAAAGTTCGTGTTCTCGATCCGGGGAATACAAACATCTTGCCAGGTAGCCTAATCGATATAGACGACTTTAAACAAGCAAACAAAGAAACGTTATTGTCAGGCGGACTTCCTGCCACAGCACGTTCAGTATTATTAGGTATTACTAAAGCATCACTTGAAACAAACAGCTTCTTATCTGCCGCATCCTTCCAGGAAACGACACGTATCCTGACAGATGCTGCAATCAGAGGGAAAAATGATCCACTCATCGGCTTGAAAGAAAATGTTATTATAGGTAAATCTATTCCAGCTGGAACAGGTATGAAAGTCTATAATGATATGAAGCCTAAAGAAGTGGGCGTAGTCAGCGAAAACGTTTATAGTATCAATGACGAAAAAACGCCGACAAAAAACACAGAAAAATAAAAAGTGATTAGGAGACAGAGCAGCCATCGCTGCTCTGTCACTCCTGTTATTTTTGGAAAAAACAAAAGAAGCTATTGACACTCTAATTCTCACGTGATATTATGTTATATGTGCTTTTGTGTAGAGATTCCTGTCCAAGTTTTGTCTAATTCGTAAGAGTTAAAACCATTCTGACTGGCGCGCAAGAGCCGCATATAACCATATATTATGGTAGTTTATATGAAAGTTGATTGAACCGCATAATATGCGATTATTCTTTTTTGCTTTTTAATGAACCGCCTGGTAGTGTGGGTCTAGAAATAAAAATAGAAAGTTAGTACTAGTGAAGGGAGGAAACATGAAATGCCTACAATGAATCAATTAATCCGTAAACCTCGTAAATCAAAAGCTAGAAAATCTGAAGCACCAGCTATGAATAGAGGGTATAACACTCAGAAACGTAAACAAACAATGGTATATTCTCCACAAAAACGTGGTGTTTGTACACGTGTTGGAACAATGACTCCTAAAAAACCTAACTCAGCGTTACGTAAATATGCACGTGTTCGTTTATCTAACATGATGGAAGTTACTGCGTATATTCCAGGTGAAGGACATAACTTGCAAGAACACAGCGTGGTACTTATCCGTGGAGGTAAAGTAAAAGACTTACCGGGTGTACGTTATCACGTCATTCGTGGTGCTCTTGATACTGCTGGAGTTGCCGACCGTAAACAAAGCCGTTCTAAATACGGTACAAAACGAGCAAAAAAATAATAAAAATGCACAGTTTATGATTAAGCTGACATTAACTTGTAAAAAAATCAACTAAAAACTATAAAAATACTATCTCTTGAAAGGAGGAATTTGAATGCCTCGTAAAGGTCCTGTTGCAAAACGTGATGTATTACCAGATCCAATGTACAATAGTAAATTGGTATCTCGTTTAATTAACCGCTTGATGGTTGATGGTAAACGTGGTAAAGCATCTTCAATTTTGTATGACGCATTTGATATAATTAAAGAACAAACGGGTAATGACCCAATTGAAGTGTTTGAACAAGCACTAAAAAACATCATGCCTGTATTAGAAGTTAAAGCACGTCGTGTAGGAGGTTCTAACTACCAAGTACCTGTAGAAGTACGTCCAGATCGTCGTACAACTTTAGCGTTACGCTGGTTAGTTAACTATGCACGTCTCCGTGGTGAAAACACAATGGTTGAGCGCTTAGCTAAAGAAATCATGGATGCAGCAAACAACACTGGTGCTGCTGTCCGTAAACGTGAAGAAATCCACCGTATGGCAGAAGCGAACAAAGCGTTTGCTCATTACCGTTGGTAAGATGATTCTTTCTGGATTTCTATCTGATAGAAATCCGGTCAAAGATTATCATTGCGATACTATTTCCGGCTTCATCAAGTATGAAGCAAAATTTATTTAAGAGAGGTGTAATGATTAGTGGCCAATAGAAAATTTCCTCTACAACAAACGCGTAATATTGGAATCATGGCGCATATCGATGCTGGTAAAACAACAACGACTGAGCGTATCCTTTATTACACTGGCCGAATCCACAAAATTGGTGAGACTCACGAAGGTGCGTCACAAATGGACTGGATGGCGCAAGAGCAAGAACGTGGTATTACAATCACTTCAGCTGCTACAACAGCTCAATGGAATGACCACCGT
The DNA here is from genome assembly GCF_049389645.1 of Alkalibacterium sp. f15. Taxonomy (GTDB): domain Bacteria; phylum Bacillota; class Bacilli; order Lactobacillales; family Carnobacteriaceae_A; genus Alkalibacterium. The sequence goes on from NZ_CP186540.1 coordinate 1,348,888, forward strand.
GTAAACATCATCGATACTCCAGGACACGTAGACTTCACAGTTGAAGTTGAACGTTCACTCCGTGTATTAGATGGAGCGGTAGCTGTACTAGATGCACAGTCTGGTGTGGAACCACAAACAGAAACAGTATGGCGTCAAGCAACAACTTATGGCGTACCACGTATTGTTTTCGTAAACAAAATGGATAAAATTGGCGCAAACTTCTTGTATTCAAACGAAACATTGCATGATCGTTTACAAGCCAATGCACATCCTATCCAATTACCAATTGGTGCTGAAGATGATTTCAAAGGTATTATCGACTTAGTTGAAATGAAAGCTTTCATGTATTCAAACGACTTGGGAACTGATATTGAAGAAGTCGAAATTCCTGAAGATATGATTGAATTAGCTCAAGAATGGCGCACTAAATTAATTGAAGGCGTTGCTGAAATGGACGAAGAGTTCATGATGCGATATCTTGAAGGAGAAGAAATCTCTATAGCACAATTAAAAGAAGGAATCCGAACAGCAACGTTAACGGTAGAATTTTACCCTGTACTTGTCGGTTCTGCTTTTAAAAACAAAGGGGTTCAATTACTTCTCGATGCAGTCGTCGATTACTTGCCGTCACCATTAGATGTTCGTGCCATTGTTGGGCATGAACAAAGAGATCCAGAAGCTGAAGTTAAAATTCAAGCGGGCGATGAGCAACCATTTGCTGCTTTAGCCTTTAAAGTTATGACAGACCCTTATGTTGGTCGTTTAACTTTCTTCCGTGTATACTCAGGGAAGTTGGAATCAGGTTCTTATATCTTGAATGCAACTAAAGATTCCCGTGAACGTGTTGGACGTATTTTACAAATGCACGCGAACTCTCGTCAAGAGATTCCAGAAGTATTCTCTGGTGACATCGCAGCTGCAGTTGGACTAAAAGATACATCAACTGGTGACACACTATGTGACCTAGAACATCCTGTAATTTTAGAATCTATGGTATTCCCTGAGCCAGTTATTCAAGTGGCCATCGAACCTAAATCTAAAGCTGACCAGGATAAAATGGGAATGGCTCTCCAAAAATTAGCTGAAGAAGATCCTACTTTCCGTGCTGAAACAGATCAGGAAACAGGTGAAGTAATCATTGCTGGTATGGGTGAGTTACACTTAGACATCATCGTTGACCGTATGAAACGTGAATTCAAAGTTGAAGCTAACGTTGGAGCACCACAAGTTTCTTACCGTGAAACATTCACTAAACAAGTTGAGTCTGAAGGTAAATTTGTTCGTCAATCTGGTGGTAAAGGTCAATACGGTCACGTATGGATCGAATTCACTCCAGGTGAAGAAGGTTCAGGCTTTGAATTTGAAGATGCTGTTGTTGGTGGGGTTGTTCCTCGTGAATATATTCCAGCAGTTAAAGCTGGTTTAGAAGCGTCACTTGCCAATGGTGTCTTAGCGGGCTATCCATTAGTTGACTTTAAAGCTAAACTTTATGACGGTTCTTACCACGATGTCGACTCAAATGAGACTGCATTTAAAGTAGCTGCGTCATTAGCACTAAAAAATGCTGCTAAAAGAGCTGGCGCTGTTATCCTTGAACCTCTTATGGCTGTTGAAATTACAGTTCCAGAAGACTACATGGGTGATATCATGGGTCATATCTCTGCACGTCGAGGAAACATCGAAGGTTCTACTCAACGTGGAAACGCAGTAATCGTTAAAGGATTCATTCCTTTATCTGAAATGTTTGGTTACGCAACTTCATTACGTTCTGCAACACAAGGTCGTGGAACGTTCACAATGCAATTTGACCACTATGAACAAGTGCCTAAGAGCATTGCAGAAGAAATTATCAAGAAAAATGGTGGAGAAGCTTAATTTAGGGTCAAACCTAAGAGCTGCAATATAGCACCCCTGATATCGTTAAGATGTTTGAGTGTGCATTCACTATAATCATTGATATTATTCCGTGCACTCGGTATAATATATTAGAAAAATAGGAACAGAAAAATCTATTTTCTGTTTTTAATTAGAACAAAACCCTAAGGAGGAAATGTTTAAAATGGCTAAACAAAAATTTGACCGTACAAAAGAACACATGAACATTGGTACTATTGGACACGTTGACCATGGTAAAACAACATTAACAGCTGCTATTACTACTGTATTGGCTTTGAAAGGTTATGCAGAAGCGCAAGCGTATGACAGCATTGACGGAGCTAAAGAAGAAAAAGAGCGTGGAATCACAATTTCCACTTCTCACGTTGAGTATGAAACAGATACTCGTCACTATGCCCACGTTGACTGCCCAGGTCACGCGGATTACGTTAAAAACATGATCACTGGTGCTGCACAAATGGACGGAGCTATCTTGGTAGTTTCTGCTGCTGATGGCCCAATGCCACAAACACGTGAGCACATCTTACTTTCTCGTCAAGTTGGCGTACCTTACATCGTTGTTTTCTTAAACAAAGTTGATATGGTCGACGACGACGAATTACTAGAATTAGTTGAAATGGAAGTTCGTGACTTATTATCAGAATACGATTACCCTGGTGACGATGTTCCTGTAATCGCTGGATCAGCTTTAAAAGCTTTAGAAGGCGACGAAGCATACCAAGAAAAAATTACAGAACTTATGGAAGCAATAGATACCTATATTCCTGCTCCTGAGCGTCACTCTGACAGACCATTCATGATGCCAGTTGAGGACGTATTCTCAATTACTGGTCGTGGTACGGTTGCTACAGGTCGTGTTGAGTCTGGTAAAGTTTCTGTTGGTGACGAGATTGAAGTTATCGGTATCAAAGATACTGCTAAAACAACTGTTACTGGTGTAGAAATGTTCCGTAAATTATTAGACTACGCTGAAGCTGGCGACAACATTGGTGCATTATTACGTGGTATGTCTCGTGATGATGTTGAACGTGGACAAGTTTTAGCTAAACCAGGTTCAATTACACCACATACAAAATTTGACGCTGAAGTTTATGTTCTTTCTAAAGAAGAGGGTGGACGTCACACTCCATTCTTCTCAAACTATCGTCCACAATTCTTTTTCCGTACTACTGATGTAACTGGTGTTATTGATTTACCAGAAGGTACAGAAATGGTTATGCCTGGCGATAACACAAACATGATCGTTTCATTAATTGCTCCTATCGCTGTTGAAAACGGTACTAAATTCACTATTCGTGAAGGCGGACGTACAGTTGGCGCTGGAGTTGTAACAAACATCATCGAATAATTTCGATTTTGCTTGAACAATTCAAACTCTAGGCACTTGGAAGTTTTCTTCCAAGTGCCTTTTTTTGTATTTTATTTTATAAGAAGAAACTGATCCAGCGGATCAGTTTCTTTAACTTTTTAATGGTAGCGGTAGTCACCTTTACTTAGAACGGAATTAATACCAGGATAAGCTTAATTTAGGATTATTTAGTGGTTACTCAGTTCCTGAATAATCTGAGTAGACACTAGTGTATTTTTAAGTATCTACTCAAAAAACCAACCCAGGTGACTGGGCATTAACCTGCTCAACTAATGACCACCCATTACTACGTGCTTATTGAGTTGGGACTATCGGACCTCATTAGTGACCAGTCAACGAGCAGATCGTTTTGACTAGTCAGTATAAGTGCCTTCGAGTTCCCACTCAGTGAACGCCATCCAGTGAGTGGTCAGTAAGAGTGCGTCGAGTGACCGCTCAAACTTAATTTTCCAGTGAGTGGTGACTCGAAGCTAACTACTGGTTCAACTCAACAATTTTAGTTTAACCAGTGGTCACTAAACGTTCTCAAAGTGACCGCTCAAACGACAATCACTCGAGTAATTTTAAATCTCTTTATAACTAACCCATTATTCCTTACATCTATGGTTATTAAGGTTGAAGGTGTCAGGAAACCCGAGAAACCCTGTCATGAATGTCAGGGTTTCTCGGGTTTCTCAGTTTTTTAGTCAATATCATGCCTATTTATGTCTGTTTTTTCTACCAAGTGCTATCTGGGTTTATAATAAGTGTGAGAAGACTTGACCTCTATACGCGGCAGAATAGGATATAAATCCAACATAGCTAGCACTACCTGCCGCTGTTTTTCTGTCAGCTGATGCGTTGATTCTATAGGTTTATAATAGGCAGCATCGGCTAGTTCAGTGAAACGGTCGAGTGTTTCTGTATGAGTGGATACATAAGGTTTCCAGTTATTGAAATACATCGGAATTGTTTGTCCAGGATGGGGCTTCTGCTTTAAATAATAGAGTTTAAGGATAAGTGTAGCGGCTTGTCTCGATGACAGGCTGTTATTCTTTATCAACAATTTAAACAACCACAATACTGTATGCCATCGGAAAATAGCGATAAAACTGCTAAATATTAAAATGAAAAGACTGAAACGATAGAAAGTGTAACGCCATCTCAGACGATTTGCCTGTCGTGCCTCTTCAGCGGCTTCTTCATCGATTACACGTATCGCTTCTTCAGCTGATTCGGATACATCTCCAGCCTCGTCTCTTTCAGGCACCTCGTCTGTAGTGGAGGAAAAGTCATTAACTTCACCTATGTCGATCACATCTTCATTGCTAAAGGAATAAGTCTCACCTCTAATACTGGTAAAGGGCTCGGTACTAGTGACTGGGTTGGCAAAAGAGGGGCTCGGTTCAAAAGGTATCCATCCGTAACTTGGGAAAAACACTTCAGGCCATGAGTGAGCGTTTGAATTATCCACGAGAAAATATTCTTCACCCTGCTCATTGACTACAAGGCTCCCTGGTGTGAATCCTTTGGTCCAACGGGCGGGAATACCAACTGCCCTTAATAACACTGTCATAGCAGACGAAAAGTTATCACAGTAACCTACTTCTGATTCAAATAGAAAATGATCCACGTAATCACCATTTCGAGGAGTCTGTTCTACGTCAAGCAAACTGTAACGATAACCACTGTCCTTTTTGAGGTAAGTTTCTATAGCACGGATCATGTCGTATTCCGTGTCCAGTCCCTGTGTGATTTCTTCTGCCAATTCGCTCACACGCTCTGGCAAAGAGGAAGGCAGCTGTAGCTCTTCTTCAAACAACAGGTAAAAGAGGTCTTCATCATCTAATTCACTTAAGGAATCATCCGTTGTCAAATCTCTATAGGTATTGACGGTCTCTTCGCGCCAACCGTCGTCTATGCGTAACGTTTCCTCATCGAAGCGGTCAGGAAAAGTCTCGTCATAAGCAACGGTATAGCGGGATAAAGCGTCCGGCTCACTTTGAATGGCGAAGTAACCACTCAAAGTATTTAAGCTGAAAGAGTAATCCAGGTCACTCTCAGCTAATTCGATATCAAACCAGCCATATGGATAAGCTAGATAGGATATATCTTTGGACCATTCCAGTCTTGCTAAAGAAACTCCTTCTGATTCAAGGAGTTCTTCACGTTGATTGCCCCCTGTAGGATCATCTATCCAGGTGTTGTATGGTGAATCGACTGATTCAAAATAGTCGTCATAGTCGCTTTTCCAACCTGATCCGGTATATTCTGTCCGATGCAGCACTTTCCAGTATTGCGGACGAGTAGTATAGGCTTTGAAGACGAGTGAAAAGTCCTGATGTAAGCGACCCCCTAAGTCAGTGTCGTCCGTGCCCATGCCCGTTCGACTAAAACCTGAACCTATCGCATTATCGTTGACCCAATCAAATAAACCTTTATCATCAAGCTCTTTTTGATAAGCGTTGGACTTTGTTTCCACCCATTCTTGACTTGGTCGCAGATAATTCAAGCTGAGGTAAGCGATTAGAATTAGAAACAAGGTCAATGGAATAGTTAAGAACATGCTGGTTGCAAAAAGAATCCAATTTGACTGAGTGTTGATCTGGTTGAAAGCAATCAATACAAAGCCAAACCCGACGAGTGGAATCAGATAAGATAAAACACTTCGAGAAGTAAAGGTGTGTAGCGTCAGTAAATAGATGATTCCGGAAAATAATGAGGGGAGAGCCAGTTGAAACTGGAAAAGTAGGAAAGTAAGAAGTGTGATGAGTAAAAACAAGAGGCTCAACGTCAGTAAAACCGGTAATTCAGTTAAACGGCTCGCCAGGAGATCCTGCCATTGCGTGACGCCTATAGACCATGTCGCCCGGAGCCACTTTCCAAAATGAAGAAAATCAGCTGCTGGAGGAAAGAGGATATATAAAAAGACACTAATCATGATCGTCTGGAAGAGGAAATAGTGCCATCTTCTTTTGAAAAAGAGGGCAGAAAATTGAGTAATGATAAAAAAAGAGAAAAGAAACCATTTACCGGGGACCTTGTTGATATCCATGAGTAAATTCAGTATGGGTAAGAGTAATAAGCTATGCACACTTCCAATCAAGACGTTTCGACTAAGCTCCTGTTTGTTTTTTATGGTCTGCAGCATACCTCGATCCTCCTTTCACTTGAAGAAGGGTACCTTCATCGATAAAGCGGTGGTCAAGATGTGAGTTTAACGGTAAAGGAATCTGGACTTCACGTGATTTAATAATGATTTTGCTTGATTGATTGTTGAAAATAGAACGACTCGCTTCTGCAAGCTCGTGATGGCTTTTGATCGGCTCGATGGTTAAGAAACTATCTTCTGTTGTTTTTACAGTTGTTTTGTTATCGAAACGTCCGATTAAAAAGACGTTTACTTTCCGAGTAGCTTTCAAGTCTTGCAGCAGGCTATATCCAAGGCTAAGTAAGTCTTCAAAAGAGGCTGTATTGAAACCTAAAAAGTAAAAATCGACGGGCATTTCTTCTTCGGCTTCATATTCTTTAACCATCCATTGTCCACGTTTGAGACTGGCTTTCCAGTCGATCCCGGCAAGGGCGTCACGATTTTGAAAAGTTCGGATCTCATTCATATAATAATCATGATTAAATGAACGAGACGTCTGTGTGAAGTGTGCGGTTAGAGTGTGCATGAGCTTGTCCCGTTCGGATTTTTTAAGAATGATCGGGAAAACATCTATATTGATGGGCACAGTTAATTGCGTATGTTTTTTCCAAACCCCAAATAAGCCGATAGCTGTGATCTCAAGCGTGAGCGTGTCGTGATGTCCTCTTGGCAGAACGACAGCTTGAAATTCACTGTCTATTTGCCTTGAAAAAAGGGTAGATGTGTAAAACGTTTGCTGAGTGTTATTGAGCAGCAAGTTAATTTTTACTGCGGTTAAGAAGAAGGGGTACCTTCTCTTGTTTTGGATCGTAAAAGCGAATGAGAAGTGATTGTCGTCTTTTTTGATCCGTTCGGTATGGGTGAGATGATAAGATTGGCGTGTGGAAAGAAAGGAAATGATGATCCAAAGTGTCAGAGCATAGAAAATAAACCAGGAGGTAGTCGTTGGAAAGATAAGTGTATAAACGACAATTGCTAGGTAGAATAATAGAAACAAGATAAGTCTGAGTACGTACAGTAATTTATTCATCTTCTGAACCTGACTTGTGTCGGGATCATAAGCTCTTTCGTGAGTTGTTCTATAAAGGCGTCGATTTCATCCTTGCTTAAATTATTCTCGAATAATAAACGGTGTCGGTACAGAGGTTTGAGGATGGTTAAAATATCTTGAGGAATAACATAATCACGCCCCGCCAATAAGGCATGCGCGCGGGCAGAGGCTAAAGCGAATTGATTCCCTCTAGGACTGATACCTAGTCTAACTGCAGGATGATTACGCGTTAATGATGCCAAAGATACAATATATTTAAGTAGGTTTGTTTCAGCATGAACCTGTGCGACTGTGTCTTTCAGCGTTAAAAATTCTTCGAGGGACATAACGGGTTCCAGTTTTTCAACCTCTTTTTGCTGATCGGGAGCTTCCAGCATCTGAATCTCCTGTTCGGTTTCCGGATAGCCTATAGATAATTGGAAAAGAAAACGATCTAATTGTGCTTCAGGTAGAGGATAGGTTCCTTTATATTCGATTGGATTCTGAGTAGCTAAAACGAAAAAAGGATTCGGCAAGGCGTGGGTCACGCCATCTAAAGTCACTTGCCTTTCAGACATAGCTTCGAGCATAGCTGCTTGGGTACGCGGCGACGTCCGGTTGATTTCATCGGCGAGCAGGAGTTGATTGAAGATAGGACCCTTACGAAAACTGAATAACGTGCCGTCAGCATTAGGAACAGAAAAGCCTATGATGTCAGAAGGGATGAGGTCAGGCGTGAACTGGATGCGCGCGAAATCGGCATCAAGGCATTTGGCGATTGTCCGGATCAAAAGTGTTTTGCCAACGCCAGGAATATCTTCGAATAAAACGTGACCGCCGGCTAACATTGCGACGATCGTTAATCGGGTGACATCTTTCTTCCCGATCACAATACTGTCCACAGTATCGATCAGTGTATGAAGCTTTTCAATAGACAAATGCGTCTGCTGAATAAATGCCATATCATTCCCTCCTTTTTTGACAGTAGTTTGTAACCGGCTATCTGTATCTAGACAGCTGAATAGTTGTTTTGTATCTTTCTATTATTGTATAGAGAATGGCTAGAGAATACAACGATTTAGCCGGGCCAGGCACCGGCAGATCGATAGCCGGAATGATCTTGATGGATATCTGTTAAAGAGGAAGAACGATAAAAGCTTCTGTCTTCTATTTTCATACTTGTATATAGAAGAAACAGAAAAAAAGCAGAATAATAGTGAGATCCTTCGTCACGTTAGGAAAAAGTGGAGGAAAAAAAAGGGACGCTCGTAAAAACTTTTACTTTATTAAGAAAAAAGCTGGAAAAAGACTTGATTAAATTATTTGTTGTCTGTATACTTATAAAGGTGTCTGTGAGTGACGCTTCTTTTCTGGAAAAAGAGCATACCGTAAGGGTTTTGCACAACATCCAGAGGGGCAGGTCAAATCACATAACCAAGGCTAGGAAGCGAGAGGTTGCGACACACCCGGGTGCATTGCCATGGAGGGTCGTTGGAAATTTTCGTGGAGCTAGGTTTATTTTTTAAATAAGCGAAGGAGGGAAAATCATGGCGAAACAAAAAATACGTATTCGTTTGAAAGCTTACGAACATCGCGTACTTGATCAATCAGCAGACAAAATCGTGGAAACAGCAAAAAGAACAGGGGCGACCGTATCTGGTCCGATTCCATTGCCAACTGAACGTCAATTATTTACTGTAATCCGTTCACCACATGTATACAAAGACTCACGCGAACAATTCGAGATGCGTACTCACAAACGTTTAGTAGACATTATAAACCCAACAGCTAAAACTGTTGATGCTTTAACTAAACTTGACTTACCGTCAGGCGTAGACATTGAAATCAAACTATAATAAATAAAAAATTAAAATAACGGAGGTGTACTCATGACCAAAGGAATCTTGGGAAGAAAAGTCGGAATGACTCAAATGTTCAGCAAATCAGGTGAATTACAACCTATTACAGTAATCGAAGTTCAGTCAAACGTTGTCTTACAAGTTAAAACAACAGAGACAGACGGTTACAATGCTGTTCAATTAGGGTATGAAGATAAACGTGAAGTTTTATCTAACAAACCGGCACAAGGTCATGTTAAAAAAGCTAACACGGCTCCTAAGCGCTTCATTCGAGAAATACGAGATGCTGAGCTAGGGGACGTTAAAGTTGGAAACGAATTAAAAGTAGACACATTTGCAGAAGGCGACATCGTTGATGTCACAGGAACGTCTAAAGGTAAGGGATTCCAAGGTGTTATCAAACGTCACGGCCAAAGCCGCGGACCTGAAACTCACGGATCTCGTCACCATCGTCGTCCTGGTTCAATGGGTATGGCTACTCATCCCGGTAAAGTATTCAAAGGGAAGAAATTAGCTGGCCGTATGGGTGGAGAAGTAGTAACTGTACAAAATCTTGAAGTAGTAGGCGTTGATACAGAACGTAACGTTTTATTAATTAAAGGTAATGTACCTGGTTCTAAAAAAGCACTTATAGAAATTAAATCTGCAGTAAAATCTAAGTAATAGTAGGAAGGGAGGACTAGCAGAATGCCAACTGTAAAGTTATTTAAACAAGACGGAACGCAAAATGGTGAAGTAACTTTAAACGATGCAATCTTTGGTATCGAACCAAACGAAAACGTTGTTTTTGATGCAATCACTATGCAACGTGCGTCTTTAAGACAAGGAACACACGCAGTAAAAAACCGTAGCGCAGTACGTGGCGGAGGACGCAAACCATGGCGTCAAAAAGGAACTGGACGTGCGCGTCAAGGTTCGATCCGTTCACCACAATGGCGTGGAGGTGGCGTCGTCTTCGGACCAACACCACGTTCATACAGCTACAAATTACCGAAAAAAGTTCGTCGATTAGCTATTAAATCTGTTTTATCTGCGAAAGCAGCAAGCGATGAAATCATCGTATTAGAAGGTTTGAACTTCGACGCACCGAAAACAAAAGAATTCAGAGCTGTGCTTACTAATCTAGATTCAAGTAGAAAAGCATTGGTTGTCGTAGAAGATGATAATGAATTTGCAAAATTATCTGCACGTAATATTCCCGGAGTTAAAGTAGTAGCTCCTAACAATGTATCCGTGCTGGATGTTGTTTCGCATGACAAACTCATCTTGACGAAGGCTGCTCTGGAAAAAGTAGAGGAGGCTCTTAAATAATGGATGCACGCGACATAATATTACGCCCGATCATTACTGAAGCTTCTATGTCTGCTATGGAAAACAAAAAGTACACATTTGAAGTTCATGTTCGCGCTAAAAAAACAAATATCAAAAAAGCTGTCGAAGAATTATTCGATGTAAAAGTTGACAAAGTCAACGTTATCAATACAGCTCCTAAACCTAAACGCATGGGACGTCACGAAGGTCATACTAAAAAACGTCGTAAAGCGATAGTAACTTTAAAAGCTGATTCTAAAGATATTACATTGTTCGGAGACGAAGAATAAACACTTGATTTTAATATAGGTTTTAACAAACTAGCTTAACAAGGAGGGGAATCACGTGGCAATTAAGACATACAAAGCTACCACAAATGGACGTCGTAACATGACGGGGTCTGATTTCGCAGAAATCACAACTAATAAGCCTGAAAAAAGCTTATTAAGACCAAGCCCGAAACGTGCCGGACGTAACAACGCTGGTAAAATCACTGTCCGTCATCAAGGCGGAGGCCACAAACAAAAATACCGTGTGATTGACTTCAAACGTCAAAAAGATGGCGTTCGCGGTATTATTAAAACGATTGAATATGATCCAAACCGTTCCGCAAATATTTCATTACTTCAATATGAAGACGGAATAAAAACTTACATTTTATCACCTAAAGGAATTGAAATAGGCCAAAACGTCTATTCAGGTCCTGATGCTGATATCAAAGTAGGGAATGCCTTACCGTTAACTAATATCCCTGCTGGTACAATTGTACACAACATTGAAATGAAACCAGGTAAAGGCGGACAATTAGTTCGTTCAGCCGGAACTTCAGCTCAAGTATTAGGTAAAGAAGGTAAATACGCACTTATTCGTTTACGTTCAGGCGAAACTCGCTTGATCTTAGCTAGCTGCCGCGCAACGATTGGTTCAGTTGGTAACGAGCAACATGAATTAATCAACATTGGTAAAGCAGGACGTAACCGTTGGTTAGGTAAACGTCCATCAGTTCGTGGTTCTGTAATGAACCCTAACGATCACCCACACGGTGGTGGTGAAGGTAAAGCGCCTATTGGTCGCCCAAGCCCAATGTCACCATGGGGTAAACCAACTCTTGGTAAGAAAACACGTTCAAGTAAGAATCGTTCAGATAAACTTATCGTACGTCGTCGTAAAACCAAGAAAAAATAAACAAAACATTTAGAAGTTAAAGTGAGAAATATTATGGGGTAAACCCGAAGAGGAGGGCAATACATGAGCCGTAGTTTGAAAAAGGGACCTTTCGTCGATGATCATTTGATGAAAAAAGTTCGCGAAATGGATGATGACAAGAAACGTGTAATTAAGACATGGTCACGTCGTTCAACTATCTTTCCGAACTTTGTGGGTTATACCATTGCCGTATATGACGGAAGAAAACATGTGCCAGTCTATGTTCAAGAAGACATGGTTGGACACAAATTAGGTGAATTTGCACCAACAAGAACGTACCGCGGACACGGAAAAGACGACCGCACTACGAAACGTTAAGAGCGAAGGGAGGATACATTCATGGCAGAAACAGTAACCGCAGCTAAAGCAACTGCTCGTACGATTCGCATCGCACCACGTAAAGTACGTATGGTGATCGATACTATCAGAGGGAAAAGTGCTGCAGAAGCTATTTCTATCCTTCGCTTCACTAACAGAGGCGCAGCGGTAGCGGTAGAGAAAGTTTTAATGTCAGCGATAGCAAATGCTGAACATAATTACGATATGGATATTGAAGAATTAGTCGTAAGCGAAGCCTATGTAAATGAAGGAGCTACTTTAAAAAGGTTCCGTCCACGTGCTAAAGGTGCAGCTTCACGAATCAACAAACGTACTAGCCACATTACCATTGTGGTAACAGAGAAGAAGGAGGGGTAATCAGTGGGACAAAAAGTAAATCCTCATGGTATGCGTGTCGGCGTCATTCACGACTGGGACGCAAAATGGTACGCAGAAAAAGATTTTGCAGACAAATTACATGAAGACCTGGCTGTTCGTGAGTACATTGCTAAAAAATTAAGTGATGCCTCCGTTTCTCGTGTAGAAATCGAACGTGCAGCAAACAGAATCAATGTTTCAATCCATACTGCTAAACCAGGAATGGTTATTGGTAAAGGCGGAACAGAAGTTGATTCATTAAGAAATGGATTAAATAAATTAACTGGTAAACGAGTACACGTCAATATCGTGGAAATTAAAAGACCAGATTTAGATGCTTTATTAGTAGCTAAGAGTATTGCTGAACAATTAGAAAACCGTATTTCATTCCGTCGTGCACAAAAACAAGCTCTTCAACGCACAATGCGTTCAGGTGCTAAAGGTGTCCGTACAATGGTTGCTGGTCGACTAAATGGCGCAGATATCGCTCGTAGCGAAAGCTTTGCTGAAGGAAGCGTTCCTTTGCATACAATTCGTGCAGATATAGATTATGCTAACGAAGAAGCCGATACTACTTATGGTAAAATCGGAGTCAAAGTATGGATTTATAAAGGAGAAATTCTTCCTGAAGTTAAAGAAAACAAGAAAGGAGGGAAATAATCAATGTTAGTACCAAAACGTGTAAAACACCGTCGCGAATTCCGTGGTAAAATGCGTGGAGAAGCAAAAGGCGGCAAAGAGATCGCTTATGGTCAATATGGTTTACAAGCACTTGACTCCGTATGGATCACAAGCAGACAAATTGAATCAGCTCGTGTAGCGATGACTCGTTACATGAAACGTGGTGGGAAAGTCTGGATTAAAATTTTCCCTCACAAACCAGTGTCAGCTAAGGCAATTGGTGTTCGTATGGGTTCTGGTAAAGGAGCTCCTGAGAGCTGGGTCTCACCTGTCAAACGTGGTAAGATAATGTTTGAAATTGGTGGAGTATCTGAAGAAGTAGCTCGCGAAGCATTGCGTTTAGCTTCACACAAACTACCGGTTAGAACTAGAGTAGTAACTCGTGAAGAAAGTGGTGACTCAAATGAAGGCTAATGAATTAAGCAGCTTATCCACTACTGAATTAATTGAAAAAGAAGCAGAATACAAAGAAGAGCTATTTAACCTACGCTTTCAATTAGCTACCGGACAATTAGAAAACACCGCTCGTATAAATGCAGTACGCAAAAATATCGCTCGTGTTAAAACTATATTGCGCCAAGCTAAAACGGCTTAGTAAGAAGACAATGTAATAGCTTATTCAAAGGAGGCTAGCAAATGGCTGAACGTAATAATCGTAAAGTGTATCAAGGAAAAGTTACTTCTGACAAAATGGATAAAACTATCGTTGTTGAAATCGCTACTCAAAAACAACATCCTAAATACAAAAAACGCATTAAATACTCAACTAAATTTAAAGCACATGATGAAAATAATACTGCTAAAACTGGTGACGTTGTTAAAATTATGGAAACACGTCCGTTATCTAAAGATAAACGATTCCGTTTATTAGAAGTGGTTGAAGAATCAGTAGTTTTATAATACGAAATCCGGGTAACCGGGAGCTACACAACGATAGAGTAATCTTTGTCGTGAGTTTGAAAGGAGGATCCTAACGTGATTCAAACAGAAAGTCGTATGAAAGTCGCTGACAACTCTGGGGCGCGTGAAGTGCTTGTCATTAAAGTTTTAGGCGGATCAGGTGCCAAAACTGCTAACATTGGTGACGAAGTAGTTGTTACTGTAAAACACGCTACACCAGGCGGCGTTGTCAAAAAAGGGGACGTTACTCGTGCAGTAATCGTTCGTACTAAATCTGGCGCTAGACGTGCAGATGGTTCTTATATTAAATTTGATGAAAATGCATGTGTAATAATTCGTGAAGATAAAGCACCACGTGGAACACGTATCTTCGGACCAGTTGCTCGTGAATTGCGTGAAAATAACTTTATGAGAATTGTTTCGTTAGCTCCGGAAGTTTTATAATTCCGATATACGTCATAAGGAGGTGCGATAGAGAATGTTTGTAAAAACAGGAGATAAAGTCAAAATAATAGCAGGCAAAGATAAAGGCAAAGAAGGCACTATATTAGCTGCTATGCCTAAGAAAAATAAAGTTCTTGTTGAAGGACTCAATATCATGAAAAAACATACCCGTCCTACTGGTATGGGACAAGAAGGCGGAATTGTTGAGAAAGAAGCTCCAATTCACGTTTCTAATGTTCAATTAATTGATCCCAAAACAAATGAATCTACTCGTGTAGGTTATAAAGTTGAAAATGGTAAAAAAGTTCGCTACGCTAAAAAATCTGGCGAAGCACTTTAATCTAAAGTAGGAAAGGAGGGCATTCATTATGACACGCCTTAAAGAAAAGTATAACAATGATGTACGTAAATCATTAGTTGAAAAATTTGATTACACTTCAATTATGGAAGCACCAAGAGTTGATAAAATCGTTATCAACATGGGTGTTGGTGAAGCTGTATCAAACACAAAGAACTTAGATAAAGCAGTAGAAGAATTAAGATTAATTTCTGGACAAAAACCAATCGTTACTCATGCAAAAAAATCTATCGCTGCATTCCGTTTACGTGAAGGTATGCCAATCGGTACTAAAGTCACACTACGTGGCGATCGCATGTACGATTTCTTAGATAAATTAGTTACTGTTTCATTACCTCGTGTACGTGACTTCCGTGGAGTTGGTAAAAACTCATTCGACGGACGTGGAAACTACACATTAGGAATCAAAGAGCAACTTATTTTCCCTGAAATCGATTATGATGATGTGGACAAAGTTCGCGGTATGGACATTGTTATTGTAACAACAGCTAACTCCGATGAAGAAGCTCGTGAATTACTTGGGCAATTGGGAATGCCGTTCCAGAAATAACCTAAACTACCTATTAGGAGGGTAATTGTAAAAATGGCTAAAAAATCAATGATTGCAAAACACAAAAAACCAGCCAAGTTTTCGACACGTGAGTATACCCGCTGTGAACGTTGTGGACGCCCACATTCTGTATACAAAAAATTTAAATTATGCCGTATTTGCTTGCGTGAGCTAGCTTATAAAGGTCAAATTCCTGGCTTGAAAAAAGCAAGCTGGTAAAACAAAACGAAAACTCGCCGTAAAGGAGGCTACAACGAATGGTCATGACAGATCCAATTGCAGATTTCTTAACTCGTATTCGTAACGCTAATAGCGCTCGTCATATGAAAGTGGAAATTCCTGCTTCTAACGTAAAAAAAGGTATGGCCGATATCCTGAAATCGGAAGGTTTCATTAAGGGTGTTGAATTCGTGGAAGATGACAAACAAGGCATCATCCGCATTTTCTTGAAATATGGTCAGAACAACGAACGTGTTATTACTGGTTTGAAACGTATTTCTAAACCAGGCTTACGCGTTTATGTCAACGCAGAAGAAATGCCTAAAGTGTTAAACGGACTAGGAATAGCTCTTGTTTCTACATCAGAAGGTATTGTAACAGATAAAATTGCTCGTGCTAAAAATATCGGTGGAGAAGTCCTCGCATACGTTTGGTAATGAGTTAAGATAGATGAAGGAGGTGCCGGACTTTGAGCCGTATTGGAAAACTACCAATCACAATTCCTGAAGGTGTTGAAGTAAACATCGACGGAAACGTGATCACAGTTAAAGGGAAAAACGGAGAATTAACCCGTGAATTAAGCCCTGTTATTGATGTTAAAATTGAAGATAATCAAATGACTTTTGAGCGACATGATGAATCAAAAACTAGTCGTTCAATCCACGGAACAACTCGTGCCAATGTTAATAACATGGTAGAGGGTGTTACTGTCGGTTTTGAAAAGATTCTTGAATTCAATGGTGTTGGTTACCGTGCACAAAAACAAGGTAACAAGTTGATTGTGAACGTTGGACTATCACATCCAGTTGAATTTGAAGAAGTAGAAGGACTAACAGTTGAGGTACCATCAAACACTGTTGTTTCTATTAAAGGTGCAAATAAAGAAAGCGTTGGCGCATTAGCTGCCAACATCCGTTCCACTCGCCCACCAGAACCTTATAAAGGTAAAGGGATTCGTTATCGTGGCGAAGTTGTACGTCGTAAAGAAGGTAAAACTGGTAAATAATAAGTTGAAAGAGGACACTATAACAACTTGTTATATCGTTCTACTTTCCTTTTTACCGGGGAACCTGACAATCTCATAACTATGAGAATTTTGAATAAAGAGGTGACAATTGTGATTACAAAACCAGATAAAAATAAGTTACGTCAAAAAAGACATAAACGCATTCGCAGAAACCTTTCTGGTACTGCTGTGCGCCCACGTTTAAGCGTGTTCCGTTCGAACACAAACATCTACGCTCAATTAATTGACGATGTAGAGGGTGTAACGCTCGCAAGTGCATCTTCCTTAGATACTAACGTTTCAGGAGATTCGAAAGTTGAAGAAGCTGCTGCAGTAGGAACTTTGCTTGCTAAACAAGCTAAAGACAAAGACATTTCTGTCGTTGTTTTCGACCGTGGAGGATATCAATATCACGGACGTGTGAAAGCTTTAGCAGACGCAGCTCGTGAAAACGGACTATCATTCTAAAGAAAAGGAGGAATATCAGTATATGACAACTCATATAGATGCATCTAAATTAGATCTTGAAGATCGCGTAGTTTCAATCAACCGCGTAACTAAAGTTGTTAAAGGTGGACGTCGTTTACGTTTCGCTGCTTTAGTAGTAGTCGGAGATAAAAACGGACATGTTGGTTTTGGTACAGGTAAAGCACAAGAAGTTCCAGAAGCAATCCGTAAAGCGATTGAAGCTGCTAAAACTAATATAGTAGAAGTGCCTATGGTAGGTACAACATTGCCTCATAAAGTTATCGGACGTCACGGTGGCGGGAATATAATCTTGAAACCAGCTGCTGCCGGTTCTGGAGTTTCTGCTGGTGGTCCAGTACGTGCGGTATTAGAATTAGCTGGCGTACAAGACGTTTCTTCTAAGTCTGTCGGATCTAGTGCACCAATCAACATGATTCGTGCAACAATCGATGGAATTAAGCAATTGAAACGTGCGGAAGACGTAGCAAAACTTCGTGGGAAATCTGTCGAAGAATTACTTGGATAAGGAGAGATGACACAATGGCAAACTTAGAAATCACTTTAAAACGTAGTTTAATTGGTCGTCCTCAAAGACAACACCAAGTAGTAAAATCTTTAGGTCTTAGAAAAATCAACTCTTCAGTTGTGAGACCTGATAACGATGCAGTGCGAGGCGCAATTAAACATATCGCTCATTTAGTAGAAGTTAAAGAAGTCTAATGAGCAAAAAGTACATTTAACAGAGTCTATTTAAAGGAGGTGCCAAGATTTATGAAACTTCATGAACTAAAACCTGCCGAAGGATCTCGTAAAACACGCAACCGTGTTGGTCGTGGATCATCTTCTGGTAACGGAAAAACATCCGGTCGAGGTCAAAAAGGACAAAAATCACGTTCAGGCGGAGGAGTACGTTTAGGTTTCGAAGGTGGACAAACTCCATTATTCCAAACTTTACCAAAACGTGGATTTACAAACTATACCCGTAAAGAATTTGCAATTGTCAATTTAGACACATTAAACCGTTTTGAAGAAGGAACAGAAGTTACTTCAGAATTACTAGTTAAATCAGGAGTAATCAAAAACAAAAAATCCGGGATTAAAGTTTTGGCGAAAGGTAACATTGATCGCAAACTTACTGTGAAAGCACACAAGTTTTCTGCTGCAGCTAAAGAAGCAATCGAAACTGCCGGTGGATCAGTAGAGGTGATGTAAGGATGATCGAGCTGATTAAAGGTGTTATTAAAGAAAAAGATGTTCGTAGTCGTGTGATGTTCACCCTTGGCATTTTAATTATTTTTCGTTTAGGTACACACCTTACAGTGCCTGGCGTAAATGCAGATTCCTTAGGTGATTTATCAAGTACTGGTTTATTCAACTTATTAGACACTTTTGGTGGTGGTGCCCTTAGCAGTTATTCAGTATTTGCTTTAGGTGTTTCACCTTACATTACGTCTTCTATCGTCATTCAACTATTGCAAATGGACGTCATTCCCAAATTCAAGGAATGGTCTGAGCAAGGTGAAGTCGGTCGTAGAAAGTTAAACCAAGTAACACGCTATTTAACGATTTTCTTAGCATTTTTCCAAGCTATCGGTATTTCTTATGGATTCAATGCATTAACAGGTTTAGGGTTAGTTCGTAATCCGGGACCGACAACATATATTACCATTGCAATCATATTAACAGCAGGAACGATGCTAGTCATGTGGCTAGGTGAGATGATCACTGTTCACGGTTTCGGGAACGGCGTATCGTTCATCATCTTTTCTGGTATTATTGCACGTTTTCCGCAGGACATTGGTCAATTTTATAACACTCAAATTAGAAATGCAGGAGATGAAATCGTTAGTGCCTGGGTACTAGCAAGTACCATCATCATTGTATTCATCTTACTGGTGTTATTGGTCACTTATGTAGAAAACGCTAAACGTAATATACCGGTTCGTTACTCTAAACGTGCAAGCACTTCGAAAGATAGTGCTGTATTGCCATTGAAAGTAAACTCAGCTGGTGTTATTCCAGTTATTTTTGCTAGTTCGTTTCTTATGACGCCACAGATTATTCTTGGGTATTTTGCTCAAGGTAATCAGGACGCGGGATGGTTCCAAGTGTTGAATAGTGTATTCAACCTTCAAGAACCGATGGGTGCTGTCCTTTATACAGTGCTTATTGTCTTGTTTACGTTCTTCTATGCGTTTATTCAGGTCAATCCTGAAAAAGCTGCTGAAAATTTACAAAAACAAAATGGCTATATCCCTAGTATTCGTCCAGGACGAGCAACCGAAGAGTACATTGGTTACATGCTTATACGCTTAAGTACAGTGGGAGCCATTTATTTAGGAACGATTTCATTGCTTCCAATTATTGCTTCTGCTTTATTCAATCTGCCTGGTTCGATTGCATTAGGAGGAACAAGTTTACTCATCGTAGTTGGTGTAGCACTTGACTCTATGCGTCAGCTGGAAGGGTTATTAAGTAAGAAGAATTACCAAGGTTTCATTCAGCAATCTTAAACGGTCATTGACAATTGAATTAAGACGATTTACCCAAATGTCATTGAGACATTAGTGGGTGGATCGATCTTTTTCCAATTATGCTGATGAAATATCTGAACTAAAAAGGAGGAAGCGTGATGAATTTAATCCTATTGGGACTTCCTGGAGCTGGTAAAGGAACGCAAGCATCACTGATATCGGATAAATACAATATCCCACATATTTCAACCGGAGATATGTTTCGTGCAGCTATGAAGAACAAAACGGCTCTCGGTTTAAAAGCAAAAAAGTATATGGATGAAGGCGAACTTGTTCCAGACAGTGTAACAAATGGAATAGTTAAAGAGCGTCTACAACTAGATGATGCAAAAAGAGGATTTTTACTCGATGGATATCCTCGCACATTGAATCAAGCTCAAGCGTTACAGCAGGCTCTATCTTCTTCAAACAGAAGACTGGATCATGTGCTTTACATCAAAGTACCGAAAGGAATTTTGATGGAGCGTTTAACAGGCAGATTCATGTGTTCAAATTGTGGAGCGACCTATCATAAAGTAGCAAATCCACCTAAAGTGGAAGGTACCTGTGATAAATGTGGTTCACATGATTTTTATCAAAGAGAAGACGATAAACCGGAAACGGTCGAAAAGCGCATTAACGTGAATGAAGAGCAAACGGAAAAACTTGCTAAACACTATAGCGACTTTAATCTCGTCAGAGAAATTGACGGCGAACAAAGTCCGAAAAAAGTTTTCCAAGACATTGTGGACCAATTAAACTAAGAAGTCCGATGTTTTATGATGAATCCTTGCAATGATCATGTATGCATGTTATAATAGTACGAGCGTCAAAATGTAAAGATGTATTCAACTATTAGAGCGTAAATTTTGTGAGATGTCATAGTTTCACTCTATTAATGCGTACAAATGTGAGATATCAAAGGAGGAAACCAGGCGTGGTAAAAGACGACGTTATAGAGATTGAAGGAAAAGTCC
This sequence comes from Alkalibacterium sp. f15, assembly GCF_049389645.1. Taxonomy (GTDB): domain Bacteria; phylum Bacillota; class Bacilli; order Lactobacillales; family Carnobacteriaceae_A; genus Alkalibacterium. The sequence goes on from NZ_CP186540.1 coordinate 1,369,483, forward strand.
TAGAAACATTACCTAATGCAATGTTCAAAGTAGAACTTGAGAATGGTCATGAAATTCTAGCACACGTTTCTGGCAAAATCCGTATGAACTACATTCGGATACTGCCTGGGGATAAGGTAACAGTCGAAATGTCTCCGTATGATTTAACACGTGGACGCATTACGTATCGATTTAAATAAGCTTAGGACTCCGAAGAAATCAAGGAGGGACAGTTCATGAAAGTAAGACCATCAGTAAAAAAAATGTGTGATAAGTGTAAAGTGATCCGTCGTAATGGCCGAGTAATGGTTATATGCGAAAATCCTAAACACAAACAACGTCAAGGATAATTTCTAAACAGGAGGTGCATAGACATGGCTCGTATAGCAGGTGTAGATATTCCACGCGACAAACATATCGTCATTTCATTAACTTATATTTATGGAATCGGTAAAACTACAGCAAAAGAAATTTTAGTAGCTGCAGGAGTTCCAGAAGAAACTCGCGTCCGTGAATTAACAAACGATCAACTAGATTCAATCCGTGCTGAAGTAGATAAACGTAAAATTGAAGGAGATCTTCGTCGTGAAGTTAGCCAAAACATTAAACGTTTAATCGAAATAGGATCATACCGTGGCATTCGTCACCGTCGTGGTTTACCAGTACGTGGTCAAAATACTAAAAACAATGCGCGTACGCGTAAAGGCAAAGCAGTCGCTATTGCCGGCAAGAAAAAATAATCACCAAAAGTTAGGAGGTCAATCTACGTATGGCTAAAGTGAAAAGACCCGCTCGCAATCGTAAGCGCAGAGTGAAAAAGAATATTGAACATGGAGTAGCACATATTCGTTCAACATTCAATAATACAATCGTAATGATAACTGATGTACATGGAAATGCAATTTCTTGGTCTTCTGCAGGAGCATTAGGTTTTAGAGGTTCTCGTAAATCTACTCCCTTTGCTGCTCAAATGGCTGCTGAAGCTGCTGCAAAAGGCGGCATGGAAAACGGCATGAAATCAATCGAGGTTTGTGTAAAAGGACCTGGATCTGGTCGAGAAGCTGCAATCCGTTCATTGCAAGCAACAGGATTAGAAGTCACTGCAATTCGTGACGTAACACCGGTACCACATAACGGTTGCCGTCCTCCAAAACGTCGTCGTGTATAATAAAATATACTAATGGTGTCGTTTTTGGGATAGCGTTAATTAACGTTTTGAAAGGGGTAAACGGATTATATGATCGAAATTGAAAAACCGGTAATAGAAACAGTTGAGATCAGTGAAGATGGGAAATTTGGTAAGTTTGTCGTAGAACCGCTAGAGCGAGGATACGGTACAACATTAGGTAATTCCTTACGCCGCATCTTATTGTCATCTTTGCCAGGTGCTGCCGTCACAACTTTACAAATCGATGGTGTTTTACATGAATTCACTGCAATCGATGGTGTTGTTGAAGACGTCACTGCCATCATTTTAAACTTGAAGAAACTTGCACTTAAGTTGTATTCTGAAGAAACAAAAACCATTGAAATAGATATCGAAGGGCCCGCAACTGTAACAGCTGCAGACGTTATTTTCGACAGCGATGTTGAAATAATGAACCCGGATCTCTATATTTGTACAGTCTCTGAAGGTGGACACTTGCATGCTCGCATGGAAGCGCACAAAGGCAGAGGATATGTACGTGCTGAACACAACAAACACGATGATATGCCGATAGGTGTATTACCGGTTGATTCGATATATACCCCAATTAGCCGCGTAAATTACCATGTCGAAAATACACGTGTTGGAGAAAAAGAACAATATGACAAGTTAACTCTTGACGTCTGGACAGACGGATCGATTTCTCCAGAAGATGGTGTCAGTCTGGCTGCTAAAATCATGACTGAACATTTAAATATTTTTGTTAACTTAACAGAAGAAGCTCGTGAAGCAGAGATTATGGTCGAAAAAGAAGAAACACAAATGGAAAAAATGTTGGAGATGACCATCGAAGAGTTGGATCTATCTGTGCGTTCTTATAACTGCTTGAAACGAGCTGGCATCAACACTGTTCAGGAATTAACAAATAAAACAGAACCAGAAATGATGAAAGTCCGTAACTTAGGGCGTAAATCGCTGGAAGAAGTAAAATTAAAACTTGGCGAGCTAGATTTAGGCTTACGCGAAGAAGAATAATTTGTGTTTAAGGAGGATTTCAACCAATGGGTTATCGTAAATTAGGACGTACTAGCTCTCAACGTAAAGCAATGCTTCGTGATTTAACATCTGATTTGTTTATCAACGAACGTATTGTGACTACTGTGACTCGTGCCAAAGAAGTATCTAAAATGGCAGATAGAATGATCACATTAGGCAAACGTGGAGACTTGCACGCACGTCGTCAAGCTGCCGCTTTTGTTCGTAACGAATTAGCAACTGTATCAGAAACTGAAGACGAAATCGTAGTACAATCAGTATTGCAAAAATTATTCAACGATTTAGGCCCTCGTTTTGCAGAACGCAATGGAGGATATACTCGTGTATTGAAAATGGGACCTCGTCGTGGTGACGGTGCTCCAATGGCTGTTTTGGAATTAGTAGAAAAAACAGCAGTTTCAAGCGATGTAGACGCTGAATAATTAAAGTTTAATAAACTATAACCAAATCACTTTTGGATGTATGATGAGCGTTATGATGATGGAAGGAACTATTTTCCAAGTGTCTAGCTCAGTTTCTCCTGGGGACATCCTCAGGAGAAACGCCATATATCGTGAAGTGTTTTTTTATTATCATTAATAAACCATACATAAGCAACTGCTCGATCTTAAATCCTAACATTTCATACTCGCTTTTATGTTCGAAAATTTATTATTTAAAAGGTATTCAAACGTTTTCGCTATTGTTATACTTGGGTGTTTTTGGTAATCTTGTACTGTTGAGTAACTGTCAAGACACCTTGACAATTACGTTGAAATTAAAGGTTCGTGACCGAATAAAAAAGTTGAGGTAAATCATGACTGAAATTATACGTTTAAAAAATATATCTTACAAGTATACTGATGAAGATCTACGTCCTGCCTTACAGGATGTTTCTTTTTCGATCAATAAAGGTGAATGGGTAGCTATTATCGGTCCAAACGGATCTGGTAAATCGACGTTAGCCAAGACTATTAACGGCCTAATTGAACCAGATAGTGGTGAAGTTGAGGTTGGGGGACTAATGCTTAACGAGAAGAATGTCTGGTCTATCCGCGAAATGGTCGGGATGGTGTTTCAAAACCCGGATAACCAGTTCGTTGGGTCGACGGTTCAGGACGATGTCGCTTTTGGATTGGAAAACTTAGGCGTCCCACGTGATGACATGATCGAACGCGTGAGAAATGCATTGGAGAAAGTAAACATGCTTGAGTTTGCCGAAAGAGAACCGGCGAGACTTTCAGGCGGTCAGAAACAGCGTGTTGCCATAGCGGGGATCGTTGCTCTGCGTCCGGCTATCATGATCTTGGACGAAGCAACAAGTATGCTCGATCCACAAGGCAGGGAAGAAGTGTTGCGTACCGTCAAGGAAGTCAAAGAACGGGAAAACTTGTCTGTTCTATCGATTACCCACGATATCGATGAAGCGGCGGAAGCTAACCGCATCCTTGTCATGAGAGACGGGAAAATGATTCAGGAAGGCTCACCGGAAACTATCTTTTCCTTTGGGGAAAAATTAGTTGAAATGGGTCTGGATCTACCGTTCCCAGAGCGCTTGAAAGCATCACTAAAAGAACAGGGTCTAGACGTCCCTCAGGATTATTTGACAGAAGAAGGGATGGTGGACTGGTTATGGACATCGGTTTCCAAGATGTAGGCTATACTTATCAGAAAGGGACACCATTTGAAAGTAAAGCCATTTATGACATTAATCTTTCCATTAAAAACGGCTCGTTCACTGCCATCGTTGGTCACACGGGCAGTGGGAAATCAACGGTATTGCAGCATTTAAATGCCTTGAAAAAACCCACTGAAGGTGTTGTCACGATCGGTGACCGTGTGATCACGCGTATGTCAGAAAATAAAGGCCTTAAATCTCTGCGTAAAAAGGTGGGGATCGTCTTTCAGTTTCCAGAAGCCCAGTTGTTTGAAGAAACAGTCGGCAAAGATATTGCTTTTGGCCCTAAAAACTTTGGTATGACTGAAAAAGAAGGGCTCGAAAAAGCCAGAGAACTTTTACCTATAGTTGGATTGGACGAAACATTCTTGGAACGTTCTCCTTTTGACTTGTCTGGTGGACAAATGAGACGGGTCGCTATTGCCGGCGTGTTGGCGATGGAACCAGAAGTACTGGTTCTAGACGAACCTACGGCCGGTCTAGATCCTCAGGGTCGTAAAGAAATAATGGACATGTTCCACAGTTTATATAAAAATAAAGGTTTGACCATCGTTTTAGTCACGCACCAGATGGATGACGTGGCAGCGTACGCGGATCATATGATCGTTCTTGGAGGTGGGACCGTTATGAAAGAAGGACACCCAAGAGACATTTTCAAGGAAGCTGGCTGGCTGGCTAGTATGCAGCTCGGTGTCCCCTCGACAGTGAGGTTCGCGCATGAACTGGAAGAGAAATTCGAGTGGACGTTCGATCCGCTACCGCTAACGACTGATGAATTAGCCAGACAAATAAAAGAGAAGCTCAGCAGTAAGGGCGGTGAACGCTTATGATGGATAAACTGATTTTTGGACGTTATATCCCAGGCGATTCACTGATCCATCGACTGGATCCTAGAACTAAATTGATAGGTGCAATCTCGTTTATCATTATAATTTTCCTGGCAAATAACTGGATCTCTTACTTAGCTTTAATCGTTTTTGTATTAACGGCGGTCAAGCTTTCTGGCATCAATCCAAAATTCTTTATCAATGGTGTGAAGCCGCTTATTTGGCTGATTCTGTTCACGGTCATTCTTCAAATCTTGTTTACGAGTGGACAGACCATCTGGTTCAGATTCGGCCCGATCATTATTTCTCAAGAAGGCTTGCTGAACGGCGTCTATATCTTCTTCCGTTTTGTACTGATTATTTTCATGTCGACCATCTTGACCTTAACGACGATGCCTTTATCTTTAACGGATGCGATAGAGTTCCTGTTACGTCCACTTAATGCTGTCAAAGTTCCTGTTCACGAAATCGCGTTGATGTTATCGATTGCCTTGCGTTTCGTGCCGACATTAATGGATGAAACTGAAAAAATCATGAATGCTCAGCGCGCACGTGGTATCGATTTCGGTGAAGGCAATATCTACGAACAGATGAAATCTATTGTCCCGTTGCTGATCCCGCTGTTCGTCAGCTCCTTTAACCGGGCGGAAGAATTGGCCACAGCGATGGAAGCCCGCGGATACAAGGGCGGCGAAGGCCGAACAAAATATCGTCAGTTGTCCTGGGAAACCAGAGACACATCGGTAATTGTTGCTTTCGGTGTCCTTTCCGTTGTATTATTCTTATTAAGAACATAAGCAGAAGGATAAAGATGAGAATCTTTATCCTTTTTCCTTTATATTGAAAGAAGAGATACTCGTCTAAGGACGAGTATCTACATCATAAAAGGCGTGTTAAGTGTTATAGTAAATTGTTAAGTACCGATCAGCTTCACTCGTGCAGAAGAAAGACTTGGGTAATATCAATAGGTTCTTGTTTAGGCGTACTCGCCTAAACATTCAGCTTGAGTAAGGCTAAGAAGTGGCAAGTTCGGCATACTCAGGGAGAAACCGGCTTGAGCGAGGCTGAGTATGGCGAAGTTCGACGTACTCAGGGAGAAACCCCGTTTGAGTGAGGCCAAGTAGAGCTAAGTTCGGCATACTCAGTGAGAAACCCGTTTGAGTGAGGCTAAGAAGTGGCAAGTTCGGCATACTCAGGGAGAAACCGGCTTGAGCGAGGCCAAGTAGAGCTAAGTTCGGCATACTCAGGGAGAAACCCGTTTGAGTGAGGCTAAGCAGAGCTAAGTTCGGTATACTCAGAGAGAAACCCGTTTGAGTGAGGCTAAGTATGGCGAAGTTCGACGAACTCAGGGAGAAACCCGTTTGAGTGAGGTTAAGCAGAGCTAAGTTCGGCGTACTCAGAGAGAAACCCGTTTGAGTGAGGCTAAGAAGTGGCAAGTTCGGCATACTCAGGGAGAAACCAGCTTGAGTGGTGCTATGAAGTACCAATTGGGCATAATCAAGAACAAAGAGTACTGACTAGGGCTGATAAGGTCAGGATCAGGCACGAGCCTAATCCTACCTATCTCAAATAACATAAAGCAGCATTAAAAGAAGACTTGTGCAACATGAAAAGGAAGATAAAAATGACAGGTTTGAGATATAAAGCAAGAATCGTATACGATGGCACACACTTTTCCGGTTTCCAGGTACAGCCTGATATGCGGACTGTTCAAGGAGACTTGGAAAAGGCCGTGACCAAGCTGGCCAAAGGACGAGAAGTACGTGTGCACGGAGCAGGCCGTACGGATGCCGGTGTTCACGCGAAAGGCCAGATCGTTCATTTCGATTTTCCGTTCGAGATTGATACGGACGGCTTGATGATTGGGATGAATTCAGTAACAACTTCTGAAATAACTGTTTTGGACGTTGCACGCGTAGAAGACACCTTTCACGCACGTTATCTGGCCAAAGGGAAGAAATATACATACCGTGTCGACAATAACCAGTTTCGTGATCCCTTCTTGAGATATTACAGTCATTACCACCGGTATCCGATGAATAGAGAAAAAGTAGAAAAAGCACTGGCGCAGCTTGTCGGCGCACATGACTTCACGAGTTTTGCCTCCACGCATTCTGACAAGGAGAACAAAGTGCGTACCCTCTATCAGGCTTCGGTGGAAGTGAATGACGACACGAATGAGTGGATCTTTACGTTTGTCGGGAACGGCTTTTTATATAATATGATTCGGATCCTGATGGGGACGCTTCTGGAAGTCGCTGACGGCAGACGCGAACCGGAAGAGATTCAGAACATCATTGCTGCAGAAAATCGTGAAGCTGCCGGAATGACCTTGTCGTCAGTTGGGTTATGTATGGAAGAAGTATACTATGAAACGAAAGATATTCCCGGATACAATAAGGAGGAATAGTGATGATTCATACGCAGTATAAAGTGACCGGTCATCTGATCGATGTGACGTATACAGAAAAAGAAGTCAATGAGATCTTCAAACCCTTACTTGAAAAACTTGTTATGTTCAGGAAAGAAAAGAACGCGCGTGTGATCGTGTATTTAGCTGCACCTCCCGGGGCCGGCAAGACGATCTTATCTTTATTCCTGGAAGACCTATACAAGGAACAGGGATACCCGTATACGTTCCAGTCGATCGCGATGGACGGGTTTCATCACGACAATGACTACTTGAATCAGCACACGGTCATTAGAAACGGCAGAGAAGACCTTTTAAAGAAATACAAAGGAATACCCGAATCATTCAATCTAACCGCGCTGAAGGAGAAAATCGAAGCTCTCACACAACATCAGCATGTCAACTGGCCAACCTATGATCGGGCGTTACATGATGTCTCGAAAGAAACAATCTCGGTGAATGCCGATATCGTGCTGATCGAAGGGAATTATTTGCTTCTGGAAAAAGAGGGTTGGAATGAACTGACAGAGTACTGTGATTACACCTTATTCATTCAAACCGGTCTCTCGAATATAGAGGACCGATTGATCGACAGAAAACAATTGGGTGGGGCTACTCCAGCAGAAGCGGTGAACCATTACGAGCAAACCGACAAAATCAATGCTGAACTGGTTTTATCACATTCCGCCAAGGCGGATTTGACCCTGGAACTAACCAGCGACGGTCAGTTGAAAGAAATTTGAATTTAAAATTCGAATCCATTATTTCTCCACAACTACCTTTTATACTTTGATTAAGAAGTAAAGGAGGAATTCAAAATGATGAACAAAAAAGTAACTATATTAACAGTAGGTGTATTGGGATTAGGGGGTTTGGCCGCTTTAAACACTGATTTTGCAGCTGCTGAAGAAAATACAGTGGATGCTTCAGCAGAGGAGTCAGGTGTGTTTGGTTGGATGCAAGAGCGCATGGGTCAAGGGTTCCAGGGATTTAACAGGGGCGAAAATGCAGACGGAGAATTCCAGCCTGGATCTGGACCATTTAACCGTTCAGGTCAAGGACATATGGGCCAAGGCATGCATGGCGGTAGCGTTCCGGGCAATGGCTACGGCCATGGTCACGGAGCACAACAGTTCCAAGATGACGAATGGCTAGAAGAACGTGAAGCATTCAGAGAAGAGCAATTCGAAAATTTTGACCCAGATATGAATGAAGAAGAATTTGCAGCGTGGTTTGAAGAACATGACGCATTGAGAAGCGAGCGTTTTGGAGCGATGCATCCAGAGTGGGATGAAGAGTCGTTTGAAGAACGCGAGGCATTCAGAAAAGAACAGTTCAAGAACTTCGATCCAGATATGAGTGAAGAAGAACTTGAAGCATGGTTTGAAGAACACGACGCATTGAGAAGCGAGCATTTTGGAGCGATGCATCCGGAATGGGATGAAGAAACACTGAAAGAGCGCGATGAACTGAGAGAAGAACGTGAATCCTTCAGAAACGAACGCCGCCAAAACAATCGTCCATTCGAGGATTCAGAAGAATAAAAGAAACCAACAAAATGACCTTTCCAGGAAGGTCATTTTTGGTAAATCAGCTCATCAGTGGTAGTATAATTTTAGAGAAAATTTATAACGATTTGAGGTGAGCCTATGCATGTATTAATTGTCGATGATGAACAGTCGATATTGGATATCATTGAAGCCTATTTGAATACGAAAAATTATCGCGTAAGTCGGGCTGAAACAGGTCAGCAGGCACTCCAGATCGTTGAGAATGAAGATATCGATTTCATTATTCTAGACATCATGCTGCCTGATTTATCAGGATGGGAAGTCTGCCAGCAGGTCAGAGAGACATCTGCGGTGCCCATCATACTGCTTACTGCCAAATCAACGGAACAAGATGTGCTGAAAGGACTGAACATGGGGGCGGATGATTATATCAAAAAACCCTTCAGTCCCAAAGAGTTGATTGCACGCATGGAAGCTGTCTACAGGCGGTCAGGTTTTTCAAGAGAAAACGAAACCAGATGGTCCTTTAATCAGAACCGTTTGATTGTTTATCCTGAACGTCTGGAAGTCGAAGCGGACGATAGAGTTATCAACTTGACGCATACTGAATTTCAACTGCTTAAACTGATGGCTGAATATCCCCAACAGGCTTTTTCGCGCGAACACTTACTGGAATCAGTGAAGGGGCTGGAAGCATCAGCGATGGACCGCGTGATTGACTCGCATATCAAAAATCTAAGAGCAAAGATTGAAGCTGATCCGAAAGAACCAATGTTTATTTTGACGGTCCACGGTGTCGGTTATCGGTTTGGAGGTAAAAAAGATGAAGACCACACTATTTAGAAAGCTGTTTATACTGTTTCTAACTGGAGGTGCGCTTTTCATCTTTTTATTCAGCTTTCTAACGTTTCAACTCACGGAAAATCAGTTTGATCATTACCTCAGTGACCGATTCGTGCAGTCACGCGAGACGCTTGTCGACCAGCTGGAAGAAAGCTACGTCGAATACGGTGAGTGGAACACGGATGCGCTGGCGGGCATCAACTGGACTGGGATGCAGTCTCAAATCATGTTTACGATCGTTACCCCTTCAGGAGAAGAAATCGTGCCTGAAGTAGGGATGATGTCAGATGGTCGCCGCATGATGCACGGAAATGGTAATGCGATGCTGGAGACGGACGGAGATATCCTGACGGAAACGATAGATTTATATGCGGATGAAATACCTATTGGGACAGCAGAGTTGCAGTACCCCGGTGTACCGAATTATTCCAATCATGAACAGCAGTTTATTAGCGATATGCTTAACATGCTTGCCATTATCGCTGTTGTTTCGATCATCGCAGCAGCGGTAGCCGCCTATTTGCTGTCCAAACGTTTGAGTAAGCCGATCATAGAAACAAGCGATTTGACGGAAGCCATTGCTGAAGGGGATTATAGCAGGCGACTTGAGTACCCTGAACCGATAGAAGAACTGAATAAACTGCAGACCAATGTCAATACGCTTGCGGATCAGTTAGCCATGCAGCAGACGATGCGGAATCAGCTCGTTTCTGATCTGGCTCATGAAGTCCGAACTCCTTTGACCACCTTGCAGGGAAACATTGAAGCCATGATGGATGGCGTCTGGCCGATGACCACAGAGCGGCTCTCCCTGATCGGATTGGAAGTGAAACGCTTATCGCAGCTGATTGAAAAGATCGATCATATCGATGATGTCCAGTATCAGCACAATGAGCTGAAACTTGAGACATTTGACCTGACCAAGCGTGTCGGTAAAATCGCAACGATTTATGAGCAGCGGGCGATGGAGAAAGATATTGAGTTGACTGTAAACGGACACCCTCTTCGGATCGAAGCGGATATCAGCCAGATCAGTCAGGTCATCACCAATCTCATTACGAACGCGATCAAGTTCACGCCTGAAAAAGGGGAAATCACGGTTGACGTGAAAGCAGTGGATGGATTTTGTCATCTGTCCGTTTCAGATACCGGTAAAGGCATAAGCAAAGAGAACCAGCAACAGATCTTTAATCGTTTTTATCAGGTTGAGCCTTCAAGAAATACCAAGATCGAGGGTCAGGGACTCGGACTGGCAGTCGTTAAAAGTATCATAGATGCCCATCACGGTAAAATCAAAGTCGAGAGTGATGAAGGAAAAGGCTCCGTGTTCACGGTAATCCTTCCTATAAAACAATAAAACATACAGGGAAATATAATTTAAAATAAATAAAAAAAGAAAGTAGTGGAAATTAGAATGAAAAAATTAATATTATTAGGATTAAGTACAACGTTTATCTTGATGGGGTGTACAGATACCAGCGATACCACTGAGACAAATGATTCGAATACAGAGATGAATGTTGCCGAAGAGGATGCTAACCAAGATGAAATGACTGAAATGGACGAAATGGACGAAAATGACGAAATCGACGAAATGGATGAAATGGCAGAAATGGACCATGACGGAGAAATCCCAACCGATTTGAAAAAAGCGGAAGAGCCTGCATTCCCTGAAGGAAGCACGGCCATCATTACGGCGGCACACATGCCAGGAATGGAAGGGGCAGAAGCTACGATAGTGGGCGCATTCGACACAACCGTTTATGAAGTAAGTTATACGCCGACTACAGGTGAAGAAAGAGTGACCAATCACCGTTGGGTCATACAGGAAGACTTGGAAGAGGGAACAGATGTAGCCGAGGCTGGCGATGAAGTAGTTCTGGATGCCGAACATATGGCAGGTATGCAAGGGGCTACTGCCATAGTTGAAGAAGTTTATAATGGAACTATTTACGCTGTCGATTATGATGCGACTACAGATGGCGAAAGAGTAACCAATCATATGTGGATGACTGAGGACGAATTGGAAGCTCCGGAAGAGTAATCAGTTTAACTTTCTCCTTCCAGTAAATTTTGAAAATAGAATATGTAACGACCTCAAATGATAGAGTGTAATCTACCTTTTGAGGTCGTTTTTTATTAATGAAATAATTATATGTGCTGGACGAATGGCTATGTTTTGGAATACATTTTTTTCTAAAGGTATATCCACCGGAGAGACACTTAATGGTTTAAAGCGCATATCAGAGTGATAATTGCGAAGATATAAAACATTTGACAATCAACGTTTACAAATGTAAGCTTAATGCGTAACATAAGATTACGCATGTAAACGATAAGTCGAAAGATGACTATAAAAGCATTTCACTCTCATATAATAGACGCTGAACGAGAAGACATAGGACTCAAAATTGATATCATAAGCAGACACTACCTTTAGGGTCAATCTTAAAGAGTGTATTTGCTTGGGTATGAATTTTATAGAATCAAAAACTAACAACCATCGTATTCAATTACTAAGGGGAGCTTGATATGAGACAAAAATCAACTAGCAAGATCAAGAACCGGTACAATCGGATTTCAGGGGTATATGATTCGATGGATAAGATGATAAAGGATAGCTGGAGACAAGATCTACTGAAAAATGTATCAGGGAAGGTCCTGGAAGTAGGTATCGGGACTGGTGCAAATTTGCCGTTTTACCCTCCAGAAGTTCATCTGACTGGTATAGATTTCAGTCCGGGAATGCTTAAGAAGGCGGAAGAAAAAATGGCAGCTCTTGATTTACCTTATCAAGTCAGTCTAATTGAGATGAATGCACAGGAGATGGACTTTCCTGATAATACCTTTGATTATGTCGTGGCCACTTGTGTATTTTGTTCCGTACCCGATCCTGTAAAAGGACTACAAGAAATCAGCAGGGTCTGCAAACCCGATGGTAAAATTATTATGTTGGAACATATGAGAAGCGAAAATGCAGTGGTCGGAAAAATGATGGACATTATTAATCCTGTAACGGTTAATACATGGGGAGCAAATATCAACCGTAGAACACTGGAAAACATCAACAAAGCAGGCTTGTCTATTGAAGAAAAAGAAGATTTAGTTTTCACGATTTTCAGAAAATTGAAAATCAAACCTAATAAATAAGAAATAATAGACAAATCAAGATAATATGTCTGCAGAAGGTTCAAACTGATCCACTCTTTTACCAGAATAAAAGCTTGTCTAAAGGTAGATCGAGGAACTCGAGAAGTAATAGTTTGTAAAATGTATCCAATAAATCATTCCAATAATAAAAATCCATAAAATATCCATAACTAAAAGGTATTATTCAATTATAAAGAAAAGATAAAAAAAGGAGATTGATTAGAAATGAATTTATTTAGTGGAGTTTTATCAGGCGTTTTAGCGGTTACCGGTGGATTAGGAATATCTCAGATTGCGGAAGAAGATACTTCAAATCAAGATTCAGTAATCCAAGAGCAAGCCATTGGTGTTAACCAAAGATCAGAGATGATGGATGCAGACGGATTTGAAGATATGGAGCTGGTTATGGAAAATGGCGTAGTCAACTTTGGACAAATGAAATCGTATATAAGTGAAATGCATCCCGATTTAAACAATCAGCAACTCAGAGAACATTACAAAGGAATGCATGGGACAGGTGGCTCTTCTCGAAGCAGTAACTATAGAGGAATGGGCGGCATGCATCAATAAAAATACGGCAGTTCAGATAGACTCAGACGATTATTTTGAATCCCGTTAAGTAAACGATAGACTTGAATGAATTTAACTAAAAGCTAATTTCTTGACGATTTCATTCTAAGTATTATCATAATAGAATAGTGAACAATATCTATTGTCGATAAAAGAGGAAAGATTAAAAAGCCGTATGATGCATTTCAGCGGCTTTTTAAGTATATATAGAAAACCTAAGAAGTAGATGAGGATAGTGATCAGGTGGATGAGTATTTTGGAGGGGAGACAAATGAAAGTTAAATATATAATTACCTTTATACTAATGTTAGTCTCTATTATTATTCTTTCGGGATGTGAACAGACTGATGAAACAAGCGATACATCTGTGGAAGAGGGCATCAGTATCCTTGATATTCCAGATCCTGAGAAAAGCGGTAATGTAAAAGAGTTCGACATTGTTGCCAAAGAATCAGAGTGGGACTTTGGTGGCAACACAGTGGCGAATGTCTGGACCTATAATGGGACTGTACCAGGAGAAGAAATTCGGGTTCAGGAAGGTGATCTTGTTCGAGTTCATTTGAAAAATGAACTCAGCGAACCAGTTACCATCCATTTTCATGGTGTAACCTTACCCAATAAAATGGATGGCGTTGCAGGGGTCACACAAGACGGCGTGCAGCCTGGCGATATTTTCACGTATGAATTCTCAGCAGATAATCCCGGAACATATTGGTATCACTCGCATCAAAACAGTGCTGAACAAGTGGATAAGGGATTATATGGAGCCTTTATCGTTGAACCCAACAATAAGGTGTATGATTCTGAATACACGCTTATACTTGATGAATGGAATATGGGACGGAATAGTTCAGGTGGGATGATGGGCGGAATGATGGGGGGATCCAGCGGCGAAAGGGACACGGACATGTTGTATGGCACCTATACCGTGAATGGTAAAATAGGGCAATATATCGAACCGATTGAAGTCTATGAAGGTGAAGTGATCCGATTGAGATTTGTTAATGCCGGCTATCGCAAACATCTGCTAAGATTTAATGGAGAACCGTATCGTGTGGTCGAGATCGACGGCAACCCTATCTACAACACAAATTATGGCTCGGGTCCTTTAGAAATAACGCCTTCTGAACGTATTGATATAGAAATCAAGATCGATAATACAGCAGAATGGCAAATAGAAAGTGTAGTTAACACTGAAGCTGCTGAAGATATGGTAATAAATGTATTACCCAAAAAAGCGGATGATGATCAGAAAGAAACGGTAGAGATCGGTGAAGAAGAGTCAGAAAATGGATCGGTATATATGGATCCGATTTTTGAAGAGATACCAACCCCTGATATCGAATATGATATGTTTTTAGGTGCCGGTATGGGAATGGGCATGGGCAATAGCACATTTACAATCAATGACGAAGTTTTCCCTGATACAGAGTCGATCGAAGTTGAAGAGGATGATATCATCAAGGCAACATTAATTAATGAGAGTCAGTTCGACCATCCAATGCACTTGCATGGTCACTATTTTCAAATCATAGCAATAAATGGCGAGAAATTAGATAACCCCATAGTCAAAGACATGATCAACGTCGAACCGGGAGAGTTCATTGAAATCATGTTCCAGGCGGATAATCCGGGGGCGTGGGCATTCCATTGCCATGACCTTAACCATTCAGCTGGTGGGATGATGACGCTAGTGGAATATCAAGGTTACTACTCGCCTTTTGATATTCATGAACGTGAAAATCAGCCTGAGTGATCAGTCATTAAAGAATAGGTTCTTTAAAACAAATGAAAAAGTCTATATATGACGTCAGCGAGATACGAGATGGACAACGTTAAGCATATGATTATTTTAACAAGCCTTTAAAACTGCTGCCGTTAGTGATTTCAAATTCACTAACGGCAGCAGTTTTTCAAATTTCACAAATAAGCAATTGGTTCTGCAAGCGATGAAGACATCCAGCTCCATATCTTCTCCATAATTCTGTTATATACTATTTTTATAGAATAACAGGAGGATGAATGGAAATGAAAAAAACATAAAATAATAGGTTCTTTGTTTTTTACATAATGATTATTAAATGAATTGATCATTTAGCTCGATCTTCAAATATTTACATTACTATATTAAATAGATTATTAAGGAGATTATTCATATGGTAGAACTTTTTAGTATTGGTCATTTCGGTATTTATTTGCTAAGCGTAACCAGTGCATTAGGCATGATTATTGGCTTGCTGCTCGTACAAAAGGAAGGGGAGCGTAAACGGCTAGATAAAGATAAGTTGATGGATTTAGGGATGTATACGGTCCTGTTTGGAATTTTAGGTGCTAGATTAGGTTACATACTGTTTTTTAATTTGGACCATTATTTAGAGAATCCTCTGGATATATTTAAAATCACGCAAGGAGGATTATCTATTCAGGGTGCGATTCTCATAGGTGGGACGTTTGCGTTCTGGTATATGAAAAAGAAAAAAATGCCTATTTGGAAAACAGCAGATACCCTCGTTCCGGGAGTGATTTTAGGTCAAGCTATCGGTCGAGTTGGCTGTGATGTTTTTGGCATACCGATGAGTCAAAATTGGCCATGGGGTGTAATGGTAGGTGGTGAATTACTTCATCCAGCTCAGCTTTATGAAGTGGCATTAAACTTTATGTTATTTTTAATCATATGGAAAAGAAGACAAAATGCTAAATTTGATGGAGAGTTATTCTTTATATATATAATAGGATTTGCTTTCAACAGGTTTATTGTAGAGTTCTTTAGATCGAATCCTCAGGCATTTGGCTCGTTAAGCATTGCTCATGTTATGAGTTTAGTGATTGTAGCCTTAGGTATACTTCTCTTATTCTTCATGAGAAATAAAAATACGAATAGTGTAATCTCTAATGACGAAGAAGTCATCTTAAGTAATACATTAGTCTATGGAATCATAGCTATAAGTTTTATCATTTCTGTAGTTTTCTATTATGGTATCCATTTTATATATAGTCGTTAATTTAGGAGGAATGAACATGGAAACAGTTATATTTATCGTCGTTATGCTTGTAGGACATATACTTATGATGTATTTTATGCCAGGTATGCATGGTAGACATGCGCATACAGAAAGTGATCAAACAAACAATAATTCATTAGAAAAAGAAAATAAACAGCTAAAAGAAGAAGTGTACGAATTGAAATCAAAAGTAAGACGTAACGAAAGATGAGGACATCGTTGAAGCAAAGAATTATAAAAATTTCAGGATTTATTTTAATCTCATTTTTCGTTTTGTCTTTATCAATCACTATTACGATCAACTTTATTCCTTTATATGCATTTGATATTAATTATCTAAATATTTCGACATATGTAGACATACCAAGAGAACAAATTTTAGCAAATTATCGGATTCTACTTGATTATTTGAACTCACCTTGGATTTCTGAACTAGACATGCCGGATTTCCCGAGTTCAAATAGTGGGTTATTTCATTTTTTGGAAGTGAAAAAATTATTTTTACTGAATTACTTGATTCTTACAATTTCAGGAACAGGGACATTCTTTTTTCTGGTGTATGCAAAAAACAAGAAACTGTACAAAAGTTTTCTTTTGTACTTTCAATTTGGAATACTTCTGTCACTGACAATTATAGTTACTATCATTATTCGTTTTGATGCATTATTTTTACTATTTCATCAGACGTTTTTCAATAATGATGCATGGCTATTCAATCCTGCTACCGATCCTATAATTTTGGTATTACCCGCTGAATTTTTCATGCATAACTTTTTGTTAGCATTCGGACTAGTTGAAATGTTTCTGGTTGTCGGTTATGTCATTGCGAAGATTGAAATTAGAAACCAGGATAACTTAACACAAAGAAAAGGTTTAATAAGACAGATAGGTGTTGAGAATGAGTTTTCAACTGTAAAATAAAAAAGTGAAATCTCTGCAGATTTTTACTATTCTCGAAGTGTCAAAATTCAATATCTTACATACTTGAACATAGGGTATGAAGAAACTAACTCAGTACTTTTGGTGTACTTAATATAAAACCAAGAGATAGAGCAATAAAATGTTTGCGAAAATTGCGATTAATGGATTCGGACGTGTGGGTAGTACTTTTTTAAGAAGATTATTGGCTATAACTACAGATTTGGAATTTGTAGTTATCAACGATTTAGGAGATGTTGAAAACATAGCCTAACTCCTGAAGTTGATTAGGAAGAAAACATTAATTAGCCATTTTTTGTAAGAGTCGTCAATTTGGCAGATACAAATGAGACACTAAATAGTACGAAAAAAAGGTCACAGGAATTTTCCTGTGACCTTTTGCGTATCTCGATCTAATTAATTTGAGAAGTTATCAAAGTAGCCTTGGATATGGATGATCGGTGTGCCTTTATCTCCACTACCTGAAGTCAGGTCGGATAAGGAGCCGATCAAATCGGTCAAGCGTCTGGGCGTGGTCCCTTGAGCTTCCATCTGACCAACCAGGTCCGACTGCTTGTTCACGATATGATCCGTGATGGCTGTCTTGAGTTCGGCCCCACTTAAGTGTGAAAAGTTATTATCGGCTAAATACTTCAATTTCATTTCATTCGGTGTACCTTCCAGACCTATTGTGTAGGCGGGAGAGACAACTGGGTCGGCTAATTCCCAGATTTGACCGACAGGATCTTTGAACGCGCCGTCACCATAGATCATGACTTCAATGACTTTTCCTGTGGCTTCTTTCAAACGTTTTTGGATCGCCTCGACTAAAGGCTGGCCGTTATCCGGAAAGAGTTTGATTGAATCTTCAGTTGCTTTATTTGAACCAAGCAAACCGTATTTTCTGTTGAAGCCACTGCCGTTCATAGACTCTGACAAGACATCGTCAAGGCCGAATACTTTTTCTGCCCCGGCAGCTTTAACCAGCCGTTTTGTGCGTGAGCGGCTGTGAATATCACATGCCAGCACATTTTTTGTGTAGTCGACAATGATTTTGGCATCGTTGGAAAAAATAACTTCACAGTTTGCGCCTTCAGCTTCAATAAGTGATTTGTAATACTCGATATAATCCACACCAGTAAAGTGATGCTTTTTAAAACCGAAGTGTTTGCGGAAGTCTGCTTCTGTCAATACGTCAGACCAAGGATTGATGCCTGCTTCGTCTAGTTCATCTAACGAGACCAAATGGTTGCCCACTTCATCTGACGGGTAGCTCAGTAGCAAGACAACTTTACCGACACCGCGTGCGATCCCTTTCAAGATATTGGAGAAACGGTTTCGGCTTAAAATAGGGAAAACAACGCCGACGGTTTCGCCATTAAATTTATGCCCGATATCCGTTGCGATTGCGTCAAGTGATGCGTAATTGCCTTGTGCGCGCGCCACGATGGATTCAGTCATTGAGATGATATCACGGTCCATAAAGGTGTACCCGTCTGATTTAGCCGCATTTAATACAGTTTCCACAACAATATTTTCCATATTGTCGCCTTCTTTAATGATAGGACTACGCAGTCCTCGAACAACAGTACCTAAAGCTCTTTCCAAAATGATCTCTCCCGATATTAATATTTGTTGTTAATAGTTTCAGTCGGTTTTAGACAGTCTAAAACCCTTATACAGTATACACATAAGAGCAGAAAAAAGAAAATAGATTTAAGTTATTTGTCCATTTTGAGTCATTTGAAGTAAAATAAAACTGTGCTACAACCTGAAGTATTGAAATAAGGGAGTGGAGAAAATGTATCGAGTTATTCATCAATTAAAAGAGCGTAATTTTGATAGATCTGTAACAAAAAGTGAAGCGGCTGTACTGGATTATTTAGAAGAAAATTTCAAGAAGATCCCTGGTTTAACAGTCATTAAAGTTGCCCAAGAAAGCTACACATCACAGGCAACGATCAACCGGACTAGTAAATTGCTGGGGTTCGCTGGCTTTAGTGAGTTAAAGTATGCCATCAGAGAAGATATAGAAAAAATGAAATCAAAATCCTCGATACATATTCGTAATACAGAGTATATTTTAAATAAGATCGACTTTCAAAGTGCGAATGAATTAGTGAAATATGTATATAAAAATCGGCATCATCTTCTATTATTTGGTCTCGGTGCATCCCACGTATCAGCCCAATATATGGCACGACAACTTTTATATTTGGGAATCCCTGCTATTGTCGTTTCCGAATTACAAATGGTGGAGAAGTTTAAAGATTATAGCATAGTTATTTTATCTAGTTCTGGTGAAACGCAGCGTTGTTTACAATTGATGCACGATGCTCAAAAAGTAAAAATGAACGTTTTGTCCATAACAAAGAAAGACTCATCACTGATGCTGGGAAGTAAAATTTCGTTTCATCACGATGTACCTGTAGACAAGATGGATGGGATTTCTCGAGAGCAACAGATCCATATGATATTGATGGTCAATGAGGTAATCAACCAATTGAAAATGGAATATTTTTAATATGCTCGGTGACACGTTAGTCGGTTTCTGATACTTTATGTTAGTTTGGTCTAGCAGAAGAATCAGCAACCGCTTTTTTTTGGATAATTATCCCTCTCTTTGGAGTTCCACAAGAAATGTAAGCGGTATACTGTGCTTATGATAAATAAAAAAGAGGAGAATTATATGAAAAGAGATATAAAAATTTTGATGCATACCCACTGGGATAGAGAATGGTATTTTACGAAAGATGAAACGAAAGTACTGTTACGAAATCACATGCAGGAAGTCATGGGATTCTTGGAGGAACATCCGGATACGATCTATATTCTAGATGGACAAAGCGTGATGATCGATGATTATCTCGAATTAGAACCTGAAGCAGAACCGAGATTAAAGCAGTTGATCGAAAAGGGAAATTTAAGAGTGGGGCCATGGTATACACAAACAGATTTACTTTTAGTACATGGAGAATCGATATTCAGAAATCTATATTATGGTATCAAACGTGCAAGAGAATTTGGTCAGCCGATGTTAGTGGGATATGCACCGGATACGTTTGGTCATGCCAGTCAAATGCCGCAAATATATAAACAGTTTGGGATAGGATCGACTTTCTTTTGGAGAGGCTTTAGTGAATTGAAAGCTGAAAAGTCGGACTTCTTATGGAAAGGGATCGATGGGTCTGAAGTTGTCGGAGTAAATTTAGCGACCGGTTATCAAGGCGCTAAATATCTTGAGTCGGATCCAGTGGAATTAAAAGAGCGCATGAACAAGATCATGAAGGTCCTCGACAACTACTCAGCATCCAACGCACGACTCATCATGAATGGTCACGATCAAATGCCCATTCAGAAAAACATACATGATGTGATGGACAAGATCCAGCGTATGTATCCAGAAGACAATATAGCCATCAGTGACTTTGAGACCTATGTTGAACATCTAAATAAAGATGAACTGGAAGTCGTAACCGGAGAATTGACGGATAGTAAACATGCGCGTATACATCGGACGATTGGCTCAACACGTATGGATATCAAGCTGTTAAATAATGAAATCGAAAATGATCTCTATAATGTTTTAGAGCCGCTAGCTGTAATCGGAAGTCAGGCAGGTATTGCTTATCCTCATGGTGTTGTGGAAAAAATCGCCAAAACCTTATTCGGTACACATGCACATGATAGTATCGGTGGATGCAATTCAGATAAAGTGAATCAGGATATAAAGCAGCGCTTGCTGAATGCTAAAGAAATGGTAGACACGCAGATAGAGTTGCACCTCAGATTACTCACGATGGGTAACAAGGAAAGTGAAAAGACAATTGTTGTTGTCAACCCTATACCCGAACAGCAGAAGGATGCGATCGTAGAATACGAGATGCTGACGCGAAGTGAAGGGTTCAACATTTTGGATGAAGAAGGCGAAGCGTTAGCCTATTCCATTGTTTCTCAGCAGAAAGAAGACGCTGGATTAATCGATAGACAAGTAGCCGCTCGCCTGCAAGACATTACGGTATATCGCACCAAAGTTATTCTTCCTATCGGTAAAATCGAAGGATTGAGTGTTCGCTATTTCACTTATGAAGAGAAAAACGAAGCGGTTCTTCCTGAGAAAACGACACAAAACAGTATAGCCAATCAATTCGGTCAACTTTATATTGAAAATAATCAATTGAACTATAAAGATCTTGCAACTGATACTGAGTATTCAAACGTTTTATCTATTGAAAACAGTGGGGACGCAGGAGATAGTTACGATTATTCGCCACCTGCGAACGATTGGATCATCAATACTCAAGGAGAAGGGGAAATGACTGCGACCGTAATTGAGCAGACACATTACCAAGAGATGCAAATAGACTGGGATTTAACTGTTCCAGAAAATCATGAACTCAGAGAGCAAAAAGACGCTAATAAAATTGTGAGTTTCAAGGTCAAACTAAGAATGTATGCCGAAGACTCAAAGGTTTATGTCACGGTAGATCACACAAATAAAACAAAAGATAATCGATACAGGGTCGTCTTGAAAACAGGAATGATTTCGGACGAAGTAAAAGTTGACGGCTACTTAAGCAATCAGGTTAAACCGGTTTATCTAGAAAAAGCTTTGAGCATTTGGGAAAGCGATAAGTGGGTAGAAAAGCCAGTCAGTGTAGAAACGGCGCAAAGTTTCATTACCCTGAAAAAACAGAATGAGGCATTCACTGTCTATACGAAAGGCTTAAAAGAATATGAGGTGCTCGATGACTGTCTTCATCTGACTCTTTTCAGAACCTTTTCTCATCTCGGTCAGCGTGAATTGATCAACAGACCAGGCAGACCGTCTGGTATTGAAATAGAGACACCGGATAATCAGCTTCTAGGGCAATCTTTCACCTTCGACTTTGCGTTTGAAGTAGGGCATAAACACATGGAAGAAAGTAAAGTGGCAAAAGAATATTTATCCTCACTCGTAGGTTATCAATTGAAAGAATTTAATCGCTTCAATATAAATCCGAGAGACAAGGTAGCCAAAACCGACAAACACTTATCTTTAGAGCTTAACGGTCTCGTTGTTTCGGCTACGAAATTAACAGAAGAGGGCGAATTGTTCCTGCGCTTATTCAATCCCCATCAAGAAACGATCACACTAGAGCTTCCTGAATCGAGTTATTTAGCAACGGCTATGGAAGTGAAAGAGCAGAAGGCTGCTCAACTCATATTAGCATCACAGGAAATAGGGAATATCATCGTTCAACGATAAAAGAAAAGAGGTTTTAAAATGTCAAACTTCAAAAAGAATTTCCAGAGTTTCGGAAAATCGCTTCTTTTTCCAATTAGTTTATTGTCGTTCATGGCTATATTCCTAGGATTAGCAGCGGCCTTACAGAATCCAAACATCATTGAGGTAGCCCCATTTTTGGGAAATGAAACACTGCAACAGATTTTCGGGATGATCCGTAGACTTGCGGGCTTGCCGTTTGGTTATCTTCCACTATTGTTTGCGATGTCTATACCATTAGGCATGGTGAAGAGAGACAAAGAAGTAGCCGTATATGCGGGTGCAGTAGGTTATATCGCTATGTTGATCGGGATGAGCTACATCCTTCAAGTGCAGGGATTCACGACTGATACAACATCGATCGTCCACTTAATGGATGTTGAAGGTTTGAGTCAAGTCGATGCAACATTACAAAATTCATTATTTACGAACACTATAGGTATATTCGTCTACAACACGAATGTTATCGGCGGGATTATTGCCGGTTTGATGGGCGTATTCCTGCACAATAAATTTAGAGAAACGGAATTACATCCATCCCTGACTTTTTATAGTGGCAAGCGTTTTGTTCCTATCGTTGCAGCAATCGTTTTGGCTTTTGTAGGGATAGTATTGGCATTCATATGGCCGTTAGTCAACCAGGCGATCATTGCTGTGGGTGGACTGATCAGCGAGAGTGGCTCGTTTGGTATTTTCTTGTACGGCTTTACTGAGAAAATAATCAATCCAACCGGTCTCCATCATATCCTAAATCAAACATTTAGATTCACTGCCTTAGGTGGAGTTGAAAATATAGACGGAGAATCCTTAGTAGGGGCTTTACAAATCTACCTTTATCAGCTCGATAATAATCTGTCGTTCTCAACGGATGCCACGGCATTTCTAGCTCAAGGTAAAATATTACACATGGTCTTTGGTATGCCAGCTGCTGTATTGGCAATGTATAAAATGGCTCGACCTGAAAAAAGAGACCGTGTATTGAAATTCTTTTTAGCTGGGGTCACAGCGGTCATATTAACAGGAATCACAGAACCGATTGAATTTACCTTTATCTTTATTTCTCCCATTCTATGGATCGTAAATGCTATCTTTGCAGGTTTAGCTTTCTTAGTACCCGCATTGCTTAATGTAGGAATAGGAAATATTCAAGGAGGGATCATTGACTGGGTAGTATTCGGAATGCTTCAAGGAATGGAAACAAGATGGTATATCTATCTGATAGCAGGACCGATATTCTTCGCGATGTATTACTTCTCGTATGTGTTTATCATCTCCAAATTCAATGTCATGACGATCGGCAGACGAGAAACGGATTTCGAAGATGAAGATGAAGTCGATACGAATGTAAGTGTTGCAGAAGCAGACAGAGCAACAGCAGAAAATATTATCAATGGTCTTGGTGGTATTCAAAATATCACAGATGTAGACAACTGCATCAGCCGTTTGCGAGTCGAAATTAAAGATAGTCAGTTGATCGATGAGAGTCTCATCAAACGTACACAACCCAACGGCATAGTAAGACCCGATGACAATACCATTCACATCGTTTATGGTGGGCGCATTTCAAAAATCAGAAATATTGTTGATAATTATATGTATGAAAGGAAAAATTCATAAAGTCTAGAGAGAGGAGTTTATTTATGAGAAAAAATAATATCGTACTCGTCGGTGGCGGATCCACGTGGACGCCGGGGATCCTAAAAGCGATGACAACACACTTAGATGAGTTTGCAATCAGTCGAATCGTCCTTTACGATATCGATGAAAAGAGACAAGAAGTCATTGGGGAATTCGCGAAAATTTTATTTGAAGAAGAAGCACCCGAAATAGAATTTCTCTACACGACGGACAAAGAAGTTGCTTTCAAAAATGTCGATTTTGTTTTCTGTCAGATGCGTACAGGCGGATTTGATATGCGGGAAAAAGACGAAAAAATCCCGCTCAGCTTGGGTGTCATCGGTCAAGAAACATGTGGGGCCGGCGGTTTTGCTTACGGACTGCGCTCGATCCGTGATATGGAAGAGATGGTCAAAGATGTACGCCGTCTTAGTCCAGATGCTTGGATCCTCAATTACACTAATCCAGCAGCCATTGTCGCATTAGCCCTGGATCAATTATTCCCTAAAGAGGATAAAATTTTAAATATCTGTGATCAACCGGTCAACTTGTTACGCTCGTTTGCGAGTCTGATCGATCATGACGTGAATAAGTTTGAACCCGTGTATTTCGGGCTCAATCACTTCGGATGGTTTACTCACATTTATGATGAAACGGGCAAAGACCGTGCACCCGAAATAAAAGAGATTATTCTAAATGGCGGATTCAGGCCCGTTGATGCTGAACAAAGAGATCAGTCATGGTTAGAAACGTATGCCATGGTTGAAGATATGTTAGTAGACTTCCCAGATTATCTGCCGAACACCTACTTGCAATACTATCTTTATCCTGAGTATAAATTGGCGAAACTTGATCCAGACTGGACACGAACAGATGAAGTACGCATTGGCAGAGAAAAAAAAGTATTCGAAGAGTGTCGACGTATCGTTTCAAATGGAACAGCGAAAGATTCAAAAGTCGTACACAACGATGCTCATGGCGATATGATGGTAGAAGTTGCGGCCTCTATCGCTAATAATTCAAGAAAAACATTCGTTGTCATGGTGAGGAATGAGGGAATCGTCTCAAACCTTCCGGAGGATAGCATGATAGAAGTCGCTGCCTCCTTAGGTGCAAATGGTCCGGCACCGTATGCAGTTGGTAAAATCGACACCTTCTATAAAGGGTTGATTGAAAACCAGCATGCATTTGAGCGATTAACTGTTGAGGCGTATATGGAAGGCTCGTACACGAAAGCGTTACAGGCCTTAACGCTGAATCGCACTGTTGTCGATGCAAAGAAAGCACGTAAAGTGTTGGATGCATTGATAGAAGCAAATAAAGACTATTGGCCAGAGCTGAAATAACTTTTGAGAGAGGCGCAGCGGTTTCTCGTTGCGCTTTTTACATTAGTAGGAAAGTACACCGAATGTACGGTTTTCAAAAAGAAAGCTATGCTATACTGAAATCAAATGTACGAGAGGAGTCAGGAAATCTATGAAGATACTTGCAGCAATCGATTCATTCAAAGGCTCGATGACGAGTGAACAGGCGAATCAGTGCGTAAAAGAAGCCTTGCCGGAGCATGCCGTGACCTGTTTCCCGATAGCTGATGGCGGCGAAGGCACAGTGGATGCTTTCGTCAATGTGATGAACGGGGAAATGATCGCCCGGTCCATAACCGGAGTCAATGGGATGCCTTACATGGGGAAATGGGGATGGTCCGAAGAGGAGAAGACAGCCGTGATCGAAGTCGCTGAAGGGGCGGGTATTATCCAGGCCGATGATAAAAAAGAAACGTTCCACCCAAGCAATCACACCAGTCACGGCGTCGGCGAACAGATCCTGCAGGCGCTCGAATATGGCGCCGAGACGATCATCTTAGGCTTAGGGGGCAGTGCGACCGTTGACGGAGGTGTGGGGATCCTGCAGGCGTTAGGCGTAGTATTCATGGACAGCAGTGGTCAGCCGCTGCCGACTCTGCCCGTTCAGCTGTCCCGTATCCATGCGATCGACGCATCAAATCTTGATAAGCGCGTGAATGAGGTGAACTGGCAGATCGCTTCAGACGTCACCAACCCCCTGCTTGGCAAAAAGGGCGCCGTTTATATTTTCGGCGAACAAAAAGGATTAAATCAGAGCGAACTCCCAGACTATGACGCGGACATGAAAAAGTATGCGGAACTGGTAACGCATGTGACCGGGAATGATGAAAGAGACACTGAAGGAGCTGGAGCGGCCGGTGGGATAGGCTTTGCCGCCTTGTCCTTCTTCCCGTGTCAGTTTGAAAGCGGACTGTCACTCTTGGCCGAAAAAGGGGAGCTGGAAACCTTGATCAAACAAGCTGATCTAGTCATTACCGGCGAAGGGAAATTCGACGGCCAGTCGCTCGGTGGAAAAGTCCCGGTCGGTATCAGCCGGTTAGCAAAACAATACGAGGTTCCGGTGATCTTGTTTGCCGGAAAAATCGAGGGTGACCATGTAGCCATCGAAGAAGAAAACCTTCAGGCACTCGTCCCCATCGTGGATGCACCGATGACTCTGGACGAAGCGATGGAACAGGGACCAGCTTTACTTGAAAAAGCAGTTAAGCGAACCGTTCATTTAATGGCCTTTGGAGAAAGAATGAGACATTGACACCGATGCTTGGCCGGTGCAAAATAATCCACATCAGACGGCCAACCTGTTATCATTGAGGTATAACTTACAACCTTAGCAGGTTCAGAAAAGGAGTCTCGATGATGAGAGAGTGGATCACAGAGTACACGGAGGCTTACCCGTTAGTAACCAATATTGTCATTTTTGTTTTGATCATCGTATTTCTTTTAATGATAAGACGCTTGATCTTAAATCGTTTATACAGAAGGTTCAAGGGGTCGGATAATTGGTACGTCACCCGGAAAATGGCAAAATGGTTGAACAATTTGATCCTTGTGCTGGCTTTTGTATACATCTTTGGAAGTAATTTAAGTGGGTTCTCTACGGCTATAGGACTGGCAGGCGCCGGTGTAACCTATGCATTAAGAGAAGTAATCGTCAGTTTTGCCGGCTGGTTCGCCATCATGTTTGGAGACTTTTTCAACACCGGAGACCGTGTCTTGCTGGGCGGAACCAAAGGGGATGTGGTCGATATTGGAATGTTGCGGACAACACTCATGGAAATGGGTGAGTGGGTAAACGGTGACCAGTATACGGGACGCATTGTACGTGTCGCGAACAGTTATATTTTCACGTCGCCGGTATACAACTACACAGCCGACTTTAAATTTTTATGGGATGAGATTCATGTCCCGCTGCACTTTGACAGTGACATCAAGCTGGCTAAAGGAATTGTATTGGCCATTGCGGAAGACACCATCGGTAACTATAACAAACAGGCTGAAGAAGAGTGGGGTAACATGAAACGTCGCTACCGCATAGAAAATGCTTCTTTGAAACCGCAGGCATTTATCTCGTTTGATGATAAT
Source organism: Alkalibacterium sp. f15 (assembly GCF_049389645.1). Taxonomy (GTDB): domain Bacteria; phylum Bacillota; class Bacilli; order Lactobacillales; family Carnobacteriaceae_A; genus Alkalibacterium. The sequence continues at coordinate 1,396,882 of NZ_CP186540.1, forward strand.
TTCATCACTTTGAGCTTAAGGTATATCGTGGACACAAGAGAGCGGCGGGGAGTCAGAGACCGCATGTTTACGGCCATCTTGGACCAGTTCAAAGAAGTGGAAGACAGAATAGAACTGGCGTCTGAAACATTCGAAATCGTGCATCATGAAAAGGGGAAATAGAGCTGATATGAAAAAACTGATTAAGCAGACAACTGAACCAAATACAGTTGCATCACTAGCGGACGACCTTAGACAATTGGGAATAAAATCGGACATGACACTGCTCGTTCATACGTCCCTGTCAAAAATCGGCTGGGTAAATGGTGGGGCAGCGGCGCTCGTGGAAGCTCTTATTAATGTCGTAGACAAAGAAACCGGCACACTGGTCATGCCGACCCACACCAGTGACTTGAGTGAGCCGTCGAAATGGGAGGACCCGGCTGTTCCAAAAAACTGGTGGCCGGTGATACGCGAAACAATGCCGGCATATGATCCGAAAACTACGCCGTGTCCCTACATGGGTGTGGTTCCTGATCTGTTCCGTACCTATCCCGATGTACTGAGAAGTGACCATCCGACTGTCTCGTTCGCCGCCCGGGGGAAAGATGCCAAGGATATCGTTTCAGATCACTCCCTGGACTTCGGACTCGGCGAACACTCGCCGCTTAAAAAGCTTTACGATAAAAATGCTATGGTCTTAGCTATTGGAACGGATTACGACGCCTCAACAGCCATGCATCTAGGCGAATACCGGGCACCAAACGCAGAAACGATGGAAGAAGGGGCACCGAGAATAGTTGACGGCGAACGTGTATGGCAGACGTTTAAAGACATCGAGCTGGAAGAGGAAAATTTTCTGATTATTGGCTACCAGCTGGAAGAGGACGGCCGGGTCAAAACCGGAAAGATAGGCAATGCAGTGGCCAAGTTGTATCTGGTGAAAGATGCGGTGGACTACTCTACCCGTTTCTTCTCGACTCACCGCAGCTTTACGAGAAACTGAACCCAATGCGGACCTGATCAGGCGAGCCGCCTGATCATTCATCTTGAGCAGATGCCAACAAGAGCCAACTTAGGCAAACTCAGCGAGAAACCGATTTGAGTGATGCGAAGAAGAGCCAACTTAGGCAAACTCAGCGGGAAACCGATTTGAGTGATGCTAAGTAGAGTCAACTTAGGTAAACTCAGCGGGAAACTGATTTGAGTGATGCTAAGTAGAGTCAACTTAGGTAAACTCAGCGAGAAACTTATTTGAGTGGTGCGAAGAAGAGTCAACTTAGGTAAACTCAGCGAGAAACTTATTTGAGTGGTGCGAAGAAGAGTCAACTTAGGTAAACTCAGCGAGAAACCGATTTGAGTGATGCGAAGAAGAGTCAACTTAGGTAAACTCAGCGGGAAACCGATTTGAGTGATGCCAACAAGAGCCAACTTAGGCAAACTCAGCGAGAAACTGATTTGAGTGATGCCAATGCGGTCCTGATTAGGCGACTAGGCCTAATCAGTCAACTAGAGTAATACCAATGGCCCACTGTGACAAGCAAACACATGCAGAAACTATCTAATACAACCAAACATCATAATCGTTATTGTTGCGTTTAAACATGTATGATGTTAGAGTTTACATGTAATAAAAAAATTAAATACGAATGATCCTGGGAGTCTTTTCAAGAAGGCTGAGAGTGATGTATATCAGACCAGTAACCTGATCAGCGTAATGGCTGCGGAGGGAGATCTATATATGATGTCTCTTTCCTATGGATTTTTTTCGTTTGGAGGAGTTTTTTTAATGTCAAAAAACTATGTCAACTACGGAAAGTGTTCAGCTGGAAAGCCTGGTTCTACAATGGGAATTACAGGCGCTCGCTTCAACTTGTCACCGATGAGTGATGATTTTGAAACGATTATTTTAGATGCAATCAAGCAAGTCGATTTATCGAAAGTGTGGTCAGAAACCGATCATATCTCAACGGTTTATCGCGGAAAAGAAGAAGCGGTATTCGATGCACTGAAAGCGGCGTACGTGTTTGCTTACCGAAAAGGCGTGCACATGACCCTGGAAGCGACCGTATCAAAAGGGTGTCCTGGAGACAGTGACAGCGATTATACACTGGCATTGGATGACCCGAAAATCAACCGGGAAGAAAGCAAAGCCATCGACTTTCCAGTCATCGGTAAATTTGCCCTGTATCCGATGGGCTCGGATGACTATATGGCGACCATCGCTGAAGTCGTCAACGAAGGCATCGAACGTGGAGTCGTCACGGGTTCCGGACACTATGGGACCAACCTGGGCGGAAATGTCCAGGACGTCTTTGATTATCTGGAATATGTTTCAAACACTGTAGGCAAAGAAGTCAGTCACTACGTCAGTCAGATTACACTTCACTGCAGCGTACCGGAAGGAGAAATCGAATGAATAGAAACAAATTAACATTGCGCGATTATTTACTGATGGCGCTCATTTCGGTCGTGTTTGGCGTATTGTATTTGATGGCAGTCTATGCGGGAACAGCTCTGACCACCATCTTGACACCTTTCGGCTTAGGCGTGCTCGGGTATGAACCTTTTTTTGGTATCTGGTTCATGGCAGCGATCATCACGACCTATCTCATCCGCAAACCGGCCGTAGGCATCATCACCGAGGTCATTGCGGCTTTGATCGAAGTGATGCTCGGTAATATGTTTGGTGTCATGGTCCTTGTCTCTGCTTTTATACAAGGTGTCGGCGTCGAAATCCCTTTCGCGTTAACCAAATACGGAAAATATTCGTATAAAATCGCGATGCTTTCGGCTTTATCCGCTGCTGTATTGTCCTTTCTCTGGACAGGCTTTAGAAGTAATTACCTCGCAATGGACTGGCGGATCGTCGCCGCGATTTTCGTCGTTCGTTTACTGAGTTCCTTGTTCTTTACAGGGTACTTGTCAAAGCGTATCTGTGACAAGCTGGATGAAGCTGGTATCTTAAATCATAATCTGGAAACGAGTGAAATATTTGAGTAATGTGACTTTAGCAGTAGAAAATCTGTCTTTTGAAATCGGTGGCAAGAAACGCATCGATTCGGTTAGTTTTGAAGTGGGTAAAGGGGAAATCGTTTTGCTGTGCGGTGGAAGTGGCAGTGGTAAGAGCACCCTGGCCAATATCCTTATTGGCTACTATCCGGAATACGGTGGAAAACAAGACGTTTCCCATATCAGAATCAGCGGTGAAGATGTGCAGCATCAGTCTGTGGTAAAGCGTTCAGAGTCGGTCAGGACGATTTTTCAGAATGCCCGCTTGTCATTCAGTATGAAGACCCTGCGTGAAGAGCTGGTCTTTATTTTGGAAAACAGCCGGTTCAACCCTGATGAAATGAACGGGATCGTAGAAGATAAAGCGAGAGAATTCAACCTGGCGTATCTGCTTGACCGTTCGTTTGACGATTTGTCAGGTGGGGAGCTTCAGCGTGCCGCGTTCGTCTGTGCCGATTTAGTGGATGTCCCGCTTTATATCATGGATGAGCCTTTCGCAAACGTGGACGACGAAACGATGCAGGACTATATCCGCTACATGAAAGAACTGGTCAGAAAAGGAAAATCAGTTGTCATCATCGATCACCATGTCGACCGGTGGAACTGGGTGGACCGCTGGTTGCTGCTCGACAGCGCTCAGCAGCTTCATGATCTTTCTCTGATAGACTCGGAAACGACCATTCGAGAGCTGTTGACAAAAGAAGGAATCGTGGTGGATGTCTCGGCTGTTCCCAAAAGAGACCTGGAGTCAAAAGAGATTCTCTTGGAGCTGGACAAGGTAGCCGTTTATCACGAGAAAACGACACGAAAATCACTGTTCAAAAAAGAGACACAGACGAATACCTTGATCGAAGAAGCGCATTTCAACTTGAATAAAGGCTCGTTGACGGCACTGGTTGGACCCAGCGGTATCGGAAAGACGTCGCTCTTTAAAGCCATTTTAAATGTGTCCCCGTATAAAGGGGAGATACGTCTTCAGGGAAAAAACGTGAAGACGCTGAAACCAGAAAATTTGTATTCTAAAATCGGTCTGGTTTTCCAAGATCCGTCACTGCAGTTCGTTAAAACAAACGTTTTGGATGAAATGGTGCTGAGTCTCACGGCCTGGGAAAGCCTCGAAGAAGAGCAGGCAAAAGTGAAAGCAAGAGAAATACTGGATCAGCATCACTTTGAAGATCAAATCGGGAAGTCGCCCTGGATCATGAGTCAGGGGCAGCAGCGCCGGTTAGCCGTTTTATGTATGACCGTGGGGGACCAGAAATTATTGCTGGTGGATGAACCCACATACGGTCAGGATGCCAGAAACGCTAAGAAGATAATGGATAAGTTGAATGAACTCTGTCAGGAAGGCATGACGTGTCTGTTCACCAGTCATGACCACGAGTTAGTGGATGCTTATGCCGATCAGGTCTATGAAATCAAAGAGAAGAGGGTGTGTCAGGTCAGATGATCGATTCAATTAATCCAACGGTAAAAACTATCGGTACACTTATTGGCACGCTCATATTAGGTTTTACGTTTCAGTGGCAAGTAAACATTATCGTTGCACTGTTGTGCGTACTCTTTTTAGTGACTTCTAAACGAACCAACCCGACGACGTTGCTCAAAATAATGGTTCCGATCACACTTATTTCGCTCAGTTACTTCTTTACCGGTTGGATTTTTAGTTCTGAGCAGGCACTCTTTGCCTTGGCGAATAATTCGGTGCCTTCACCAAGCGGTAAGGATTTCGTCAATGGGCTGAATCTGGGCACGCGTATCTTTTCATTTGCCATGTTGGGCATCAGTTACAGCCTGACCACTGACCCGCATGAACTGATTGCGAGCTTTATCCAGCAGGCCAGGATGCCGATGAAGTTGGGCTATGCCATCTTGGCGGCTATCAACTTGACCTCGCTCATACAAAGGGAACGCGAGAATTCCAAACTGGCCCTTCAGGTGAGAAACATACCCGTCAAGCCGTTTGATACGAAACCCGTTTTCACGATGATGATCCGCATGGTCCGCTGGTCCGAGCACTTGTCTTTGGCGATGGAATCCAAAGGCTTCAGTGAGGACCGAGTCATGCAGATGCAGATGACGATCAAAACCCGAGATATTCTCTTTGCCGTCGGATTGCCCATGCTCATCGCCGTATTAGGCTTTGCTATTTTTTAAGATATGAAACAGACGATGAACGGCAATGCAGATAATTGAAAATAATTAAAAGACGTGCTTTATCGAGGAGTGATCCTTGGCTAAAGCACGTCTTTTGATTTTTTAAGAATCAGGTTTCTCATTTTCGATAAACTCTTCCACTGTCAGGCCAAGCTTCAAATCGTTGTAATAATGGCCATTCATATAGATGGCACGTCGAACGCTGCCTTCAACGATGAACCCGACCTTTTCATGCATGGTCTGAGAAGCCGTGTTGCCCTCTACACAACCCGAATTACATTTTTGAAGTCTCAGTTCAAAGAAAGCATACCGTAAAACGATCCGTATGGCCTCCTGTGCATACCCTCTATTTCGGAAAGGTCTGTAGATGCGAATGCCGAAACTGAACGTCCCGTTTTTCATGTCGATCGAATTGAGGTAGATGGCTCCGACATGTTCACCTTCCAGGTTATCGATTGAGAACATGAGGCCATTCTCATAGTCTTTGAAGTCGACCCATTCATCGATTTCCACTTTATCCATATCGAGACTCTTGGGTAACTCAACGCCCCAGTTCATGAGTCTGAAACCGTTACTGTCATTTGTTTCTTCATTTCTTAATGTCACATCTGTTTCTTTCATGGCACGCAGGACGACGTGGTTGCCTTTCCAGAAATTGTAATCAGTATTATTGAAGATAAATTCTTTTGGATTCCATTCATGTGTCATCTGTTCGTCTCCTCGCATTTATTTTTTTCGTCATAAACAAACAAGAAAACCATGATTCGTGTAAATTGATGTATTTAGAAAAGTTGTTAATTAATTTTAGCATAATTAAAGATAATAGAGGTAAGATAAGGCAGAGGATTGCAGAACTGACCGCTTAAAATGAGCGGCTTTGTCAACAAGATACACTTTTTTAAATGAAATGAGAAAATGTACTGAAAAAACAAAATAACGGTTGACATTACAACTCATTTGAGTTAGTATTTTAGATGGTATTGTTTGCCACCATAATAGGCGTCGGAAACTTATTCTGGAACAAACAACGAAGAGTCTTTCCCCTTTACATCAGATCGATACAGTAAAAGATAGGGAAAGCAATTATTGCTGAAACTGAAATTAGAAAAGAAAATTTGGAGGTTAAGATTGTGCGTACAACATTTATGGCAAATGAAAGTAACATTGAACGTAAATGGTATGTAGTCGACGCTACAGACATTCCTTTAGGACGTCTATCAACTGTCGTTGCATCTATTTTACGTGGTAAAAATAAACCTACGTTCACACCACACGTTGATACAGGTGACCATGTCATCGTATTAAACGCATCACACATTAAATTAACAGGTAAAAAAGCGACGGATAAACTTTATTCTCGTCACACTGGACACCCAGGCGGTTTGAAACAAGTAACTGCTGGCAATATGCGTACCAACAGACCTGAACGTTTAATCGAAACGTCTGTTAGAGGTATGATTCCTCATAACTCATTAGGACGCAAACAAATTAAAAAATTACATGTTTATGCTGGCGGAGAGCACAAAAACCAAGCTCAACAACCAGAAGTATTAGACATCACAAACTTGATTTAAGGAGGGACTTCAATTGACACAAGTACAATATTTAGGAACTGGTCGTCGTAAAAACTCAACAGCCCGTGTTATAATGACACCAGGTTCTGGCAAAATAACTTTCAACAAAAAAGATATTACTGAATACATTAACTTTGCTCACTTACACTTAGTAGTGAAACAACCGTTAGCTGTAACTGATACAGTAGATAGCTATGACATTAGAATCAATGTCAACGGTGGTGGATTCTCAGGACAAGCAGGCGCTGCTCGTCACGGAATCGCTCGTGCATTATTACAAGTAGATCCTGATTTCCGTCCAGCATTGAAAGCAGCTGGATTGCTAACACGTGATCCTCGTATGAAAGAGCGTAAAAAACCAGGTCTTAAAAAAGCGCGTAAATCTCCACAATTCTCAAAACGTTAAGCAACTCATTGTTGTATCAACGTTTACAAGAGCTTTTTGGTTCAAGTTGGTGCAAATCAGCTTAAACTTAATAAAGTGTGTACTAAAAAAGCATCAGCATTTTGCTGGTGCTTTTTTTATGGTACCGATTCAAGATGATCATTCCGATTATCGAGCGTAAAGAATGTAGCGACAGAATAAAAGGTGGTAAGAAAAATGAATTCAAAAGAAAAAATGTTAGAGTTAATCAAAGAGAAAAAAGCAGGCGGCGGAAAATCTATACAAAAAAAAGACACGCCAAAAAACGACCGAAAATATATGCGAAAAGCTCCAATACTTTTTAATAAATAATCGTATAGTTAACGAATAGGTGGAAAAGTAGGGAACCAACAATGTTAAATTGTTGGTTCCCTACTTTTTATATACTCTTCTTGTTCTTAAAGAAATGAATTGGAATAGTAAACCATTCTTTCTTCTAACAAAGAATCTAGCTAGTGTATTTTGCACTCGCAGTAGAATAATTGTTGAATGCTATTTAAGGCATACTTTAATAATTGAACGTAATACCTTAAACTTCAAAATATACATCATAATGAAACCGACAATCCGGATTGAAATGTGCGGCGCAGTGTGAACATGTTTGATGAGCCATATACTCCTCTATGTTACATTCGGTTAAACATTCTCCGCAAAGGATTGCTTTTTTAGAAAACTCTTCTTTAGACCAGCGCTTTTTAGTATGATTTACACTTTCATCATGGCATTTATAACAAGGATAATAGTCTCCACAGCATTTAAATTTGATCGCGACAATATCTTTCTCTCCATGATAATGTTTACACCGTGTCTGATGATCAATCAAAAATCCTTTTACCTTCATAACATGTCTTTCTCCTTTGTTTGCTTTTTCAAACGCAACAATACTATATAAGAAATTTCAGCGTCAAACAAGGGCTGAAGATCATAGACCAAATCTACAAGAATTTCATTTTTTTGAACTAAATCTGTTTATTAAAAGAGAGAGTACGTCTTGAGTACTTATAACAAATACATATTTACTCTTAATATAATATAAATTCAACTATAAGATTATAGAGCAAGTTATCTTGTGATTTAGTATATTTAATGAAAATAATTATTGTGAGGTTGATTATGAAAATAGAGTGCGAAATAGAAGAAGAAGATTTTAGTAAAAACCATACACAAAATTCTCCGTAGCAAAAGAATATGTACACTATGATGAGGTTTCTATTACCAATACTTTGTTTGCTAGTCATCTACTTCTCGGGAACACTGCTATTCAATCAACCAGGCGTATACTGTATTATTATTGTTTTATGTTTATTGGATTTACTCTTATCCGAAAAAATATTAGAATACGATGATATGAGCATTCTTTACTAAAGTGCCGTATCTGCATATATCATTCCCAAAAGATATCTGAATGATCAAAATATAACTGATATCCATGCTATTCTCAAATAATAATCTTCGAATTAAAGAAATTCCTATACAGGGAGTTTCTTTTTTTATAAATTAGGTCGTCTAGTATTTTCTCGATATGAATAATAGTTATAGGTAGTCTTTAAAATTCCAAATGATAAGTTCTAAAATGAGTTCGAAGTGACGTAAGTGTATAACCTAGCTTGTCATTAGTGATATAGGATTTCACTGAGCAGTTAAGTGTGTTAAATTATACTTAAACAAGAATACAGTCTTTAGATAAGAAGAGACAGGAGGTGTTCATTTTGTTAAAAGTATTACATATTATTTTTTCCATAATCGTGCTTTTTCTAGCAGGATTCAGCCTGATATTCCAAAACTTTGAAGGTCTACATTTTATAATGTTCTTCTTAGCTTTGACAATGTTGATTATGGGGTTAAAAGAATTCAAAGAAAATCGAAAAATTGCTGGATGGACATATGTAGTCATCTTTTTATTCCTATCAATTCAGGGATTTTTAATAAATTAAAGATTGCTTTGAGGGTTTTAATATTTTTAGCATCCCCAAAAGATCAATTGAGATAGTGAGTCGAAGAATAGTTATTACAAGGAGGCAAAAAGATGAAAGTAGTCGTCATTGGTGGGAGTGGACACATTGGGACGTATTTAGTTCCTAAACTGGTAAGAGAAAATCATCAGGTTATTTCAGTCAGTCGCGGGAAAAGTGATCCGTATATCAAAGACTGGACGTGGGATAAAGCAGAACATGTCGCACTGGACCGCAGTAGTGATCCGGACTTTACGGCGAAAATTGCAGAGATGAACGCAGATGTAGTGATCGATCTGATCTGTTTTAAACTGGAAGAGGTCAAACAGATGGTGAGTGCGTTAAAAGATAGTGATCTTTCACATTACATTTATTGTTCAACGATTTGGACACATGGACGGGCGGAAACTGTTCCGGCAGATCCAAATGGGGTAAAACACCCACTGGATGAATACGGTAGCCAGAAATATGAAAGTGAAAAATATTTGAAGCATGAGTATCGCGTCAACGGCTTCCCGGCAACGATGATCAGTCCGGGACAAATCTGTGGTCCCGGCTGGTCAATCATCAGTCCGCTGGGTTACGGGGATGACAATGTCTTCCAGATGATCGCTGATGGGAAAGAAATCAGCCTCCCTAACTTAGGCATGGAAACCTTGCATCCAGTACACGCTGAAGATGTGGCGCAGATGTTTGTGGATGCGATGAACCACCGGACGCAGGCTTTGGGAGAGAACTTTCATGCTGTCTCAGAAGATTCACTGACGCTTTATGGATACGCCATGGCCATGTACCGCTTTTTCAAGCAGGAGCCCAAGATTGAGTTCCTGTCATGGGATAAGTGGGTCGATTACGTAGAGAGTGAACGACAGGCAAGTGTTTCCTATCACCACCTTGCCCGCAGCGGGTACTACAGCATCGAGAATGCTAAAAAACTCATTGAATACAAGCCAAGGTATTCGGCTACGCAAGTGGTAGAGGCAAGCATTCAAAGTTATATTGATCGCGAAGTGATTACACTTAAATAAGCTGTTTACGACAGTACTCGTTCAATCGGATTGATTCGATTGGGCGAGTTTTTTTGCAGATTTTTAAAAGTCATCGAAATGCTAGCTGAACCGTTGTTTATTAAGGTGAAAAGACTTATTGTATAAGGTGGAGTATCTTTTCATTTTTTTATAAGAATTTGATACCTATCATGACTAGAGCTTTCCGAAAACAGCTAACAAAAAATAAGCAGATTCGTGATATAATAGAAGTCGGGCATTTTGAATGCATCTGTAAAAAAGGAAACTATTAAGGAGATAAAAAACAAATGACTTACGCACTTGAAATAAAGGATTTGAAAAAAGTATATGCGGGGGGCGTTGAGGCACTTCGTGGCATCGATTTGACGGTTGAAGAAGGAGACTTCTATGCGCTGTTGGGTCCCAATGGTGCCGGTAAATCAACAATCATTGGCATTATCACGTCATTAGTCAACAAGACCTCAGGAAATGTAAAGGTCTTTGGTTATGATCTGGATACCGATCTGACACGTGCCAAACAGCAGATCGGTTTGGTCCCTCAGGAGTTCAACTTCAATCCGTTTGAAAAAGTTCAGCAGATCGTTGTCAATCAGGCTGGATATTACGGCGTTCCACGTAAAGAAGCGTTAGAGCGCAGTGAAAAGTACCTGAAACAATCTGATTTATGGGAAAAACGGGATGTACGCGCCCGTATGCTGTCAGGCGGAATGAAACGCAGATTAATGATCGCCCGCGCATTGATGCATGAACCGCGTCTACTTATCTTAGATGAGCCAACAGCCGGGGTGGATATCGAGCTAAGACGCGAAATGTGGCGTTTCCTGAAAGAGTTGAATGCAAATGGAACAACGATTATTTTGACGACTCATAATCTGGAAGAAGCAGAAATGCTTTGCCGGAATATCGGCATTATTCAAACTGGGGAACTGATTGAAGATACCAGCATGAAAGCCTTACTGGCAAAACTTATGTTTGAGACGTTTATCTTTGATTTAGAGCCTTCTGATATAAAACCAATAATTAAAGGTTATCCGAGTCAACTTGAAGATGAAACGACTCTTTCTGTAGAAGTCGAGCGTAATCAGGGAGTCAACGAAGTGTTTGAGCAGCTCAATCAACAGGGAATCAAAGTCCTTTCCATGCGTAATAAATCCAACAGGCTGGAAGAATTATTCCTGAAAATCACCGAAAAAACAGACCAAGTGGAGGACTCAAATGTTTAACCTATATTACACAGCTTTAAAAAGTCTGGCAGTCAAAGAAACGAACCGCTATCTGCGTATATGGGTTCAAACTTTAGTTCCACCAGTGATCACGACATCATTATACTTTGTCATCTTCGGAAATCTGATTGGTGAAAGAATCGGGCAGATGGAGGGATTCTCCTATATGGAATTCATCGTGCCTGGACTGATTATGATGTCGGTCATCACAAGTTCCTATTCTAATGTCTCGTCATCCTTTTTCTCGCAGAAATTCCAGAAAAACATTGAAGAACTGCTGATTGCACCCGTCCCGACACACATCATTATGTGGGGATTTGTCATCGGTGGGATGGGCAGAAGCATACTTGTGGGAACCCTTGTGACGATCATTTCTCTCTTCTTCGTTCCGCTCCAGGCGTATTCATGGTTCATTATCATAGTTACCCTACTTATGACGTCTATTGTGTTCTCATTAGCAGGCTTACTCAACGGTATTTTTGCCCAATCCTTTGATGATGTGTCGATCGTGCCTACCTTTGTCCTGCAGCCGCTGACTTATCTTGGTGGGGTATTTTATGCCATCTCGATGCTGCCTCCGTTCTGGCAGGGCGTTTCACGAGTCAATCCGATCGTCTATATGATTTCAGGATTCCGGTATGGTTTCCTTGGTATTATAGATGTGCCGATTTTGCTTTCTATGGGCATACTGATTCTATTTATCGGCGTATTGTACGCGGTCGACTGGTATTTAATTGAAACAGGACGCGGCTTGAGAAGCTAGTGACTGTAAGTTTTCATAATATAATATAGTATGATTCCGATTTATTTATTAATATCAAAAAAGTAAAGCCAGATGTCCTCGACTAATTATGTTGAGGATATCTGGTTTTTGCTTAATCAGGATGTAATTGTAAACCTTATTAGTACCTCTTCATATGACGGTTAATGTCTACCAGACACTTTAAGGATAATAGTGTGAATGGTGAAATCAAATATTACAAATCGCTGTAGATTAACTCACATATGCATGATATTGTAAATATATACTATATAAATAGTATAATCAATAAGACAAGAGATTTCATTCGAACGATAGAGTGAAAAAGGGTAAAATGAAGAAAGGTAATTGTTTCCTAACTACTAAAAATTAGTGTCAAGGGAAAAGAAAAGAGGCTATACAATGTTGAAAAATAACGATTTTTCAGATATCGCTTTAGGTCGTAGATCTATTCGAGTTTATGATGAAACCGTCAAGATTTCTCGCGAAGAAATGCTTGAAATGATTCAAAAAGCAACAAGAGCCCCGTCATCAGTAAATTTGCAGCCTTGGCGCTTTGTCGTGGTGGATAGTGATGAAGGGAAAGCAAAATTAAGGCCCCTGGTTCGATGGAATACAATACAAAACGATACATCATCAGCAATGCTTCTGATTTTCGGAGATTTGCAGTGTTATGAATACGCAGAAGAGATCTACGATAAAGCAGTGGCAGAAGGAAAAATGTCAGAGAAAGTGAAAAACGAGCAGTTGGCTGATATCATTCCTCTCTATAAAAGCTTCAATAAAGAAAAAATGAAGAAAGCAGTAAAACTCGATTCCGCTTTAGCAGCTATGCAGTTTATGCTTGTTGCACGTAGCCACGGTTATGATACAAATCCTATCGCCGGATTCGAGCATGGCCAATTAGCAGAAGCGGTTGGATTAGACAAAGAACGCTACGTTCCGGTTCTGATTTTATCTGTGGGTAAAGCATTGGAAACAGGCGAAGAAACTGTTCGGCTAGATGCAAAAAAAATCACAACTTTTGAATAATAGGTCATAGTTTGAGCGTATCTTTGTGTGGAAAATGGCTTGATTGTTAATCAACGCAAAATATAAGATGCATATTTTTTGGTAAACGAAAACTTCAAGAGGAGATATACATGCCATTCGACTATGACTTGGATTTTGAGAACATTAACTTTCGCGAGCAGCCGGAACTTTACAAAGTGGGCAGAGGAGAACAGGGCGTGCTGATGGTAGAGCCCTACAAGAGCGAGATACTCCAGCACTGGCGATTTAAGACACCTGAAATCGCAAAAGAGTCATCCGAAATGATTTATCAAATGTACCTGGATTATAAAAAGGATGGGGATTTTGTCGGGATGGACATGGCGAGGAAATATCTCCAGATGGGCTACACCAGGTCCCGCCGTTATGCGAACTATAAAGGTGGCAGGAAATACAACGAAGACGGTGACGTGAAGGACAGAGATATCGACCCGGAAAAAGCGGAATCAGCTGCCATCTTTGAAGAGAAATGGATCATTGTAAGAGAAGATGAAGACTATCTCAAACTAAAAAAAGAACACCAAAAAAAGTATGGTTAAACCAATTAGGAGGAAGCATATGAATTCCAAATTAGTGGTTGTGTCTCTATCTTTTATCGTTTTTTTTTCACTAACAGGCTGCTCCGATACAAGTGAAACGGACGACGGAGTCGATAATAATGGCGAAACTAGGCAAGTCAGCAATGACGACGATACGAAAGAGTCTTTTGAAGAAAATTTTCCAGAGCCACCAGGTTTAACTCTTTATGCTGGAGAAGAAATTCTTGACCCTGTTCTTGGTACGTATAGCTGGAGTGTTGAAAATGAGGACGGGACAGTAACTGCAACAGAAGTAGATGCTGCTGCTCCGCCAGAATTAGTCAGCATTATTGATCCAATGGAAGTCACGGCGGACACAACTATCGATCTTGGTTTCGAAGAACAACCAGATCGTTACACTGTGAGGATATGGGATGAAGACAACGCCATTCTTAGCGAATCAGATGAAGTAGTTCTATCAGGTGAAGGCATAGTTATTTACGAAGTGCTGGCACACTGGGAACAAGGTACAGCAACTTATGCTTTTTCTTTAGATATTGAATAGGTTTTTATGTAGTTACTCATTATTTAAAATACACTCCTCTTACTGGACATAACCGTTCGGAAGGGGAAGTGTATTTTTTGCTTTTCATATTGCTTGAGAGACTGATAAGCCGCGTAGTATGATACTATATAATTGAAGAAATTATTTAACTATAAATTTAAATATAAGGAGCTTACCCATGAAAATCAACTTCACGAAGAAACAGTATCGCTCACTCATAGATTTGATTCATTTAGGAGATATGGTTGTTAACGGTATTCGCACTGATGATACAGTAGAGGAATATGAGGAGCTTCGAGAGTATATCTATTCGTTTGCAAAACAAATGGGACAAGAGGATAACATTAAATATGATAAAGAATACGATAGGCACTTTGAAACAAGGGAATATGAGTCAGGAAAAGTTCAGGAATATATTGAGGATTACGACGATGAAATCTTCTGGACAGAATTAGCCTCACGGTTAGCCACGCGAGATACGCAGAAACTGATAATGTTGACTGGAGAGATCTCTGACAAGGATGAAGATTTGAAAAAGTACTGGTCTAGAGAGGATATATACCAAAAGGAATTTGAAGAAAATGGCTTGCGAAACGTGTCGGTAAAGTTTAACAAAGGCAAAAAAAGCTAAGTTGCAGCTGCCTCAGGAACGGAAAAACATCACGAAACCTCAGACATTTAAGGGTTCGTGATGTTATTTCTAATGTTAAGACAAAAAATTGCTTGCGGTGCTGTTAGATTTCCACGGTATATCAAATCGATCAATGACCATATTATAACTTTCCAACTAGTAGTCGATCAGGCGGCCATTATCATTCCATTGGCCATAAAGCTTGTTGTCACGAGTATTTAAAATAAACTTATCCAGTCTTCTATTAAACAGATCAGGTTGATTCTCGTTGCCTTGGATATTATCTAAGCGAATTCGTCTGTAAAGCTCAGGTAAGGCGAGAAAGTTATGATACAGGTCTTCATCCGCTTTCAAACGTTCCTCGATCTCAGGGTCGATTTTAAACGAACTAGGGGACATATCTGGCAGGACCTGTCTGCCACTTTCTTTCATCAAGCCCATTTTTTCCAATCGTCGGACCCGTTCTTTATTCAACTCTGTCCAGTTGCTGTTCTTTCGTCTGGGAGAGAATCTCTGGGCAGACTTTCCACTAGGTAATGTTTTTCGGATACCGTCGATCCAACCAAAGCACAGGGCCTCTTCAACTGCATCTAAATAGTGAATCCCATCTATTTGTTTAGCCGAACTGATAACTATCCAACAGAATGTCTCTGTAGCTGCATTCTCTTCAAGCCAGGCACGCAACTCCTGTCTTGTTTTTACTTCAATCAAGTTTGTGATATCCATATAGCATCCGTCCTTTACAAGTTGCTAATAAATACTTACCAGTAATTTAATGCAAGGCAGTGTTTCAATGATTGTTTATATTTATTATATTCCCTTTACAGACAATTAGTACACTAAATTTCAATACCTATTTCAAGAGTCAGAGGGATCAAGTTGATTAGGGCTTTCCGCTCCGATAGAACATATTAAAAAGCTGTGTGAGAGGAATAGATAACTCATTCCTCTCACACAGCTTCGTATACTTCATCTATCAAAGTGTCTTTAACAACTTACCAGGCTAAATTATTTTTTAGCCCAAGGGAAAAGCATTGGTACTCTCTGTGTGTATTCTTCCCATTCATCATATTTCTCCATGTTTTTCTCTAGTAATGGAGTGGATATTTTGATCAATACGGTACTCATTAAAATAGGTGAGATAGCTAACAAGATATAATAAATTGGGTTCACGGAACCAGTAAAGAACAACGTAATACCACTGGCATATAATCCGATCCAAATTAATATCTCTCCAAAATAGTTTGGATGACGTGTGACCGACCATAGGCCTGATTGTAGCAGTTTACCTGTTTTTTTACTGATGTGCTGTCTTAATTGTTCGTCACCAACCACTTCAAAGATTAGTCCGACTAGCGCAATAAGCAATCCAGCGTAAACGAAATACTGATGAGCTGCATCAAAACTGAATTCGTTGTATTTGATTACTGTATAGCTGGCAGATCCAACGATAAAGTTGATAATGCCTTGAACCATAAACACTCTGAAAAAGGCAATGAGGACGACTTTCTCTCCCCACTCTTCACGCCACTGTGCGTATCGGAAATCCTCGGGTTTTCCGTAATTTCTTTTCAATAAACGTAATGATAATCTGAGACCCCATACAGTAATAAAGCCAACAATCACATACGATAAAATGGTGGGCTCTTCAGTCACCAATAGGGTAAGCCAACTACCAACAACAAAACCCATGCCCCAACCAATGTCGACAATTGAATTGTTTTTGATCACGGTTGCTATAACAAAGATTATGGTGAAATAAGCAAAGGTAAAAAGTAATGGAACAATTAGTCCATCCAAACCTAAATTAGTAAAGCCTTGTGTGGCAATTGCCAGCGTTACTAAAAATAATATAGGGTAAATAATAAGTCTTTTCTTATCCATAATGCACCTCTTTCAGTTTTTATACATCATAATATACCATAAAAAAAGTATATAAATCTAGTTAGCCCTATAATAAGGTATGCTACTTTTATTATAAATAACTACAGCAGAAACCGACGCAAGTTTTTAATCGGAACGCACCCTACTTGAAAGCGTGAATCCAATAAAGTAAATGGCTACACCCAATATAGCTGAAATATATATAATTAGATTGTTCAGACTCATGTCACCAAAGAAAAACAACAGAAGAACAGTCGCACTATACAACATTTGACTTGCTAAGAGTCTGGATCTGTTTACGCTCTTACCTCTATCATCTTTGGTTTCAACTTTTGATAAAAACCAAAACAATATAAACGATAGACACAATGTGGCAATTACAAATAGGGTTATAGGGTCTAAATAATCTATATTATTGAAGGATAAATAGTTCATGAAAAAACTCTCCGCTATAAAAAATGCCAACCCAATCCCACTAGCTATTAATACCACTTTTGCTTTTTCCCTCGTTTTTGTGACAAACGTCATAGCTAAAAGAAATATAAGTAAGTAGACACTGTTTTCATCGTTAAAAGATAGGTAAACAGTGAACCCCAGTACTGAATATATATCGAAAACGGTCAGCTCTTTTCCTGTAATGCCATTTACTATTCTCATCATTAGAAGTATCCAGAAAATCACTAGGAGCTGAACATTTTCATAATAGAGTAAATTTAAAAGTGAAAAGGCAGCGGCTATAAATGCTGAATACTGATGTTTTGAATCAAGTTCTCTGGAAAGTGCCCAGGTCAAAAAGACGCCACCGCCTATATATAGCCCTGATGAAATTTCTCCTGTTAAAATCCAACCTATAGCCGCTACTAAAAGTGTAAAGAGTACGATGATCTGATTTGTTCTGTAACTAAAATCTATATTTCTTCCCAATGTAAAAATAAAACCACTCCTTCATGAACATAGTATGCCCTGATTTTTGATAACTGATAGATAAACTATTATTCCATATCTCTTTTCAATGCTTTACACTTCTCTAGTTCAATATCCGATAAAGTTCTTCTGCTATAACTTGATAACCTGATCCATTTGGATGGAATTCATCGATAGAGAGATAGTCGCTTAAATGATATTGAAACAATTCATATGTTGGTATAAATACAAAGTTAACATCCGAATCTACTATTAAATGCGTTTCGTAATTCCATTCTAAAAGTAATCTGGCATTTTGGGGTTCTTCCTGGCTATAAGGATTGTACAAACCTATGAAGGCCAATTGTGCATCTGGATTGATGGCTCGAATCTCTCTGACTACAAAGGCCAGATTTTCTTTGTAGGAGTTGAGGGCTTCTTCAAAGGCAAGCGTTAAAGTTAAATTGTCTTCGTATTCCAGACGATTCAAATCATTTCCGCCAATTGAAATAATGATCAACTGTGCATTTGAAATGCTGGAATTATGTTCTCCGCTTCCAATTAAATCTGCAAGTTGATTGCTGTCATAGCCGGGTACTGAGATGTTTGTAAGGGTCTTTTCATCTGCATTTTCGTCAGCCAGTAAAGCGAGGTATCTTTCTCCTATACCTAAATTTTCTTCGTCACCGAATCCAAATCCGATAGAGTCTCCAAGAATGAGTATATCAGACGGTTCCGCTGGAATCATGTCTTCTTCGGGTGTAGTGATTGATTCTTCCATCGGGTCTTCTGTATAAACGGTTTCTTCACTCCTACTTATAACGATAGAGGCAACGAAACCTGAGACAAATAGGATCGATAGGGCTAATGCACTCAACAATAATAGGGGCCATATCACTTTTTTATACATAGTTATCCTCCTTGAAAATCGACTTAAACCAATACATCTTTGCGATTAAATACGATAAAACTTATCAGCAATGACACTACGGCCCAACCACTTAGTATTAGAATAGAAAAGTTCAAACTCATTCCTTCGACAGGTTGATAGGAGCCGGTCAAATAGCGCGTCAGATCCAAATTGGTCACGAAAAAGTATTTGACGAGTTCCCATTCAGATAAGAAAAACTGTAAAAATTGACCGCCGATCAGAGACGCCATCAAGATGCCTATAGCTGAAGAACTGTTGTCAACGATAACGGAAATCAACAGCGTTATAGAGGCTACTATGATGGAGACAAACCACAATAGAGAATAGATCAATAAAGTATATTGAAAGCGGGAGATCAAGATAGTTGAATCTGAATCTAATGAGCCTTCAAACAAACTAAAGCCGGTCACGACGGGTTCACTGAATCCCCATTCTTGGAAGAATAAATAGGCTACCAAAGTTGAGATGATGCCGATAATAAATACTAACACTGTTGTCATGATCAAAAGGGCAATATACTTGCTCAACAACACTTTCCACCTGGGGACTGCTCGTGTGAGTAAGATTTTGATCGTTTTTTTGGAGAATTCACTGGAAACTAAATCTGCAGCCAAAATGACGATGAGTAGCGGGATGAACAAGGTGATGCCTTGTTCTACAAATTCAACATTAAATTTAGAGGCAGTAGGCGTGATTGGATTGATGTCGTTCTCAATAAAATAAGTCAGCTGCTGAATTTCTCTATCGATAGATGCTCTCACTTCCTCAGGTATGAATTCATCGCTACTGCGTTCTTCCAGATCGCTGAGCCTTTGGGCGGTAAGGGATTCCCAATCATAGGCGATCCCACCAGATTCTGCTTCAAATTGTTGTATGTTTCGGTCATAAGAATATTTTTGTCCATAGGAGAATAGACCTACAAAAATCAAAAGTAAAACAATGATCAGCAGCATTTTTTTCTTCAAAATAATCTTCATTACTTCATTTTGCGTCAACGAAAGCATAATATCACACCTTTGCTAGATTTTGTTTTCACCTGTAAGTGTTAAAAATAAATCTTCCAGTGTTCTCTTTTTATTTTCAACATACTTGATTTCAAAACCTAAATTAAATAATGTTTTATTTATTTCTGCAAGCATCTCTACGTCAACTAATGCCTTTAGATTTTCTGCCTCAATAGATGAAGCTATATTAAATTTATTTTTGAGTATCGCTTGTGCCTTTTTTGGATCATCCAGTGTCCAAACGACTTCACCAGTCGATAGAAGGTCATCTATTGTGGCATTCCTGATGATGCTTCCGTTATTTATAATACTGACGCGATCACACATCAATTGAACTTCACTGATCAGATGCGAAGAAATCAAGACTGAGATACCTTTTTCTCTAGCCAAATTTTTTACGATTTCTCTAAACTCATGGATGCCTTGAGGATCAAGTCCGTTTGTCGGTTCGTCTAAAATCAATAGTTTGGGTTTGTGAATCAGCGCTTGAGCTAAACCGATCCGTTGTTTCATTCCCATGGAATAAACTTCAACTTTATCATGGATCCGATTTTCCATACCGACTAATTTTACAGCGTCATCGATATCTTTTTTAGTCACATCTTTTGACATGCTGCCGAGCAGTTCAAGATTTTTATATCCACTCATATAATCATAAAGATCTGGACCTTCTATAATACAACCAACATTAGACATCGCCTTTACAAAATCTTTTTTAATGGAATATCCACAGATTTTTATATCTCCGGAAGTAGGCTTTGATAAACCTACGAGCATCCTTAAAGTCGTCGTTTTTCCAGAACCATTGGGTCCTAAAAAACCTAATATTTCCCCCTGTTTGATATCAAAACTGACATCTTTTATGATCTGGATTTTCTTGATCTGCTTTGTTATGTTTGAAACCTTTAACACCGATGTATCCATAATGAGCCTCTTTTCAAGGGTAGTTTGATTTCTGAGTATTCAATACTGGCTGATTGATTTAAATTTTTTTAGGTAAAAGAACAAGTAAAAGATATGCTAATACTATTGTAGCACTATACACACTTGTAGAATAGTAGAACAATAATAAAGGATCAGCAATAATTGTACTGGTCCTTTATATGATTTAACTTTTCATCATAGTATGGGTTTGAAGGGCAAAAGACTCGATAGCTCAACTTTTTCTAACTACAACTAACAGATTCAACCGATATTTTTTTAGCATCCTAAAGTCCAATTTTTAACTATCTTAAGATGAATTATCCCAGAACAGAAAGTGAAAAAAACTGCCTTTTGAATATCTCTAATTTGATTTTAGAAACGCATGAAAACTATCTCCCCAGTCACAAATGGCTGTTACGACTGGATCGAGACTCAGTCCGATTTCAGTTAATCTATAGTCCACTTTGGGAGGGACCACCGGGTAAACGGTTCGCTGGATGATCTGATCTTCCTCTAATTCTCTTAGTTGACGGATCAGCATCCGCTGGTTGATATCTGGGAAAATCTTTTGAAATTCACTTAGTCGTAAGGGAGATTCTTGGAGTAGTGCCCAGACGATTGCAATTTTCCAACGTCCTCCAATAACAGATAAGGCCAAGTCTTTGTTCGTATGGAATTCTTTTCCTTTATGTAGCATGGTCTGATTCAAATCCTTTCTCGAAACTTGAGTATACCCTATGGTGACAAATATGTCAGTATTAACTTTCTTCCCAATATCCAATACAATGGGACATTGGGAAGAACGAGACTCTAACACTACAAGAGGTCTTTCCTTTAAAGGCAATCAAATGAATGAGGTTTAACACGTTTAGGATGTATAATGAGTTAATGAAGAAGTACAAACAAAAGAAAGCAGGAAAAATATGAAAAGCAGAGCCGCAGTAGCATTTGGTCCAAATGAACCCCTTGAAATTGTCGAAATCGATGTTGAAGAACCAAAAGAAAATGAAGTAAGGGTAAAGATATTGTATACGTCCGTTTGTCATACAGATGCCTTTACGTTGTCTGGAGAGGACCCAGAAGGCGTCTTTCCAGCAGTTTTAGGCCATGAAGGTGGAGGAATCGTTGAATCTGTCGGGAAGGGTGTTACATCCTTCAAACCGGGCGATCACGTCATCCCACTTTATACAGCAGAATGTGGAAAGTGTAAGTTCTGTCTTTCCGGGAAAACAAATTTATGCAGTTCAGTCCGTGAGACTCAAGGCAAAGGACTGATGAAAGATGGAACGACGCGTTTTTCATATAAGGGCGAGCCGATCTATCACTACATGGGCACCAGCACCTTCAGTGAATACACCGTCGTAAATGATGTCAACCTGGTAAAAGTCGACGAAAATGCGCCATTAGAAAAAGTATGTTTACTTGGTTGCGGCGTAACAACGGGCATGGGTGCTGTTAAAAACACAGCGAAAGTTGAAGAAGGCGCAGTCACTGCCGTCTTCGGCCTGGGCGCGATCGGCTTGGCTGCCATTCAAGGTTTGAAAAAAGCGAAAGCTAAACGGATCATTGCCATCGATATCAATCCCAAAAAATGGGAATTAGCTAAAAAGATGGGTGCGACGGACTTTGTCAATCCTAAAGAACATGACCGTCCGATCCAGGAAGTCATTGTCGAAATGACAGATGGCGGAGTGGATTATAGCTTTGAATGTATCGGGAACGTCGATGTCATGAGATCTGCACTGGAATGTTGCCACAAAGGATGGGGCGAAAGCATCATCCTTGGTGTCGCAGGTGCCGGGAAAGAAATCAGTACACGCCCATTTCAACTTGTTACCGGACGTGTCTGGCGCGGGTCAGCATTTGGCGGCGTAAAAGGAAGAACGGAACTGCCAGGAATGGTTCTGGATTATATGAACGGTGAAATCGATTTGGATTCATTTATTACGCACAACTTGGAATTTAAAGAGATCAATGAAGCCTTCGACCTCTTACACAAGGGTGAATCCATCCGTACAGTTTTAGCTTACTAAAAGTTGAATTCAATATTACTTTAGTTCATCAGAAATCGAGGAGGAAAAGGCATGTCAAAAGTAGAACTTTTAGAAGAACATCGTATTTTCGACGGGGTACAATACAAGTATCGTCACACGTCTGAAGTACTGGGCTGTCCGATGACGTTCAGCCTGTTTTTACCGAATAAAGACAGATTTCCTGAGCCGCCTTTGTTATGGTGGCTGTCAGGGTTGACGTGTACCGATGATAACTTCACTCATAAAGCGGGTGCTCAAAGAGCAGCAGCGCGTCTAGGGATCGCCATGATCATGCCGGACACGAGTCCCAGAGGAGAAGAGATAGCTGACTCAAAAGATTATGACTTAGGACAGGGAGCCGGCTTTTACCTTAATGCCACTGAAGAACCGTGGGCGGCTCACTATAAAATGTATGACTATATAATAGAAGAATTAACCAGTTTAATGCGGGACGAATTTGATTTGAATGGGCCTGAATTTATTTCGGGACATTCAATGGGTGGTCACGGCGCACTGGTTTTAGGACTGAAAAATCCAGAACGATTCCAGTCGATCACAGCATTTGCGCCGATCGTTAACCCAAGCCAGGTACCCTGGGGTGTGAAAGCATTTGAGAATTATCTTGGAGACGATAAAAGTAGGTGGGCTGAGTGGGATGCATTGGAATTGCTGAAGCAACAGTCAGGTAAGATAGTACCTATCCTGATCGACCAGGGCGATGCCGATCCTTTTTATAAGAAAGAACTGGAACCGGCTAAGTTAGCCGAAGCTGCAAAAGAGAGGGATTATCCTTTGACCGTTCGCATGCAAAAAGGGCATGACCACAGCTACTATACGATTTCAACATACATTGAAGAGCATCTCGAGTTTCATCTCAATGAATCAAAAAAAGATAGAGGTATTCAGAAGTAGAAGGATAAGCTTCAGAACTAGTCGCAAACCAGTCATTTCAATCATACGAGTGCGATTTTTCACTATAACAGACTTCGAAAAACTAAAAAGAGGCAGGGACGTTTGTGAGCTGTTGAAAAAGTCCTGAAAAAGTTGATACCCTACCGTTCTTATCGGTAAGATATCAACTTTTTTGGTATAATAATAGAAACAATACCACGGGCGAATGGACATGTTTAACTTTCAAGAATCACTCATTGTTAGACCTACTTATTTCCCAAATAGTGTGAAACATCTGAGACAATTGGCGTCGCACAACCGCTCAGTTAACTGGGTTGACTGAGCGGTTAGCTAAAGGACAAGACTTTCTGATACAAACAGAGCGTGACTTAGATATCACCCTCGATGAATACGAAGACAGCCTCACACACATGTTCACTTGCCCAACATGTCACGGGTCGATCGATACGGCGGTCGTCAAGCACGTCGTCGCCAGTCACCGCGTGAACGACCGCAGCCAACTGCCTGTCGCGTAACAGACGTATGGTCACATATGGATAAGGAGAGAAGCCACATGTTTGAATTGGAAGGGAAATACAACAAAGCAAAAGTATTTGCAGACAAGCTCGAAGAGGGGGCGATCGAACAGATCGTCACCTTCTGCAACCAACCACACAGCAAAGGGTCGCGGATCCGCATCATGCCTGACGCTCACCAGGGAGCAGGCTCGACGATCGGCACAACGATGACGGTGACAGACACCGTCGTTCCGAACCTTGTTGGCGTAGATATTGGGTGTGGGTTAAGCGTCGCAATCGTTAAAATCAACCCTGCAGACCTTGCGTTTGATCGAGTGGATGACGTTATCCGCCGTTACATCCCTTGTGGCTCTTCCACACAACCGCCGAACCACTTCCACCGCTTCGGTAAATTAGTCAAGTACCGCGATATTAAAGCACCAATCGATTTGGAACGCGCCAAAGCCTCGATTGGGACATTGGGTGGCGGGAATCACTTCATCGAGATCAACGCCTATGACGAGGATCACATTGCGGTCGTTGTGCACAGTGGGTCGCGGAACTTAGGGAAGCGGATCGCAGAATTCCACCAAGACCGTGCGTATGATGAGCTGATTGCTCAAAGAGACACACACGCTGCAATAGTGGCGCAGAGGAAGAAAGACGAGAATCAAAAAGACATTCAAAGCACCCTTCAAACCATAGCCGAACAAACGATACCTAAAGAATTGGCTTATTTGAAAGGGGAGTCTTTTGCAGATTACCTGAACGACATGACGATCGCTCAGCACTATGCCGAACTGAACAGACAAGCCATGCTGGAAACGCTCCTCGCCCAGATGAACTGGACAGCCGTGGATGCCTTCTCAACGATTCACAACTACATTGACATGGAAAATATGATCTTACGCAAAGGCGCCATCTCTGCTCAAAAAGACGAGCGGGTCATCATCCCACTGAACATGCGTGACGGCAGCATTATCGCCTACGGCAAGGGCAATGAAGACTGGAACTATTCCGCTCCTCACGGGGCTGGGCGCTTGATGTCACGTACCAAAGCGAAAAAAATGGTGGCACTGGCCGACTTCAAAAAGACCATGAAAGAGGTCTGGAGCAGTTCGGTAAAGCTGTCGACCTTGGATGAAAGCCCTATGGCTTATAAACCAATGGACGAGATCATCGAACAGATCAAAGAGACCGTGACGATAGACCGCATCATCAAACCGCTCTACAATTTCAAAGCAAACTAAGTCGCCTAATGGGAGGCTGCTGAAAAACAAGAGGGGTTTAGCAGCGCGTATTGCTCACAATGAGATACAGGATAAAAAAATAGGAATACTGACCATTCACGTTGTGAATGAGGCAGTAATTCCTATTTTTTTCATTAATTATGTCACTATCCTCTTTATGTTTACCACAAACATTGTTGTGGCAGCTTAAATGTCCCTGCCTTTGTTTGATCTGTCTTTCATCACTATATATGTCTTATTTTTCCAACCAGCTAAAGGCACGTTTGAGTTCCGCTGTCCCGTTCTTATCATACCAGCGACCGTGTGCGAGGATGATTTTTTCGGGCTGCCAACTAAGCATACGCTTGTAGCAATGCCGAGCTTTTTCCTTTTGCCCGAAAAAGGTCAGGCGCAAGTCGATCGGAGCCTTGCCGTTTGGATCAGCGACACCGGCTAGTTTATAGACCGTTTTCCAAAAACGATTCGTCGTGCGTGCTGGTTCGAAATTCTCGATCAGGTCAGTGAGGATCAGCGTTTTGCTGCCTTTATGGAAAAATACCACTTCCTCCAGTGTGCGACTTCCTTTAAAAATCAGCTGGTTTATATCAGCTGACCAGTCTGCCGGCGCCTCGTTTTCCAAGGGACGATCGAAATCGACCTTTATATTTTGCGACTGTGCGCGTTTTTCGACACCAGGGCTCGACCAGGCAGTCGCCTTTGGGTAATGGGTCTTCCATTCTGCTATATAGGCGTAATGAATTCTGTTCGGTGATATTAAGTGCGTCACTTCACCAAGTTTATCGATTTCGGTCAATAGTTTTTCGTCTGGTTTGATTGGTGAATGGACCCATAATGACTGATTCTTTAATTTCACGATCGTCATTCGTGTTGAAAAGGGAACACCAAAGGCCAGAACGTTCATCTTGATTATCCCGCCGTCTACGATCCAGATATCTGTATCGATTTTTTTCAAGGTATTGAGAGGTTCATAAAGTGGAATCGTCATAAAATCATCTCCTTTGCGGATGAAAAATCGAATATCACATTTTCACACAAGAGAAAATATGTTTCTTGATGTGACGTGACCCTATCAAGCGGTCGTCACAACTGGTCCCTCACTTGTGATTATGATGGTATGTTCGTATTGTGCTACATAGCTTTCATCAGTCAGGAAGGTCCAGCCATCATCAGACTGGAAGACTTCTTCCTCAAGTGTGGAGATGAACGGTTCAAAAGCGATGACCATGCCTTCTTCCAAGACGACATCATCCCATTTTGAGAAGAAGTTGAAAATGTGATCGGGTTTCTCATGGATCGAGCGTCCGATACCATGTCCAGTAAGGTTTTTGATAACGGTCAAACCATTTTGTTTCGCTACGTTGTGAACTGCGTTTCCGAGCGCACTTGTTTTTGCGTCAGGCATTGCTTTCTCAAGTCCAGCTTCGAAAGCTTCTTTAGCCACGTCACAGATCATTTTCAAAGCGGCATTGCCATGTCCAACAACGAAGGAGAGACCGGTGTCTGCAAAATATCCGTTCTTGGATCCTGAGACATCGATATTGACAAGATCGCCTTCTGCTATGACCCGGTCACTCGGTATGCCGTGTGCGACTTCTTCATTCACGCTGATACAGGTAAAACCTGGGAAATCATAGATTTGTTTGGGCGCTGACTGCGCACCGGCTTGTTCAAATAGTTTTCCTGCCAGGTCGTCGAGTTCTTTTGTGGTTATTCCCGGTTGCGTCTTTTGAACCAATTCATCTCGAATGGCGCCACAGATTTTACCGATTTCTTTTAATCCATTAAAATCTTCTTCAGTTCTTGCAATCATTTAATATCCTCGCTTTTCAATGCATAGTCTAGTATCCTTACTTCTAAATTCTAGCACAATTTGTATACTGATCGGGATTAATTTCAAAAAATGTACAAAGAGTTCGGACGAGAAATGATACAAGTTGGAATAAGATTGTTAAGCGTTTGAGATCGGAAATGATACAATAGTAGTGAGATCATTAACTTAATGAATGGAGTGATTCTGTGAGTAAATATGAGACGCCCGATTATGATGTAGTGCTGAAAGAAGAGGATTTTGAAATAAGAAAATATGTCGATTTTTATATTGTCGAGTACGAAAATTTAAATAATGAAGAAAGTAACAGTGCATTTGGCACTTTGTTCAAGTATATATCCAGCGACAATAAAGCGAATGAAAAAATCTCAATGACAGTACCTGTTATTCAAGAAGAAACTGAAGAAAAAAAGAAAATGGCCTTTGTTGTTCCAGAAAAGTACAGGGAGCAAATACCAGAGCCGAATAATCCGAATCTAAAGGTAAAAAAATTCGATGAAGGCTTGTTCGGTGCAATACATTATTCAGGTTTTTCCAACAAATCAAAAGAATCAAAAATGAAGAAAAAACTGGAAGAGTGGATACAGGAAAAAGGCTATCAAAAGCAATCAAACTATATGTTGGCTTCTTACAATGCACCGTTTACCCCACCTATGTTCAGAAAAAATGAAATTTGGGTTAGAATCAGTAAAGCGTAAGAAGCAATGTAATTGTCAATAATCGATCGAGTAAAAAGTAATGACCACTCGTTTTATCAGGTGATTAGGATTCGAATAGGAAAGTCCATGGCGTGAAATGTTGCTGAGATAAAATTTCTTTCAAAAAACACACGCCCCTTAACGAACTTAATCGTTAAGGGGCGTGTGTTTTTTTGAAGTTCAATTAACAGTATTGACTGAGGACTGTCCTGAAAAATTAGTGTCCCAACTTCGACGGTCCAGGTTATTATTGACTTGCGAGGAAGACGTTTTTCCACTCATTCTTTAGCAGTTATCGTCGAAGCAAAAACGCAACAAAAGAATCACATGCTACAGGTAGTCAAAACAAAAAAAGTCTGTTATAATCGTAATTATGTAACCGCTTTATTTGTTGCTATATCAAGTTCCGGCCTAGTTATATCAAAGGGTTGAAGCCTTGAT
This sequence comes from Alkalibacterium sp. f15, assembly GCF_049389645.1. Taxonomy (GTDB): domain Bacteria; phylum Bacillota; class Bacilli; order Lactobacillales; family Carnobacteriaceae_A; genus Alkalibacterium. Next base: position 1,425,060 of record NZ_CP186540.1, read on the forward strand.
ATAACTAGGCATAAAATCGAGTTGCTAAATAGAGCTGTTAAAAATAATTTCTAAAAGGAGAATACAAACATGAGCGACTATAATGCAGTATTGGCAAGAAATACGGAAAATGCGCCAAAAAATATCGGTCCATATTCACAGACTGTAGCTTACTCTCATTACAATAATCTATCAGCTCAATTACCTATCGATCCAAAATCTGGTGATTTGGTAGCGGGCGGGGTCAAAGAGCAGGCTGAACAGTGCTTTAAAAACATCAAGACAATCGTAGACAGCATCGACCATGTCATGAGCGACGTTGTGAAAATCACTGTATTCGTTAAGAATATCAAAGATGTCGACGCTATTGACGAAGTTTATAAAACATTCTTTTCAACCTATGTTCCTACACGGACGGTAGTCGCAGTTTCAGCTCTGCCTATGGATGCTTTGGTTCAGATCGATGCACTGGTTTCACACGGTGAGGGGACGATTCCAGATGCACCACAATCGGGCGACCTCATAAAACTTACAAATAATACAACGAACGCACCCATGAGTGCTTTATCAACGCAAGCTGTCGCTTTTTCGCATTACAACAATCTTTCAGCCCAATTACCGATCGATCCAAAATCGGGTAGACTGGTAGCCGGTGGTGTAAAAGAACAGACCGGACAATGCTTGAAGAACATCAAAGCGATTTTAGAAAGTGTCGACGTTCCTTTTGACGATATTGTTAAGATCAATATCTATCTTAAAAACTTCTCGGATGTTGAAGCTGTGAATGAAGTGTACACGACCTTCTTCCCAGACTCAGCTATCGCCAGGGCCGTGGCCTATGTCCCAGCACGGACAACAATTGCAGTTGCGGCATTACCGATGGATGCTTTGGTGCAAGTCGAAGCAGTGGTGTCACATGGAGACGGGACACCACCACAAGCCGTTGAAGACAGACACGGACTTATCCTGGAAGCAAACAATACGGAAAATGCACCAAAAGATGCCCTAGCTACACAAACGGTCGCTTTTTCCCATTACAATCATCTTTCTGCTCAATTACCTCTAGATCCAAAAACGGATGAAATGGTAGCGGGTGGTGTAAAAGAGCAGGCTGGACAGTGCTTGGAAAACATCAAGGCAATTATAGAAAGTGTCGACCACGTGATGGAGGATGTGGTTAAAGTGAATATATTCCTTAAAAACATTACGGATATCGATGCTGTCGACGGAGTTTATAAAAAATTCTTCCCAGACGGTGTTCCTGCTCGAAGCATAGTTGGCGTATCAGCTTTACCAGAAGGTGCTTTGATCCAAATCGATGCCGTTGTATCAAACGCCGAGGGGACACCTCCAATAGCGAAGTAACAAGTATTCGTTTGTAAAGGCAGGAACGGTCAACGTTACTTTTTAATGCCGATTCTTAACAGCACAGCTGAAAAAGCATCAAGCTTTCTGCCGATTATGGCCGAAATCTTGATGCTTTTTTTAGTTTACTATTATCGTTTCACTGAAAGGTACTGTTTTACTTGTTCTTTCGCAGCTTCCACTGACGATTCTTCGATCGATGTGACCAAGTTTTCCGCACAAGCGGTTGAATGATTGTACCTCGGGTCATAATAATGCGTCAAAAGGTTCTCTACTACGACGGGGTAATCTTTTTCTGCAAGTGCCTGTGCTATCGCATTCGCCACGGGTGTGTGAATCCGACTTTTGATCACTTGAAAGGCTTCGATAAATTGATCGTGATAGTCATCAGGTGAATAGTCTGCTAAAATATTTTTTACGCGCTCGTTTAAGGGAAGCTCAATGAACAATTGAGGACTCGTTTCTTTATGTCGATAGAAGTGCTCGGGTATCGTTATCTTGCCGACCCGTGAGCTTTCCCCCTCTATGAGTATGAAAGCTTCGTCTTGATAGCGTAATAAAGCTTCACCTAACAATAGATTGAACGTTCTTTGATTACTCGGTTCCAGTCCGATATGACCAAAAATCGAACCGCGATGACGGGCCATACCTTCCAAATCAATAACGGGATAGCCCTCTTTCTTCAGTTGAAGAAGAATGTGCGTTTTCCCGTTTCCGGTATGCCCGTTCAAGACATACAGTGGTGGGATGCGTACTGTGCCGAGCTGTTCTTTATTCCAGCTGTGATAAGCTCTGATACCGCCAGTTAACCGATTTATAGGGATATTCATTAAACCCACGACCGTTGCGGCAGTTTCACTGCGCATGCCCCCGCGCCAGCAGAAGACGGTTACTGGTGTCTTCAGTTCCTTGAATTGCTGGATAAAGACAGGTAGTTTTTTTGAAAAAATTTCCAAACCAAGATCTTTTGCGGCATCCTGTCCTTTTTGTTTATAGGTTGTTCCGACCTCTGCCCGCTCGTCATTCGAAAAAAGTGGTATGTTGATCGCGCCTGGAATCGTTGCTTCCGCATATTCTTTTGGTGAACGCACATCGACAACGGTGTGTCCTTTTTCTTTTAAGCGATAGAGCTCAAGTGGTGTGACATCTTTAAACATAATCGTATCCTTCCTTATTTGACGTAGATATGACCGGCATCGCCGTCTGATACTTCCCCGATCAATTTAGCATCGATCCCTTTAAGTTTAAGCGATTCAAGCAATGCTGAAACGTCAGCTTCACTCACGGCCATCAGTAATCCACCGGAGGTGACTGCGTCTGCTAAAATGAGTTGATCGATCTCATCGTGATGGTCTGCAAAATGGACAACAGCTTTTACATGTTTCAAATTATTTCGTGATCCACCTGGAATGGCACCTTGTTCTGCAAGGTCACGCACACGAGGAAGGACAGGGACGTCGTCTTTTCGGATGGTCAACGCTTGATGACTTTCAGTGGCCATTTCAGTGAGGTGTCCTAACAGTCCAAAACCAGTTACGTCGGTACAGGCATGGACGTTGTGCTGATTCATGACTTCTGCTGCTGCTTTATTGAGTGTTGCCATCACGCGCGTAACGTTTCTGGTTTCCTCTTCTGTCAATAAGTTGTTTTTGATGGCTGTGGTCGAAATCCCCACGCCGATCGGTTTTGTGAGAATAAGTTTGTCGCCTTTTTTCGCTCCGGCATTTGTATGAATGTGATCCGGATGAATCGTACCGGTGACTGAAAGGCCAAATTTGGGTTCCTGATCATCGATCGAGTGTCCCCCGACAAGGTTACAGTCGGCTTCTTTTAATTTATCACTTGCACCGCGTAAGATGTCAGTGAGGATCGCTTTATCTAAGTCGAAAATGGGAAAAGCCACGATGTTCAGTGCAGTGATCGGCGTTCCGCCCATCGCATACACATCACTCAGGGCATTCGCCGCTGCAATCTGACCGAAATCATACGGATCATCAACGATTGGAGTAAAGAAATCAAGGGTCTGGACAATGGCCAGGTCATCCGTTAATTTATAAACACCCGCGTCGTCACCGGTATCTAAACCGACGAGGAGGTTTGGGTCGTTCTTTTGGGCTGGAAGGTTAAGAAGTACCTCGCGTAATTCAGTAGGACCGATCTTGCAGCCGCAGCCGCCTTTTTTTGTAAGTGTGGTTAATTTAACTTGAGTCATTCTTTCTGCCTTCTTTCATTTGGTTGATATCGATACTTACAGTTTAACACTCATTTCACCGTTCTGTTATAAATGAATAGGTTTTTTTAAAAGGTTATTAAGAATTATATGATATCTTATATTGATAAACTTCACAGTATGTTAATATAATCCTAAAGAGGTGGTTTATTGAAGTTGAATCAAAATACGATTGCTTTCGTTAATCAACTCAATCTAGTATGAAACAGGCTGAAATTAAACGTTTTTGTCATTATATGAAGGAGTGACTACCAAATGAGTTTTTTTAATAAAGTGAAGGAACCTATCTTTCTTAAAGAGAATGGGAATACTGAAGAACAGTTAGAAATGCTGAAAGATTTGGAACCGACCCTGAATCCGGACGGGGTAAATATCCTGAAGCGAGATATAAAATTCTTGGAGTATGGCATTGCTGGTGAGAAGAATATAAAATTCGAACTAAAAAACAGCCACATGCCTATGTATGTCCTGCATGATATTTATCTGGAGGATGGCGAGTTAAGTGCACAGATAGACTACTTGGTTTTTACAAATAAATTATGTTTTATCATTGAATGTAAAAATCTTTATGGAAATATCGACATCAATAATGCGGGCGATTTTATACGCACGACAGAATTTAAAGGGCGTAAGAAGAAGGAAGGCATCTATTCTCCGATCACTCAGAATCAGCGTCATCTGGACTTAATGAAAAAGATTAGAGTTGAGAGTAGAGGAAATATATTGACTAAGTCTATTTCTAAAAGATATTTTGATGAGTTCAACAAGCCGGTCGTTGTGCTGGCTAATCCAAAGACGGTACTTAATGCGAGATATGCAGAAAAAGAAGTGAGAGAAAAAGTAATAAGGGCAGATCAATTGGTTAAATACATGAAAGAAGCAAATAAACAGTCAAATAGTTCTGCTACGTCTGACAAAGATACGCTGGCTTGGGCACAATCTTATTTGGATCTACACATAGATAGTTTGAAAGATTATACCCAAAAGTATGAACCTTATAAATTGAAAACTGTTAAACAGGACATGGATAAAAAAGTCAGTCTGACGTCAGAAGAAAAACCAGCAGTACATAAAGCATTACCGGTAAAGGAAACAAAGATTTTCAAAGAATTGAAGGATTTCCGATTAAATAAGAGTCGGGAAGAAGAAATCAGAGCTTATCATATCTTTAGCGATAAGCAATTGACAGCCTTGATCGATGAGATGCCTAAGAGTAGAGAAGACCTTCAGTTAGTCGATGGATTTGGCGAGGCCAAGGTAAAAAAATACGGCGATGACATTGTGAGTATCATACAGAGATACTAGTTTGGTCATAGCCGTGAGAGCTAAATGAATTGCTATTTTGTTTTGCTGTAAAAAAAATTTCAGTTGGATTAAATTATAATGCGTTACACATTAAAAATAACACTTGATCAGTTTCTCGAGCTAAGCAACTGATCAAGCGTTGATAAATCAACATTTCAGTATATAAAAACATATTTTATACACTACAAATAGAAATGAGTTTTTGAGTTTAACTTTCTTTATAATGAGTTAATAAGAGAGGTGTTTATGAAATGGAAAAACTGATGGAACGACTCAACACTGCATTTGATTTAACGGATGACCTTGTCAAAAACTTAAGTGTTCAAGACTTGAAATTAACGCTAGGTGACTTGCCGTCGAATACGATAGGTGAACAAATCTGGTGCATCGTCGGCGCAAGAGAAAGCTACCTTCAAGCTGTTATTCATAATGAATGGGTCGGTTTCTCATGTTCACTTAATGATTTAACTACTCATTCGAGTGTAATGTACAGCCTTAAAAGCAGTTCCAAAGCCTGCATAGAGCAAGTTGATTCTAAAGATTTGAATGACACACAGATCGACTATCTTTTTACACTTTTGGAGCATGAAATCCAGCATCACGGACAGCTGATCCGATATATTTACGGAAACAAACTTTCCTTTCCCAAGAGTTGGAATAACAGATATGCTGTTTAACTATAATGATAGTTGTACCCCATGATTGCATAGTCGATGTCATGGGGTATTTGTATGTTTGAAGTGCTTTTTTGACATGGAACTGTATACTGATTTTTTTCTCAGAAGGGGTTATTTAATAATTTCTCAGTGTTGCTGATTTAGTGTCTCCGCAAAACTGTGTATCACATCTTCTCGAATAGCAGAGACATCTTTGTCGATTTTTGCCACTCTTTTTGTGATCATTTTTTCTGCGAAATTCATGTCACTGAAGTCAAAGGCTCCTCCAAAACACTCTCTTACTAACGCTTTGTCCTGTAATTCGGTCGGGTAATTGACTTCCAGTTCGTTTCTCAATGTATGTTCTTCCTGCATGCCACAAATAAATAGACCGATTGTTTTTTGTTCCAGTTCATTTAAATTTGTTTTTGCGAAAGTATCCACTTCTTTCAATATCTTCCCTATATATACTGGACTGCCAAGCACGACTGTATCGTATTTGGAAAAATCAACGTCAGTCTGCTCTTTCAAGTTGATTCTCTCTGTTTCTCCATCCAAGTGTTCTTCCAGTAATTTCGCACATTTTTCAGTACAGCCATGTTTGCTCGCATAGGCTATCAAGGTCTTCATCTTGTTTCCTCCTCTTAGGGATCCAGGGCATTTTCAATGGCTTTTAAATAGGCGCGGGAGGTGACCGTCGAACCGGTGACCACATCCGTATCAGTCTGCTGATTTTCCAGCACATTTTCAATGATTCCCTGACTGAACTCAGCCGTTGTAAAAAGCATATCCTCGATTATAATGATATCGGTAATTTCTCCATTTTCAACAACCACTTCCACTTTGTTGGACCATCTACCTCCCTCATACTCACCTTGGTAACGACCGTCTTCCAGCTCAGCAGCACCTCTACCTTCCAGTGGGATATCTCTATCAAGACCTCGTGTTGCATAGATAAGAAAACCAGCAGCAACGATCAACATTAAGCCAATCAGCACCGCAGAAATTTTGAGTAACTTTTTCATGCCAGCCAACTCCTTTTTAACGGTACGATAAAAATTGGAGACGATCACAACAGATAATGGGCAGATTAACAACAGGGGATTTACAGGGGTTATTTCAGCTTAAGTATAACTCTTTGAGAGATAATCAGGCAAATGAGAGCCTGTCAATTCAACATATTCCATTCAACTTTAGTTGATTTATAAAGAGGTGTTACGCACTGGAAATGACACATAATTATACCTTTCTAGAACAAAGTGACATATGTATGACGCATAAGTAAATGTAGAGAACGATATTCAAATCAGCTGTTTGATGGGGTGGCTGCTCATGTTATAATAAGGAGCTTAGGATATCTAAGCTTTAACCTTGAACGGATGCTTAAAAAGCCTCCGCCTATCGAAAAAATATGGAGGTGTAAGAAAATGAATAAACGATGGACTATCGGTAAAATAAAAGAATATGTTGAGAACAATTCGGAAAGCAAGTTGCTATCGACAGAATACCTCGGTTTTTCTCAGAGGCTACAATTTGAATGTGCATGTGGAAACACGTTTGAAAAAACATTTTCGAAGTTTAAAGATAAGAAACAACACAAGTGTGACGTTTGTCAGCCGCCGAAAGAGTTACGCTGACTAGATAGCTTATAAATAATGTGCCAACTTCTCCTAAAGAGAAGTTGGCATTTTTTATTCGCTTTGAATCGCTCAACGAACAAGCTGTCGCGTTGTTCCATCTAACGATTACCAGTTGAAAACTATCCATATCAATAGTCTTTCTTTAATTAAAATCCGATAAAGTGATATAATAAAAGACTATATATGAAGAAGAACTTCAAGCGATGAGAGCCTTAACTGATAGGTTAAAAAGGAGGGAAGTTTCATGCAGAATAAAGAGCTTTTAAAAGAACTGGACGAGATCTTAAAGTATATCAGTATGGAGATTGGTGAACGTTTAACGGGTTCGGCTAACAATAAAAAGATCGAAGCGTATGCAGAAAACTATTTCAAAAATCAAGGTTTCGAAGTAGAATCACAGCGATTTTCCTGTCTGGATTTCAAAACGGCAGATGCCGAATTGACGTTTAAAGGTGAAACTATTTCAGTCAAGCCTTCCTATTACACGACAGGGTGCAGCGTCACCGGTGACTATGTAAAAATCGAAACGCTGGCTGAACTGAAAAGAAGCAGTTTAACAGAAAAGATAGCAGTCCTGTACGGCGAGTTGACAGAGGAACAGATCATGCCCAAAAGCTTTCCATTTTACAATCCAGAAAGACATCAAGAAATCGTTCGGGTACTGGAAGAAAAAAATCCGGCAGCCATCGTTACTGTTGTCGAGAAGGATGAATCCATTTTTGAGGACGGCGACTTCGTCATCCCCAGTATGTATGTGACTAAGATTGATGGCGAGAAATTACTTGAAAATAACGGGGAACTAAAACTGGTTATCAACGCAGCGAGAGAAGACTCTGATGGAGCTAACGTTATCGCTAGACTCAATCCTGAAAAGAGACATAAAGTGGTCTTGACGGCGCATATGGATACGAAATCAGGGACTCCGGGAGCATTGGATAACTCAACCGGCATCGCCATCCTATTGTTGCTGAGTCAGTTGATCAAACCAGCAGACATCGATTTCTGTCTGGAACTGTTATTGCTGAATGGGGAAGACTATTATTCGATCCCTGGACAACGAAAGTACATGGACACCTATCTTAAAGCACCCCAAGATATTTTATTGGCCATCAACTGCGATGGCGTTGGGCTGAAAAACAGTCCGACGACTGTCACGTTCATTGAAGGTGAAAGGGAACTGGAAAACCGGCTGAAAGACAGATTACTTGATAATAGCGATCTAGAGTTTATCGAGCCCTGGGTTCAAGGCGATCACATGATATTTGCCATGGAAAACATCCCTGTTATTGCCTTTACCTCCAAAGGTATCTTTCAGTTGTTGGAGACAGTTATTCACACCGAAAAAGATACGATCGAACTGATCGATCTTGATAAAGTAATCAAAACAGTTCGAATACTCGAAGAACTTGTAAAAAAGTTTGAGCCGGAGATTTCGTCCAAATCACTTTGACAGACAAAAAGAATGAAAAAATATCAATGTAAGGAGGATTAAAAAATGAAAATCTTGATTTATGGTGCCGGACCGTTTGGGAGTCTTTTTGCAGAACGTTTAGCAGAAGCGAACCACGATGTCTCTATTTTAGACAGAGGAGAGCGATTGGATCAGTTACGTGAACAGGGTGTTGTCATAATAGATCATTCAACTGAAGAGAAGACTGTCACACGAGTTCCTGTTGTGGAATCTTTGAATGAAGATGATTATTATGATTTGATCATCGTGCCTATGCGGAAAAATAAGGCACTGGAAATACTACCTACGTTAGCAAAAAATAAAAAAGTACCGACCTTCCTTTTCATGATGAACAATGCTGAAGGTTCAAAAAGACTAGTGGATGCTCTTGGAAAAGAAAGGGTCATGATGGGCTTTCCTTTACCAGGTGGAAAACGTGAAGGGCACGCTATGAGAATGTTGTCCGTAAATGAGAAAAATAAATGGGCCCTTCCAATTGGAGAAGCGGACGGAACGATTCGGGAGAGAACCAAAAAAATTGCGGACGTACTTGGTTCGATGAGAGGCTACAAGGTCGATATTCGAACAGATATGGATGATTGGTTAAAGTGTCATGTCGCCATTTTGATTGTGTCATTTGTCCCAGCTGCTTATGCAGCTTCTTTAGATATAGAACGATTCGAGCGAACACAAGATGCGATTGTTTTGGCCATTCGAGCGCAACGAGAAGCCTTTAAAGCATTGAGAAGTGTAGGGGTCAAAATGAGTCCTTCAGCAGTCATCAAATTTTCAGAATGGACACCAGAGCCAGTAATGATCCCGATTTGGAAAAAGGCTTTAGGCGTTGAGCTTTACAAAGTAGCGTTCGCTCATTTAGAAGAAGCTGAAGATGAGATGAATCATTTACATCAAGAGTTTATGTAAACCATTGAACAGTCGGCTGTCCCAACGCCCTATTTAAAGGAATTAGGAAAGTATCTTGACCCCCAAACGCCGCCATTACCAGACGGAAGTCATGACATTGGAAAGGATTGGACTGGGGTGAAGAGGGGATTGACTGGAGCTGGAGCGGTCTTGCTGCTAGGTTTTTTGTTGAAGAAAAAATAAAGAGGACCATCGACTTATAAGGAGGTGGAATAGATGCTTTACAGACATCAAAATGGGTCTTTATATTATGAAGTAAAGGGTTCGGAAAACGACACGACCCTGATATTTTTCCATGGGGTAGCGATGGATCACAAAACATTTGATTCCCAAGTTGCAGAACTAGAGAAGGCATACAAAATAATCGTTGTCGACTTGCCGAATCATGGCCAATCCTCACATCTGGATAGTCGTTTAGGATATTCCAAAACATGTGCAAAAATTTCAGTCGGACTGTTGAATCACTTGAAGGTAGATAAAGCTATCTTTGTTGGTCAGTCTTTAGGAAGTTTCATCGTTTCGCATGTCGCCTATCTATATCCTGAAAAAGTGATTGCGACCGTTCATATTGGTGGAGGGGGATTATATCCTAAGTCCAGCTTTCTATTAAAAGTGGTGATCCCGTTAATTAAACCGTTGATCAGCTTGATCCCAAAAAAGCTGATGTTCAAAACCTTCGCTAAACATAAAGCTTTGAAAAAGCATACCCAAGATTATTTGGAAAAGACATCTGCTAGAACCGGCAAGCGTGTCATCATAGATATGACAAAAAGTATGATCAGGGATAGGGTCGAAGGTGTATCCGGGCCGATCGAGCAGCCCACATTGATTGCCTATGGTGATCATGAAGCCTCATTCGTAAAGAAGATGAATATAAAATTTAACGATACTCTGGCGAACAGTAGGATCACGGTCATCAAAGATGCCCATCATATTGCTAATCAAGATAATCCGAAAGATTTTAATAGAGAATTAATGACATTTATCGATACAGTAGGTTAGTGAATGCCAGTAAAATAGACAAGTTTGTGTTTGTTCAGGTCATTCATAACTAGAAAAGCGCTCTAAAATAAAGAGAACCTCTTATATGGAGGTTCTTTTTGCGTGAAAACAGCGACAAATGAATTAAGAGAAATAAAAGCTTGCTATATTATCAGTTAACGTGTAAACTGATAATATAGAGAGGAATGATACCGTTGAAAAAAAATACATTAGCTTCACTGATCTGGGTCCGCATCACACGGTTCACTCATCAGAGTGCGTTACTGTCTAATGATTTTTTGAAACAGTATGATATAACCGTTGCCCAATTTGACGTACTCAATCAGATCGGCACGTACCAACCCCTATCGCAAAGTGAATTAGCTGATAAAATCACTGTTTCGGCTGGTGGCATTTCTCGTATGTTGAGCAGGCTTGAACGCGAGGGCCATATCAAACGTACTATCGAATGGAAAACAAAATGGATCAGCCTGACTGAAAAGGGCGAAGCGAAATTGGATGAAGTGTTTGAGCATCAGTTAGCGTTTCAAACCGCTCTCATAGAAGACTGTTTGACCATATCTGAACAAAAAACACTATACACCTTGATGACTAAAGTTCAAAAACACACAGAAAAAGAATTGAACAAATAAAAAGGGACAGCTACTTTTTTGCATTATTACTTGACTAATCAATCAATAAACTAGGAGGAATCACGATGTCGACTATTTTAGGTCACCATCATATTTCGATGTTGGTGAAAAATGCCAAAGAAACGAATCATTTTTACAAAGATGTTATGGGATTACGGCGTGTGAAAGTAACCGTCAACCAGGATGACCCGTCGATGTACCATTTGTTTTATGGAGACAAGACAGGCAGCCCCGGAACGGGTTTGACCTTCTTCGAGATGCCGAGTATTGGCAGAACGCATCGTGGCACCAATGCTATCACCCGGATCGGTCTGATGATCCCGTCTGACGAGAGTCTAACGTATTGGAAATCACGATTTGAACAACTGGACGTCTACCATGGCAGTATAACGACGTATGCCAACAGAAAAGCATTGAAATTCGAAGATCCGGATGGACTCCAGTTGGTTTTGCTGGTGGCTGACGGTGAAGAGATGGATACTTGGGAAAGTTACGAGCAGTCGGAAGTGCCTTTGGAGCATCAGATACGCGGGATGGGGACAATCGAAATTTCGGTGCGGGACAGTGACCGCTTCACCAAGACATTGACTGACACCTTGAAGTACAAAGAGGTATATCGAGACACGACTGAAGTCCTTTTTCAAACGGCGAAAGAAGACAGTTACGGAGAAATCCTGGTGAAACACTTGGATGGACCAGACGAGAAACCTGGACGAGGCAGTATCCATCACTTAGCCATTCGAGTAAGTGAGGAATCAGAACTGGTACACTGGGACGAAACCGCTCGTCAGAACAGGTTCAGCTCTTCCGGTTTGGTTGACCGCTATTACTTCAAGAGTTTATACTTCCGCGAACCTAATGGCATCCTGTTTGAAGTTGCGACAGACGGACCCGGATTCACCGTCGATCAAACGAGTGACCATCTAGGAGAAAAGCTTGTATTGCCGCCTTTTTTGGAAGACAGACGAGAAGAAATCGAAAGCAGATTGGAACCTATCGATTAAGTTTGATAGTTAAAATAAATGAACAAAAAATTAAATAACAGAAGAGAAAAGGAGAATTTTACAATGACTGAAAAAATGAATATAGGTATTATTTTAGGAAGCACAAGAGACGGACGTGTCAGTCCGCAAGTAGGCGAATGGGTCAAAGGCGTGGCAGACGAACGTGGGGATGCAAATTACGAAGTCGTAGATCTTTTGGAGTATCAGTTACCATTCTTGGGAACCACAGATGGCACGGAGCCGGGAATAGCTGC